>NZ_JAVTIZ010000001.1:0-752479 GCF_031843845.1 Microbacterium sp. WCS2018Hpa-23
CCCCCCCCCCCCCCCCCCCCCCCCCCCCCCCCCTCTTCTGCGTGCGCTCAGCTGCAGGTGTAGGTGACGCCATCGACCTGCCAGACGCCCGGGCCGAGTTCGGCGCACATCGAGAACAGGTTCGCGAACACCGTCACGAGCAGCACGATGCCGATGATCCACAGGATCGTGATCACCGCACCGACGATGATGCCCGCGATCGCGAGCCCCTTCGAAGCCCCGGCCTTGCCGAGCTTGACGGCGGCGACGATGCTGAGGATGAGACCGAGCGGGGCGACCACGAAAGCGAGGACGAGTCCGGCGATCGCGAGTCCGTTCCCTGCAGGCGCGGGCGGCGGGGTCGTATAGCCGGGGCCGGCGACCGGGTATGCGGCCGGGTTCGTGGGAGGGTCCGCAGCCGGGGCCGCGCCGTCCCATGCCGGCGGGGTGTACTGCGAGTCTCCGGGCGGTGGAGGGTTCGTCATGGTCGCTCCGATCTGCGTGGGCGGTCGCTGGGGTCTCCGCGTTCGTAGCCGAGCGTACTGAGGGACGCGCCGCGTGCGCCATCCCTCGACCGAGGCCTTCCGCATGTCCGCGCCGCGGCGTACCGTGCCGGTATGTGCCGCAACATCGTCCCTCTGAACAACCTCGAGCCCGCCGCCACAGACCACGAGTGTCGTGATGCCGCGTTGCAGTTCGTGCGCAAGATCGCCGGGACCACCACACCGTCCCGGGTGAACCAGGTTGTTTTCGATCGTGCCGTCGAAGAGATCGCGCGCGCCACCAGAGCGCTCCTCGATGACCTGACGACTACTGCGCCGCGCAAGAATCGTGAGGATGAGGCGACCAAACGCCGTGCGCGATCGGCGGAGCGGTACGAGGCGATCCGTGTGTTCCAGGAGGAGAAGCGGGCTGCGCGCACCGCATCGTGACGCGACCGGATGCCCGGGGGATCGAGTCGCATCCGGTGACGACTCGGTATGCCAGTATTTAGGGATACCCGCTCGATTTTCCTCGGGCTCCTGACGCGAAGGGCGTCGCGAGCCGCTTGCCGGAGCATGACCGGCAGGGAACCTCCCCATTGAGAGCTGCAGATATGCCTCAGGATGCACCCCGCGTCCTGGTCGTCGACGACGACCCTGACGTCGCCCTGCTCGTCAAGACCGTGCTCGAGAGGCGGGCCGGCTGCGAAGTCGTGGTCGCCGAGGACGGCCTCGCAGCGGTCGAACGCCTCGCACTCTTCACTCCGGACGTCGTCGTCACCGACATCGAGATGCCCGGTCTCGACGGACTCGAGCTCCTCGCGGAACTCCGCCGGAAGGATCCGCTCGTGCCGGTCATCGTGATGACCGCGCACGTCTCGGTCGAATACGCCGTCTCGGCCTTGCGAGCGCAGGCGGACGAGTTCCTGACCAAGCCGCTCGACAACGCGCGACTGGTCGAGGCCGTCGCACGGCTCGCGGCCGAGGGGCGCGCCCGACGCGAGGCGAACCGCTCGCGGGAGGTGGTTCTCGCGATCGGTGCTCACCCCGACGACGTCGAGATCGGCGTCGGCGGCATCCTCGCCGCTCACGCACGCGCAGGCGACTCGATCACGGTGCTGACTCTCTCTCGCGGCTCACGCGGAGGAGACGCCGAGAGTCGTCAGCACGAGTCGCTGGCATCCGCCGACATGCTGGGCGCCCGGCTCTTCCTGAAGGACCTCGTCGACACGGAGATCTCCGGCGGCGGCGCGACGGTGCGTCTGATCGAGGAAGTCGTGCAGGAGGTGCGACCGACGATCGTCTACACGCACTCCAGTCATGACCGCCACCAGGACCACCGGGCTGTGAGCGAGGCGACGATCGCCGCCACCAGGCGGGTGGGCACCGTTGCCTGCTATCAGAGTCCTTCGTCGACGATCGACTTCCGGCCGACGCGCTTCGTCCGCATCGACCAGGACCTCCCTCAGAAACTCCGGCTGCTCGAGTGCTTCGCCTCGCAGACCGCGATGCGGGACTACCTCGAGCCCGACTTCGTGACCGCCACCGCCCGATACTGGTCGCGTTTCGGCGGGGGAGCGGCCGTGGAGCCGCTCGAGGTCGTGCGCGAGACTGCCGAGTTCATCGGCGCCCACGAACTCGCACGGCGGGAGAGCTGATGTCTGCACGCGTACTGGTGACCGGCGCGGGAGGTCCCGCCGGAGTCGCCGTGATCCGCTCCCTCCTGCGTCGCTCCGACCTCGAGGTCTTCGCCGCCGACATGGACGGCTGGGCGAGCGGCATCTACTTGGTGCCCCCGACGCATCGTCGTCTCGTGCCGCCCGGTCGAGACGAGGACTTCGTGCCGGCGATCTCGCGGATGGTGGCCGAGGACCGGCTCGACCTCGTGATCTCGACCGTCGACGTCGAGCTGATCGCGCTGGCCGGACGCCGCGACGAGCTCGCGCCCGCCGTGCTCGCAGCGCCGTCCCAGGACACGCTCTCGGTGGCGCTCGACAAGCTGCTGCTCGCCGAACGCTGCGAGTCCACCGGTCGCACTCCGCGCACGGTGCTCGCCGGGGCTGACGCGGCCGCCGTCGACTGGGAGTTCCCGGTCTTCGCCAAGCCCCGTCAGGGCGCGGGCAGCCGGGGCGTCCGCATGGTGCCCGATCGCGCGGCGCTCGAATCGCTGCCGCTGGATGAAGGACTCATCGTCCAGGACTACCTTCCGGGCGAGGAATACTCGGTCGACGTGATCGCGGATGCCGCTGGAACCGTAGTCGCCGCCGTACCCCGCACCCGCGCCAGAGTCGACTCGGGTGTGGCGATCGCCGGCCGTACCGTGCACGACCCTGAGCTCGAAGAGACCGCCGCTGCCATCGCGCGGGCCATCGGTCTCGTCGGCGTCGCCAACGTGCAGCTCCGCCGTGACCGCGAGGGGCGGGCCGTGCTGCTCGAGGTCAACCCGCGGTTTCCCGGAGCGCTTCCACTCACCATCGCGGCGGGGGTGGACATCCCCTCGCTCGTCGCGGACCTGTTCCTCGGGCGCGACATCCCCACGAACATCCTGTTCCGCGAGGTCGCCTCCGTGCGCTTCCTCGAAGACATCACCGTCGAGGTCGACGAGGTGCTCGTGTCCGCGCACGCCGGGCATCAGGAGGAGCTGTGACCCACGCCCTGCTGCGAGGCGATCACCACGTCCACTCGACGTTCTCGGACGATGCCGTCTCGACGCTCGCCGAGAACGTCACGGCCGCATCCGTCGCGGGTCTTGAGACGCTCCGCCTCGTCGATCACGTCCGCAGCACCACCACATGGGTGCCCGAGTACCTCAGCGCGGCGCGCGACCTGCGCGTTCCCGAGGGGCTCACGGTCCTGACCGGCGTGGAGGCGAAGATCCTGGATGCCTCGGGCGCGCTCGACATCCCCGTGCTGCCCGCGGGGATCGATCGCATCCTGATCGCCGACCACCAGTTCCCGGGCGTCGAGGGGCCGCTCAGCCCGAGTGCCGTGCGCGAGCGGATCGCCGCCGGCTGGGGCTCGGAGGATGCGCTCGACCAGCTGGTGTCGGCGCTGATCGCCGCCATGCGCCGCCACCCGGGCAACCAGCTGGCGCACTGCTTCTCCCTCCTCCCGAAGATCGGGCTGGCCGAAGGCGACCTCGGCGCGGAACGGATCGCCGCCTGGGCGAAGGCCGCCGCAGAGACCGACACGATGGTCGAGGTGAACGAGAAGTGGGGGTGTCCAGGCATCCCCCTGCTCGATGCCCTGCGTGATGCGGGAGCCGAGCTCGTCGCCTCCACCGACAGCCACGTGGCGTCCGAGGTGGGGCGCTATTCACGCGTCGCCGAGCTCCTGGGCGAGCGGGAGGCGCAGCGCTGATGCCGGAGCTCACCTGGGTCGAGACCGTCGTGGTCGTCATCCTGCTGATCTGCGTGTTCGTCGGCACGCTTCCCGTCGTCAACACGGGCCTGCAGTTCCTCGTGCTGCCCCTGCACGCGTTCCGCAATCACTACGGCAAGGCCGCTCCGTATCACCCTCGCATCGCCGTGCTGATTCCCGCCTGGAACGAGGGCCTGGTGCTCGGCCAGGCGATCGACCGACTGACGCAACTGGAGTATCCGGCGGATCGACTCCGGATCTTCGTGATCGATGACGCGTCGACCGACGACACCCCCGCGGTCGTGGCGGCAAAGGCCCAGGCGTACCCCGGTCGCGTCGTGCATCTGCGCCGCGACCAGGGCGGCCAGGGCAAGGCGCACACGCTGAACCACGGTCTCGAGATCGTCCTCGCGGATGAGTGGACCGAGGCCGTGCTGATCATGGACGCCGACGTCATCTTCGCGCGCGACTCGCTGCGCAAAATGAGCAGGCACCTCGCCGACGAGAAGGTCGGGGCGGTCACCGCGTACATCGCCGAGGGCAGCCGAGACCGCAACTATCTGACGCGCTTCATCGCGATCGAGTACGTGATCGGCCAGCTCTCGGCGCGCCGGACCCAGAACGTGGGCGGCGCGATCGCCTGCCTCGCCGGCGGTGCGCAGCTGCACTCGCGCGCGAACCTCGAGGCGATCGGCGGTCGAATCCCGACCGGCACGCTCGCCGAGGACACCATGACGACGTTCGAAGGGCAGCTCGCCGGCCGGCGCATGGTCTTCGAGCCGCACGCGGTCGTTCTCGCCGAGGAGCCCCGTACGATCGACAGCCTCTGGAAGCAGCGACTGCGGTGGGCGCGAGGCAACGTGCAACTGACGTCGATCTATCGCACGCTGTGGTTCCGCCCCAGCCGGGTGCACAATCTGGGGAGCTTCTCGTTCGGGCTCGCGTGGTTCACGATCCTGCTCCTCCCGGCCTTCATGATCCTCGCGGCATCCGCCCTCCTCGTGCTGCTGGTCCTGCACAGCGACATCGCCGAGTTCGTGTTCCGCTTCATGTGGATCGCGGCCGCCTGCATCTACCTCTTCTCGATGCTCTACGCGGTGCAGCTGGATCCGCGGATCGGGCGTCAGTCGTGGCGTGAAGCGCTGATGTTCCCGGGGCTCGGTGCATTGATCCTGATGGCCATAGCCCTCTTCCCCTGGCTGTTCGACGCGGGGCTGAGCGAACTCGGACTCGCGGTCACAGACCAGACCCGATTCACGTGGGCGGTTATCTTCTACCTCTGGGGCCCGATCTCGATGCTCGGCATCTGGCTCGCGCGCACCGTCGAGCCGCTCCCCGGCGGACGGTTCTTCGCCGGGCTGCTCCTGTACGTGTGCGGATACGGCTCGCTGCTCTGCGCCATCACCGTCGATTCGTACATCAAGGAATGGCGTCACGCCGACGCCGCATGGATCAAGACCGAGAAGATCGGACGGGTCGACTCATGACCGAAGCACCTTCGCGCAGCGCCGAGGAGGAGGAGATCGCGACGGATGCCCGTCGCGAGAAGCGCCTCATCCCGCAGGCGCTCCTCGCCCTCGGCATCGTCGTCGTGATCGTCATCGTGCGAGAGCTGTTCCTGCGATGAGCGCGCGGCCGCTGGCCCTCGTCGTCGAGGACAGCGCTGATCAGATGGATCTCCTGCAGCGGTATCTCGACCGTGAGGGATTCGATGTGTTCGCGGCGATGGACGCGGAGACCGCGATCGCCGCCTTCGCGGGGATGAACCCGGTTGTCGCGGTGATCGACCTCCTGCTGCCGGGCATCACCGGCGAGGAGTGCGCCCGCCAGGTGCGTGACAGGTTTCCCGACTGTTTCCTGATCGTGAGTTCGGTGCTCGACGTGGCCGACTACCCTGAGGCTGACGGGGCACTGCCCAAGCCGATCGTCGGAGCAGACCTGCGCAGACTCCTCCGCGGGGTGCCGCGATGACGACGAGCACGGTGATGCAGGCGTCGATGGAACGCGGGTGGCGCCGCTACTTCGACAATCCGACGCCGTTGATGAAACAGGGGCCGACAGCGATAGCCGTCGGCGTAGCCGCGCTCCTGATGTGGGCGATTCCGGGGGTGCCCGTCACCGACGCGATCGTCGCGATCACCGGCATCCTCGCGGTCGCCGCTGTCACGGCGCTGGCCGGCGTCCTCTCCGCTCGCGGGGTGTACGACGGCTGGGTCGTGATGCTGATCCCCATCGTCAGCATCCTGGGAATCGGCGCGCTGCGTGCAGGCACCGGCGGAGCGACGTCGCTGTTCTCCTCGCTCGTCCTCCTGCCCGTGATCTGGATCGCGGCAGCTCCCGGTCGCAGGCAGGTCTTCATCGTCGGGATCTTCACCTCGATCGCGCTGTTGATGCCGAACATCATCGATCCGCCCGAGGATTCTGCCGCCTGGCTGCGCGGCATCATCGGCCCGCTCGTGTTCGCGACGGTGGGCGCGATCGTCAACGAGCTGTCCAGACTGCAGCGATTGCGCACGTCGCAGGCCGAGGCTCTCGTCGCCGAGCGGACCGCCGCACTCGTCGCGAACCAGGCGATGCTCGAGAAACTCAGCGCCAGTGAGCAGCAGTACCGCGGCCTGTCGGAGTCGTTCACGAGCCTGTGGAACTCGATCACCGGGCAGGCGGTCATCGCCACCGACAATTGCGGCACGATCAGCGCCTGGAACCCCGGCGCTGTGCGTCTGCTGGGCATGCCCGTTCGCGAGGCACTCGCCGAGGTGCGAGTCGACAGGTTCTTCGAGCCGACGGTGCTCGCGCAGTTCGCCCCGCAGGGTGCGGAGCGCACCGAGGACGGACTGCACCCCGGACTGCGGGCGCTGTTCGACGAGGCCGACTCGGGGCTGTCGGTCGACTCCCACATCGACGTCACGACGGTCGGCGGATCCTCCGTGCCCGCGCGTATGACGGTGTCGCCGTACCAGGACTCGGACGGCTCCAGACACGGCTACCTGCTCGTGATCACCGACGAGACCAGGGCAGTCGAGGTCGCGCGCATGAAGGACGAGTTCGTCGGCATGATCTCGCATGAGCTCCGCACACCGCTGAGCGCGATCATCGGATTCCTCGATCTGCTGCAGAACGACCCTGCCCAGCCGCTCACGACCGATCAGCAGGAGTTCGTCGGGATCATCGAGCGCAACGCGCAGAGACTGCTCAATCTCGTGGGCGACCTGCTCTTCACCGCTCAGGTCGAGTCCGGCAGGTTCCCGCTCGAGCGCCGAGAGGCCGACGTCGTCGAGCTCGTGCGCAATGCCGTGGAGTCCGCCGGACCCCACGCACAGCGCGAAGGGATCGAGATCGTCGCCGAGGTGCCGACCGCTCCTGTGCGTCTGTCGATCGACGCGGGGCGGATCGGTCAGGCGCTCGACAACCTCCTCTCGAACGCGATCAAGTTCACGGGCTCCGGCGGGCGGGTCACGGCGAGCGTGCGGATGCTCGACGGAGCGGTCGAGCTCGCGGTCAGGGACACCGGCGTCGGGATCCCCGAAGACGAGCAGGGAATGCTGTTCACACGTTTCTTCCGCGCATCGACGGCGACGCAGAACGCGGTCCCCGGGGTGGGGCTCGGGCTCACGATCACCCGGGCGATCATGCTCGCCCACGGCGGATCCATGGACGTGACGAGCAAGGAGGGCGTCGGCACCGAGTTCCGGATGCTCCTTCCCGCCGCCCCTCGCACGGAGGCCATCCAGGTCGTCCGGTAGGTGCGATCGATCACCGGCCCGCTTCCTGATAGCCTGGTCGGCTCGCCATGCGGGCGGAAGGACGGCCACGCACGGTGGGATATATCGATGTAGCTGGGGTCTCGCTGACCCTCCCCGACGGCAGGCCGCTGTTGGACGAAGCGACGTTCCGCGTCGGTTCCGGTTCGACGAGCGCTCTGATCGGACCGAACGGTGCGGGCAAGACGACGTTGCTCCGGATCATCCGCGGCGATCAGGCGGCGGACTCCGGTGTCGTCACGATCGACGGCGGCCTCGGAGTCATGGATCAGTTCGTCGGACACGGCGAAGCAGGCCAGACCGTTCAGGAGTTGCTCGTGCGCGTCGCGCCTCGACGGATCCGGCAGGCGGCGGAAGCGCTCGAAGCAGCCGAGAACGCGCTGATCGAGCGAGATGAGCACGACACCCAGATGGCGTATGCGACGGCGATCGCGGAGTATGCAGACGCCGGCGGATACGAGCACGAGACGATCTGGGACCAGTGCACGGTGGCAGCTCTCGGAGTGCCCTACGACCGAGCGCGCTTCCGTGAGCTGATCACGCTCTCGGGAGGTGAGCAGAAGAGGCTCGCGCTCGAGGCGCTGCTGCGCGGCCCCGACGAGGTGCTGCTTCTCGACGAGCCCGACAACTACCTCGACGTGCCGACCAAGCGCTGGCTCGAGGAGCAACTGCGGCAGACCCCGAAGACCGTGCTTCTCGTGTCGCACGACCGCGAGCTCCTCGCACGCGCGGTCGACCGGCTCGTGACTCTCGAACCGGGAGGCGCCGGGGCGTCTGCGTGGGTGCACGGCGGTGGCTTCGCGACGTATCACCAGGCGCGCAGCGACCGGATGGACCGTCTCGACGAGCTGCGTCGGCGGTGGGACGAGCAGCACGAGAAACTGCGCATCCTGGTCGCGAACCTCAAGGTGAAGGCCTCGGCGAACGACGGTTTCGCCTCGAGATACCAGGCGGCCCAGACCCGTCTCCGCAAGTTCGAAGAGGCGGGGCCGCCGGAGGAGCGACCACCCGCCCAGGAGTTCGACATGCGCCTGCGCGGTTCGCGCACCGGCAAGCGCGCGGTCGTCGCGGAGCAGTTAGAGCTCACCGGGCTGATGCGGCCCTTCGACGCCGAGGTCTGGTACGGCGATCGCGTCGCCGTGCTGGGCTCCAACGGCTCGGGCAAGTCGCACTTCCTCCGCCTGCTGGCGCGAGGAGGAAGCGACCCGGACTCGACCCTCGGCCACGTGACCTCGACGGGGGAGCAGCTCTCCGAGGTGGCGCACTCCGGCCGAGCGGTCCTCGGTGCGCGGGTGGTTCCCGGTCTCTTCGCGCAGACGCACGCGCACCCGGAGTTCGTGGGGCGCACGCTGCTCGAGATCCTGCACCGAGGTGACGAACGACGAGCGGGGATGCCGCGGGATGCCGCGAGCTCGGCGCTCGACCGCTATGGGCTCGTGCGTCAGGCGCAGCAGACCTTCGAATCGCTGTCGGGAGGGCAGCAGGCGCGGTTCCAGGTGCTGCTTCTCGAGCTGTCCGGCGCGACTCTGCTTCTGCTCGACGAGCCGACCGACAACCTCGACATCGAGTCGGCGGAGGCGCTGGAAGACGCGCTGGCGCGCTTCGAGGGCACCGTGCTCGCGGTCACGCACGACCGCTGGTTCGCACGGTCGTTCGAACGGTTCCTCGTGTTCGGCTCGGACGGGGAGGTGTACGAGGCAGGCGCCCCCGTGTGGGACGAGCGCCGCGTCGCGCGTTCCCGCTGAGCCCGACAGCTCAGGGCAGGCGGAAGGGCTCGGCCGCAAGTGCGGTCGGGTCGAGCGCGAGGTCGGCGAGGGTAGCCCCGACTCCCGGTGCGAACTTGAACCCGTGCCCCGAGAAGCCCGCGCCCACCACGAGCCGTCCGCGTCGATCGAGCACGAAGGCGCTGTCGTCCGTCGAGGTGTATGTGCAGCTGATCGGGACGGCGGATGCCGGGTCGAGGCCGGGCATCCACTCGCGCACGTAGTCGGCCAGCGCATCGGCGTGGGTCGTCACGTGCGGGCGCGCATCGGGGTCGACGACATCGCCGACCCGGTGGAACCCGACCTTGACGCCCTCGCCCGGAGTCGGCATCCCGTACACCGTCGCCGGATAGCGGTCGGGGTCGACGTAGTGGTTGAACGACGGCCAGGCCGATCCGTCGACGGGTCGGAAGTGGGCGGGCGTCTCCTCGGTGACCTCGAGTCGGGGAAGTCGGATGCCGGGGAGCATCCTCTCGGTCCACGCGCCCACCGTGACGACGGCGATCTCGGCCTGGATCCGCTCGTCGGCGAGCACGAGTTCGACACCGGCATCCGTCTCGTCGATCCGCGCGACCGGGGTCTCCCAGCGCACCTCGCCTCCCGCGTCGACGATGCGTCGCTCGAGTTCCCGCAGGGCGGCGGATGCTCGGGCCACCCCCGCGTCTCGGGAGAACAGCACCGGATCGGCGAATCGCATGCCCTGCCAGCGAGCCGACGCCTCGGAGGGGGACAGGATCTCGGCGTGGATGCCCCGCTCATGGAGGCGGTGCTCGACCGAGGACACATCGAGATCGCCGTGCGTGACCAGACCGTGCAGGCGTAACAGAGGCTCGCCGTCGACCAGGCCGAGGGCGTCCCAGCCGTTCCGCGCGCGGACGAGTAGATCGAGGTAGTGCTCCTCGTCGTAGGCGTTGTTGAAGTTGCGCGTCGCCCCGTGCGAGGCTCCTTCGCGATGCCCGCGCGCGAAGCGCTCGAACACCACCGGTCGATGACCGCGTCTGGTCAGCTCCCACGCGGTGGCGAGTCCCATCACGCCGCCTCCGACGACGGCGATCTCCGCGGCATCCACCGACATACTGCCTCCTGGCCTCCCTCCCAGTGTCCCAGCCGTCGGCACCTCCGCGTGCGCCCGGTAGGCTTACGTGGTGACCATGGAGATCGAGCTCGGCCGAGGCAAGCGCGCGCGACGCGCGTACACGTTCGACGACATCGCGGTGGTGCCGTCGAGGCGCACGCGCAACCCTGAGGATGTGTCGACCGCCTGGACGATCGACGCCTTCGGCTTCGGCATCCCGGTGCTGGGCGCCCCGATGGACTCCGTCGTGAGTCCGCAGACGGCGATCATGCTGGGGCAGCTCGGCGGCCTGGGTGTGCTCGACCTCGAGGGTCTCTGGACCCGGTACGAGAACCCCGAGCCGCTGCTCGCCGAGATCGCCGGCCTCGACGAGGGCCAGGCGACGGTGCGGATGCAGGAGCTCTACGCCGAGCCGATCAAGCCAGCCCTCATCACGCAGCGCCTCGCCGAGATCCGCGAGGCCGGTGTGACCGTCGCCGGCTCCCTGACCCCGCAGCGCACGCAGGAGTTCTACGACACCGTCGCCGCTGCAGGCGTCGATCTGTTCGTCATCCGCGGCACGACGGTCTCGGCCGAGCACGTGTCGAGCGTCGACGAGCCGCTGAACCTGAAGAAGTTCATCTACGACCTCGACGTGCCTGTGATCGTCGGCGGCGCAGCCACCTACACGGCCGCACTGCACCTGATGCGCACGGGCGCTGCCGGCGTGCTCGTCGGCTTCGGCGGGGGAGCGGCATCGACCACCCGCGCCACCCTCGGCATCCACGCGCCGATGGCCACGGCCGTCTCCGACGTCGCGGCCGCTCGTCGCGACTACCTCGACGAGTCGGGCGGACGCTACGTGCACGTGATCGCCGACGGCGGGGTCGGCACGTCCGGCGACATCGTCAAGGCGCTCGCGATGGGAGCGGATGCCGTCATGCTCGGTGTCGCGCTCGCTCGCGCCACCGACGCACCCGGCCGCGGATTCCACTGGGGCCCCGAGGCGCACCACCCGAAGCTCCCGCGCGGTCGCCGCGTCGAGGTCGGCGGCATCGGCACCCTGGAGGAGATCCTCTACGGTCCCGCACCCGTCGCCGACGGCACGGCGAACCTGATCGGTGCGCTCCGCAAGTCGATGGCCACCACCGGATACTCCGACCTCAAGGAGTTCCAGCGGGTCGAGGTCGTCCTCGCACCCTACGAGGCCTGAGGCTCCGCTCGTCACCGTGACTTCACCCGCACTGTTCCCGCCGACCCTTCGTGAGGTCATGCTCCGGGGACGCTGGATCGGGATGCTCGTGCTGTGCCTGGTCATCGCCGGCGTTTTCGCCTGGCTCGGTCAGTGGCAGCTGGAGCGCGCGATCGAGACCGACCCTCCGCCCGCCGGAGCGACCGAGGAGGTGCGTCCGCTGACCGATGTGGTCGAGCCGGGCGTCTACCTGCCCGAGCCGCTCGTCGGTCAGAAGGTCGAGACGTCGGGCACCTGGGTTCCGGATGACTTCCTCGTGGTGTCGAGCCGTTTCAACGACGATGTCGAGGGCTTCTGGGTCACCGGTCAGCTGCGGGTCGCCGATCGCACCTCGATCGCCGTGGCGATCGGCTGGACGGCCGACCGTGGCATCGCCGACGACGCTGTCGAGAAGCTGAACGCGGGCGAGGCGGAAGCCTCGATCACCGGACGCCTCATCTCGGATGAAGGCCCAGCGGTGCCGCCCAAGGACGACCCGCAGCGCATGGACAAGATGTCCACCGCCGCGCTGCTGAGCCACTGGCACGACATCGATCAGCTCGACGTCTATCGGCCGTACCTCGCTTCGCAGACGGCTGCGGCCGGCCTGTCGGACATCTCCTCGCCTGCGCCCGAGGAGATGTCGCCGGTGAACTGGCTCAACGTCTTCTACGCGGTCGAGTGGGCGATCTTCGCGGGCTTCGCGTTCTACCTCTGGTACCGACTCGCGAAGGATGCTTGGGAGCGCGAGGTCGAGGAGTTCGAAGACGCCGTGGCGGGCGAGTCGGTCTGATCCCGACGCGCGTCTGCGCGCGGCCACATGCGCATCCGAGCGCGCACGCACGCAATATTCCACCTTCGTCAGGGGTCGTTTCCGACGTTCGGTGAGGGCTTGGTTACCAATCGGAAAACTCCGTTGAGGTTGTCCGAGGGCCTCCGTATGCTCGCTCACATGTGCGTCAGCTGAGAGCGCGCAGCCACGGTTTCACGAGAGCCGTCGCCAGACGATACCCGAGGAGACAACACAGATGATGTCCGCTCCCGACGCCGTGAACCGCGAGGTTCCGGGGTCAGATCGCAGAAGTCGGGGGCGTCTCGGCGTCCTCGCCGCCACCTGCGTCGCAGCTCTCGGCGCCAGCGCCCTGATCGCAGCGCCCGCATCCGCCGATGTCGCAGGGACGGGGGTGGTCATCAACGAGGCGTACCTCTCCGGAGGCAGCGCAGGCGCGGCGTTCACGAACAAATTCGTCGAGCTCTACAACCCGACCGCGGCACCCGTCACTCTCGACGGACTCTCGCTGCAGTACCGATCGGCGACGGGTACGGGCGCCTCCAACGGCGTCGCGCCGCTGACCGGAGTCATCCCGGCAGGCGGCCATTACCTCGTGCAGGCCGGCAGCAACGGGGCCAACGGCGCCGCTCTGCCGACGGCCGACGCGGTGAGCACCCTCAACCCGAGCGGCACCAACGGCACGCTCGCCCTCGTGAACGGCACCGCGGCGGTCACGCTGACCCCCGGCTCGGTCACGGGTGTCGGCGGGGTCATCGACGTACTCGGCTACGGCACCTCGAACACGTTCGAGACCGCGGCGGCAACGCCGCCCACCGGCAACACCGACGTCAAGTCGCTCAACCGCACCGACGGCAAGGACACCGACGACAACAAGGCGGACTTCAGCCTCTCGGCGACGATCACTCCTCAGAACACCGGCACGGTACCCGACCCCGACCCGGAGCCCGAGCCCGACCCGACCGCGGTCTCCATCGCCGAGGTGCAGGGCACGACCGACGTCTCGCCGCTGAACGGTCAGACCGTCACGGTCGAAGGCGTGGTCACGGCCGACCACCGCACCGGCGGCTACAAGGGCATCGTCATCCAGACCCAGGGATCCGGCGGCGAGACCGACGCGACGCCCGGTGCGTCCGACGGCGTCTTCGTCTTCCTCAACGCGCTGGCTCCGACTCTCGAGATCGGCGACCTCGTCTCGGTCACGGGCTCGGTCAGCGAGTACTTCGGACAGACGCAGATCAACCCCGCGGCTCTGTCCGGCATCTCCGTGGTGCAGGCGGGCGCAGGGGTTCCCGCGCTCACGCCGCTTCCCGACTCGGTCGAGGGAGCGGACCGCGAGCAGTACGAGAACATGTACGTCGCACCCGCCGGCACGTACCGCGTCGCATCGAGCCACCAGCTCTACAACTTCGGTTCGCTGTGGCTGAACGCCGGAGCCGATCTGAACGTGAAGAGCACCGAGCTCGTGCGTCCGGGAGCGGAGGCCACGGCGATCGCCGCGGCGAACCGCGCCAACCGGATCCTCCTCGACGACGGCTGGTCGATCCAGGTCACGAACAGCGGTCACCCGAACGATCAGCCCTACTTCACGAAGGACCTCGTCGTCCGTAACGGCGACACCGTCGACTTCAGCGAAAACGGATACGTGCTGCAGTACGGCTTCGACGACTGGCGTCTGCAGCCGGTCGTGCCGATCGACAGCACCTCGTCCGACGACCTGAAGGTGGGCTTCGCGGCGACGAACCCGCGCAGCGAGTCTGCACCGACAGTGGACGGCGACGTGCAGGTCGCGTCGTTCAACGTCTTCAACTACTTCACGACGCTCAAGAGTGAGAACTCTAACGCTCGGGGCGCGGCGAACGCGGCTCAGTTCGAGATCCAGAAGTCCAAGATCGTCGCGGCGATCAACGGACTCGACGCCGAGATCGTCTCCCTCATGGAGATCGAGAACTCGATCAAGCTCGGCGGCTCGCTCGACGAGGCGCTGGCCGATCTGGTCGACGGACTCAACGACGCGCTGGGCAGCGAGGAGTGGGACTACGTCCGGACCCCCGACGAGCTGAACGATTCGGCGACGACCGACTTCATCACCAGCGCGATCATCTACAAGAAGGATGCCGTCGAGACGGTGGGCGACAGCCTGACCGTGACCGACGAGACCGTGTGGGGCAACGCCCGCGAGCCGATCGCCCAGGCGTTCGACATCGACGGCCGCGTCGTCACGGTCGTGGCGAACCACTTCAAGTCGAAGTCGGCGCCCGAGGGCGGTGGCGCGGAGCCAGCCGACGGCCAGGGCTTCTTCAACGCCGATCGCGTGAAACAGGCGAACTCGCTCAAGGGCTTCACCGAGCAGATCGAGCAGACGACCGGCAGCAGCGACATCCTGCTGATCGGTGACTTCAACGCATACGCCAAGGAAGACCCGATCGAGGTCTTCACGACGGCGGGCTGGAGCGATGTCGCTCGCGAGAAGGCCCCCGACCAGCACACCTACACGTTCGACGGCGAGCTCGGCTCGCTCGACCACGTGCTGGCGTCCCCGTCGCTGGCCGCATCGATCACGGGTGCCGGTGTGTGGAGCATCAACTCTCCGGAGTGGAGCGACCGCGGCTACGCGTTCGGCGCCACCGAGGCGGGTACGCCGTTCCGCTCGAGTGACCACGACCCGATCATCGTCGGCGTCTCGTCGGAGATTCCGCCGGTGAGCATCGACATCGTCACGATGAACGACTTCCACGGCCGGATCGAGGCCGACGGCGCTGCCGCAGGCGCGGCGGTCGTCGCCGGAGCAGTGCAGCAGTTCCGCTCTGAGAACCCGAACACGATCTTCGCCGGTGTCGGCGACCTGATCGGCGCGTCGACGTTCACCTCGTTCATCAACGACGACAACCCCACGATCGACGCGCTCAACGCTGCCGGTCTCGACGTCAGCGCGGCAGGAAACCACGAGTTCGATCAGGGCTGGGAGGACCTGCGCGACCGCGTGCAGGACCGCGCGGACTGGGAGTACATCTCGTCGAACGTGTTCGTGACCGAGACCGGCGAGCCCGCGCTGGCCCCGGCCTGGGTCAAGGAACTCGACGGCGTGCGCGTCGGCTTCGTCGGCGCGGTGACCGAGGACCTCGACTCGCTGGTGTCCCCTGAGGGCATCGCGGACCTCGAGGTGCGCAGCATCGTCGACTCGGTGAACGCCGTCGCCGACGATCTTCGTGACGGTGACGCATCCAACGGCGAGGCGGATGTCGTCATCCTCCTCGTCCACGAGGGTGCGTCCAGCGCCGAACTGTCGAGCATCACTCCGGAATCGCCCCTGGGCGAGATCGTCTACGGGGTCGATGAGGACGTCGATGCGATCGTGTCGGCGCACACGCACCTCGCGTACAACCACGTCATCGACGGGCGTCCGGTCATCTCGGCCGGTCAGTACGGCGAGAACCTGGGTCTCATGAACCTGCAGGTCGATCCGAAGACCAAGGATCTGATCTCGATCACCAACGAGATCAAGCCGCTCACGGCCGCAGGTCAGCCGCTCTACCCGGCGGTTCCGGAGGTGGCTGACATCGTCGCGAAGGCGAAGGCCGACGCAGACGTTCTCGGTGCGGTGAAGGTCGGAGACATCACCGCCGACTTCAACCGCGCTCGCCAGACGAACGGGTCGGAGAACCGCGGTGGCGAGTCCACCATCGGCAACTTCGTGGCCGACGTGCAGAAATGGTCCACCGACGCGGACATCGCGCTGATGAACCCGGGCGGCATCCGCGCCAACCTCACGTACGCCTCGTCGAACGCGACCGACCCGAACGGCAACGTCACCTACCGCGAGGCGGCGACGGTGCAGCCCTTCGCCAACACGCTGGTGACGCTGACCCTCACCGGTGCGCAGCTGAAGGGCGTTCTCGAGGAGCAGTGGCAGCCGGCAGGCTCCGCTCGTCCGTTCCTCAAGCTCGGCGTCTCGGAAGGGCTCGTCTACACGTACGACCCCGCCGCAGCGCAGGGCTCGCGGGTCACGTCGATCACTCTCAACGGGACCGCGATCGATCCGGCGGCGAACTACACGGTCGCAGCCAACTCGTTCCTCGCCGCGGGTGGAGACAACTTCTTCACCTTCAAGGAGGGGACAGGCAAGCGCGACACCGGGAAGATCGATCTTCAGTCCATGGTCGACTGGTTCGACGCCAACAAGACCGCGACCCCCGACCTCGCACAGCGTGCCGTGGGTGTCTCGGTCAGCGCGCCGGATGCCGACGGTTACAGCGCCGGCGACCAGGTGACGGTCGCATTCTCGTCGCTGGCGTTCAGTGCGGGGGAGCAGGCGCCCGGTGAGGTGACTCTGTCGCTCGGCGGCACGCAGCTCGCCGCAGGGGCCGTCGATCCGACGATCGTCGACACCACCGACGAGGCGGGGCGCGCGTCGCTCAGCTTCACCGTTCCCACGGGCGTCTTCGGAGAGCAGCTGCTCACCGTCGCCGTCGCAGGTACCGGCACCACGGTGCAGGTGCCGTTCACGATCGCGGGTGAGGAGCCGGCGGAGTTCGCGGGTTCGATCGACCTCGGGTCCTCGAAGGTGACCGCAGGCAAGAAGCTGACGATCACCGGTGAGGGCTACGAGCCCGGCGAGACCGTGACGGTCGAGCTGCGATCCAAGAAGGGTGCGGCCACCGAGGTCGGCACTGTTCAGGTCACGGCGGACGGCACCTTCTCGACCGCGGTCACCGTACCGAAGAGCACGCAGCCGGGCAAGTACACGGTCGCGGTCGCTCAGGCCGACGGAGACGAGGCCACGGCCACCGTCACCGTGAACCGCGCAGGCGGGATCGGCGGCATCATCGGTGGCATCCTCGACTGGCTGTGGGACCTCCTGAATGGGTGGTTCTGACGCCCTCGGGCGTGTGACGCAGGCATGACAGAGGCGAAGGCCGTCGGGAACTCTCCCGGCGGCCTTCGACGTGCGTGCGAGCGGTCCGACCCGGTCAGGCGGTGATGACCTCGACCTCGGCCTGCGCGAGAGCGGCCCCGAAAGCGGATTCCGGGGGAGTGTCCGTGACCAGGTAGTCGGCCCGGTCGAGCGTGGTCACCTGGGCGAACAGTCGCCGGCCGAACTTCGAGGAGTCGGCGAGGATGGCGGTGCGATCGGCGCGCTGGATCATCTCGGCCATCATGTTCGCATCCCCCATGTTCGACGTCGAGAAGCCGGCCTCGTCGATCGCTCCGACGGCGATCATCGCCAGATCGCAGCGGATGTCGACCTCGGGTCCGCCCGGGGTCATCGTGAACGTGACGGGCCCGGTGGTGGCCTGGGTGATAGCCCGCACCGCGCCACCGAACACATAGAGATCGCGGAAGGCGGAGGGGGAGATCTCGGCAGGGATCCGCAGGTTGTTCGTCGCGATCGTGAGGTCGCGGTGGTTCCGCAGGGCACGGGCGAGAGCCAGGGTCGTGGTCCCGGCGTTGAGCATGACGACGGCCCCGTCGTCGATCAGGCCCGCCGCGAGGCGCGCGATCTTCTCCTTCTCCTCGGTCTGCAGCCGAAGGCGGACGTCGAGTGCGCGGTCCTTGAGCTGCCCCTCGGCGCTGACCGCTCCGCCGTGCGTGCGGATGACGACGCCTTCACGATCGAGCTGGTCGAGATCGCGGCGGATCGTGTCGATGGAGACGTGAAAGTGCTCGGCGAGACCGCCGACAGTCACCTCTCCCACCTGCTCGACGTAGGAGGCGAGATCCGCCTTCCGACCCGCCGGGAGGCGGCGCTTGGGCGACGGTGCAGTTGCTTCCATGCACACATCTCTAGCACAGAGAAGCGAGAAAGTCGGCAGAGTCCAGCAGAAAACTGCAGATCGAATGCGGCGGCGATGTGCCGTGCAGTGCCCGCCGTGGCAGAGATGTGGCGGCGAGGTCTGTGATTACATCCATCGAATAGTGCAAAGAAGTGCTTGACGTTCTTGCAAATGGCGGCATAATATTGCTCAAAACCGCATGAACAAGCATTGAAGCGCGTGTGCGGCACGATCTCGAAGAGGAGAAGTGATGATCACAGTGGGGCGAGGGCGACGCATTCTGAAGCTCGCCGGCGCAGCGACAGCAGCCGTGACGGTCCTGGCAGTGGCAGGGTGCGCGGCAGGCGACAGCGGAACGGATGGAGGAGACGGCGGAGACGTCACCATCGAGTTCGCACAGTGGTGGGAGCCCGAGCTCCCCGACGGTGAGTTCCGGGCGCTCATCGACGAGTTCGAAGACGCCAACCCGGGCATCACGGTCAAGCTCGTGAGCGGGCCGTACGCATCGACCAAGGAGCAGCTGTTCGCAGGGGCGGCATCCGGCACCATGCCGGACGTCGTCGGACTCGACGGCGCGTGGGTCAACGACTTCGCCTCGCAGGGCGTCATCGCAGACCTGACCGCCCTGATGAAGGAGAACGACTACGACGACAGCGAACTGGCGAGCCAGATCCAGGTCGACGGCAGCACCTACATGATCCCGGTCGTGAACTTCGTCTACCCGATGTTCACGAACGACACCCTGCTGGCCGACGCGGGCGTCTCAGCCCCGCCCACCACCCGCACGGAGTTCGCGGATGCCGCATCGAAGGTCTCGGCCCTCGGCGGCGACGTCTCGGGCTGGGTGCTCCCGCTCTCCCTCGAAGCGCCGAACGGCGTGCAGAACGACGTCATGTCATGGGTGTGGGCGTCGGGCGGATCGATGTTGAAAGACGGTCAGCCGGATCTGACCAACGGCGACGTCACGTCGGCGGTCGAGTTCATCGGCGGCATGTGGGATGACGGCTCGATCGCCTCCGGTTCCTTCACCATGAAGGAGCAGGACAAGGTCGAGGAGTTCACCAACGGTCGCGTCGGCATGATGATCGACTCGCTCGCGCACATCAACCTGATCCGTGAGACGAACCCCGACCTGACCTTCTCGATCTCGGCGCTCCCTGCCGAGGACGGCTACGACGGCGAGCGGGGCATCCCCTACGCATCCTGGGGCATCGGCGTTGCTGAGAACTCGGAGCACAAGGACGCCGCGTTCAAGCTGGTCGAGTTCCTGATGAGCGAGCAGACCAACTCCGAGCTCTCGACGATGGCGAATGCCTTCCCCGGCAACTCGAAGTCGGTTCCCGGATTCGTCGAGGACGACGAGCTGTTCGCCGAGGCGTTCGAGATCTACCAGGCGGGATACCCGGCGAACGAATTCACCGGACTCCCCGTTGCGGAGGATCTGATGCGTCAGCTCGGTGAGCAGCTGCAGTCGGCCTTCGATGGTCAGCAGTCGATCGACGACGCGCTCAAGAAGGCGCAGGAGAGCTGGAAAGCGGAGTTCTGATCTCCCGCTTCCCGAATGAACGGGGTGCCGTATCGCGACCGATGCGATGCGGCACCCGACCAACCAAGGAGCCATGCTTCCCATGAGTCTGAGAACATCCGACGACACCGAGGTGATCGTCACCGGGGTCTCGATGTCGCGTCGTCGGCGGCAGCTGCGCAAGACCACCGAGTCGTACGCCTTCCTCTCGCCGACGATCATCCTGCTCTTCGTCCTCATGATCGTGCCGATCGTCATGGTGATCGGCTACTCGTTCCAGGACAACGTGATCCTGAACAAATCGCCCGAGTTCGTCGGGATCGGCAACTACGTCGAGATCCTGTCGGACCCGCGCTTCTGGAAGGCCACCGGCAACACGATCCTCTTCACGGTGACCAGCGTGGTCGCGCACCTGGTGCTCGGACTCGCCTTCGCGATGATGCTGAACAGTCCGCTGCTCGGCCGCTTCTCGCGTTCCTTCTTCCGCGCGCTCTACGTGCTGCCGTGGCTCTTCACGGTCGCCGTCATCGCCGTGCTGTGGCGCATGCTCCTCGCCCCGAACGGCGTCGTGAACTTCCTGCTCAACACCGACATCGAATGGCTCGCCTCGCCGCAGCTCGCGCTCGGGACGATCATCTTCATCAACATCTGGGCCGGTTACCCCTTCTTCATGGTGAGCCTGCTGGCGGGTCTCCAGGGCATCCCGAACGAGCTGAACGAGGCCGCGACCGTCGACGGCGCGGGTGCGGTGCAGCGGTTCTGGAACGTCACCGTCCCGCAGCTGCGGCCGATCATCGTCAGCCTCGTCCTGCTCGATCTCATCTGGACCTCTCAGCAGTTCGCCCTCATCTGGATGACCACCGGCGGCGGACCGATCGACGTGACCGAGGTCCTCAGCACCTTCACCTACAAGCTCGCCTTCGCCAAGTACGACTTCTCGCTCGCCGCGACCTCCGCCGTGCTGGTCCTGCTCATGTCGATGGTGCTCGCCGTCTTCTACGTCCGTCACCAGAAAGCGAGGGACTGATCGTGGCTCTCACCGTTCAGAACCAGCGTCGCGTCGCCAAGACCGGCGTGATGATCGGACTCATCCTCGGTGCCGTGTTCGCCGCGGGGCCGGTGCTCTGGATGCTCTCGAGCTCGTTCAAGTCGAACACCCAGATCTTCGAGCTGCCGCCTCGGCTTCTCACCGACACGTTCTCGTTCGACGCGTACATCGCGATCTTCACGAACCCCGAGACGATGCGGTTCTTCCTGAACAGCTACGTCGTCGCCGGCTCCGTCACGATCCTGACGCTCCTCGTCGCGATCCAGGCGGCATACGCGTTCAGCCGCTTCGACTTCCGGGGCAAGCGCATCCTGAACGTCGTGATCGTCAGCGTGCAGGCCGTTCCGCCGATCACCCTGCTGATCCCGTACTTCGGGCTGATGGTGGCGCTCGGGCTGTACAACTCGTACCTCGGGCTGATCCTCACCTACATGGTGTTCACGCTGCCCTACGCGATCATCATGATGACCGGCTACTTCAACACCCTGCCGAAAGAGCTCGACGAGGCCGTGCGTGTGGACGGTGCAGGATCGATGACCGCCCTGTGGCGCATCCTGGTGCCGATCTCGATCCCCGGCATCGTGTCCGTCGGCATCTACACCTTCATGATCGCGTGGAACGAATACCTCTTCGCGCTGACGCTCACCCGCACGATCGACATGCGCACGGTGCCCATCGGCATCCAGCTGCTCATGGGCCAGCACTCGTACGAGTGGAACCAGATCATGGCGATGAGCGTGCTCGGATCCATCCCCGTGCTCATCCTCTTCCTCTTCTTCCAGCGGTACTTCATCAGCGGTCTCACGGCGGGGTCCGTGAAGAGCTGACGTCGTGCCGACGGATCACCGACCACCACGAAACAGGAGAATCAAGTGCTCTACACCGGCAAATCCATCCTCGATGTCGCCAATGAGAACAACTTCGCCATCCCGGCTTTCAACATCAGCGACTGGGCGATGTTCAACGGGATCATGGACATCAGTGAAGAGAAGGCCGCTCCGGTCATCATCGCCATCCACCCCGATGAGGTGTCTCACATCACGACCGACCTGATCGCGGCGATGCACTCCCGTGCACACCGTTCGAGCGTGCCCGTCGCGATCCACTGGGACCACGGCGGAAGCTACGAGCAGATCATCACGGCCATCAAAGCGGGTTTCACCTCGGTCATGATCGATGCCTCGCTGCTGCCGTTCGACGAGAACGTCGCGCTGACCCGCAAGGTGGTCGACGCGGCTCACGCGGTGGGCATCCAGGTCGAGGGCGAGCTGGGCACGATCGGTGCGAACGACAGCTACGGCGAGTCCGGTGCGGCGGAGATCATCTACACGAACCCCGCTGACGCGGTGCGCTTCGTCGAGGAGACCGGGGTCGACAGCCTCGCGATCGCGATCGGCACCTCGCACGGCCTCTACCCGAGCGACAAGAACCCCGAGCTGCGTCACGACCTGCTCGAGGAGATCAAGGCCGCGATCGGGATTCCGCTCGTGCTGCACGGCGGATCGTCCAACCCGGACACCGAGCTGCGTCGCGCGGTCGACCTGGGCATCAACAAGATCAACATCTCGAGCGACATCAAGGTCTCATACCACAACCGCATGCGCGAGATCCTCGGCACCGATCAGCGTCTGCGCGAGCCCAACGCGATCCAGCCGGCGGCACTCGAAGCCATGAAGGTGACGGCTGCTGAGAAGATCGACCTGTTCGGCGCAGACGGCAAGGCATCGCTGTACTGACACTGCGGACTCGGGAGGATGATCGGCGACGTGGACAGAACGCTCGTACTCGGACTCGGCGGCACCGTCGACTACGAGCTCATGTGGGACTCATCGGTGTTCGACAGGCTGGCGCTCGCGCACGGCGTGCGGCGCCACGAGCTCACGACCACGGCGCCGATCACCGACGAGCGCTCGCTGCTGGTGGCGGTGCTGGCTTTCGTCGCCTCGGGCACCGGGGCGGAGCGATTCGTCGCCTCGTCCGAGGTGATCGAGGACTTCGTGTCGCACTTCGAGTACGCGATCACGCTCGGCGGCACCGGTGTGCGGGCGGGGCTCGTGCTCGACGCCCTCGGCATTCCGAGCGTGCAGCACCTGGTGAGCATCGACGACAACGTGCGCCGGCTGCTGCCCGAGTCGATCTCGTACATCTGCTCGGCGACCGAGGACACCCTCGACCCGCACCTGATCGTGCAGTACCCGGTCGGCGCGCACGTGCGCCTCACCGACGGAGAGGTGCTGTCACCCGCGCCCAACCGGCTGATCTTCGCGAACGACCCGCCGAACCGACGCATGCTGCTCTCGGAGGATCTGCCGACGACCCTGACCGACGCCGGCGTCTTCCTCGTCTCGGGCTTCAACACGATGCAGGATCACGACCTGCTCGAGCAGCGGCTCATCGAGGTGCAGCGGGCGATGTCGAGCCTGCCTGGCGACGCTCTCGTCTACTACGAGGACGCGGGTTTCTACACGCGAGGTTTCGCCGAGACCGTGCGAGCCCGGTTGCTGCCGCAGATCGACGTCTACGGCATGAACGAGGACGAGCTGCAGGAGTATCTCGGTCGGTCCGTGAACCTGCTCGACAAGTCCGACGTCATCCTGGCCCTGCGTGAGGCGCACATGATCATCCCGGCTCGCGCGCTCGTGGTGCACACGCGTTACTGGGCCATCGGCGTCGGACCGGATGCCGCTCGGCACCGTGCTGCCCTCGACAGTGCCGTCGTCGTCGCCGCCACCCGCTATCGCGTCGGTGACGGCGTGACGTCGGACGACGTCGAGCACACGTCGTCGATGCCCAGACACGGGGGAGGGGAGGCGCTCGTCTCTGCCATCGAGGCGGCGCTGCCGGACGCCGTGGGCGTCGCGGCATTCTCGCTCGACGTCCCCACCCCGACCACCGTCGGACTCGGAGACACGTTCGTCGGTGGCTTCCTCGCGGGGGCCGTGCGATCGGAGGAGACCGTATGAATCCCATCCTGCTGCCGTCGAACCGGCCCGCCGAGCGCTTCTACCGAGGTGGTGCACGCATCAGCGCCTTCCGCGGCGAAGACGGCGTCGCTCCTCGGGAACCCGAGGACTGGATCGGCTCGACGACCACGGTCAACGGCGAGCCCGAGCTCGGCCTCACCACGCTCGCGGACGGACGGGTGCTGCGTGACGCGATCGAGCGGGACCCTGCCGCCTGGCTGGGAGACGACCACGTCGCACGGTGGGGTGCGGACACCCGCCTGCTGGTGAAGCTTCTGGATGCCGGGCAGCGGCTGCCCGTGCACGCGCACCCGCACGACGACTTCGCGGCGACGCATCTCGGCCGCGCGCACGGCAAGGCGGAGGCCTGGTACATCCTGCAGGGCGGCACTGTGCACGTCGGCCTGCGGCAGGACGTCGAGGCAGCCGATCTGGCCGCTCTCGTCGAGCGACAGGACGCGACGACGCTGCTCGGTCTGCTGCATGAGATCGAGGTCGCCGCGGGAGATGTGGTCTGGGTGCCGCCGGGCGAGCTGCACGCGATCGGCGCCGGCGTGCTGCTGCTCGAGCTGCAGCAGCCGGAAGACCTGTCGATCCTTCTCGAGTGGGGAGACTTCGCGATCGACGGGGCGGCGGTCGGCCATCTCGGTCTCGGCTTCGACCTCGCGCTCGCCGCGGTGAACACGCGCGCACGATCGGCCGCCGACCTCGCCGAACTCATCTCCGCCGCCCCCGAGTCCGGTTCAGCCTTCCCCGAGTCCGCTGACGAGTACTTCAGACTCGAGCGGGTTCGTGTGCGTGGAGCAGCGACCGTCGATCAGGGCTTCTCGATCGTGATCGTGAACGACGGCGAGGTCGAGATCGGGGCGCAGCGACTCCGCAGCGGCTCGACCCTGCTCGTGCCCCACGCGGCCGGAGCGCTCGCGGCGACAGGCACGGGTGAACTGCTCGTGGCGCGTCCACCCGCACCCTGACGCCGGATTCGACGCGTAACGCGCCCGGCTAGACTGGAGTCATGCCCGAACCGAAAGTCGCCAGCTTTCCGGCGATCCGTGGTGCGCTGAAGTTCTACCAGGTCGCGTCGATCATCACCGGAGTCATGCTGCTCCTGCTGGTCGCCGAGATGGTGCTGAAGTACACGCCGATCCGACTCGAGCTCTTCGCGGGAGGGTCCGGCGGTCTGCTGTGGTTCGCTCCCGTCGTCGAGGGGCCCGAGGGCCTCGAGTCGACCGGTGACGGACTCAACATCTCGCTCTCGATCCTCGTCGCGCACGGCTGGTTCTACGTCGTGTACCTCTTCGCGTGCTTCCGGATGTGGAGCCTGATGCGCTGGCCGTTCCTGCGCTTCATCCTGCTCGCGCTCGGCGGCGTCATCCCGCTGCTGTCGTTCTTCATGGAGGCCATCGTCGCCCGCGACGTCAAGGCCTACCTCGCTTCGAGGGAGGCCGCCTCGGCCCCCGCCCCAGCCACGGAAGGTGTCCGGTGACCGAACAGTCCGAGACCCAGCAGCGCCCCACGCTCGTCGTCGACTTCGGCGCGCAGTACGCGCAGCTGATCGCCCGTCGGGTGCGTGAGGCCGGTGTCTACAGCGAGATCGTGCCGCACACCGCGACGGCCGCCGAGATCGCCGAGAAGAACCCGGTCGCGATCATCCTCTCGGGTGGTCCGTCGTCGGTCTACGAAGAGGGCGCTCCGCGCCTCGACCCCGCGGTCTTCGAGCTCGGGGTGCCGACCCTCGGCATCTGCTACGGCTTCCAGTACATGGCGCAGACCCTCGGCGGCGAGGTCGCGAACACGGGCCTGCGCGAGTACGGCGCGACGGATGCCGTCATCTCCGGCGACGGCGGCACGCTGCTCGGCGGCCAGCCGGCCGAGCAGAACGTCTGGATGAGCCACGGCGACCAGGTCGCCAAGGCCCCCGAGGGCTTCGACGTGCTCGCCACGACCGACGCCACCAAGGTCGCCGCGTTCGCGAACGAGGAGCGCGGCTTCTACGGCGTGCAGTGGCACCCCGAGGTCAAGCACTCCGACCACGGACAGCGTGTGATCGAGAACTTCCTGCACAAGGGCGCAGGTCTCGCGTCCGACTGGAACAGCGGCAACGTGATCGCCGAGCAGGTCGAACGCATCCGCGAGCAGGTCGGTGACGCACGCGTCATCTCGGCGCTCTCCGGCGGCGTCGACTCGGCGGTCTCGACCGCTCTCGTGCACAAGGCGATCGGCGACCAGCTCACCGCGGTCTTCGTCGACCACGGGCTCCTCCGCAAGGGCGAGCGCGAGCAGGTCGAGAAGGACTACGTCGAGTCCACCGGTGTGCGTCTGATCACGGTCGACGCGGCAGACGTCTTCCTCGGTCACCTCGCGGGCGTCACCGACCCCGAGGAGAAGCGCAAGATCATCGGTCGCGAGTTCATCCGCGCCTTCGAGAAGGTGCAGCTCGACCTCGTCGCCGAGGCCAAGGCGTCGGGTGGCGCACCGGTCAAGTTCCTCGTGCAGGGCACGCTCTACCCCGACGTCGTCGAGTCCGGCGGTGGCGCCGGTACCGCGAACATCAAGTCTCACCACAACGTGGGCGGGCTCCCCGACGACCTCGACTTCGAGCTCATCGAGCCGCTCCGCGCCCTCTTCAAGGACGAGGTGCGTGCGATCGGCCGCGAGCTCGGCATCCCCGAGGCGATCGTCGGCCGTCAGCCGTTCCCCGGGCCCGGCCTCGGCATCCGCATCATCGGCGAGGTCACGCAGGACCGCCTCGAGATCCTCCGTGAGGCCGACGCGATCGCTCGCGAAGAGCTCACCAAGGCAGGCCTCGACCAGGACATCTGGCAGTGCCCCGTCGTGCTGCTTGCCGACGTCCGCTCGGTCGGCGTCCAGGGCGACGGCCGCACCTACGGGCATCCGATCGTGCTGCGCCCCGTCTCGAGTGAAGACGCGATGACAGCCGACTGGACGCGTCTGCCGTACGACGTGCTCTCGAAGATCTCCAACCGCATCACCAACGGCGTCCGCGACGTCAACCGCGTGGTGCTCGACGTGACGTCGAAGCCGCCGGGAACCATCGAGTGGGAGTGACGCAGGAGCTCCCGCTCGTATAGGCGCTGGTGGCACTCGACCGCGCCAGCGGGCGAGTGGGAGTAAGCGCTCCCGCGCAGATCAGGTGAACGGGCACGGACCACAGGGTCCGTGCCCGTTCGCGGTATTTCGGGCAGGATGAGCCTATGACCAAGGCGCGGACGAAGATCACGGTTATCGGTGCGGGCAGCGTGGGAGTGAGCGTCGCATATGCGGCGCTGATCCGGGGGAGTGCGGCCGAGGTCGCGCTCTACGACATCGCCACCGACAAGGTGGATGCCGAGGTGCTCGACCTCGCGCACGGCACGCAGTTCACCTCTGCGGCGGTGAGCGGTGGCTCCGATCTCTCGGTCGTCGACGGCAGTGACGTGATCGTCGTCACGGCCGGCGCGAAGCAGCAGCCGGGCCAGACCCGCATGGAGCTCTCGGGCATCAACGCTCGTCTGCTCGAGAAGCTCATGCCGCAGCTCGTCGAACGCGCTCCTGACGCCGTGTTCATCATCGTCACCAACCCGGCCGACGTGATGACGGTCGTCGCGCAGCGCGTCTCGGGCCTCCCGCCGCACCGGGTGTTCGGATCCGGCACTGTTCTCGACACCTCGCGTCTGCGCTGGCGTCTCGCGCATCGGGCGAACGTGAGCACGACGAGCGTCCACGCCGACATCGTCGGCGAGCATGGCGACACGGAGTTCCCCCTGTGGTCGAACGCGACCATCGGGTCCGTCCCGATCCTCGACTGGCCCGCCGATGAGCCGTTCACGGCCGAGGAGCTCGATCGGATCGCGATCGAGGTGCGCGACGCGGCGTACGCCGTCATCCGAGGCAAGGGAGCCACGAACCTCGCGATCGGCGTCAGCTGCGCCCGCATCGCCGAGGCGGTGCTGCATGACGAGCGGGCGGTGCTTCCGGTCGCGACGGTGCTCGACGGCGAGTACGGGCTGCACGGGGTCGCGCTGTCGGTGCCGTCGGTGGTGGGTGCTGCGGGTGCGGTGCCGCTGGCTGAGACGCCGATGAACGAGCGTGAGCTGAGCCTGCTGCAGGCTTCCGCCGACGCGATCCGAGCGGCGATTGACGAGCTCGGCTGACCCCTTCGGAAAAAGATTCTCGAGAATCTTCGTCGAGCGTGTCGATCCGAGTCGTTCCCGTTCGACGTCTTCAATGAGAGGGTCGAAAGACGGCCCCACCCACCAAGGAGAACATCATGAAGTTCATGCTGATCATGCGCTCGAACGACGAAGCGGTCGAGGCGTACAAGGAGATGCCCTTCGAGCAGGTCATCGAGGCCATGGGCAAGTACAACGAGTCGATGATCAAGGCCGGCGTTCTGCTCGCGGGTGAAGGACTCAGCGACGCCGCGGAGGGCTTCGTGGTCGATTTCAGCGCCGAGAAGCCGCTCATCACCGACGGCCCCTACGGGGAGACGAAGGAGCTCTTCAACGGCTTCTGGATCATCGAGGCGTCGACGCGTGAGGAGGCGGCGGAGTGGGCGAGCCGTGCACCTCTCGGCGCAGGCTCCTTCCTCGAGGTGCGACGGGTGACCGACGAGTCCGACTTCCCCGCCGACAACGAGTGGATCGAGAAGGAGAAGGGCTGGCGCGAAGAGGAAGAGGCGCGTCGCGCCCAGCAGTGACATGACCGACGACAGCGAGACGGCCCGCCACGCACCCGACGAGGGCGTGCGGCGGGCCGTCGCCGCCGTGTGGCGCATCGAGTCCGCGAAGATCGTAGGCACGCTGACGAGGGCCGTCGGTGACTTCGGTCTCGCGGAGGATCTCGCGCAGGAGGCGCTGGTGGATGCTCTGCGGCAGTGGCCGATCGACGGTGTCCCTCGCAACGGTGGAGCGTGGCTCACGGCGGTCGCGAAGCGCAAGGCCGTCGACGGCTGGCGTCGCCGGGAGCGGCTGGACGACCGCATGGCGGTGCTGGCCCACGACCTGGAGCGCGAGCAGGCGGAGGCCGCTGATGCGCCGCCGTGGGACCCGGATGCCGTCGACGACGACGTGCTCCGGTTGATCTTCATCTCGTGCCACCCCGTGCTGTCGCGCGAGGCACAGGTCGCTCTGACGCTGCGGGTGGTGGGCGGTCTGTCGAGCGAGGAGATCGCGAGGGCGTTCCTCGTTCCCACCGCGACCGTGCAGCAGCGAATCGTCCGCGCGAAGAAGACCCTCGCCGCAGCGCACGTGCCGTTCGAGATGCCTCCCCGCGACGAGCACACGGCTCGACTGGGTGCGATCCTCGGCGTGCTGTACCTCATCTTCAACGAGGGCCATGCGGCCAGCAGCGGCCCCGACTGGATGCGACCGGAGTTGAGCCTCGAGGCGATCCGGCTGACGCGCGTGCTCGCGGCGCTGATGCCGCGGGAGCGCGATGTGCACAGCCTTCTCGCCCTCATGGAGCTGACGGCCGCCCGCTTTCCGGCCAGGGTCGACGCGCACGGCGAACCCGTGCTGCTGGCCGACCAGGACCGGCGTCGCTGGGACCGAGGGCGTATCACGCGCGGTCGCGCCGCGCTGGCGGCCGCGGATGCGCTCGGCTCGGGTCGCGGCCCGTACGGTCTGCAGGCGGCGATCGCCGAGTGCCACGCGCTCGCGGCGAGCGTCGAAGAGACCGACTGGGACCGCATCGTGGTGCTGTACGAGGCTCTCGGCCGTATCGCTCCGTCGCCCGTGGTCGAACTGAACCGTGCGGCCGCCGTGGCGATGGCGAGAGGTCCCGCATCCGCCCTGAAGATCATCGACCGGCTCTCGGCCTCCGGCGCTCTGGCCGGCTACCACCTGCTGCCGGCGACGCGTGCAGAGATGCTCCTTCGCCTCGGCCGCGACGACGAAGCGCGGAGCGAGTTCGCCGTCGCAGCCGCGCTCGCGGGAAACGACAGGGAACGGGCGCTGCTCGAGGCCAGAGCCGCGGAGCGCTGACGCGCCGGCCGCGGAGCGATGACGCTCGCCCGCATGCGGAACACCCTTATACGAAGAACCGCCCCCGTCCGAAGCTGCGCTTCGTGCGGGGGCGGTTCTGTTCATCGCGCGGTGCGCGATGTGGTCAGCTGCGGGCCTTGCTGCCGCGACCGACGATCAGACCGTAGATCAGCAGCACGATGATCGAGCCGCCGATGGCGAGGAGCCACGTGCCCAGGTCCCAGAACTCCGTGAGAGGACGGTTCAGGATGAGGCTGCCGAGCCATCCGCCGAGGAATGCGCCGACGACGCCGAGGAGGAGGGTGATGAACCATCCACCGCCCTGCTTGCCGGGAAGGATCAGCTTCGCGATTGCGCCGGCGATGAGACCGAGAAGAAGGAATCCGAGAAAGCTCATGTTCAGCTCCTATGTATCGTGAGCCCCGGGGTGCCAGGGCTCGTGTGAACCACTGTGCCCTCCCAGCTGATTATCAGCCAACCCCTTGCGCCGGAGCCTCGGGGTGTGCAAAGAGGCCCGCCTCCGGATGGAGACGGGCCTCTTCGAGCGACGATGCGTCAGTTGTTGCCGCGGGCGATCGCGATGATCCGCAGGATCTCGACGTAGAGCCAGACGACCGTGACCATGATGCCGAAGGCGCCGAGCCAGCCGTACTTGCGGGGAGCGCCGTTGCGCACGCCCTGCTGGATCTGGTCGAAGTCGAGCACCAGCGAGTACGCGGCCATGATGACGACCAGGACGCCGATGATGAGACCCAGCGGGATGCCGAGGATCTCGACCTTGCTGAGCAGACCGAAGGCCGCGCCTTCGCCCAGGACGCCGGTCCACGTCAGGACGACGTTGAGCAGCGAGAAGACGAGGTAGCCGATCATGGCGATCATGAAGATCTTGGTGGCCTTCTTCGACGCGCGGATCTTGCCGCTGGCGAAGAGGGCGAGCGTCACGCCGACCACGGAGACCGTGGCGAGTGTGGCCTGGAAGACGATTCCGGGGTAGAGCACCTCGAAGAACGCCGAGATGCCACCGATGAAGAGACCCTCGAACGCGGCGTAGGCGAAGATCAGCGCGGGGCGGACCTTCTTGCGCGAGGTGAAGGAGATCACCATGGCGAGCACGAAGCCGCCGAGCGCTCCGACGATCCACGGCAGCATGTTCGGCTGGAACTGGTCGTAGGGGTTCTGCTCGGGTGCGGCGACGCCGCCGAGCGTCACGAACCAGCCGATGGCAGCGGTGACGAGGAGGATGCCGAAGAGTCCGGCGGTCTTCCAGACGGTGTCCTCGACCGACATGCGGTCGGTCTCGATCGCGCCGGCCGGGGGAGCGGCGTACATTCCCTCGAGCTGGGCGTTCGCAGCGGCATCCATGGTGCCGTGCTGGAACGACGCGGCCTGCGCACCCTGAGCACCCTGCGGGGCACCGGGGTAGGTCGCGACGTTGCGCGGATCCTGCTGCTGGAACGCCGGGTTGTTGAAGGCGAAGTTGCTCATGTGGGCCTCACTCCAAAGTGGGTTGTGGGTCGCTTTCCTCCACGATACCTGGAATGCCGGGCCATCAGGGTGTCCTACGCTGAGAGCGTGCCCAGGAAATCGCCTCTCGTGATTGGGCACCGCGGTGCGCCCGGTTACCGTCCGGAACACAGTCGCTCCTCCTACGAGCTCGCCCTCGCGATGGGGGTCGATGCGGTCGAACCCGACGTCGTCGCGACGAAGGACGGTGTGCTCATCGTTCGTCACGAGAACGAGATCTCGGGAACGACCGATGTCGCAGAGCATCCGGAATTCGCCGACCGCAAGACGACGAAGCGCGTCGACGGGCAAGCGCTGACCGGCTGGTTCACCGAGGACTTCACGTGGGACGAGCTGACGACTCTGCGCAGTCGCGAGCGGCTGCCCGAGGTGCGTCTATCGAGTGCGAGCTTCAGCGGGTCGCAGGCGATCCTGCGGCTCACCGACGTGCTCGACATCGTGCGCGAGGGCTCGGTCGAGCACGGCCGTGAGATCGGAGTCGTGCTCGAGGTGAAGCACGCGACGTACTTCGCGAGCATCGGCCTCGATCTCGCGCCGCTGATCGAGCGGGATCTGCGCGCGGCCGGATGGGCCGACGGCGAGCTGCCGCTGATCGTCGAGTGCTTCGAGTCGACGATCCTCGGGCAGTTGAAGGCTCGAGGCATCGCAGCCTCGTACATCTACCTGATCGAGGCGTCGGGGCGTCCTTACGACCTGCTCGTCGCACAGGGCAAGAAGGCGCTGACCTACAAGGCGACCGTCACGCCGACAGGGCTCGACGGTCTCGTCGGGCAGGTCGACGGCATCAGCGTCAACAAGCGGATGCTGCTCGCGGCAGGCAATACGATCGTCCCTGACGCACACGCCAGAGGGCTCAAGGTGTTCACGTGGACGTGCCGCCCTGAGAACGCTTTCCTCTCCGCGGAGTTCCGCGGCTCCGGAGGCAAGGGCGCGTACGGCGACTACGAGGCCGAGTGGGGCGTCATCGCCCGCACGGGCGTCGACGGGGTCTTCGTCGATCACCCGGACCTCGGGGTCGGCTTCTTCCGCGACTGAGTCCGGGTCAGAGTGGGCCGAGCACGTCCGGCACGGCGCGATCCAGGTGCAGTGCGCGCAGCGGCGTCAGGATCTCCCGCTCCTCGAAGCGGAAGTGCGACTCCATGATCGCCCCCACGCCGTCGAGGTGTCGTTCGATCGCCTCGGTGCTCTCGCCGCCCTCGACCGCGGTGCGCAGCGCGCCGAGCAGGTGCGCGAGCATCGAGTGATCCTGCATGAGCTTGTCGATCACATCGCCGAGTTCGGGGTGCTCCTCGCGCAGAGCGGGGAACAGGGCACGGTCCTCGCTCAGATGATGTCCGTCGAGCGCCGAGCAGAACCCGATGCAGAACAGCGCGAGATCAGAGGCGGCGTCCGGGGCGTCGGCGTCCGCGTCGAGCGCGGCCCTCGTCGCCTCCAGAGCCGAGCGGAGGCGGGTGTGCGCCCGGCGGAGCTCGTCGTCCCAGGCGATCAGGCGGTCGGCATCCATCCCGGTCAGTCTAGGTCGGTTGTGCTGATCCGTCAGAGGGTGCGGTCGAAAGCGCCCTTGCGCGACACGATCTCCTTGCCGAGCGGCATCAGCGACACCGGCACCATCTTGAAGTCGGCGATGCCCATCGGGATGCCGATGATCGTGATGCACAGCGCGAGACCCGAGACGATGTGCCCGATGGCGAGCCACCACCCCGCGAGGATCACCCAGAGCACGTTGCCGAGGAACGATCCGACGCCCGAGGTGGGCTTGCTGACGATTTCGCGTCCGAACGGCCAGATCGCGTACCGGGCGATCCGGAATGAGGCGATCGCCCAGGGGATCGTCACGATGGGGATGCACAGCAGGATGCCGGCGAGCATGTAGCCGAGGAAGAGGGCGAGCCCGGCGAAGATCAGCCAGATGATGTTGAGGATGGTGCGCACGACACGATCCTCGCACCGGCGCCTGGGCATCCGCCGTTCGCCACTGTCGGGAGAATGGCCACCGGCCGTTCACCATCCGTGCACCTGCGGGTCTTCGGTCAGCCATGCGGTGTCGGTGATGTGGGGTGATACCCGTCTGATTCCCTCAGGAGCCCCATGTCCCGCCTGCACTCCGCGGCTGCGGTCACGACGGTCTGCGCACTCAGCGCCGCCGCTCTGCTCGCCGTTCCGCTCGCCGCCACCGGCGCCGAATCCGGTGTCCGCATCAACGAAGTCGAATCCAGCGGGGGAGCGCCCGGCGACTGGATCGAGTTCGTCAACACGTCAGCCGTCGCCGTCGATCTGAGCGGCTACGTCGTCAAGGACAACGGCGAGGACGAGTCGTACACGTTCCCCGACGGCACGCTCGTCGAGCCTGGCGCCTATGTCGTGATCGACGAGGGGGCTGCGGGCGTCGGCGACTTCACCTTCGGCCTCGGCAAGGAAGACCAGGTGCGTCTGTTCGACCCGAGCGCCGTGCTGGTCGACGAGACATCGTGGGCGGCTCACGCCGCAGCGACCTGGGGTGCCCGCGACGTCGAGGGCACCGTGGAATGGGCGGACACCTCCGAGCCCACGAAGGGGGCGGTCAACGTCTTCGCGGCCGACACCCCTCTGGGCGGCAGTATCGTCATCAACGAGGTCGACTCGCAGCCGGCCGACTGGGTCGAGTTCCACAACGCGGGCGATGCCCCTCTCGATATCTCGGGATACGAGATCCGCGACAACTCCGACGACCACAGGTGGCAGTTCCTGCCGGGAACGGAGATCGCGGCGGGCGAGTTCCTGGTCGTCGAGGAAGGCTCGATCGGACTCGTCGACGGCGTCGAGACCGCGTTCCGCGATCCGATCGGCATCGGCAGCGCCGACCGCATCCGCCTCTTCGACGACACGGGCCTCCTGATCGACGACACGCTCCCGTGGAGCGGCCATGCCGCGATCGACGGCGACGTCATCGTCGCGACTCTCGCGCGCTGCCCCGACGGGCAGGGCGCCTTCGTGCTCGCGTATTCGACTCCGGGGGCGGCGAACGCGTGCGTCATGCCCGACGTCGTGATCAACGAGATCGAGTCCAACGGTGACACGACCGACTGGGTCGAGGTCGTCAACACGGGCAGCACCCCGGTCGACCTCTCGGGCTGGACCGTGATGGACGGCGACCCCGTGGGTCATGCCGCAGAGACCACGCCGCTCCCCGCGGGCACGGTGCTCGCGCCCGGCTCGTATCTCGTGTTCGACCAGCCGACCGATTTCGTGTTCGGTCTGGGCAATGGCGATACGGTCACGCTGCGCGATGCGAACCTCAACGTCGTCGACGAGCACGTGTACGCGGCACATGCGGCCGGCGTGCTCGCCCGCTGCGCCGACGGCAGCGGTGACTTCGTCGACATCGGAGTCTCGACCAAGGGGCTGCGCAACGCATGCGGCAATCCGGTGCGCATCAACGAGGTCGAGTCAGACGGCGGATCACCGGGCGACTGGATCGAACTCGTCAACCCGACGGCATCCGCACTCGACGTCTCGGGCATCGTCGTGAAGGACGACGACGACACGCACTCGTACGTCATCCCGGCAGGGACCTCGATCGCCGCCGGCGGAGACCTCGTCATCGAGGGCGCTGACCTCGGCTTCGGCCTCGGCGACGGCGACTCGGTGCGCGTCTTCGACGGTGACCTCCTCATCGACTCGACCACCTGGGGTGCAGGGCACGCGGCGACCACATGGGGTCGCTGCCCGGACGTCACCGGCGCCTTCGCCGTGACCGCCGAGAGCACGAAGGGCGGGGCGAACGTCTGCGCCGGCGAGATCGCCGTCTCGCCATGGCCGGGTTCTGCCGACGTCCGCGTGCTCGACACCGTTCCGACGTTCCTCGAGGACAGCTCGGGTCTCGACGTGCAGGAGACCGCTGACGGCACGTTCCTCTGGGCCGTCGACAACGGCGAGGGGCGCATCTGGAAGCTCGAGGCCCACGCCGACGGCTCGTTCACGCAGATCGACGGCTGGGAATCGGGCAAGCGCGTGCGATTCCAGAAGGATGCCGCGAACCCGGGGGCTGCGGGTCCTGACACCGAGGGCATCACGGTCGACGGCGCGGGCTCGGTCTACGTCGCCTCGGAGCGCGACAACAGCGCGAAGGGCGTGAATCAGAACACCGTGCTGAAGGTCGACCCCGAGGCCGCCCCCGGCGACCTCATCGCCCAGCAGGAGTGGGATCTCACGACGCTGCTGCCGGCCGTGGGCGCGAATCTCGGCATGGAGGCGGTGCAGTGGGTGCCCGACAGCGCGCTCGACGGTGCGCTCTTCGACATCAACACCGGTGCTGCCTACGACTCGACGGACTACGCCGGTCACGGCGACGGCCTGTTCTTCGTCGCTGTCGAGGACAACGGCCACGTCTACGCCTTCGCGCTCGGCGCCGACGGCACGGCGACGCTGGTGTCGGAGATCGCACCGGGTCTCGCAGGGGTCATGGCGCTCGACTACGACGGCGTCCTCGACGTGCTGTGGGCCGTGTGCGACGACGGTTGCCACGGGCAGTCGGCGCAGATCACGCTGAACGGCACCGCACAGCCCGGGATCGCGCACTTCGCGCGCCCCACGGGCATGCCCGACATCAACAACGAGGGCTTCGCCACCGCGCCGGCCTCACTGTCGGTCGACGGCCAGCGCCCCGTGTGGTGGTTCGCCGACGGCTTCGCCTCGGAGGCACTGCGAGTCGGGACGCTTCCGGGCGCGACGGACGAGAACCCGGGTGGGAACCCGGGCGGCACCCCCGGTGCGCAGAACCCTCCGCTTCCCGGCACAGCTCTCACCGATGCCAACCGCAACGGCGTCACGGTGAACCCGGCGGTCGCGGCACGCGGCTCGCAGGTGACGGTGACGGCGGGCGGCGACACCGCCGGCGACCGGATCTCAGTGTGGATGTACTCCGACCCCGTGCAGCTGGCCTCGGGCGCGGCACCCGCCTCCGGTGCACTCACGGTGACGATTCCGACGGATGCCGCCCTCGGCGCCCATCGGATCGCGGTCTACTCGGCAGCGGGCGAGCTGATCGGATGGGCGGACATCCGCATCACCGACCCGAGCGGACTCGCCGCGACGGGCGCCGAGGTGCCTGTCGCCGTGATCGCACTGGCGCTCATGCTGATCATCGCCGGTGCGCTGATCGTCCGTCGGCGCCGCGGCACAGTCTGACACCCGTATCCCGACACGACGAAGGGGAGGATGCGCGAGAATCCGCGCATCCTCCCCTTCGTGTGTGCTGCCGCGGCAGTGCGCGAAGCGGTGTCAGAACCCCAGCACGGCGCGGGCGCCGTCGGAGTCCGCCTGGCGGTATTCGTCGGCGAGCCGTGCGGCACGCTCGGCGGAGAGACGCAGGGTGCCCGCGTGCAGGCGCCACTGCGAGTCGAGCGCCGAAGAACGCCGCGTGTAGGCGTTCTGGGCCTCACCCTCCCAGCGGCTGCGGAGGTCCTGAGAGGTGCCTGCGAGGGAGTCGAGCGATTCGACGATCGCGGCGGCGGAGGCGGCGCTGCTCGCGGCCGCTTCGGCGAGCCGGTCGGGGTCGACCTTGAGATCCATGTCAGCGCTCCAGTCCGGGGGACGGGTACCCGCGCCGCGCATCCGACTTCAGGCTCGTCGCGATGTCGGACTCCTCGCCGAACAGTTCGGCGCTGCGATCTGCGAGCGTCGACATCGCGTTGTGCTGCGCCTGCGCGATCGTCTCCAGCGTCACCTGGGCCAGAGCCTGCAGAGTGAGCGCTTCGGCGGCGGGGCCGAACTCGAGACCGGCGAGCTTTCCGCCGACCTTGGCGCGAACGGTGACCTCGCCTCGGGGGCTGCGTGCCGACTCGACGAGCGTCTCGACATCGGTCGCCAGTGCCTGAGCGCGTGCCTGGTTCTGCTGCGCCTGCCGGTTGATGTCGTCGAGCTGCTTGCGGGCGGCCGCGAATCCCTCGTCGATGCCGGATGTGCTCTCGTCCATATCGTTCTCCCTCATTCCTGCACGGTCACGCCGGTCGGGACCTCGGGCACGTCTCCGGGCCACGACCCGAGCCGCTCGCGGTTGCTGGCGCCCTGATCCTTGTCCTCCATCAGATCGATGGCGGCCGTGCTGTACGGCTTCGGTGACGATGTGGAGTCGCGCACCCACCCTGCCTGCGCCGCGGCAGCCCCCACATCGAAGCCCCCGCTCGACGAGGTCCGCACTCTGATGTCGATGCGCGCATTCGGCATGTAGCCCTCACGCACCGACCACACCGACGACACCACGAAATCGACCAGCGCGGCCCCGTCGGCGATCGCGAAGCCGGGCTCGACCTCGAGCCCGATCGCGTACCCGGTGTTGCCCTTCACGTTGGGCTTGCCGCCACCGGCGATGTCGGAGACCACGATGCCGGGGATCGACTCGAAGGATTCGCGCAGCTCGGCCAGGGTCTGTCCGCCCGAAGCGGCGTCGTGCGGAATTTCACTGTCGGAGCCGCCGCCCCCGAACGCGCATCCCGTGAGCGCAAGCACGCCCACGGTGACGACGGAGAGTGCGGACCAGCGCCTAGCGGCCATAGTTCATCATGTCCTCGAGTCGGTACTGCATGTCGGACCAGATGCTGACATCCGAGATGCCCGCGTACGCGGGGTTGGTGTTGCCGGAGAATCCCATGCTCTCGAGGATCGTCGCGTTGTAGGCCCCGGTGACCTCGAAGACTCCGCGGCCGTCGACGTTGCGCAGGCGGAAGGCGACCTCGCCCGGGTGCTCCGGATGCCCTGGTTGGGCGGCGATCACGAAGCCGTCGTCGGTGATCTGCTGAACAGTGATGTCTCCCGCGGTGACGCCGGGGATGCCCATGCCGAACAGAGAGGTCTGGATGGTCTGCCCCTCTCCGGTGAGCTGCATGTTGAGCTGCGAGTTGTCGCCCTCGCGGGAGGGGAGGAAGACGTGGCCGAACTCCTGCTGCAGCATCTGGTTGAGCTGCTCGGTGGTCATGTCGGTCTCGCCGAGGTCGAACTGGTGCGAATAGCCCAGGTCGTACTCGCCTTCGAACTCGTGATCGGAGCCGGGGTACGGCGTCGGGCCGGGGTTGTAGGTGTCGCCCATCCCGCCGGGCGGGATCGCTCCGGGCAGACCGCCGAGCGGGCCGAGGAGCTTGCCAGGGGGGAACTGCTCGAGAAGTTCGCCGAGCAGGTCTTCCAGACGCTGGTGGAACGGGATGATCGCGCGGTAGAGGTCGGTGGCCAGGCGAACCATCTCACGCAGCGCCTGCAGCGCCCGATCGATGTTGGAGGTGACCTCGGCGATGACCTGTGCGCAGTTGTCGGCGAAATCCTGGATCACCTGCGCCTTCTTGTCGAGCTCCCAGGGCCAGCTGCCGAACAGGAGGTCCTTGATGCTGCCGCCGACGGTCGACAGCAGCTCGAAGCCCGCGCACACCAGGGAACGCATGATCTCGACCGCGCGCACGCACAGTTGAAGCGCCTGACTCATGACCTTCGACCAGTCGGCGATCGAGTGCGTCGCCGACTGGAGGACTCGTAGCGAGCCCTCCACGACGACCGCGGTGATCCCCTGCACATGGCCGCTGATCTGGGTCAACGCCTGCTGGTAGAGCGCGGAGGTCGACTGCACGTCGCCGGCGTAGGTCTCCCAGGCATGGGAGGCCTGATAGAGCCCCGCCGGATCCCCTGCCACCTGTTCGAGCAATTGCTCCAGAGGGCGGACGAACTGCATGATCTCGGACGCGAATCCGCTCAGTCCGCCGCCGCAGTCGTCACCGGCTCCTCCGGCCGGAGGGAGCTGGCTGCTCCAGCTTCCGGAGGCGAGCGAGGATGCGGCGGCGTCCGCCTCGGGGAGGACGGCAGTGCTCATGTCATCCCTCCGCGGCGATGCGGTCGAGGTCGGCGCGACCGGTGTCATCGACGGTGCGGAAGCCCTCGACGGCCTTCTGCACGCCGTCGGCGGTGCGCTGCGAGACGGTTCCGACGAATCCGGCCGCGCCCTCGACGACGGCGCCGATCGAGTTGAGGACCGGGGGGATGAACGCCCCGATCGGGCCGAATGCCATGCCCGGAACGGCTGAGGTGATGCTGCCGCGCGACGACGCCAGCTGTGCTGCAGCCTCCGTCAGTGCACTGCGTGCGGCCTCGTAGGCATCGCTGTGGACTTCGATCTCCGCCATCGGTCGAGCTCCCCCCCCCGAAATCTGCGTGTCCACCCGTCGGAGCGGCGAGCAGACAGGTTCCACGATAGGTCGGGCGCCCGGCGTTGCCAAGCTCCCGCTCCGGGCGGTCCCCCCTCACCCGCGGTCGGTGTCGGTGGCGCGGCTTAGACTCATAAGGCCATGACCGAAGCCCCCCTCATCGTCCCCGGATCCGTCGGCCCTCGCCCCGCAGGGGAGCAGGAGCAGGACGACCTCCTCGCCGGCCTCAACCCTCAGCAGCTCGAGGCTGTGACCTATCGCGGCCCCGCGCTGCTCATCGTCGCGGGAGCCGGGTCGGGCAAGACGAGCGTGCTCACCCGCCGCATCGCCTCGCTGCTTCGGGCGCGAGAGGCCTGGCCGAGCCAGATCCTCGCCATCACCTTCACCAACAAGGCTGCGGGCGAGATGCGCGAGCGCGTCGAGGCGATCATCGGCGACGCGGCCAGAGGCATGTGGATCTCGACCTTCCACTCCGCCTGCGTGCGCATCCTGCGGCGCGAGGCCCAGCAGTTCGGGTTCACGAAGTCGTTCACGATCTACGACTCCGGCGACTCGCGCGCGCTCCTCAAGCGCCTCGTCAAGGAGCACGAGGCGGATGCCTACGGTCTCACCCCCGCATCGGTGCAGTCCCGCATCTCGAAGCTCAAGAACGAGCTGTCGGATGCCGATGCCTATGCGCGCCAGGCGAACATGAGCGACCCCGCGGAGCGGATCTTCGTCGAGCTGTTCGCCGACTACCAGCGACAGCTGCAGAAGGCCAACGCGTTCGACTTCGACGACCTCATCGGGCAGACGGTCTATCTCTTCCGTGCGTTCCCGCAGGTCGCCGACACGTATCGCCGGCGCTTCCGCCACATCCTTGTCGACGAATACCAGGACACTAACCACGCCCAGTACGCGCTCATCCACGAGCTGACCAGGCCGGTGTCGGGCGACGCCCCCGATCCGTATGCCTCGAACGGCATGATGATCTTCGAACCCGAGACGACCCCCGAGCTCGCGGGCGCGTCGCTCACCGTGGTCGGCGACTCCGATCAGTCGATCTACGCCTTCCGCGGTGCCGACATCCGCAACATCAGCGAGTTCGAGCGGGACTTCCCCGGAGCCCGCGTCGTGCTCCTCGAGCAGAACTACCGTTCGACCCAGAACATCCTGTCGGCCGCGAACTCGGTGATCGGCAACAACTTCGACCGCAAAGACAAGAAGCTCTGGAGCGACAAGGGCGCCGGCGACATGATCGTCGGCTTCACCGGGTACTCGCAGCACGACGAGGCCCAGTTCGTCGCCGACGAGGTCGAGGCGTTGCGTCGTTCGGGCATGCCGTACTCCGAGATGGCCGTCTTCTATCGCACCAACTCGCAGTCCCGCGCGCTGGAGGAGATCTTCATCCGCTCGGCCGTGCCGTACAAGATCATGGGCGGCACCAAGTTCTACGATCGCGCCGAGATCAAGGATGCGCTCGCCTACCTCGTCGCTGTGGCTAACCCCGCAGACGAGATGGCTGTGCGGCGCATCCTCAACAAGCCGAAACGCGGTATCGGCGACGTCACCGAGACCACGATCGCGCGCTTCGCCGAGGAGCACGGCATCACGTTCCGTCAGGCGCTCTCGGTGCCAGACCAGCTCGGCTTCGGTCCGAAGATCCAGGCGGGGATCGCTCAGCTCGACGAGGTGCTCGCCGAGGCGACCGAGATCATGCTCCCCGCCTCCGGCGAGGTGCCCGCGCCGACCACGGTCGCCGACGGACTGAGCGTGCTGCTGTCCAAGAGCGGATACCTCGACGCACTGCGCGCGAGCCGTGACCCTCAGGACGAGGCCAGAGTCGAGAACCTCGACGAGTTCGTCGCCGTCGCGCGCGACTTCGCACGCAACAACCCCGACGGGACGATCGTCGACTTCCTCACCGAGGTCGCCCTCGTCTCGGACGCCGACGACCTCGACGACGAGTCGGGTTCGGTCTCGATGATGACGATGCACACGGCGAAGGGTCTCGAGTACGACGCCGTCTTCGTCACGGGTGTCGAAGAAGATCTCATCCCGCACCGCATCTCGGCCGGGGAGCCCGGCGGGCCGCAGGAGGAGCGGCGACTCTTCTACGTGGGCATCACGCGTGCGCGCAAGCGCCTGCATCTCTCTCTCGCGATGACCCGCGCGCAGTTCGGCGAGGTCTCGGTCGCGATGCCCAGTCGCTTCCTGCAGGAGATCCCCGCGGGGCTCATCGACTGGCGCCAGTCGCCGGGTGATGTGAACTCGCGCGGCGGAATGCAGTCGCGTGCGCTCAACGCACGTCGTGCCGGCGGCTTCGGCGGTTCGGGCTCGGGCTCCGGTTCGGGCGACCGTTTCGCGGTCAAGCAGCTGCCGGGTCGCGACTCGCTCAAGCCGCTGTCGACCGCGATGGACAAGTTCCCCAACCGGGTGACGGCGAAGATGCGCGACAACGGCGACCTCGAGTTGGCCGCGGGCGATCGCATCCGTCACTCCGACTTCGGCGAGGGACGGGTCGACGCGGTCACGGGTGAGGGCGCGAAGCGCATCGCGCATGTGCGCTTCGATTCGGCCGGACAGAAGAAGCTCCTGATCAAGGTCGCGCCGATCGAGAAGATCTGAGCGGTTCCGCGGGTTAGGCTGGCTGATATGGCCCTGTTCTCCCGCCGCAAGAAGTCCGCTGACGACGTCGTCGCCGACCAGATCGAGACCCAGACAGAGACCGACGAGTCTGCCGTCGACGCTCCCGAAGAGGCGGAAGCAGCCTCCGAGGTGACAGAGGCCGCCCCGACCATCGGGATCTCCGTGCAGGCATTCCGCGGCGTGGGAGCCCAGGCGGGCCCCGAGGTCGCGCTCCCCGACCCCGACGCGGCCCCCGCGTCTCCGGCAGCCACCACCACTCCGGCCCCGGCGGCACCGGCCGCCACTCCGGCTCCCGAAGCCGAACGCCGTCTTCCGCTGGCACCGGCACTGCCGCCCGAGCAGACGGAGACGGTCGCGGGCATGAAGGACAACGTCCTGCTCCGCGAATCACTCAAGCAGGTCGAGCAGGGGGCCACGAACGATCAGCTCCTCGGCGTTCTGCGCCAGGCCCTGCAGGGGCATCTGTACATCCGGGTGAACGGCGACGCACGTGCCCAGATCAGCGAGGGCAAGCCCCTGGCCGTCGCCGTGGTCCGTGACGGCGACCGTCAGTTCATGCTCGCGTTCAGCTCGGCCGCCGCCGTGCGTGACTCGGTGCAGCTCGAGAAGGACCCGACCGCGACGTCAGCCGTCGCCCAGCCGACGACCTCGGTGCTGCAGCAGGTCGTCTCGGGCGAGTTCGCCGGCCTGATCGTCGACAACGCCTCGGCTCCGCACCGCGTGGTGTTCCCGACCGAACTGCTGCAGAAGGCGCTCGAGCAGGCCGACGTCGACATGACTGTCAAGTCGATCGTCGCCGCTCCGCGCGAGCAGGACACCGCAGCCAAGCTCGGCGAGGCGCTCGCCACGAAGCGCATGTGGGTCGCCGTCAACGAGGGCAACCCCAACGGGCAGGTCGGCATCGCCGAGGCCCAGACTCCCGACGGCAAGCGGTTCCTGCAGCTGTTCTCGCACCCGCTCGAGGTGCTCGCTCTCGGCCGCGGCGACCGCCCGCTGCCGTTCGAGCCCGAGCAGCTCGCGAAGCTCCTGTCGAGTCACATCGACATGGCAGGTGTGGTCGTCGACCCGGCCGGACCCACCATGGTGGTCGAGCGCGACGCCCTGACGTCGGTGCTCATCCTGGCCGTCGACCTCGACGCCTGACGGTCTTCCGCGCGCCGCACGTGCGCCCTAGGGTCGGAGCATGGCCTCAGAACGCGTGACCCTGACCGTCGTCGATCCGGACGGTGAGCGCGAGGTCGTGCTCTCGAGTCCGAACAAGGTCGTGTGGCCGAAGGTCGGCATCACGAAGGCCGAGCTCGCGGAGTACTTCCAGCTCGTCGGCGCACCCTTCCTCGAGGCGAACGGCAACCGACCGGTCTCTCTCGAGAGGTTCCGCGACGGCATGGGCAGCGAGGGGTTCTTCTCGAAGAACCCGCCCAAGGGCACGCCCGACTACGTCGATGCGGTGACGGTCACGTACAACAGCGGCCGGCGGCATCCGCAGATCGTGCTGAACCGGCCGAGCGCGATCGTCTGGGCGGCGCAGATGAACACGATCGTGTTCCATCCGTGGGCGTCTCTCGCCTCCGACCCCGACAACCCCGTCGAGCTGCGGATCGACCTCGACCCTCAGCCTGGCACCGGGTTCGCCGACGCGATCCCGGCTGCGCACGCACTGCGGGAGGTGCTGCGGGAGGCGGGGCTGAACGCGTTCGTGAAGACGAGCGGTAACCGCGGACTGCATGTCTTCGCCCCGATCGAGCCCACTCACGAGTTCCTCGACGTCCGCCACGCGGTGATCGCGGCCGGGCGCGAGCTGGAGAGGAGGATGCCCGAGCAGGTCACGATGAACTGGTGGAAGGAGGAGCGCGGAGAGCGCATCTTCATCGACTTCAACCAGGCGAATCGCGATCGCACGATGGCCGGTGCCTACAGTCCCCGAGCACTCCCCGAGGCGACGGTGTCGACACCCGTGCACTGGGACGAACTCGACGGGCTCGACCCCCAGGCGTTCACGGTCCGCAGCATCCCGAAGCGCCTCGCGGAGGTCGGCGACCCGTGGGCAGGAATGCAGAGTACGCCCGGCCGCATCGACACCCTGCTCGAATGGTGGGAGCGCGACAAGCGGGCGGGGCTCGGCGAGCTGTCGTTCCCGCCCGAGTTCCCCAAGATGCCGGGCGAGCCCCCACGCGTGCAGCCCAGCAAGAAGGTCGCCGCGAACTGGGACGAGAACGGCGACCCGGTCGACGAGTGACCGTCAGCCGATGACGTCGGCGAGGTCGTAACCGGCGACGGTGTCGAGCTGGTCGTAGGTGCATGAGCGCGCGTCGCGGTCGGGGCGCCAGCGCTCGAACTGCACGGTGTGGCGGAATCGCGCTCCTTCGAGCTGGTCGTAACGCACCTCGAGCACGAGCTCGGGGCGCAGCCGCACGAATGACACGTCCTTCGAACCGCTGAAGCGCGAGCGTTCTCCCGCACCGGTCACGGCGTCGCCTGCGTCGTCGCGTTCGACGAGCGGCGCGAGCTCGTCGACGAGCTCCCTGCGCCGGACGTCGCTCCACGCCGCGACGCCGCCGACCTGGCGCAGCGTGCCGTCGGAGTCGTACAGGCCGACGAGCAGCGATCCGACGCCGGAGCCGGACTTGTGGATGCGGTAGCCGAGAGCGACGACGTCAGCGGTGCGCGCGTGCTTGATCTTGATGAGTGTGCGCTTGCCCGGGGCGTACGGCTGGTCGAGGGGCTTCGCGACGACCCCGTCGAGACCTGCTCCTTCGAACTCCGCGAGCCAGCGCACGGCAGCGTCGCGGTCGCGGGTCGTGCGGGTGATGTGCAGCGGATGCTCGACGTCGGCCATCAGCGACTCGAGGCGCTCGCGTCGCTCGGCGAACGGCGTGCTCAGCAGATCCTCGTCGCCGAGGGCGAGCAGGTCGAAGGCTACGAACATCGCCGGGGTCTCGTCGGCGAGCTTGGCCACGCGCGATGCCGCGGGGTGGATGCGCTGGCTCAGTGCCTCCCAGTCGAGCCGCTGTGCGCCGTCGGGGCCGGTGGCGACGACGATCTCGCCGTCGAGCAGGCACGGCCCGGGCAGCACCCGGGGGATGGCCTCGACGAGCTCGGGGAAATAACGGGTCAGGGGCTTCGCCCCGCGCGATCCGATCTCGACGGTGTCTCCGTCCCACGAGATCAGCCCGCGGAAGCCGTCCCATTTCGGCTCGAACAGCAGTCCGCCCGTCGTCTTCGCGGGGTCGGGCACGGAGGCTGCCGCCTTCGCCAGCATGGGGGAGGGGATCTCGTAGCGCATGGGTCCATCCTGGCGGTGGTGATGCTGCGGCAGAAGGGGTGTCGCTCGTGAACGCGATCAGCCGAACAGGTCGTCGAGGGTCACGCGGGTGCCTGCATCCTTCAGAGCGGTGCGGGCGGCGTGCCATCCGGCCATACCGTTCACACCGGGGCCGGGCGGTGTCGAGGCCGAGGCGAGGTACACGCCGCGCATCGGCGTGCGCCACGGTGCCGGGCCGAGCACCGGCCTGCGCAGCGCCTGCGGGATGGTGAACGCGCCGCCCAGGATGTCGCCGCCGATCTCCGACGGGTTGATCGCCTCGCGAGACGATGCGGGCACCGAGTGGTGCGCGAGGATCAGGTCGCGGAATCCGGGGGCGAAGCGCTCGACCTGACGGGTGATCAGTTCGGTGGCGTCGAGGTCGGAGTTCTGCGGCACGTGGATGTAGGCCCACAGCACGGCCTTGCCCTCCGGCGCCCTGGTCGGGTCGAAGACCGACGGCTGCACGGTGAGCGCATACGGCCGATCGCTGATCCGGCCACGCGCGACCGCGTTCTCGCTCTCCCAGACCTCGGCAGCGGTGCCACCGATGTGCACGGTCGGCGACTGCGCGACATCCGGGTTCGTCCAGGGGATGGGCCCGTCGAGCGCGAAATCGACCTTGGCGGCGGCCGGACCGTAGCGATACCCGCGGATGGCTCGCGCGTATCCGGTGGGGATGTCGGGGTGCGTGAGGGTCAGACGCGGCGACGTGTTCAGCAGCACCAGGTCGCCTCGGGCGGGGTCGCCCCAGTCGAGCTCGCTCAGGTCGGTGACGTGCACGCCTGACTCGACGGACCCGCCGTGCGACTCGATGTCGGCGACCATGCTGTCGGCGATGCGCTGGGCTCCGCCGCGCGGGTACATCCAGCCTCCGGCATGCGCCTGTGCGGCCAGCAGCAGGCCTGCCGCCGCTCCCGCGAGGGAAGGGAGTGGTGTGTTGGCGTGGGCGAGGACCCCCGCCATCAGCCCCGCGGCCTCGTCGGTGCGGAACGAGCGGCTGGCGAGCGGTGTGCCCTGGTCGAGCATCCGCAGTGCGAAGCGCAGCGCAGTGACCGGCTCGCGGGGGATCCGCAGCATCTGGTTGCCCGTGAAGTCGACGACTCCGTCGACGTGGGTGCTCAGCGGGCGCAGCAGCGAGAGCCACGCGCGCTCGTCGACTCCGAGGCCCGCGGCGGTCCGCTCGATGTCGCGCCAGGCGATGCCGGCGCGACGGTCGTCGAGAGGATGCGCGTACGAGATGTCGGGGGTGATCCACTCGATCCGCTCGGCGAGGCCGAAGGCCTGGAAGAACGACGACGACAGCGCAGCCGGATGCACGGCGGCGCAGACGTCGTGCCGGAAGCCCGAGAGCGTGGATTCGGCGGTGCGCACACCGCCGCCGATGGTGTCTGCGGCCTCGAGGACCTGCACCTCGTAGCCGGCGCGAGCGAGCGTCACGGCGGCAGCGAGGCCGTTCGGGCCGGAGCCGATGATCGTCGCGCGAGGCATTCGGCCAGTCTTTCATGCTCCGACGTGAGATCCTTGAAGAAATGAATGAAGTTCAGGGCCCGACCCCCACAGGCAACTCCCGTCCGTACCGAACCCTCGCGGAGGCACTCCGCGCGCACCGCATCGCCGAGGAGAACCACGAGTTCATCGCGGCGATCACGGATGCCGTCGGCATCTCCTCCTTCATCGACCGTGGCCGCTATATCGAGGCGATCCGCCGTGGTGAGGGCGCTGCGCTGCACATCGGCAAGACGTACACCAACGGCTTCACGGAAGATGAGGTCGTCGTCATCGGCTCGACGCCCCTGCGTCTGCAGCCGAGTGAAGGCCGCGCACCGTTCTTCTATGTGACGCACCCGAGCGAGTTCCGCCCGATCGCGCCGGTCAAGGCCAAGCGGTCGACGACTCCGCGCGTCGCCGCGGCGCCGAAGGCCCAGCGCGCCCCCAAGCTCATCGAGCGCGACTACGGCGTGTGCGACGTCTGCTTCATGGTCAAGACGCCCGCCGGCGGCTGCGGCTGCGACTGATCACGCACCGCGTGCCGACCTCGGGGCGTCAGGCGAAGGCGCTCATGCCGGTGATGTCGCGGCCAAGCAGCAGGGCCTGCACGCTCTCGGTCCCCTCGTAGGTGTGGATCGCCTCGATGTCGGCCATGTGCTGCATCACGCCGTTCTCGAGCAGGATGCCGTTGCCGCCGAGCAGGTCGCGGGCGACGGATGCCACGCGCCGCGCGGCACGCGTGTTGTGGAACTTCGCCAGCGATGCCTGTGTCGGACGGAGCTCGCCCGCGGTCTCGAGGTCGGCGAGGCGACGGCAGTAGAGCTGCATCGCGGTGAGGTCCTCGAGCATGTGGGTGAGTCGCTCCTGCACCATCTGGAACTTCGCCAGCGGCTTGCCGAACTGGATGCGCTCCTTCGAGTAGGCGAGGGCGGCCTCGTAGCAGGCGGTCGCGTGACCGAGCGCTGACCAGGCCACGCCCGAGCGGGTCGCGTAGAGCACGATCGACGCGTCCTTGAAGCTCTTCGTCCCCGGCAGCACGGCGTCCAGCGGAACGCGCACGTCATCGAAGACGATGTGAGCCTGGTGGATGGCGCGCAGCGACGCCTTGCCGCGGATCGGCGTCCCCGTGTATCCGGGTGTCTCCTGCTCGACGAGGAAGCAGCGCACGGCGCCGTGCTCTGCCGCGGTCTCATCGTCGACGCGGGCCCACACGAAGGTGATGCCGCCCGAGGCGCCGTTGCCGATCCACTTCTTCGCGCCGCGGATGACCCATTCGTCGCCGTCGCGCCTGGCAACCGTCTCGAGCGAGACGGAGTCCGACCCGTGGTCGGGCTCGGTGAGGGCGAACGAGCCGAAGACCGATCCGTCGGCGAGAGAGGTCAGCCACTTCTCCTGCTGCTCATCCGAGCCGAAGAGCGCGAGGGTGCGCAGCGCCAGACCGCCCTGCACGGCGAGCACGGTGCCGAGGGACCCGTCGCCGCGTGAGATCTCCATGTTCACGAGGCCGGCGGCGAGAGGCGAGAGTCGGGTGAGAGACGGATGCTCGATGCCGTCGACGACGAGATCCATCTCGCCCATGCGGCGGGCGGCGTCGAGAGGGTACTCGGCGCGGTCCCAGGCATCCGCCATCTGCGGCCCGACCTCGTCGATGTACTCCTTCGCGCGATCCCAGGCAGAGCGGTCGGCGTCGGGGATGTCGGCGAAGACGGCGTAGTAGTCGCTGTCCTGTCGTCCGGTGATGTCGTACGACGAGACGCGCTCGCCGGGGAAGGGGGAGGCTGCGGTGCTCATGGTGACTCCTTCGTGGCACCAAGTATCGTACTCCTCGATACTCGGTTCCACGAGTTCGGACGCGTCGAAACCCGTGCGGAGTCGGACGAGCTGCGCCTCAGTCCGGTTGCGAGTCTGTCCGGTGGCGACTCAGTCGAGTTGCGTGCGCAGACGCCGGGTGACCTCGGCGATCGGCATCGAACGGGGGAACACCGCGACGACGACGTCATCCGGCGCCTCGGCGACAGCTTCCGAGGGCACGCCGTATCGGCGGCGGACGTCGGCGAGAGCAGTCTGCAGCGTCGAGAGCGGCACCTTCTTCTTGCCGCGCAGCAGCTGGCGCAGAACGTGGTTGTGCACGGCGGTGACGAGGGCCGAGAACCCGACCGCGTCCAGGGGATCGATGCCGGGAAGCGAGCTGCGCAGATAGTCGTCGAACAGGCGCTCGTAGCGGAACACCGTGATGATCTCGCGCTCGCGGAGCACCGGCACCTGACGGACGATCTGATAGCGGCGACGCGCGAGCTCGGGGTCGTGAGCGAAGTGGGCGAAGACCGACTCGGATGCCGCGCACACCGCGCCCCAGGGGTCGTCATGTCCCTCGGCGAGGAATGACCGCAGCTGTTCGAGCAGCACCTCGTGGTCGGCGAAGACGACATCCTCCTTGCCGCCGAACTGGCGGAAGAACGTCGAACGCGAGACTCCCGCGGCCTTCGCGATCTGCTCGACGGAGGTCTGGTCGAAGCCCTGCGATGCGAAGAGCTCGAGTGCAGCGGCCACGACGCCGGTGCGCAGTTCTGCGGATTCGTGCATGGGACGAGCCTAGACCTCGGCTTCGAGCACCACAGCCGCTGCGTCTACGATGAGCGGGTATGCATCCAGGGGGGGGATGAATGATTATGGCGCTGCGTAGATGGACGGCTCGGGTTGCCGCCGTGGCGTGTGTGCTGGGAGTCGTGCTGGTGCCGAGTGCGGCGGCGGCGCAGGACTTCTCGGGCGGTGGGCCGCTCTGGTACCTGGATGCGATGAAGATCCAGGCGATCCACGACGCCGGGATCACGGGGGAGGGCGTGACGATCGCGGTGTTCGACGCCGGAGTGAACACGGAGATAGTCAATCTGGAGGGTGCCGACATCGAGGTGCGCCAGATCGAGCAGTGCCCTGACCCGGCGTCTGCGGATCCGACGGCATTCGCCGCGACACAACACGGTGCGTCCGTGACCTCCTTGATAGTGGGCAACGGAACATCTGACAGCGGTTCGGGGCCGGCAGGTATCGCCCCGGGAGCAAGGATCCTCTATTACGGCTCGCTGCAGGCGAGCTGCGATGGGGATGCGTTCCCGGCGGCCATCGCCGATGCTGTCGAACAGGGAGCAGACATCGTCTCGATGTCGGGTGGCTCCGCACGTCTCGATGACGAGCTCTCGCAGGGAGCCGCCGACAGTGTGGCAGACGCCCTGCGAGCGGGCGTCCTGGTCGTGGCCGGACTCCCCAATGCAGATTCGATTTGGGAGGGGGAACTCGGCGAGATCAACGGCGTGGTGAACGTGGCTTCGGTGGACTCCGCTGCGAACGCAGCCAAGAGGCAGGACGGATCCGAGATGACGAACGACGATGTCGATGTCGTTGCGCCCGGAGTGGATGTTGCAGGCGTCGGCTGGGACCGCACATGGGGCATGTCGGTGTGGTCAGGCAACTCCGCGGCGACCCCGATCGTCTCGGGGCTTCTCGCTCTCGGTAAGCAGAAGTGGCCCGACGCCACTGCATCGCAGCTCATTCAGTCGTTGATCCGTAACACGGGATCGAAGCCGCACGAACTGGAGTGGTCGAACAAGTTCGGCCACGGGATCGTCAACGCGACTCGCCTGGTGGAGGAGGATCCATCGCAGTATGCGGACGAGAACCCGCTGTTCACAGACGGCCAGTCGCCGACGTTCGACGAGGTCTATTCGACGCCGGAGCCGTCTGCGTCCGCGGCGCCGGAAGCGCAGGCCGGCGCCGGGCCAGGAGGTCTGCCGTGGGTGCTCGCAGGTGGTGGGGCCGTCGTGGTCGTCGTGGCGGTGACTCTCATCCTCGTCATCCGCAGAAGACGCGGAGGCCTTGCAGATGCAGAAAATCGGGAGAACACTTCGGTGCCGCCAACGAGTTCTGTGCACCGTCGATGACGTCGTCTATCATGGGTCGTCGGAGGGTGGGACGCGCTGGCGTCCCTGACGGAGGGGAAGATCATGGCAGCGCAGATCGGTGCTGACTTCGAGCAGATGCTCGAGAACATCCACACGCTCGTCAAGAGCATCGAAGCGGCCGGAGTGGGGTCGCGCGGTACGGAGATCGAAGGGCTACGGACGAACACGACGTCGACATACCTCCACTCTGCCTCAGCGTATACGGCGGGTCTGGAGCAGTTGATCACCGATCTCAGCATCGATGCCGCCGCTTTCCGCGACGCGCTCAAGGCGGTCGTCGATCAGAAGCGCGAGTCCGAGGAGAGCCTCTCGTCGACGATCTCGCAGATCGCGCAGGTGGTGGACGATCCGACGCTCGTCACGACGGCTCAGCTGGAGTCCGCGGGCACCTCTCCCAGCGCCACCGAGGACGGCGACAGCGACGCGGTCAGCTACTGATGTCGGGTCGTCGGTGGGGTGCCGCCGCCATCGCGATGGCCTTCGTCGTCGCGAGCGCAGCCGCCCCCGGAGCAGCCGCAGCACAGGGTCTCCCGGCCGGGGGGCTTCTCTGGTACGTCGATGCGATGAAGATCCCCGCGATCCATGACGCAGACATCACCGGCGACGGCGTGACAATCGCCGTCTTCGATGCGGGAGTGAACCTCGAGGTCGCGAACCTGCGAGACGCCGACATCGAGATACGACAGCTCGATCAGTGCCCCGATCCGACCGAAGAGGCCGCGACATCGTTCGAGGCACTGCAGCACGGCACCTCGGTGACTTCCCTGATCGTCGGAAACGGCACGTCCGACAGTGGCACCGGCCCGGTCGGAGTCGCCCCCAATGCGCGGATCCTTTACTACGGGGCGCTCCAGGATTCCTGCGACGGCAACGCCTTCCCGGCTGCGGTCGCCGACGCGATCGCTCAGGGGGCTGACATCGTCTCGATGTCCGGAGGATCCACGCGCCTGGCGGACGAACTCTCCCAGCCGTCCGCCGACGCCGTGGCCGACGCCTTGCGAGCGGGAGTGCTGGTCGTTGCCGGCTTGCCGAACGCCGACTCCGCGTGGGAGAACGAGCTCGGCAAGGTCAACGGCGTCGTGAACGTCGCTTCGGTGGACGCTGCGGCGCAGGCGGCCCCACGACGTGACGGCTCACCTATGACAAACGATGATGTCGACATCGTCGCTCCGGGGGTCGATATGGCGGGACTCGGGTGGGACGGGACCTGGGGGATGTCGCTGTGGTCGGGGAATTCTGCCGCCACCCCCATCGTCGCGGGACTACTGGCGCTCGCCAAGGAGAAGTGGCCGGACGCCACCGCTTCCCAGCTCCTGCAGTCGTTGATCCGGAACACGGGATCGACCCCGCATGAGCTCGAATGGACCAGCACCTTCGGCCACGGGATCGCGAATGCGACTCGGTTGGTGCAGGAGGACCCGTCCCAGTACCCCGACGAGAATCCCCTCTTCACCGACGGACAGTCGCCGACGTTCGATGAGGTTTACGCGTCGAACGAGACGCCGACGACCGCGGCTCCGGACGCTGAGGGGGGCGACGTATCTGCGGCCCTGCCCTGGTTCCTCGCCGGCGGCGCGACGGTCGTCGTCGCAGCCGTCGTGATCGTGATCATCATGAGAAGTCGTAAGAAGAGTGGAGGGTACGAACATGTATGACCCCAACGTGTGCACACCGACGATGTTCGAAGACGAGTTGCGCGCCCTGAAGAGCATGAGCGCGTTCTCCGACCCCGAACTCGACAACCGAGTGACGGCGGTCGTCGAACTCCTCAACGCGATCAAGGCGGTGCGCGAGATTCCGGGTTGGAGCGGTGATTCGGTGGGTAGCGCGAAGGGCCTCCTCGATCGTATGGAAGGCAACGCCAAACTGATCAAGAGTGAGCTCAACGCCATGCGTCTCCGCCTGAACAGGGCATCGGAGTCGGTGTCCGGCGCGGCGTCCATCGCTCTCAGCAATCTGCCGTCGGCATCCGCCGAGGGCTTCCTGGCCGACGCCGGTCGCAATCTGTCGGGGATCACCGACGGCTGGGGTGTCCTCGACACCGGTGACATGGTGGCTCAGGAGGAGGCGAGACTGGCGGCCGAACGTGAGACCGCGGCAATGAATGAGCTCGCGAACATCCGTCAGACTCTCGCGGGTCAGGCGACCACGCAGTTCGAGAACGATCCGAACCTGGTCAACGCCGACACGACATCCGTCCCGCTCCCCGTGATCGATGTCGAGGGCATCGACTCGCGCGTCCCTCCCGTCGGCAGCAACGGACCCTCCGGCGGTCCCGGCACGTCGCCGGGCGGAAGCGGCGTCGGCAGCGTGGCTCCGCCACAGGTCGGCACATGGGTTCCCGGTGGGGGCGGCGACGGCGGCTGGGTCAACGGTGGCAACGGCGGCTCGGGTGGCGGCAACACCGGCACCATCGGGGACAACGGCTGGGACAACGGTGACAACGGTGGTTCGGGCGGCAACGGCGGCTCCGACCCCAGCGTCGACTCGCCGAACGGCGGCACCCTGCCCGGATACCCCGGCGTCGGAATCGGTGGCGGCGGTGGCGGCGGAGGTCTGCTCGCCGGCGGATCCGGCGGTTCGGGCACGCTCGGCGCGGCGGTCGTGGGCGGCGCAGGCGCCGCGGCGCTCATGGGGGCACGCTCGGCGTCGCTCAATGGCGCGGGCGGCGCAGGTCTGTTCGGCGGTGGCGGAAGCGGTGCCGGCGCAGGTGCGGCGACGGCCGGACGCGGACTGCTCGGCATGGGCGGTGCGACCGGACCCGGCGGGCTCGGCGCAGCAGGCTCGGCATCCGGCTCGGCGACCGGCGCAGCCGGCGGAACAACGGCAGGTGCGGGTGGCCGCTCGATGGCGCCGGGCATGATGGGCGGAGCAGCCGGAGACGACGAGAAGCGCCGCGACCGCTCCGGTCTCGGTGGCCCGATCGCCCCCAAGCTCGAAGACGACGAGGAAGCCGGGCCCCGGTCGCGATCCGCCCAGGCGGGCAGCCGCGACACGCTCCGCTGACCCCGTCTCCATACCGATATGCGCTCCCGGCGGCCCTTGGGCCGCCGGGAGCGTTCAGTTCGAGGTAGTAGGCTGGGCGACTGGTCGATGTCTCGACATCGAGAGAATTACCAGACAGCAGCCCAGTGAAGGAACCACAGTGGATCTGTACGAGTACCAGGCACGAGACGTTTTCGAGAAGTACGGAGTGCCGGTCCTCGCCGGCATCGTCGCCGACACCCCTGAGGAGGTGAAGGCAGCCGCTGAGAAGATCGGCGGCGTCGTCGTCGTCAAGGCCCAGGTCAAGACCGGTGGTCGCGGCAAGGCCGGCGGCGTCAAGGTCGCGAAGACCCCCGAAGAGGCATACGAGGCCGCGAAGGCGATCCTCGGTCTCGACATCAAGGGCCACATCGTCAAGCGCGTCATGGTCGCGCAGGGTGCGCGCATCGCCGAGGAGTTCTACTTCTCCGTGCTGCTCGATCGCGCCAACCGTTCGTACCTGAGCCTCTGCTCGGTCGAGGGCGGCATGGAGATCGAAGAACTCGCGGTCGAGCGTCCCGAGGCGCTCGCGCGCGTCGAGGTCAACCCGCTGACGGGCATCGACAAGCAGAAGGCGGTCGAGATCGCTCGCGCCGCGAACTTCCCCGAAGACCTGATCGAGAAGGTCTCCGACGTCTTCGTCAAGCTCTTCGACGTCTACAAGGGCGAAGACGCGACTCTCGTCGAGGTCAACCCGCTGGTCCGCACCGAAGAGGGCGACATCATCGCCCTCGACGGCAAGGTCACGCTCGACGACAACGCCTCCGAGATCCGTCACCCCGAGCACGAGGCGCTCGAAGACAAGGACGCAGCCGACCCGCTCGAGGCCAAGGCCAAGAAGAGCGGCCTGAACTACGTCAAGCTCGACGGCGAGGTCGGAATCATCGGCAACGGTGCAGGACTCGTCATGTCGACGCTCGACGTCGTCGCCTACGCCGGTGAGAACCACAACGGCGTCAAGCCCGCCAACTTCCTCGACATCGGCGGCGGCGCTTCGGCTGAGGTCATGGCCGCAGGCCTCGACGTCATCCTCGGCGACCCGCAGGTCAAGAGCGTGTTCGTCAACGTCTTCGGCGGCATCACGGCGTGCGACGCCGTCGCCAACGGAATCAAGGGCGCTCTCGAGACCCTCGGCAGCGCGGCCTCCAAGCCGCTCGTCGTGCGCCTCGACGGCAACCGCGTCGACGAGGGCCGCGCGATCCTCGCCGAGTACGCGCACCCGCTCGTCACACTCGCCAGCACCATGGACGAGGGCGCCGACAAGGCCGCCGAGCTCGCAAACGCCTGAGACACAAGGACTAGAGAAATGTCGATCTACCTCAACAAGGACTCCAAGGTCATCGTCCAGGGCATCACCGGCGGCGAGGGCACCAAGCACACGGCACTCATGCTGAAGGCCGGCACCCAGGTCGTCGGTGGCGTGAATGCCCGCAAGGCCGGCACCACGGTCTCGCACACGGATAAGGACGGCAACGCCGTCGAGCTCCCCGTCTTCGCCTCGGTCGCCGAGGCCATGAAGGAGACCGGCGCAGACGTGTCGATCGCCTTCGTGCCTGGTGCGTTCACGAAGGATGCGATGATCGAGGCCATCGACGCCGAGATCCCGCTGCTCGTCGTCATCACCGAGGGCGTCCCCGTGGGCGACTCGGCCGAGGCGTGGGCCTACGCGCAGAGCAAGGGCAACACGACCCGCATCATCGGACCGAACTGCCCCGGCATCATCACCCCCGGTGAGGCGCTCGTCGGCATCACGCCGGCGAACATCACCGGCAAGGGACCGATCGGCCTCGTGTCGAAGTCGGGCACCCTGACGTACCAGATGATGTTCGAGCTGCGCGACCTGGGCTTCTCGACCGCCATCGGCATCGGCGGCGACCCCGTCATCGGCACGACGCACATCGACGCGCTCGCCGCGTTCGAGGCCGACCCCGAGACCAAGGCGATCGTGATGATCGGTGAGATCGGCGGCGACGCCGAAGAGCGCGCAGCCGACTACATCAAGGCGCACGTCACCAAGCCGGTCGTTGGCTACGTCGCGGGCTTCACGGCCCCCGAGGGTAAGACCATGGGTCACGCCGGTGCGATCGTCTCCGGCTCGGCCGGTACCGCTCAGGCGAAGAAGGAGGCCCTCGAGGCCGCCGGCGTCAAGGTCGGCAAGACGCCGTCCGAGACCGCTGCTCTGATGCGTGAGATCGTCGAGTCGCTCTAAGCGCTATGATTGAAGAGAAGGCCCTGGACTCCACTCCGGGGCCTTCTTTAGTACCCGGGCGGGAATGATTTGATCCAGACGATGGACGATCTGCTACCGTCGATCACGTGGCGGGGACAATCGAGGTCGACTTCGACGGTATTCAGCTTGCGATCGACGGCCTCATCACAGACCTCTCCGATCTGAATCTCTCGCTCCAGACCTTCGACACCGAGTCGCAGTATCTGCTTCAGCTGTGGGAGGGCGACGCCGCCGAGGCGTTCCGGATCGCTCAGCAGTCGTGGGCAGAAGACGGCGAGGTGCGTCGAGAGGAGCTCGAACGGATGATCGCCGCCCTGGGAGACGTCCTCGAGATCTACACATCCACGGAGCAGCGGCTCCGAGACCTCTGCGGTGTGGAATGACCGACTTCGGAGCAGACGATACGGCGACTGCGAGTGAGAGGCTCGCGGCGATGCAACGGCGCTACCGCGAATCCGTCGCGGAGTATCGCAGCACCATGGCCGACATCGAGAGCCAGGTGATCAAGGGCCTCGCGCAGATGGCGACGGTGAAGGTCGAGATCGCCTCAGCCGACGACAAGCGGATCGCCGCGATCCGTATCGGAACCGGTCTCGCAGCTCCCGGCCGATACGAGCTTGCCGCAGCGCTCACACGCGCGATTCAGGATGCCATCGTTCGCGTGCCTCGGATGAAGGCGCCAGACGACACCGAGACGATGGTCGATGCCTTCCGCGTCGGACGATCCCTCGCCGAGATCGCCCAGGACTTCCGCCTCGCGGAGCGTCTCGACGAGGTCCGCAGCTACGCGGGCTCGGACGTCTCGGTGAGCATGCGGCTCGGCTGTCTCGACGCGATCCACTTCGACGAGTCCTGGTACCGATCCGCTGCACTCGGCGACATCGAGACCGCGGTCGTGACACGGGTGAACGCCGCATTCGACTGGGAGGACAGCAATGGGTGATGGGTTCGCGGTGAGGGTCGAGGCCCTGCACGCCGATGCCGCCGTGTGGTCCGAATGGTCGTCGCGGATGGACTCGCGAGACGACGCGCTCACATCAGAGCTCGATATCTGGGCGTTCTCCAGCCAGCCGGGATTTGCAGAAGTCCGTGCCGCCTACGTCGCGAAGTTGGGGCACCTCCGACAAGAACTGGCGGCCGGCGCTCGGGCATTGACCGCGATCTCCGAACGGCTCTCACACATCGCCGGGGAGTACAGCGAGGCCGAGAACCGCAGTGAAGCGGCTGTGGCGAGAGCAGGTTCGTGATGCATCCCGAACTGATCGGCCGGGAGATCCTACGAGCCATCGATGGTGCCATGGGCGAGATCGACACTCTCTTCCGAACCGCGCCGGCCGCTCTGAGGGCGGCCGCCGACAGTCTCACGTATCTCGGGCTTCCTTACCCCGACTGGGCGAAGGACGCCGCCTACGAGGCGGCTCTCGCCACCGTGATGCTCCAACTGACCGTCGCTCGCGAGGCCTTGGACTTCCTGCGAGACGAAGTCGCGAAGTGGGGAATGCCCACTCAGCTTCGGAGCGAGGCCTTCCGCCTGGAGACCCAGGTCCGCACCCTCTTCGCCGGCCTCGCGGACGACAGCGATCTCGCCTCGATGGAGGCACTGCAGGACGCCGCTTGGGACTCGCCCATCGTCGACATGTATTCGCAGGCGTTCCAGGAGCAGCGAGATCAGATAGTGCAGATGATCCCGGTGGTCGATGCGCTGATGCGGACGCTTCGCGACAGCGCGGCATCCCAGGACTCCTGGTACCAGGAGAATCTCCTGGCAGGCGTCGGATTCGGCGTCTCTACTGCGGGCGTCGTCGCCTTGATCGTGACGGGTGTGTCGGGCATCGGCGCGATCGTCGGCGCCGTGATCACGCTCATCGGTTGGATACTCTCGGCGATCGGGCAGATGCTGACGCATCCGGCTTCCCAAGGGCGTGCCGACACGCTCATCGCCGTGCTCCGCGATGCTCACATCCCCGAATGGCCGAACTCCAGATTCGCGTGGTGACATGATGCGGGATACGACCCTGATCGACGCCGGATGGTACACGATCTCTCAGCACCCGGCGATCCTGCGGTGGTGGGATGGCCGGGTATGGACCGTCGAGCTCATCGTCGGCGCGTCGAAGGCCGCCCAGGGGACACGTATTTCGGCACCGAAGATGCTGAGTCGTGAGCGCATGGTCGCGACTTTCGTCTGGGTCATGGCGGGTCTGTGGCTCGCCCTCGCCGTGTTCGGAATCGTTGGAGGGGGGCGGGGGTTGCTCTGGGCGCTCGCGCCGGTGCCGTTCGTCATCGCCGCGGTGATCCTGGAGAACCGACTCCGGTCGCACCGACGACTTCTCGCCTCCGATGCCCCACCACCGTTCGGACTCCTGCCCGTCGGTGGTTGACCGACGGCAGAGCACTGAGGAATGATCCTCGGACTGGCAACACACTTCACAGGAGGCGCGATGTCCGCATCACCGATGCCCAGTGATTCGAACCCGAACCCGAACCCGAGCACCGCGTCGGCACCGGCAGGGTGGTATCCGACGGGCTCTCCCGGGCTCTCTCGATGGTGGGACGGCGCCCGGTGGACGGATCACATGGCTCGACCGTCCGGGGTGTTCGATGCGGGGTCCTATCGGCGGATGCTGGTGACGATGATGATCGTCTGGCCCGCGCTGGCGCTCATCTACATGGTCGTCTTCGTCGCCTTCGGCGTCATGTGGGGATGGAACATAGTCCTTCTCACATCGATGGGCCTGCCTGCGATCGCATTCGCGATCGGGGCGGTCGTCGTAGTGGTCCTCGTGCGACGTCGGCTTCTCGAGGTCCCGCTCGCATCTGCGCTCACGCCACGCTGATTCTCTGAGCGTTCCTGCACACGACAGGGCGCCACTGTTCCCGCACATGACGGAGGGGCGGATGCAGTTCGCATCCGCCCCTCCGATGTTCTCTCGTCGCTCAGGCGACGCCGAACAGCGCTTCGATCGGCCCGCGGGCGAAGAAGATCACGAAGCCGGCTGCGACGATCCACAGCAGCGGGCTGATCTTGCGGGCCTTGCCGGAGAGCGCCTGGATGAGCACCCAGCTGACGAAGCCGGCGCCGATTCCGTTGGCGATCGAGTAGGTCAGCGGCATCACGGTCACGGTCAGGAACACGGGCAGCAGTACATCGAACTCGGTGAGATCGATGTACTTGATCTGCGCCATCATCATCGCGCCGACGATCACGAGCGCGGCGGCCGCGATCTCAGTCGGGACGATCGAGGTGAGTGGCGTGAGGAACATCGCGAGCAGGAACATGCCACCCGTGATCAGGTTGGCGAAACCGGTGCGCGCACCCTCTCCGATGCCCGCTCCGGACTCGATGAACACGGTGCTCGACGACGACGACGTGCCACCACCCACGATCGCGCCGAGACCTTCGACGACCAGCGCCGACTTGATGCGCGGGAAGTCGCCGTTCTCGTTGGCGAGATCGGCTTCCTTGGCGAGGCCGGTCATCGTGCCCATGGCGTCGAAGAAGTTCGAGAAGACGAGGGTGAAGACGATCATCACGATCGCGACGAGGCTGACCTTGCTGAAGTCGAAGCTGAAGTCGACTGCGCCCACCAGACTCAGGTCGGGCAGGCCGAACGGCGAGCCGGTGAGCGTGGGAACCGTGAGGCCCCAGCCGCCTGCGTTGTCGTCGGCTGCGGCGCCCAGATGCCAGATCGCCTCTACGATCACCGCGAGGACCGTGCCTGAGACGAGGCCGATGAGCAGCCCGCCCTTGACCTTGCGCGCGACGAGGACGCCGGTGACGATGAGCGTGACGATGAACAGCACAGTGGGGACGGTCGCGACCGATCCGCCGACGCCGAGGCCCACGGGTGGGGACGCGCTGCCGGTCGCGGTGACGAAGCCGGAGTTCACGAAGCCGATGAAGGCGATGAACAGGCCGATGCCGACCGTGATCGCGATCTTCAACTGGAACGGGACGGCGTCGAAGATCATCTTCCGCAGGCCCGTCGCCGCGAGAAGCACGATGACGAGACCGTTGATCATCACCAGCGCCATCGCCTCGGGCCAGGTGACCTGACCGACGACCGAGAACGCCACGAAGGCGTTGATGCCGAGGCCGGCGGCGAAGCCGAACGGCAGGCGGGTGATGAGGCCGAACAGGATCGTCATGATGCCGGCGGTCAACGCGGTGGCGGCGCCGACGGCGCTGAAGTCGAGCGTGTTGCCTGCGACATCGGCGGAACCGGACAGGATGATCGGGTTGAGGATCACGATGTAGGCCATCGTGACGAAGGTCACCAGACCCCCTCGGATCTCGGTGCCGATCGTGGATCCGCGCTTGCTGATCTCGAAGAAGCGGTCCAGGGCGTTCGTGGGTTCGGCCTTGGACGGGGTGGGGGATGGGGCAGTTGTCATCGGGAAACCTCCGCTGGAGACGATATCGTGTCGCCCGAGTCGCGCGCGCCCCCAGGCGACGACAGGGTTCTCGTCGTAGTCTCGATTCGATATGCAACGCCTCCTCGTCGCGCTCCTCGCCGCCTTCGATGCCGCAATCGCCGCGGCGGTCGGTCTCGTGGTTCTGCTGGCGCCGCTCACTCTGCTCTGGACGCTCGCGTTCGGCGTCACGGCCGATTGGGGCGCACTCTGGCCGCTCACCGGGACGCTGTGGCAGTTCGGCCACGGCGTGCCCCTGGACATCGACGTCACAGCCGACGTTCTGCGTGCGACGGGCATCGCTCCGGACGCCGCCGCTTTCACGCTCTCGGTCACCCCGCTCGCCTTCCTGGTATTCACTCTGCTGTTCGCGGCACGGTCAGGGGCGCGTGCGGCGCGCGCGGGCGCGTGGCTCCTCGGCGCACTCTCGGGTGCGCTGACCTTCGGCATCATCGCGACCGGCGTGGCGCTGACCTCGACCCTCTCGGCGGCCCAGACCGCCCTGGTGCCGGCGATCCTCCTGCCGACCGCCGTCTACCTCGTGGGCGCGATCTGCGGTGCCGTGCGCATCGCGTGGGAGGACGGCGACGGCGGGTTCCTCGACCGGGTGCATGACGTGGTCGACTCCTGGGGCGACTGGGGCCCTGTGCCGAGCGCTGCGGTGCGCGGAGCGGCCTTCGCCCTCGTCGGAGTGACCGCCGTCTCCGCTCTCGCGGTGGCCCTCATGACGCTCACCCGCGGCGGCGAGGTCGTCGCGCTGTTCCAGGCCGCGCGTGTCGACGCCCTCGGAGCGGGAGTCATCACGCTCGGACACCTCGCGTATCTGCCGACGATCATCGTCTGGGCGGCATCCTGGCTCGCCGGGCCGGGGTTCGCGGTGGGTGTCGGCACCGCCGTGTCTCCCGCCGGCACGCAGCTCGGGGTCGTGCCGGGCATCCCGGTGCTCGGGCTGCTGCCCGAGAGCACCTCGATGTGGATGCTGATCGTGATCCTCCTCCCGATCGGCGCCGGAGCCTTCGCCGGATGGGCCGTGCGGTCCCGCCTCGTGTGGGAGGGCACCCCTCTCGGCACCGGACCGCGGGCGGCGATCGCCGGCGGCATCGGGGTGCTGACGGCCGTGGTCGCCGCGCTGGCGGCCCTGCTGGCGGGTGGATCGATGGGACCGGGGCGGCTCGCCGAAGCAGGACCCGCCGTGCTGCCGTTCGCTCTCGCGCTGGGCGGTGAGGTGCTGCTCGGTGCGGCGATCCTGTTGCTCTCGCCGCGACACCGCGACGAGCTCGCCGAAGAGCGCACCGATCGATGGGTCGCCGAGATGACCGCATCCGACCTCGCCATCGACGACTCGACGGAGCGTATGCCCGCCGCGACGACGTGGCCGGGGGCTCCCTCCGCATTCGACACCGCACCGCTCGGCGACGACGGCGGCTTCCGGCTGCCGAAGCGCGACCCCGACGATCCGCTGCGCTGACACACGGGTCGGGGCGTCACCTCGGCCCCGGTAGACTGGGCGCGTGCTCACGGTCGCCGTTCTCATCTCGGGCACCGGCTCGAACCTTCGCGCCCTCCTCGAGGCCGCTCGTCACCCCGATTTTCCTGCGCGGGTGGTGGTCGTCGGTGCCGATCGCGAAGCCGACGGACTCGCTCACGCTGAGGAGTTCGGCATCCCGAGCTTCACGGTTCCGTGGCACGAGCACGAGTCGCGCGACGCGTGGGGCGAGGAGCTCGGACGTCAGCTCGCCGTCTGGGACGCCGACCTCGTCGTGCTCAGCGGTCTGATGCGACTGCTGCCGGCATCACTGGTCGCGAGCCTCGCGCCGCGCCTGATCAACACGCATCCCGCGTACCTGCCGGAGTTCCCCGGAGCTCACGGCGTGCGCGACGCGCTCGCCGCAGGCGTCTCCGAGACGGGCGCGAGCGTGATCGTCGTCGACGACGGCGTCGACACCGGCCCGATCCTGGCGCAGGAGCGGGTGCCGGTGCTCGACGGCGACACCGAGCACACCCTGCACGAGCGCATCAAGCCCGTCGAACGCCGACTGCTCATCGACGTGGTGCGTCGCATCGCGACCGGCGAGCTCTCGCTGTCGTCCGCACCCTGAACCGAACCACGCACGCCACCCTCGCACGAAGGAGCCCATCATGGCCGGCCCCCGCCACGACCACTCGCTGTACCGCGATCGCGACACCGTCCCGGTGCGCCGCGCACTCGTCTCGGTCAGCGACAAGACCGATCTGCTCGTGCTCGCAAAGTCCCTGTCGGAGGCGGGCGTGCAGATCGTCTCGACCGGTTCGACCGCGTCGACCATCCGCGAGGCCGGGTTCGAGGTGACCGACGTCGCCGCCGTCACCGGCGTCGCCGAGATGCTCGACGGCCGGGTGAAGACGCTGCACCCGAAGATCCACGGCGGTCTGCTCGCCGACCTGCGTCTCGAGGATCACGAGCGCCAGCTCGCCGACCTCGACATCGCTCCGTTCGAGCTCGTCGTCGTGAACCTCTACCCGTTCGTCGAGACGGTCGCCTCGGGTGCCGAGGGTGACGACGTCGTCGAGCAGATCGACATCGGCGGCCCTGCCATGGTGCGTGCCGCGGCGAAGAACCACGCGAACGTCGCGATCGTCGTCTCGCCGCAGTCGTACGGCGGCATCATCAGCGCCATCGAGAACGGCGGCACCACGCTGACGCAGCGCCGCGAGCTCGCAGCGCGCGCGTTCGCGCACACGGCCGCGTACGACACCGCGGTGGCCTCCTGGTTCGCGGAGGGCACGCTCGGTGAGGGGGAGGACCTGCCCACCCACCTGACGATCCAGGCCGAGCTTCTCAACACGCTGCGCTACGGCGAGAACTCGCACCAGCGCGGCGCGATCTACACCCGTGTCGGCGGCCATGGCATCGCTCAGGCGACGCAGCTGCAGGGCAAGGAGATGTCGTACAACAACTACGTCGATGCGGATGCCGCGCTGCGCGCCGCCTACGACATGGTCAAGCCCGCCGTCGCGATCATCAAGCACGCGAACCCCTGCGGCATCGCCACCACCGCGCCCAACGCCCTCGACCCGATCGCGAGCGCCCACATCCGTGCGCACGAGTGCGACCCCGTGTCGGCGTACGGCGGCGTGATCGCCGCGAACGGCACCGTGACGCTCAAGATGGCCGAGAACCTCAAGGACATCTTCACCGAGGTGATCGTCGCGCCGTCGTTCGAGCCGGCAGCCCTCGAGGTCTTCAAGGCGAAGAAGAACCTGCGTCTGCTGCAGCTGCCCGAGGACTGGCAGCAGGAGCGCATGGACGTGCGCCTGGTCTCCGGCGGCCTGCTGCTGCAGGATGCCGACCGGTTCCCCGACGACATCGTCTCGGTCGCGAAGAACTGGGAGCTCGTCTCGGGCGAGCGTCCGACCGACGAGGAGATGGAGAACCTCATCTTCGCGTGGAAGGCCTGCCGTGCCGTGAAGTCGAACGCGATCGTCCTCGCGAAGGACAACGCCACGGTCGGCGTCGGCATGGGCCAGGTCAACCGCGTCGACTCGTGCCGCCTCGCGGTCGAGCGTGCCGGTGACCGTGCGGCCGGCTCCGTCGCGGCATCCGACGCGTTCTTCCCGTTCGCCGACGGCGCCCAGGTGCTGATCGATGCGGGCGTCACGGCCATCGTGCAGCCCGGCGGATCGGTGCGCGATGAAGAGGTCGTGGACGCTGCGCGCAAGGCCGGCGTCACGATGTTCTTCACCGGAGAGCGTCACTTCTTCCACTGAGTCGCGCTCCATCCTGAGCCCGATGACCGACGAGGCCCCCTTCTGCTGTGCTCAGCGGGAGGGGGCCTCGTCATTCGATATTCGGTTCCCTCCGAGAGCGGGGAGCGAGTGCTCCACTGCGATGTCCGATTTCCGCCAGTCGAGGTCGGAGGTGCATGACAGAGTGGAGGCATGAGCTTCCCCGTGACCGACTTCGACGAGCGGTATCGTGCCATCAGCGCGCGTGACACCCGCTTCGACGGGCAGTTCGTGACGGCCGTCAGCTCCACCGGCATCTACTGCCGTCCGAGCTGCCCCGCGCGCACGCCCAAGCCGCAGAACGTCACGTTCTATCCGACCAGCGCGGCGGCCCACGAAGCCGGTTTCCGCGCCTGCAAGCGCTGCCTCCCCGAGGCTGCTCCCGGGTCGCCGGCGTGGGATCTGCGCAGCGACGTCGCCGCCCGCGCGATGCGCCTGATCGCCTCTGGCGTGGTCGAGCGCGAGGGAGTGTCGGGTCTCGCGCAGCGCCTCGGATACTCCACGCGCCACCTCACCCGGCTGCTGTCGACCGAGCTCGGCGCAGGTCCTCTCGCCCTCGCCAGGGCGCACCGCGCCCACACCGCGCGGATGCTGCTCGTCGGCACCGAGATGCCCGTCTCCGACGTCGCCTTCTCGGCCGGATTCGCGAGCATCCGGCAGTGCAACGACACGATCCGCGAGGTCTTCGGGCTGACGCCGGGCGAGCTCAGGGCTAAGCGGCGGATGCCGGCATCCGCCGCCCCGGGGTCGATCGACCTCGTCCTGCCGTACCGGGGGCCGCTCGACGCATCCGGGGTGTTCCAGTGGATGGCTGCGCGAGCGGTGTCGGGTGTCGAAGAGACCACGACGACTTCGTTCTCTCGGCACCTGCGGATGGCCGGTGGTCCCGCCTGGTTCGAGGTGCGGCAGGAGCCCTCCACGCGCCTATATCTGCGCGCACGCGTGACACAGCTCGGCGACCTCGCCCCGCTCGTCTCCACCGCACGACGGATCTTCGATCTCGACGCCGACCCGCTCGCTGTCGACGAGGCGCTGAGCGCGCATCCCGAGATCGCTCCTCTCGTCGCCCGAACACCCGGCATCCGCGTGCCCGGGGCCGCGGATCCGCACGAAATGCTGATCCGCGCGATGATCGGCCAGCAGATCACCGTCGTCGCCGCACGGACCGCGCTCACGGCTCTCACCGACGCGTTGGGGGAGCGGACCGAGCACGGGCTGCTGTTCCCCACGATGTCGGCGATCGCCGAGCACGGCGCCGAGGTGCTCCGAGGCCCTGGTGCGCGCATCCGCGCGATCGTCGGGGCAGCATCCGCCCTCGCCGACGGAACCCTGAGGCTCACGGTCGGAGATGACGGGGCCGAGCAGCGTGCGGGCCTGCTCGCGATGCCGGGCATCGGCCCCTGGACGGCCGACTACGTGCGGATGCGCGTGCTCGGCGACCCCGACATCCTGCTTCCCGGCGATGTCGCGCTGCGCGCGGGGGCTGCGGCGTCGGGCCTCCCCGGCGATCCTGTGCCGCTGGTGGCCTGGGCCGAGCGCGCTGCTCCGTGGCGCAGCTACCTCAGTGCACACCTCTGGCGCGCAGCGCCGCCCCGACCGACACGAGCATCCACCAGCAAGATCGCGACCGCCGTCGTGACAGCAGTTTCGAAGGAGAAGCCATGAGCGCCATCATCCAGACCATCGACACCCCCGACGGCCCCTTCACGATCCTTGCCGACGATCAGCAGCGTGTGCTCGCCTCCGGGTGGACCAGCGACCAGGCGGTGATTGTCGCGCGTCTCTCGGTCGCCGTGCAGCCGGCGGAGGTCAGCGAGAGCGAGACCGAGGCGGCAGCTGCGGTGCGTGCCTTCTATGGGGGAGACCTCTCGGCGAGCGACGGGGTCGCAGTGAAGCAGATCGGCACGCCTCTGCAGCTGGCCGGATGGTCGGCACTGCGAGAGATCGAGCCGGGGGAGCCGTTGACCTACACCTCGTTCGCCGCACGCCTCGGAAATCCGCGTGCGGTGCGAGCCGCGGCGTCGATCTGCGCGCGCAACGCCCCGGCGTTGTTCGTGCCGTGCCATCGCGTGCTGCGCACCGACGGCACGCTCGGCGGGTTCGCCTGGGGGCTCGATGTGAAGGCGAGTCTGCTGGCCCGAGAAGCAGGAGTTCGCTGAATCGGGAATCTCTCTTGCGGTCAGCTGGTTCACAGGAATAGGCTGGTGGGCTGTCGCACCGACCGGACGACATAGCCGAGCCCCTGAGGAGGACACCATGACATCGATCGCCGCTGTGCAGATCGCCGCTCTCGGCTCGACCCCGGTGCGCCCGCTCCGCTAGAGCCACTTTCCGACACGCACGACCTCACCGGATGCCGGACTCCGAGAGTCCGTTCGCGCGTCCGTCCCCTTCAGCAACCGCTTCCCCATACGAAACTCGTCTGAGAGACATGTCTTCCTCGCCTTCATCGCAGAACGCCTCACCGTCCTCCACTCTCTCCACTCCCGCCGCACTGTGGCGCCTGAAGCCCTTCGTCAAGCCGGTCATCTGGCGGCTCGCCGGCGGTGCCGCGAGCGCTCTCGTCGCCGCGATCATCGCCCTGATGATCCCGATCGTGCTCGAGCAGATCATTCGCGGACCCGTTCAGGCGGGGGCGCTCGAAGGCATCGCCTGGGGTGCGCTCGCCGTCTTCGGCCTCGCCCTCGGTGAGGCTCTGATGGTGTGGCTGCGTCGTCAGTTCGTGCTCAACCCCGCAACGCAGGTCGAGTACAAGATGCGCACCGAGCTGTACTCGCGTCTGCAGACGCTCCCGGTCTCTTTCCACGACCGCTGGCAGTCGGGTCAGCTGCTGAGCCGCATGATGCAGGACATCGGCCTCATCCGCCGGTGGCTGGCGTTCGGCCTCGTGCTGCTCGTGGTCAACATCCTCACGATCGTGATCGGCTCGGTGCTGCTGTTCCGCTGGCACTGGCTGCTGGGCGTCATCTTCATCGTGACCGCGATCCCGCTGTGGATCCGCGGCTACCTGTTCGAGAAGCGCTACGGCGCGCTCACGCGTCGCAGCCAGGACCAGGCCGGCGACCTCGCGACCAGCGTCGAGGAGAGCGTGCACGGCATCCGCGTGCTCAAGGCGTTCGGTCGCGGCAAGCACGCGCTCAGCCGCTTCAGCCGCCAGGCCGAGACGCTGCGAGAGACCGAGATGAGCAAGGCCGGCGCGATCGCGTCGATCTGGTTCTGGCTCGACCTCATGCCGCAGATCGCCTTCGGTCTGAGTCTCATGTCGGGCATCTGGCTGATCTCGCAGGGCGAGATCGACCAGGCGCAGCTGTTCGCGTTCTTCGCGATGGCCGTCGTGCTGAGGTGGCCGATCGAGTCGATCGGATTCCTGTTCTCGTTCATGCTCGACGCGCGCACGGCGACCGACCGCGTGTTCGACATCTACTCGGAGACGAACTCGATCACCGACCCCGAGAACCCCGTGCACATCACAGAGCCCCGTGGCGAGCTCGCGTTCGAGGGAGCGCACTTCCGCTACCAGGATGCGGGAGCGCACGAGCGCGACCTGCTCGACGGCATTGACCTGGTGCTGCGCCCCGGTGAGACCATGGCGCTCGTCGGCCTCACCGGCAGCGGCAAGACCACGCTGACCACCCTGCCCACGCGTCTGTACGACGTCACCGGCGGCCGTGTCACGCTCGACGGCGTCGACGTGCGCGATCTGCCGCTCGCCGAGCTGCGCCAGCACATCGCCATGGCCTTCGAGGACGCGACGCTGTTCTCGGCGACGGTGCGCGAGAACGTGCTGCTCGGACGAGCCGACCTCGATGTGCACAGCGACGAGGCCGAGCGCGTGCTGCGCGAAGCCCTCGACGTCGCCCAGGCGGCCTTCGTGGACTCGCTCCCCGACGGCGTCGAGACGATCATCGGTGAAGAGGGTCTCAGCCTCTCCGGCGGTCAGCGTCAGCGCCTGGCGCTCGCGCGTGCCGTCGCGGCCAACCCCAAGGTGCTCGTCCTCGACGACCCGCTGTCAGCGCTCGACGTCGACACCGAGGCTCTCGTCGAAGAGGCGCTGCGTCATGTGCTGGCCGACACCACGGCCATGATCGTGGCACACCGCCCGTCGACAGTGGCCCTCGCCGACCGCGTGGCACTGCTCGAAGCGGGCCGCGTCACCGCCGTCGGCACCCATACCGAGCTGCTCAAGACGAGCCGCCACTACCGCCACGTCATCTCGAGCCTCGAGGCGGAGGAGGCCGCGCGTACCGGCGCGATCCCGATCATCCGCGAGGAGGACGACGAGATCGACGATGTCGAGGCCGCAGTCCGCGACGGGATCCGCGAGGAATCCGCCGACGAAGACATCATCACCGAGAAGGAGGTGCAGCGATGAGCTCCGCCATCACCGGAACGCAGGACGAAGACCGTTCCCGCTACACCAAAGAGGAGAGCCGGGCGATCCGTCGCCGGTCGCTGCACCTGCTGGGCTCGCTCGTCCAGCCCCTGAAGGCGAGGATCGCGCTCGCCGCGGTCGTGCTGGTGATCTCGACCGCACTGCAGGTGGCGGGGCCCATCCTGATCAGTATCGGGCTCGACCGTGCGCTGCCCGCCGTGCTCGAGCGCGCGGACTGGATACCGACCTTCATGATCGGAGGTGTCTATCTGCTCGCGGGTGCCGTGGCCGCGGCGATGATCGCCTGGTACGTGATCATCGCGGCCAAGCTCACGCAGGCCGTGCTGCTGGACCTGCGCAAGAGGATCTTCCTGCACACCCAGCGCCTGAGCCTGGAGTTCCACGAGTCCTACACGTCCGGTCGCATCATCTCGCGTCAGACGAGTGACCTCGACTCGATCAAGGAGCTCCTCGACGGCGGCCTCAACGAGCTCGTATCGGGCGTTCTCTTCGGACTCTTCACCTTCATCGCCCTGTGCGTGTGGGACTGGCAGTCCGGGCTCATCCTGGCGATCGGCGGCATTCCGCTGTTCTTCCTGATGCGCTGGTTCTACTCGCGTTCGCAGCTGGTGTACCGCGAGTCCCGCGTCATCAGCGCGAAGGTGATCGTGCAGTTCGTCGAGACCATGACGGGTATCCGTGCGGTGAAGGCCTTCCGCAAGGAGCCGCGCAACGACGCGGCCTTCCAGAAGATCGCGGGGGAGTACCGCGACGTCAACCGACGCTCGATGCTGCTGTTCGGCACGTTCGAGCCCGGGCTGATGGGTGTCGCAGCCCTCGTCCTCGGCATCGTGGTGCTGTGGGGAGGCATCAGGGTGTCCGAGGGCGCTCTCACGGTCGGTGTGCTGCTGTCGGCGGTGCTGTACGTGCGCAACTTCTTCGCGCCGATGCAGGAGATCGCGATGTTCCTGAACTCCTACCAGTCGGCCACCGCGGCGCTCGAGAAGGTGTCGGGCGTGCTCGAGGAGGTGCCGACGGTTCCGGACCCCGAGAAGCCGGTGGACCTGTGGGAGTCTCGCGGGCACATCGAGTTCGACGAGGTGACGTTCGGGTACAACGGCGAGAAGACGATCCTGCCGAACTTCTCGCTCGACATCCCCGCGGGGCAGACGATCGCCCTCGTCGGCACCACTGGCGCGGGCAAGTCGACCCTGGCGAAGCTCATCTCGCGGTTCTACGACCCCTCGATCGGAAAGGTGACGCTCGACGGCGTCGACCTGCGCAACCTGCATCCGAAGGATCTTCGCCGCGCCATCGTCATGGTGACGCAGGAGGCCTACCTGTTCAGCGGCACGGTCGCCGACAACATCGCCCTCGGAAAGCCCGACGCCTCGCTCGACGAGATCAGGGCGGCGGCGCGCGCGGTGGGTGCCGACGAGTTCATCTCGTCGCTGCCCGACGGCTACGGCACTGACGTGAACAAGCGCGGTGGTCGCGTCTCGGCGGGTCAGCGTCAGCTGATCTCGTTCGCCCGCGCCTTCCTCGCGGACCCTGCGGTGCTGATCCTCGACGAGGCCACGGCGTCGCTCGACATCCCGTCGGAGCGCCTGATCCAGGATGCTCTGCAGACGCTGCTGAAGGATCGCACGGCGATCATCATCGCGCACCGTCTCTCGACGGTCGCGATCGCCGACCGGGTGCTGGTGATGGAGCATGGCGAGATCATCGAGGACGACACCCCCGAGACGCTGATCAGCGGCACGGGCAAGTTCGCCCAGCTGCACGCCGCCTGGCAGCAGACGCTGGTGTGAACGGGACGAGCCTGCGAGCCCGCGCCTGATACCGAGGCCGCGACCGACCATCGGTCGCGGCCTCGGTCATTTTTTCGACGGCCGTCCTGTCGGGCCGCCGGAGCGGTGATGCGCCGGTCTGGGTAGCATCGGAGTATGGACCCGCTGCTGCTCGCCGTCGAGTTGTGGTGGATCGCGCCCGTCGCCGCGGGTGGAGCTGTCGCCGGCGCGGTCGGATTCCGTCGCCGCAGCACGAAGAGCGGGCGCCGACTCGAGTACGACGCCGCGCGCCACGATCTCAAGGCCGCGCAGCAGGCGGTGGTCGAACGACGGATGGCCGTCAAACTCGCTCGGGCCGACGTCGCTCGGATCTCTGCCGAACGCAGTGCGCGCCGCGCGACACCCGAACAGGTCGCCGGGGCCAAGAGGATGCTCCGTGCCAAGGAGCACGACGCGAAGGCCGCGAACGCCGACGTCCGTGCCAAGCAGGTTCGTCTCAGCGCCGCTCGCGCGGCGATCCCTGCGGCATCCGCACCGCGTCCGCTCGAGCGGCTGCAGGCGCAGCATGACGCGATCGTCGTGCGCTGGATGCGGTACGAGACCGATGCGGGGCTCCAGATCGCCTACCCGGCCATGACCGACGTCAAGCAGCCGGCCACGGCCGAGTACCTTCGCGCTGCCGGGAACGCTGTCGAGGCCCGGAGAGCGGCAACCGGTCGAGTCAGTCCCACGGACTACGCCGCGTATCGCGATGCGGTGGCCGACCTCGAGCGCGCCTTCGAAGCCGCGGAGCATTCGGCGAGGGTCCAGGCGGGCGAGGCGCCGCAGCCGTCATCGGCCTGGCAGGATGCCGCGCAGGACATGATCAGCCGCTCCACCGACGCCATCGATCGTGCAGCGGGTGCCGCGGCATCCGCACTCGCCGCCTGGAACGCCCGCAAGCGCCCCGACAAGCACTGACCGCCGTCCCCGAGAGAGAGAGAGAGAGAGACGGCGGTCGTTCTGCCGATCTGGGGTCAGGCCCCGATCGTGCGTGAGGTGATGAGCTCTCGGTACCAGCGGCCGGAGTCCTTCACCGTGCGCTCGAGCGTGTCGAAGTCCACCCTCACGATGCCGAACCTCTTGGCGTAGCCGTATCCCCATTCGAAGTTGTCGAGCAGCGACCAGACGAAATAACCGCGCAGCTCCACACCGCGTTCGAGTGCACGGTGCGCTGCGGTGAAGTGCCGCCGCAGGTAGTCGGTGCGCTCGGGATCGTGGACCGAGCCGTCTTCGGCGACCGCGTCATCGAACGCGGCGCCGTTCTCGGTGACCATCAGCGGCTGCCCGGGGAACTGCTCCGACAGCGAGACGAGCAGCTCTTCGAGCCCTTCGGGTGCGATGTTCCAGCCCATCGCCGTGTACGGCCCTGGCTGCTCGACGAACTCGACGAGCTGGTCGCTTCCCGGCCACGCGGTTCCGCCCGCCGTGCCCTTGTGCCCGTCGTTCTGCTGCTTCTGCGAGACCCCGTCCCACAGGCGCACGGTCGCGGTCGAGTAGTAGTTCACCCCGAGCACGTCGATCGGCTGGTTGACCGTGTCGAGGTCGCCGTCCTGCACGAACGACCAGTCCGTGACCGACGCCGTGTCATCGAGGAGGTCCGCCGGGTACTCGCCGCGGAGCATCGGGTGGGTGAACGCCCGATTCGCCAGAGCGTCGATGCGCCTCACAGCCTCATCCGCCCCGTCGCCCTGACCTCGGAGCACGTGGAAGTTGAGCGTCACCGAGTAGTCGGGGTTGCCGGTCGACGTGGCGCGCAGCGCCTGCAGCGCGCGCCCATGAGCGAGGTTGAGGTGATGGACCGCGGCGAGAGCGGATGCCGGTTCGTGGCGCCCCGGCGCGTGACCGCCCTGACCGTAGCCCAGGTAGGCCGAGCACCACGGCTCGTTGAGCGTCGTCCAGGTCTGCACGCGGTCGCCGAGCGCCGCCCCCATGATCGAGGCGTACTGCTCGAAGGCGTCGGTCGTGGCTCGCGAGGTCCACCCGCCGGCGTCCTCGAGGTACTGCGGGAGATCCCAGTGATACAGGGTGGCCACGGGGCGGATGCCGCGGTCGAGCAGCCCGTCGACGAGACGCGAGTAGAAGTCGATCCCTGCCTGGTTGACCCGTCCGTCGGCCGCCGGCACGATCCGCGGCCAGGCGATGGAGAAGCGGTAGGCCTCGAGGCCGAGGTCCGCCATGAGGTCGAGATCCTCATCGACGCGGTGGTAGTGGTCGCATGCCACATCACCGGTGTCGCCGTTCCACACCTTCCCGGGTGTCTTGCTGAAGGTGTCCCAGATCGACGGCGTCCGGCCGTCCTCGCCTGCTGCTCCTTCGATCTGATACGACGCGGTCGCCGAGCCCAAGAGGAACCCCTCAGGGAGCAGAAGACCGGTGCCGCGGTAGTCGTCGGCGGGGGAGAGCGTCATCGGGTCACCTCCGACAGGTCTGCTGAGTACGTCTTCGACTCGCCATCAGGGTCTGTCACGGTCACGGTCGCGGTGCCTTCGCCGCCGGGGAAGACACGCAGCTTCAGGCCGTCGTGATAGTCGTAATCGGGCTTGTCCGTGCGCGAACCCCACGGGAGCACAGTGCCGGGGCGCACGTAGAGCGGCAGCGATTCGAAGCCGTGCGTCTCACGGCGCCATCCGCCGCCCGTCACGGTCTCGCCCGTGAGAAGCGACGTCCATTCGCCCTCAGGCAGATAGAACTCGACGCTCCCGTCTTCCGAGAACACCGGAGCGACGAGCAGACTCGACCCGAGCATGTACTGCCGATCGAGGTAGCCGACCGCCGGATCGTCGGGGAACTCCAACTGCATCGGTCGCATCAAGGGGATGCCTGTGCGTGAGGCATCGATGCCCTGCTGATAGAGGTACGGCATGAGCTGCATCTTGAGGTGCGTGAAGCGTCTCGTCACGTCGACCGCCTCCTCATCGAACGCCCACGGAACGCGGTATGAGCTGGAGCCGTGGAACCGGGAATGCGAGCCCAGCAGGCCGAAGGCCGTCCAGCGCTTGAACACACCGGCATCCGGCGTCCCCTCGAATCCGCCGATGTCGTGACTCCAGAAGGCGAAGCCGCTGAGCGCCAGCGAGAGTCCGCCTCGCAGCGTCTCCGCCATCGAGGTGTACGTCGAGGTCGAGTCGCCGCCCCAGTGCACCGGCATGCTCTGTCCGCCGGCCGTCGCCGAACGGGCGAAGAGCACCGCATCGTCCGCCCCGCGTGCACCGGTGAGAACGTCGTGCACCGCCCGGTTGTACAGGTCGGTGTATAGATTGTGCATCCGCTCGGGGTCCGAGCCGTCCGCCCAGACGACCTCTGTGGGGATGCGTTCACCGAAGTCGGTTTTGAAGCAGTCGACGCCCTGGTCGAGCAGCCGACGAAGGTGCCCCTGGTACCAGGCCGTCGCAGCCGGATTCGTGAAGTCGACGAGTCCCATCCCCGCCTGCCAGAGGTCCCACTGCCATACGGTGCCATCGGGCCGCTTGACCAGGAATCCCTGATCGGCGGCCTCGCGGAACAGGGGCGAGCGCTGCGCGATGTACGGGTTGATCCACACGCAGACCCGCAGATCCTTCTCGTGCAGCCGCGAGAGCATGCCCTCGGGGTCGGGGAACACCCGCGGGTCCCATTCGAAGTCGCACCATTGGAACTCGCGCATCCAGAAGCAGTCGAAATGGAACACCGACACCGGCAGCTCGCGCGCCGCCATCCCGTCGATGAACGAGTTCACGGTCTGCTCGTCGTAGTCGGTCGTGAAGCTCGTCGAGAGCCACAGGCCGTACGACCAAGCGGGCACCACCGGCGGTCGTCCGGTGAGGGCCGTATAGCGCCCGAGCACCTCTTTGGGGGTGGGGCCCGCGATGACGAAGTACTCGAGCACTTCGCCCGAAACCGAGAACTGCACGCGCTCGACCGACTCCGAGCCGATCTCGTAAGAGACATGACCGGGGTCGTTCACCAGCACGCCGTAGCCGCGATTCGACAGGTGGAACGGGATGCTCTTGTATGCCTGCTCGCTGGAGGTGCCGCCGTCGGCGTTCCAGATGTCGACAGACTGGCCGTTCTTCACCAGCGGGCCGAAGCGCTCGCCGAGGCCGTAGATCAGCTCGCCGACCCCGAGGTCCAGCTGCTCGTGCACGAACGTCGACCCGCTCAGCGCACTTCCGCCCTCTCGCGCGTTGTCGACGATCCCCGCGTCCACCTGCGCGCCGGACGCCAGACGCACATAGCCTTGCGCCTTGTGGCCGCTTCCGGTGACGCGTCGCCCGTCGACCTCGAACGCGAGATCCCAGGGTGCGCCGGGGGCGATCCGTGCGACGAGCGATCCGGCGTCGAGGACGCCGCCGGACTCCGCGATCGACACGGTCGGTGACCCCGAACCGGAACCTGCAAGGTCGAAGCCTCCGTGCCAGCGGCCGCCCTCATGATGGGCGATCCGCACGCGGATGACGCCTTCCGCGGGGGAGGAGAGCGTCGTCGTCAGCACCGGGCGGTTCAGGGTGTCGCCGCGCTTGGCGATCACCATGGTGGGCGCCGTGATGACGATGCCTGGTCCGTCGGGGGTGTCGCTGGTCTGGGTGACGTCGTAGGCCTCCTGCGCGTAGAGCGCGGTGACGCCTGGACGCAGTTGCCAGAACCCGTCGGTGAACTTCATTACTTGACTGCTCCTGCCGTGATGCCGCGTGTGAGGGTGCGCTGGAAGATGAGGAAGAAGATGAGCGTGGGGATGATGCCGAGCAGCGCCGAGGCGCTCGTCGTGGTGACGTCCATCAGTCGGTCGCCCTGCAGCACGCTGATCGCGACGGGGACCGTCTGGTTCGCGTTCGAGGCGAGGAACGTCAGCGGGATCAGGAACTCGTTCCACGTCCAGATGAAGAAGAAGATCAGCAGCACCGACAGCGTGGGGCGGCTGATGGGGAAGACCACGCGCCAGAGGATCTGCCAGCGGCTCGCCCCATCGAGGGATGCCGCCTCGAGGATCTCCTTCGGGAACGTGCCGTAGACCGACGACAGCAGGTAGGTGCCGAAAGCCGCCTGGATCACGGTGAAGACGATGATGACCGACCACACGTTGTCGTACAGGCCGACGGATTTGAACATGTAGTACAGCGGGTAGAGCAGCGCCTCCTGCGGGAGCAGGTTCGCGAGCAGGAACAGCAGTACGATCCAGCTGCGTCCGCGCACACGGCCGATGCCGATCGCGAATGCGTTCAGCATCGAGATCACCACGGCGAGCACCGAGACGATGCCGGCGATGAAGAGCGAGTTCCAGACCTTCTCGGGGAAGTTCACGCGCTCCCAGAACTTGATGATCCCGCCGAAGTCCAGGGTCTCCGGGAAGGCGAGGGGGCCAGACGTCGCGTAGTCGACGGGCGACTTGAACGAGTTGACGAGCACGAGGTAGAAGGGCGCGATGACCAGGAGGGCGCCGATCACGACGAGGGCGAGCATCAGCCAGTCGATCGGACGCTTCTTGGTCATCCCGCCGCGGGGACGGGTCTTGGACGGCTTTCCGGTGACGATGGCGGTGGTGGCGTGCATCACAGACCCGCCCTTTCCTTGCGCTCGAGGGAGTTCTGGACGCGGATGAAGATGATCGACACGATCACCACGACGATGGTCAGCACCGTCGCGATCGTCGCGCCGTAGCCCACGTTCCGCTTGGTGAAGAACTCCTGGTACGCGTAATAGGCAGGGACGAGCGTCGCACCGGCCGGGCCGCCGCGCGTGATGATGTACACGGGGCCGAAGACCTTCAGTGCGGCGATCGTGCAGGTCAGTGTCACGACGAAGATCTCGGGGCGGATGATGCTCATCGTGATCGACGAGAACCGCTGGAACCAGTTCGCGCCGTCGAGCTCTGCGGCCTCGTAGAGTTCGGGGTCCACCCGCTGCAGCGCCGCCATGAAGACGACGACGGGGTAGCCGAGCTGCACCCACACCATGACGACCATCAGCACGATGAGGGCTGAGGGCATCTGGCCGAGCCAGTCGTAGGCGGGGATGCCGAACCACGCGAGGATCTGGTTCAGCGCTCCGTCGCCGCCCGGTCGCACGATCCAGCCGATCACGATGCCGGCGACCGCGATGGGGAGGATCTGCGGGAGGTAGTACGTGGCACGCAGGAAGCTGCCGACCTTGCCGCCGAACTTGCGCCCGACCACGTCGAAGAGCAGCGCCGCGACGATCAGGCCCACGATGGTCGGGACGACGACCATCGCGATGATCATCCACACTGAGTTCGTGAACGATGTCCAGAAGTCGCTGTCGGTGAGGATCTTCTGCCAGTTCTCGAGACCGATGAACTCCGGCGTGCGCACGCCCTTCCACTTCGTGAAGGTCAGGTACACGTTCCAGATGAGCGGGACGATGACGACGACGAGCAGCAGCACGAAGCCGGGGAGCAGATACATCCAGTAGGCCCCGGTCCCGCCGCTGCGCTGCGGGATGGACGGCTCTTCGGGCGGCAGCTTCGCGCGGCCCTCGCGGCGTGTGACGAGTGACATTGTTCACCTCCAGGAGGATGCGGGGGCGGAGCCGTGCGGCCGCCGCCCCCGCGAGTGGATCAACGGAATTCCGAGGTGCCCTCGTCGTACTGCTCGCCGAGGTTCTTGTTCGTGGTCTCGGCGTCCTGCGACCCGGTGATCAGACCCTGCAGCTCCTGCACGATCACGTCGTAGAAGCCGGGGGCGGGCCAGTCCGGGTAGAACGAGAGCCCATCGGCATCGAGCACGCCGTTGAACGTCTCGATCAGCGCTGCGCTCTTCTCGTCGGTGATGTCCGCGGTCTCTGCGGCGACGGGCAGACCGCCGTTGTTGCCGATGATCGCCTGGATCTCCGGGCGCATCGTGATGTCGATGAACTCATAGGCGAGTTCCTTGTTCGCAGCGTTCTCAGGGACGACCCAGAGGTTGCCGGATGAGCCGAGCGACAGATCCGCCCCGGGGAAGGCCTCCATCGTCCAGTCGAAGCCCGTGGCCTCCGAGACGAAGCGACCGAACCACCACGAACCCGACACGAAGATCGGTGAAGTGCCGTTGATGAACGAGACGCCGGCGTCTTCGGCCTTCACCGACGAGACGTCCGAGGCGATGTATCCCTTGTCCATGTACTCCTGAAGAGTCTCGGTCGCCGAGGTGACCTCGGGGCCCTGCCAGTCGACCTCTCCGTCGTAGAGCTGGTATGAATCGACGAAGCCGCGGTCGCCTTCGAGCAGCGCGAGCTGATACCAGAGCTGGCCGAGGGGATACTCGGCGCCCGCCTCGGCGAGAGGTGTGACGCCCTGCGCGACGAATGCGTCGAGCACATCGACGAACTCCTCGTATGTGGTGGGGATCTCGAGCCCTGCCGCAGCGAAGGCATCCTGGTTGTAATAGACGCCGACGAACTCGCCGTAGTTCGGGATGCCGAACCAGGTGTCGCCGCCCATGACGCCGTCTTCCGAGTACTTCGCGGTGGTCTGCAGCGACGGCGCGAGCTTCTCATCCCAGCCGTACTCGTCGACGGCATCCGAGATGTCGGCGATCAGGCCTGTGGAGGCGAGGAAGCCGGCTGTCGCGTTGCCCTTGTTGAACTCCATGAGGTCGGGTGCGGCGTCGGTGTCGAGCACCTGGCTGGCGGTCTTCTGGATCTGCTCGAACGACTTCTCTTCGAACTCGACCGTCGCGCCGGTCTCCTTCTCGAAGATCGTGATCGCTTCGGCCCATGCCTTGCCCATAGCGCTGTCGGCGCCCTCGTAGTGCCAGAGCTTGAGGGTCTGCCCGTCGCCGCCCTCGTCGGACGATCCGGCGGTGCAGCCGCTCAGCGCGATACCGGACACGGTGAGGGCGGCGAGAGCCGCCAACGTCTTCGTCCTGCGGATATTGCGTGCCATCGTCGGCACTCCTTTCTCGGTGGCCCTGAGGCCGGACACATCGGTGGGTCGGGTTTTCAGTTGTGAGGAAGCCATCGTCGAAGCGTTTCGATGACGGCGATGCGGAAGTCTGTTCCGTCTGCGGTCACTCGCGTGAGCGAGCCACGGAACCGGCGGGGTGATATTCGGGAGGGATGAGGTGGATCTGCGCGGGCATGCCCGGCGCTTCGAGGTGCTGGACGGCGAGATCGACGGCGAGCTCACACGACTGCTGCGGCACGAGCGGGATGGTGTCGATCGGCACAGGAAGACCCGAGGTGTCGAAGGACGCCGCCGCCGAGATCACCGAGACGTCCTCGCCGACGCTCAGTCCGCGGGCGGAGAGCGTCTCGAGAAGCGCCTCGTGCACGTCGCCGACGGCGTGGACGATGAAGGCTCTCTCGCCTCGATCGAGCGCCTGCTCCACAGTGGCGCGTACGGCCGACGCGTCCGTGGTCGTCACTCCGGTCGTCGCCCAGTCGAGGGACAGCCCCCGATCCCGCGTGCGGCTCTGCACTCCGCGCAGGAGGCGACGGGGGAAGTTCGACTTGCGATAGGAGACCTCGGTCTGCCCGAGCAGCGTGACTGCGGTGTGGCCGGCATCCGCGAGCCGATCCACGGCGAGGTGTCCCGCAGCCTCGAAGTCGAGGTCGACGCATGTGAGGCCCTGCGCGTCGTCAGGGATCCCGATGAAGACCGAGGGGGAGTGCACCGAGCGGGCGATGTCGGCCCGCTCGTCGTCCGGGGCGACGTCGAGCACGAGGATGGCGTCGACGAGGTTGCTCGCGGCCACGCGATTCATGCCCTCGGACGCCTGCTCATCGGTGAGTAGGAGGATGTCGTAGCCGCGGCGACGAGCAGCGACGGCGGTCGCGAGCACGAAGGCCATGTGCGTCGGTGCGTGCGTGTCGGCGCGCAGCGGCTCGGTCAGGCCGAAGATGTGAGTGCGGCGTCCTGCGAGCATCCGTGCTCCCGCATCCGGCTCGTAGCCCAGTGTCTGCACCGCGTCTTCGATGCGGCGTCGGGTCTTCTCCGACACCGGGCGCTTGCCGCTCAGCGCATAGGAGACCGTGCTGATCGATACGCCGGCGGCCTCGGCCACCTGGTGGATCGTCGTCATCAGGACTCCATCGTCGCTTGTCGTGTGAATCGTCGAAGCGTTTCGCTTGCGCCTCTGGAGCGATGATAGGCACTCCTGCCCGCCGAAAGCAAGACTTTTGTGGTTGATCACAACAAATCGAGGATCGGTAGCGCGGGAGCGTTCCCACGAAGAGACCGGACAGGGCGACGGGGCCTCGATGGGGGAGGGGATTCGAGACCCCGCCGCCGGTCTACGAAGTGATGCGGATCTGGGCGATGACTTCCGAGTACTCGGTCTCGCCGACCGGCGTGAACCCGACGCGCAGGAAGAACGCCTCCGGGCCGTCTTCGCCGGCCTCATAGATGACGTTGACGTGATCGAAGTCGCGGGCACGGGCCTCTTCGAGGAGGCTCTCCACCGCGAAGCGCCCGACGCCCTTGCCCTGGCCCTCGGCATCGACGTTGATACGCCACAGGACCGAGCGGAAGTGCTCCTCGGGAGCCTCCGCATCGAAGTTGGCGCTGACGAACCCGACGACGTGGTCGCCGTCGAGCACGACCCGCTGCCAGGAGGTCTGCGGATTGATGACGGTCGCCGCGATGCCGTAGGACACCGGAGCGAGGAACTGCTCCTGTCCGGGCTTGAGCGACAGGTTGTTCACGGCGACGATCGTCGCAGCGGAGAGTTCGACCATGCGCAGTTCGGACATGAACACAGGCTAACCCCTCCCGAGGCATCCCACCCAGAAACAGGGAGTATTCGTCGGGTATGACCCGGAATGACGGAGTGCTGCGCGCCTCAGCATCGCCGGGCGCCCACGCGCCCGGGGGTGCTCAGGTATCTTGGTATCGAGACAAATATGCCCTCGCGAACGGAGAACCTCCTGGTGACCGACGACGCCATCATCTACACCTACACGGACGAGGCACCGGCACTCGCCACCGCTTCCTTCCTGCCGATCATCAAGGCCTACACGGGTCAGGCGGGCATCGAGGTCGAGACCCGCGACATCTCGCTCGGCGGCCGCATCCTCGCGGCGTTCCCGCAGAAGCTCACGCCCGAGCAGCAGGTCGGCGATTCGCTCGCCGAACTCGGTGGCCTCGCCACGCTGCCCGAGGCGAACATCATCAAGCTTCCGAACATCTCGGCCTCGATCCCGCAGCTCAAGGGCGCGATCGCCGAGCTGCAGTCGCAGGGATACGACATCCCCGACTTCCCGGACGAGCCATCCTCGCTCGAGGAGAAGGACGTCCGTGCGCGCTACGACCGCATCAAGGGATCCGCGGTCAACCCTGTGCTCCGTGAGGGCAACAGTGACCGCCGCGCCCCTCTGGCAGTGAAGAACTACGCCAAGAAGCACCCGCACCGCAACAAGCCCTTCGCCGAGGGCTCGAAGACGCGCGTCGCCACGCTCGGTCACGACGACTTCAAGCACAACGAGCGCTCCTGGGTCGCCGCCCACGACGACGTGCTGAGCTTCCGCCACACCGCCGCTGACGGCACCGTGACGGTTCTGAAGGAGGGGCTGAAGGTCCTGCCGCGCGAGATCATCGACGCGACGTTCCTCTCTGCCGCGCACCTCGACGCGTTCCTTGCCGAGACGCTGGAGACGGCCAAGAACGACGACGTCCTCTATTCGGTGCACCTCAAGGCCACGATGATGAAGGTCAGCGACCCGATCATCTTCGGCCACGTCGTTCGCGCCTTCTTCAAGGACGTGTTCGCGCAGTACGGCGAGAAGCTCGCCGCTGCGGGTCTGAACGCCAACGACGGTCTCGGCTCGATCCTCGCGGGCCTCGGCGACATCGCCGGTGGCGACGAGATCGCTGCCGCGTTCGACAAGGCCATCGCCGAGGGACCACGTCTGTCGTACGTGAACTCCGACAAGGGCACGACGAACCTGCACGTCCCGAGCGACGTGATCGTCGACGCCTCGATGCCCGCGCTGGTGCGCAACGGGGGCAAGCTCTGGGGCAAGGACGGCGGCGAGGCGGACACGCTCGCGGTCATCCCCGACTCCTCGTACGCGAGCGTCTACCAGGCTGTCATCGACGACGTGATCGCGAACGGCCCGCTCGACCCCGCCACCATCGGAACGGTCCCGAACGTGGGACTCATGGCGCAGGCGGCAGAAGAGTACGGCAGCCACGACAAGACGTTCGAGATCGCCGCCGCAGGCACCGTCCAGGTGCTCGACAGCGAGGGCACCGTCCTGATCGAACATGAGGTCGGCGCCGGCGACATCTGGCGCGCGACCCAGACGAAGCACATCCCGGTCATGGACTGGGTCAGGCTGGCCGTCTCCCGTGCTCGTGCGACCGGCGACCCCGCCGTGTTCTGGCTCGACGCCAACCGTTCGCACGACGCGCAGATCATCGCCAAGGTGCACCAGGGGCTCGCCACGCTCGACATCAAGGGCCTGACGATCACGATCCTCGCTCCCGAAGAGGCCACTCGCTACACGCTCGCGCGCATGCGTCACGGCCTCGACACGATCTCGGTGACCGGAAACGTGCTGCGTGACTACCTCACCGACCTGTTCCCGATCCTCGAGGTCGGCACGAGCGCCAAGATGCTCTCGATCGTTCCTCTGCTCGCGGGCGGCGGCCTGTTCGAGACCGGCGCCGGCGGCTCGGCTCCGAAGCACGTGCAGCAGCTCGTCGAGGAGAACTACCTGCGCTGGGACTCGCTGGGCGAGTTCTTCGCTCTCGCCGCGTCGCTCGAGCACTTCGCAGACCGCACCGGCAACGAGAAGGCGCGTGTCCTCGCGGAGACGCTGGATGCCGCAACGGGAACCTTCCTCGAAGAGGACCGTTCACCGGGCCGTGCACTCGGCACGATCGACAACCGCGGCAGCCACTTCTACCTGGGCCTGTACTGGGCGCAGGAGCTGGCGACGCAGACGAAGGACGCCGACCTCGCAGCGGCGTTCGCTCCGATCGCCGCGACGCTCGCCGAGAACGAGGAGACGATCGTCTCCGAGCTCAACGCCGTGCAGGGCAAGGCCGTCGAGATCGGCGGCTACTACCGCCCCGACGACGCGCTCGTGACGGCCGTCATGCGCCCGTCCGCGACGCTGAACGGCATCGTCGACGCCCTGAGCTGACGACAGGAAAAAGGGCCGGATGCGAGAGCATCCGGCCTTTTTTCGCGACCTATCGGAGGAGATTCGGTCCCGCGTCAGAACAATCCTGTACGGGCCGCGGCGACGCGCCGACAAGGAACCATCGACCGTGCATCGAACCTGAAGCGACCCGATGCCCCGGCTCAGCGGAGCTCGGCGATCAGTTGTGGACCGAGACCTCGAGGCCGACCGGCGACCACTCGTACACGAACTTGGCGACGTCGATCGGCATGTTCACGCAACCGTGGCTGCGCGGAGATCCGAAGGCGTTGTGCCAATACGTGCCGTGGAAGCCCTCGTCGCCGTTGAAGTACGTGACCCACGGGACGTTCGGCGTCTCGGTGATCGAACCGTCCGGTTCCCGGCTCTTCATCGTCTGCATCCGCACGTGCGCGTAGACCTTGAAGTTTCCGGTGTCTGTGGGTGTCGCGCTCTTGCCCGACGAGATCTTCCACGATCGCACGACGGCGCCGTTCTCGATGAGAGTCGCCGTCTGAGAGCCCAGATCGACATCGATCTTGCGCACCAGGTTGACGGACTCGAACGGCGTCTCGGAGACTGTGATCGGGATGACGCCGTCTCCGGCCTCCAACTTCGACGCGACCTCGGAGGCGAGGTTCGACGTGTCACCGAGTGCACGTCCGTTGACGCCCTCGGCCTCGGTGCGGAGGATCTTTCCCGCTGAGTCGACGATGTTCGTCGCGTTGACAGGCGCGCGGTCGACCGCGGCGGGAAGCCCGGCGATCGTGGCCTGGATCGCCGTCTCGTCGGCGATGATGCGAAGCTCGCCGTCTTCGTCGACGACCGAGAACCACGTCGAAGCGGTCGCGGCATCCACCGGGACGGTGCGCTCTTCGCCGATGTAGAAGCCGATCGTGCCGAGCATCGTGTTCAGCGACGTTGCAACGGTCGTGGCGTCCTCATCGGTGACGGCCGGTGCGGCCTCGGCGGGGTCGCCGGGGAACTCGACGCTGCTGCCGCCGTCGGCGATCGTGTCGACCATGGCCGCGGCGAGTGCGTCGACGTCGACGGCGGTGCCGGCGGCGGACGGTGTGATCACGTAGGCGCCTGTCGCCGCGTCGAACACGACGCCAGCGTTGAGTGGGTCTTCGAAGCTCGACGGAACGGTCTCACGGAGTGCGGAGTCCGCCTTGGCCGGGTCGAGGGTGATCTCGGCGGGGACGGGGTCGCCCATCCACATGCTCACGTTCCAGAGCGGTCGTTCGGCGAACGCCTGGTCGGCGAGAGCGGTCGCGTCGATGGTGGCGCCGAGGTCTGCGCCGGTGAGCACGGCGTCGTCGCCTGCGCCGGTGAGCGTGATCTCGGTCTGGGAGACATGTGCCTGGATGGTGTCCGCCGCGGCGCCAGGCGTGAGCCAGCCCACGGGGATTCCTGCGACGGTCGTTCCCGGTGCGATGAGGATCATCGACGCGGCACCTGCCCCGAGAGCCAGGACGCCGACCCCGAGGCCGATCCACAGGCCGAGGCGCTTCTTCTTGGGAGCGGGTTCGATGGGTGCCCAGGCGAGCTCCGGGTCACCGCCGTTCGGCGGCATCGAGTCGGTGGGCGTATCGTCGCCGGAGTGCGTGGGCGCTGCAACGGTTGGCCGGTCGCCGGAGGCGGTCGCCTCGGTCAGCTTCTCGGTCTTCGCATCCTGCGCTGAGATCAGATCGGTCACGAACTTCACCCCCCGGTTTCTCACGTGTCCTTAGCGATATGCTACGCGATCGCAGGTAACGGGGAGGCAACGGTCCAGAGGTCGGTGCGAATCCCGCGTCGCTCAGTCCGTGACGACGGCGAGTCCGTCGATCTCGACGAGCATCTCTTCGCGGGGGAGCCCGGTGAAGACCGTGGTCCGTGACGGCAGCGGCACGCCGCCGGTGGTGTGGGCCGTGACGAAGTCGCCGTACGCATCGTTCATGATCGAGAAGTCTTCGCGCTTGGTGAGGTACACGCGCAGCATCACGACGTCGTCGAACGTGGCGCCGGAGGCCTCGACGATGGCCTTGACGTTCTCGAGGGTGCGCGTGGTCTGCGCGGCGACATCGCCGGGGAAGAGGTACTCGTTGGTCTGGGGGTCGACGGGCCCCTGGCCGGAGACCTGCACGATCGGACCCTTGCGGATGCCCTGGGAGAATGTGTGGGCGGGAGCGGGGGCGGCGTCGGTCGAAACGCGGATCTTCGCAGTCATGGGACCAGCCTAGTAGCCTTGTTAGATGCCTCTACAAATCCCGGATCCTGTTCTCGGCCCCTGGACCAAAGGTTTTCCCGCGCACGCCTCGGGCCTGCGTCTCTCGGAGGTGCCGGGCGCGGATCTGCACCTCTCGGACCTCGTGACCCCCGTGCTCACCGTGCATGAGGCGGCGCTCGCCCACAACGAGTCGACCGTGTTCGGCTGGGCGGCGGCGCAGGGCGTGCTGCTGGCTCCGCACGGCAAGACCACCATGGCCCCGGCGCTCTGGCAGCGACTGCTCGATGCGGGCGCATGGGGCATCTCGGTCGCGACGCCGTGGCAGGCCGAGGTCGCCGTAGACGCCGGGGTCAGAACCGTCCTGATCGCGAACGCCGTCACCGATGCTGCGGCCGCGTGCCACCTCGGCGACCTGCTCGCCGCCGACGATGGCCTCCGCATCCTCTGCTGGGCGGACTCCGTGGTGACCGTCGAGATCCTCGCCGGCGCGCTCGCCGACGCACCCCGGCCCCTCGACGTCCTCGTCGAGCTCGGCGGGGCCGGAGGTCGCACGGGAGCGCGCACCCTCGAGGAGGGGGAGCGCATAGCGCAGGCGATCACCGCTTCGCCGGGCCTCCGACTCGCCGGAGTCACGGGCTATGAGGGGCCGTTCGGTCCGGATCGCAGCGACGCGTCGGTCGCATCCGTCGACACGTATCTGTCGACGCTCGTGCAGCTGCACGAGCGACTCACCTACCCGAATGGCATCCGCCCCGTGCTCAGCGCCGGCGGAAGCTCGTTCCCCGATCGCGCAGCCGCGATCCTGGCACCTCACCGCGGCGACGCCGACATCGTGCTGCGGTCAGGGGCGTTCCAGATCCACGACGACGGCTTCTACTCGCGGATGTCTCCGTTCGGCGCGCTGACGTCGACGGATCCGCTCCGCTCGGCCATGCACGCCTGGTCGAGAGTCGTGTCGCAGCCCGAAGACGGACTCGCCCTGCTCGACGCCGGGCGCCGCGATGTGCCGTTCGATCTCGACCTGCCGGTGCCGCAGAGCGTCGAGGGTGAGATCACGGCGCTCAACGACCAGCATGCCTTCCTGAGCCTTGCGCACGGGGCATCCGTCTCGCAGGGCGATGTGGTGCGTCTCGGGCTCTCGCACCCGTGCACCGCCTTCGACAAGTGGCGAGTGGTCGCGATCATCGACGACCCGGATGCCGCGGATCCGCGCGTCATCGGGGCGGTGGCGACATGCTTCTGAGCGGCGAGAAGCCGGTCAGGGTGTACCGGAGCGCCACGGTGGTCGACGGGACGGGAGCCGACCGTTTCTTCGCCGACGTCGCCGTCGAGGGCGCGCGCGTCGTCGCGGTGCTCCGTGAGGGCGACGAGCGAGAGCTCGAGCTCCCGGCCGATGCGGTCGAGATCCTGGCGACGGGGCTGGTGCTCGCGCCCGGTTTCATCGACATGCACGCGCACAGCGAGCTGGCCGTCCTCCGGGGAGCGAGCCACGATGCGAAGATCCGTCAGGGCGTGACGACCGAGGTCCTCGGGCAGGACGGCCTGGGCTACGCGCCCCTCGACGACGCCACCGCGGCGATCATCCCCGCGCAGATCGCCGGCTGGAACGGCCTTCCCGATGACGTGCCGTGGCGGTCGATGGACGATCTGCTCGCCGCGATCGACGCCGTCTCCGTCGCCAATGCCGCGGTTCTCGTGCCCCAGGGCAATCTCCGGATGATGGTGATCGGACACGAGAACCGTGCGGCGACCGCGGCCGAGATCGCCGAGATGTCCGAGATCCTGGGCGCGGCGATGGACGCCGGCGCCTTCGGGATGTCGAGCGGGCTGACCTACACGCCGGGGATGTACGCCGATACCGCTGAACTCGAAGCGCTCTGCCGGATCGTCGCGGAGCGGGGCGGATACTGGGCGCCCCACACTCGCAGCTACGGAGGGGCGGCACTCGACGCCTACCGTGAGGCACTGGACATCGGCCGACGGACCGGATGCCCCATCCACCTCACTCACGCCACGATGAACTTTGCCCCGAACCGCGGTCGCGCGGCAGAGCTGCTGGCCCTCGTCGACCAGGCCGTCGACGACGGGGTGGACGTCACCCTCGACACGTACCCGTACCTGCCCGGTGCCACGACCCTCGCGGCGCTGCTGCCCAGCAGGCTCGCGGAGAGCGGCGATCTGCTGGGTGCGATCGCGGCACTCGACGACGCAGGGCGAGAGAGCGTGCGGGTGGAGCTCGAAGAGATCGGATGCGACGGATTCCACGGTGAGCGCGCCGACTGGGATGCGATCCAGATCTCCGGGACCGCCGATCCACGGCTCTCGGACCTGGTGGGACGCACTGTCTCCGAGATCGCTTCGTCGTCGGGACGGCGTGCCGTGGACGTGGTGCTCGACACGATCCTCGCGGATGCCGGGGCGACCGGCATCCTGATGCACATCGGCGACGAGGACAACGTCAGAGCCATCATGCGTCACCCCCGCCACAGCGGCGGCAGCGACGGGATCCTGATCGGCGCGCGGCCTCATCCTCGAGGTCGAGGCACCTTCCCCCGCTACCTCGGGCACTACGTGCGAGAGCTCGGAGTGCTCACCCTCGAAGAGGCGGTCCGCCACCTGTCCGGCACACCGGCTTCGCGTCTGGGCCTCGACCGGGGCGATGCGCCGCGGGGGATCATCCGCGAAGGGGCGACAGCCGATCTGGTGCTGTTCGACCCGGAGACCATCGCGGCCGGGGCGACCTTCGAGTCGCCGCACGGCGGCCCGCTCGGGATAGCCGAAGTGCTCGTCGCCGGCGTGCCGGTGGTCACCGGAGATTCGGTCACGGGAGCGACGCCGGGTCGTGCTCTGCGCATGCCGCCGCCCGCACACAGGTCCACGGTTCCCCTCGCGCCGTTCGATATCGACGCGACCGCACCGCCGTTCCACTGGACGGCGCGCACCCCGGTCGTCGCGCCGGCCTCGCTCGCCTCGACCGCCGCTCGCCTGAGCGCTCTTCAGGAGAACGAGGGATCGGATCCCGCGATCACGCTCCTGATCGATGAGTCCCTGGCAGGGGAGTCGTTCGCGAGCGGACGCATCGTCGAGGAGGCCTTCCGGGTGAAGGTCTCGGCGTCGGGGATCGAGGTCAGCGGCGCGAGTCCTGTCGGCGTCTTCCGGGGTGTCACGGTGCTGCGGCAGCTGCGCGATCCCGGTGCGGAGCAGTCCCGCATCCCCGCAGGCACGTGGCAGGGCGCGCCCGCCTACGGTTGGCGCGGCGTCATGCTCGATGTCGCCAGGCACTTCCGCCCGATCGACGACGTTCGCCGGCTCGTGGACCTGCTCGCCGACCACCACCTCACCGTGCTCCACCTGCATGTGACCGATGATCAGGGCTGGCGCTTCGAGGTGCCCGGATTCCCGAGGCTGACCGAGATCGGCGCTCGCCGAGAGTCGACGCAACGGGGACACGGCCCGCTCGCCACGGTCGAACCCGGCGTGCACGAGGGGTACTACACGGATGCCGAGCTGCGCGAGCTGATCGCCTATGCCGCCGAGCGTTTCGTCACGATCGTGCCGGAGGTCGAGCTGCCGGGGCACATCCAGGCGGGCTTGGCCGCCTACCCCGAGCTCGGCAACACCGACGTGGGGGAACCGGTCTCGGCGCCGTGGGAGCGGTTCGGCGTGAATCCTCGGACCCTCGCGCCCACGGAGGAGGCTCTCGCGTTCGGTCGAGCCGCTATCGACGCGCTGTGCGACCTGTTCGATTCGCCGTGGATCGGGATCGGCGGTGACGAGGTGCCGGTGACCGAGTGGGCGCAGAGCGCGGCTGCGGGGGAGCGGATGCGCGAGCTGGATCTTGCGACACCGCACGACGTCCAACCGTGGTTCACGTCGCACTTCGTCGCACACGTGCGAGCTCGTGGCCGCACGGCGCTGGCGTGGGACGAGGTGCTGGAGGGCGACGTTCCCGACGGCGTCGAGATCCTCGCCTGGCGCGGTCCGGTCGCGATGCGCGCGGCGCTGCGGCGCGGCATCCCGGTCATCGCGTGTCCCGACCTCGAGGTGTACCTCGACTACCCCCAGTCCGAGTCCGCGGAGGAGCCGATCCGCGTCGGACCGCCGCTTCCGATCGAGCGTGCATACACGCTCCGCATCGAGGACGGCGCGTCCGGTGGCCAGGCCAACGTCTGGACCGAGCATCTGCCGACCAGGGATCGAGTCGACTTCGCGATGTTCCCCCGGCTCGCGGCGATCGCGGAGCGGCTCTGGGACGGTGGCGATCCTCCTCCTTTCGAGGGCTTCGGCCGTCGGCTTCCCGCCCACCTGCGGCGGCTCGCCGAGGCGGGGGTGCGGTATCGTCCTCTCGACGGGCCGGCGCCCTTGCAACGGCAGCCCGGAGTGCCGGGGAAGCCACTTACGCGGGAGGCGCGGGAGGAGATCGTGGCGGGTCTCGTGGCTCGTCTGATCGACCCGTCCACAAGCGCCGACGAGTCACTCTCGGCATAATGTAACGTTTCCGTAACCCTCCCTGTGCTACACGAGGCAGGGGTTGCGCAATTTTTGTTCGTAAGGTCTACTAACAAACATGTCCGTATCGGATGATCCTCGTCCATCGACGTCGTCAGACTACGTCGCTGCGAGCGCACACGCCTTCGGCCCCGGGCGCCACCTGCGCTCGCGCTCCAAGGTGCTCCCGGAGCACGCGCGCGGCCACAATCGCGCGCTCGTCCTGCAGACGCTCTACCACTCGGGTGCCATGAGCCGAGCGGATCTCTCGCGGGAGACGGGACTGACGAGAGTCACGATCTCCGACCTCGTCGCCGAGTTCATCGCCGACGGCATCGTGATCGAGATGGGTGTTCGCGAGACCGTCGGCCCTGGCAAGCCTCCGATCCTCATCGACATCGATCGCGTGGGGCACCAGATCATCGGCCTCGATCTGTCGGGCCCGAACGCCTTCGTGGGTGCGCTGCTCAGCCTCGACGGCGATGTGCTCGAACGCCGAGAGGTTCCGCGTCCCGAGAGCGCAGACGGGGATGCCGCCTACGCCGCCACGCTCGAGCTCGCGCGCGCCCTGGCCGCGACCGCGACCCAGCCGATCCTCGGCGTCGGCATCGGCTCGCCGGGTGTCGTCCGCCCCGACGGTGTCGTGCTCAGCTCTCCGAACCTCGGGTGGAGTAACCTCCCGCTCGAGGCCAAGCTCGGGATCGACCTCGATCTCCCGGTGCTCGTGCGCAACGACGCCAATGCCGCCGTTCTCGCCGAGTACACGTTCGGCGAGGCCAAGGCCGACTTCATGCTCATCAAGATCGGTCGAGGAGTGGGTGCCGGTGTCATCACGGGCAGCCAGCCGCTTCTCGGCAGCCGGTTCGCCGCGGGTGAGATCGGTCACGTGGTGGTCGGCACCGATGGCGGTCCTCGCTGCGCCTGCGGCAAGGACGGCTGCCTCGAAGCCTGGCTCAGCGAGACACGACTCCGCCCGGCCATCGACGCCTCTCCCGGATCACGCGACGAGATCCTCCGCGACGCCGGCACCCGTATGGGCATCGCGATCGCCCCGATCGTCGCGGCTCTCGACCTGTCGGAGGTCGTGCTCTCGGGGCCCGGAGACCTGCTCGACGGCGTGCTGATCGATGCCGCCGTCGAGACCCTCCACGCACGCACGCTCGAGGGTGTCTTCGAAGACGCTCTCATCCGCCGCACGCAGCAGGACGACATCGTTCTGCGAGGTGCGGCCGTGATGGTGCTGTCCAGTCAGCTGGGCGTCTCGTGATGCGCGTGGGCGACTCGAAGACGAGCAGGAGCGACATCCGATGACGGATGCGATCGCCGTCGACCTCTCCGGTCGGCGGATTCGAGTGGGCCTGGACGTCGGGGGAACCAAGATCGACGCGGTGGCGGTGTCGCCCGAGGGCGACATCCTCGCGCGCCTCCGTCGTCCGACGGGATGGGGCGAGGACGCGGTCGTCGTCAGCATCGTCGACGCCGTCGACGCGCTGGCCGCCGAGGGCGGCTTCGCACGCTCCGCCGTCGAATCGGTGGGCGTCGGCATCCCGGGACTCGTCGACGCCGACACGGGGCGCGTGCTGCACGCCGTGAACCTCGGCGTCGAATCGCTCGACCTCGCAGGGCTCGCCGGCCGCCGACTCGGCATCCCGGTCAGGGTCGAGAACGACGTGAAGGCGGCCGCACTCGGCGCCGCCGTGCTCCGCGGCATCGACGGATCCATGGCCTACCTCAATCTCGGCACGGGAGTCGCCGCGGGGATCGTCGTCGACGGCACCATCTGGCGCGGAGCACGAGGGACGGCCGGCGAGGTCGGCCATCTCTCGGTCGATCCGCGCGGACGCCTGTGCGGCTGCGGCCAGCGCGGGTGCATCGAGACCTTCTGCGGCGGAGGTGCGCTGGCACGCGCCTGGGATCGTCCCGGCGCACTGCCGGTGCGCGACATCCTGGACGCAGCGGAGGCCGGAGACGAGCGTGCCCTGGAACTTCGCGCCGATCTCTTCCACGGCGCCGCGGCCGCGGTGCGCGCACTCGTGCTCTCGGCCGACGTCGAACGCGTGATCATCGGCGGCGGCCTCACCTCCCTCGGCGATCGCCTGTACGCGGGCGTGCGCAGTGCCCTCCAGGCAGGAGCCGAGGCCTCGGCGTTCATGCGTTCGCTGCACCTCGACGAGCGGATCGAGCTGCTCCCGGCGGGTTCTCCCGCTGCCGCCCTCGGCTCCGCTCTCGTCGGATCATCCACCCCCACCAAGGAGACTGTTTCCCATGGCTGAAGTCGTCATCGTCGAGAACGCCGAAGCGGCAGGCGCGCTTGTCGCCGCCGAGATCGTCGAGCTGATCGACGGTCGCCCGGATGCCGTGCTCGGACTCGCGACGGGCTCGACCCCGCTTCCGGTGTACCAGGCGCTGCGTGCCAGGCTCGCGGGTCGCGACGTGTCGCAGGTCCGCGGCTTCGCGCTCGATGAGTACGTCGGCCTCGACCCGGCGCACCCCGAGAGCTACCGTTCGGTGATCACCCGCGATGTCGTCGAGCCGCTCGGACTCGACCCCCGGCGCATCCACGTGCCGAACGGCGCTCAGGCCACCATCCAGCACGCCGGCGAGGACTACGAGACCGCCATCGACGCGGCCGGGGGCGTCGACCTGCAGATCCTCGGCATCGGCACCGACGGTCACATCGGCTTCAACGAGCCGGGCTCGTCGTTCGCCTCGCGCACGCGAGTGAAGACCCTCACCGAGCAGACCCGTGCGGACAACGCACGCTTCTTCGATTCGATCGACGACGTGCCGATGCACTGCATCACGCAGGGGCTGGGCACGATCCTGCGCGCTCGTCACCTCGTGCTGCTCGCCTTCGGCGAGGGCAAGGCGCAGGCCGTCGCGGACGCCGTCGAGGGGCCGCTCTCGGCCATCCTCCCCGGCTCCGCGATTCAGCTGCACCCGCACGCGACGGTCGTGGTCGACGAGGCTGCGGCATCGCGTCTGAAGCTCGCCGACTACTACCGCTACACCTACGCGAACAAGCCCGCCTGGCAGGGCATCTGAGGCTTCGGCCTCAGGGCCCCGACGAGGGCCACGCGAGGGGGAGCAGGTGCTCCACGCTGAGCGGGGCGAGCGGCAGCGTCTCGGCGTCGGCCGGGGTGATCCAGCGGAGCTCGGCGAGCTCCGCCTGCACCGTGACCTCCGCTGCCGCGATGGCGACGGAGAACGCCTCGGCGACGACGCGATGACCCGGTTCGTTCGCGGCCTCGGAGACGAACGTGCCCAACGGCTCGAGGTTGCCCTCGTCGAGTCTCAGCCCGAGCTCCTCGTGCAGCTCGCGGATCAACGTCTGCGACGGGGTCTCGCCGGGTTCGGGCTTGCCACCCGGTTGCATGAAGCGTGTGGTGCCCTGTTTGCGCACCACCAGCACCCGGCCAGCGGCGTCGACGATCACTGCCGCGCTGACGTGGATGTCAGGCATCGACCGCGAAGACCTTGCCGGGATTCAGGATGCCGAGCGGGTCGAACACGCGGGTGATCTGCCGCTGCAGCTCCCACTGGTCGTCGCCGAGCTCGTCGGCCAGCCAGCGGCTCTTCAGCGTCCCGATCCCATGCTCGCCGGTCAGCGTTCCACCGAGCGCGATCGCGGCGCGGAACAGCTCGTCTGCGGCCGCCCACACCTCGGCGGGAGGTTCCGCGCCCTCGAAGATGAAGTTGGGGTGCAGATTGCCGTCGCCGGCGTGCGCCACCGTCGGAATGCTCATCGAGTACGCCTTCTCGATGCGTGCGATCTCGTCGAACATCGCCGGCATGGCGCTGCGGGGCACTGACACGTCTTCGATGAGGGTCGTGCCGAGAGCGGACATGGCCGGATGCATGGCTCGGCGGATGGCCAGCAGGCGCTCGCCCTCTTCACGGTCGTGGGAGACCTGCGTCACACCGTGGTGTGCCGAGAGGATCGCCTCGATGGTCTCTGCCTCGGTGACGGCCGCCGGCCCATCCGTCTGGATGGTCAGCTGGGCGCTACCGGCAGCCGGGGAGGGCAGCACGAGCAGCGCAGCCACGGCGGCCAGGCTCGCGGCATCCATGAGCTCCATGATCGCGGGCTGAACGCCCGAAGCGGTCACGGCGGCAGAGGCGGCTGCGGCGGAGCGGACGTCGGGGAAGGTCGCGGTGACGGTGCAGGTCGTGCCCTCGACGAGCCGGCGGAGCTTCAGGGTGGCGCCGACGACGACGCCGAGCGTGCCCTCCGAGCCGATCACGAGGGAGGTGAGATCGAGTCCGGTCACGCCCTTGACGCTGCGGTGGCCGAGGTGCAGCAGGCGTCCGTCTGCGAGCACCAGGTCGAGGCCGAGCACCGCGTCGCGGACCACTCCGTACTTCGCGCACAGGAGACCGCCCGCGCCGGTGGCGATGTTGCCGCCCACTGTCGAGATCGCACGGCTCGCGGGGTCGGGTGCCCACCACAGGCCGTGCTCGGCGAGCAGGTCGTTGAGGTCGGCGTTGAGGATGCCCGGCTCGACCACCGCGAGCAGGTCGTCGGCGCGGATCTCGTGGATCGCGGTCATGCGCCGGGTGGAGAGGACGATCTCGCCCTGGCCGCCGTTCGCAGCCCCGGCGAGGCCTGTTCCTGCTCCGCGCACGACGACGGGTGTACGAGTCGCGGTCGCGATGCGCATCACTGCCTGGACATGCTCTACGGTCTCGGCGTGCACGACCGCCAACGGGCGGCCGGGGGTGGCGTGTCCGGACCTGTCGGCGCGAGCGTCGTCGAGCGTGGCCGGGGTCGTGTCGACGAGCTCGCCGAGAGCAGCGGTCAGCTGATCGAGCGCGCTCATGCGATGCGGCGCCGGCCGCTCACCACGCCGGCTCCGACGGCGACCACGGCGAAGGCGATGCCGATGATCGGCTGCTCCATCAGCCACCACGCGATCGTCACTCCGACGTAGATCAGCAGCTCGACGGCCGCTCGGAGGAACGGGTGCAGCCGGAGCACTGGACGAGGCGACAGGAAGAGCGCCCAGACCAGGATCACGACGACGGGAGCGCCGATGCCGATGATGATGTTCCACGGGAACGACCACAGGGCGAAGCCCCACAGCGCGAGAGTGCCGACGGCGACCACCAGGACGATCGAGCGGACGATGTCGAGTGCGGTGAAGTTCGGGCGCTCGACGCCGGGTACTGAGGCGGGATCCTGGGGCATGGATCCAGTCTATTCGCCGCAGACGCAGGGCTATTCGCCGCAGACGCAGTGTCAGAGCGCGGGTGCGGCCTCGTCAACGACAGCGACGAGTTCGTCGACCCGGGCCTCGTCTTCGGGTGCAACCGCCTCGACTGGCGCGGGGGCGGGCGCCGTTGCGGGGGAGTCGACAGGGACCGGTGACTCAGCAGGCGCCTCCGCAGGAGCCTGTGCCTCGACGGGGGCGGTCTCGGCCGGTGCGGGGACTTCGGTCTGCACGGGTGCGACGAGCGTCTGGTCGACCGGCGCCGGCTCGTCGGCCGGTGCCTCGTCGAGGGCCTCGTCGACCTGCCCGTGGCAGGACGGCGCGAGCAGTACCGAGTCGAGTGTCACGCCGAGCCCTGCGAGGGTCGTGTTGTGAGGCAGAACCGGCCCTTCGTCGGTCACATAGTGGATCTCGACCGTCGTGCCGAGGATGATCTGACCGAGATTCGGTCGAAGGTCGACCGTGCCGGTGCCTGCGTCGCTCAATGACAGGCGGTCTCCGCCGCCACCGCGACCGAGGAACGCCTCGATGTCGGCGCCCGGCTGCCCGAGGACCGGCACTGAGACGTGCGTGGCCCCGTCGCCGTCGTCGTCCACGCAGATGCTCGCGCCCTGCGTCTCGATGGGTGTGGTCGGAACGGCCGGATCCGTGGGATCAGTCGGATCAGTCGGATCAGTCGGATCCGTCGGGTCAGTGGGCTCCGTCGGCTCTTCCGGTGCGCCCGGTTCGACGGGCGGTGCGGGTTTGATCGCCTCGACAGGAGCGGCAGGAGCCACGAGCGCGGGAGCGGTGTCCTCTGCGGGTTCCGGAGTCACGGGTGCCTCGACCGGCGGCAGCTCGGGCTGTTTCTCGGGCTCGGTGTCGTCGACGGTCACGGGCTTGTCTTCGGCCATCGCGTCGTCAGGACCGACATCGGAGCTGATCGACGACGAATCGCTGTCACCGGCGCTCGGCAGAGACGCGGCCGGGTTCGCTCCGGCGAGTCCCGGGATGATCGTGGCCGCGGCGACGACGCCTGCCACGACGAGCGCGGCGGATCCGGCTCCCACGAGCGCGCCGACTCCGCTGAAGATGCCGCCGCTGGTCGCGCCTCCGGTGCTACCAGCGCCTCCGCCGGCGGAGCCACCTGCCGAGCCGCTTGCACCACCGGCGACGCCACCGGATGCGGTTCCTCCGCCTGCCGCGACTGCTGCGCCCTGAGTGATGCCCGACGGCATCGCAGCGAGTGCGACGATCGGGGTGCCGCCGCCCTGGAGGGTGGCGAGGTATCCGGCAGAACCGGCCACACCGAGCACGAGCGGGAGCAGCACGAGCGCCAGCCGCTTCGAGACGTCCTTCGCTTCAGCGGCGACGATCATGCAGCGAGCGCACTCGTCGAGGTGCAGTTCGAGTCGCTTGTGGTCGCGGGTGCTGAGATTGCCGCGCGAATATGCGCCGAGGTGCTCGATGGTCCACTGGCAGTCCGAGCCGGCTGCTGCACTGCGCAGGTGCGCCTGGATCCAGGCCTCCCGGAGGCCTTCGCGGGCGCGGAACGCGAGCTGCGAGACGGCGCCGGCCTTCATCCCGAGAAGAGGGCCTGCCTCTTGCGGCTTCATCTGCTCGATCTCGGTGTACCAGAGCACTTCCTGCCAGCGGGAGGGGAGGCTGCGGAACGCCTGGGCGGTGAGGCTGCGGTCGAGGGCCTCGTTCGCGGCCTGCTCGGTGCTGTCGGGGTCTGCGACGGTGTCGAGCTCGTCGATCGCCGACTCGCGGCGAGACCGTCCCCAGGCGGCTGCGGTGTTGCGGATGCTCGTGAACAGGTAGGCGCGGAACGAGCCGTTCGGGCCGCCGCCCTTGATGATCGCCTGATAGATGCGGGTGTACGACTCCTGCACGAGGTCGTCCGGGTCGATCGACGACGTGATCGACCGCGCGACGGACATCCCCGATGGGTAGTGCCGCCTCCAGAGCTCTCCGAACGCCGCCGCGTCACCCGAACGGGTGCGCAGGACGAGATCGGCGTCTGCGATCGATTCCTCGTGCGAAGTGCTGTCCTGGTCCACTGTCATCCATCTGTCGTGGAGCGCGAGTGCGCCTCCACATGAAGAGACGCGTGAACCCCATTTTCATCACGCGTCTTCTCCATTCTCTCTCCAATCTCCCAGGGTCGCCACCCCTTGAAGGAATCTTCATCGGATCGAGGCTCATCGGAGAAACCCCAGCTCAGGAGAGGATCCGGTCGGCTTGGACGAGAATCTCCAAAAAAGATCTGAGAAGTCGCGTAATGAATCCGGGTCGACTTCGTCTCATCACATAGAGACAGCCATGGAGCTCCACCGGGGGGCGGAGCTCAGGCGCTGGTGCAAGGGGTAAGTGCACCGGCATGGTGGGTCGGGCACCTCGGGGGAGGAGCGCTCGGCCCGCCAGCTCTCGACGTGGGGGGAATGTGACGGGGCCGCCGCTCTGGGGAACGGCGGCTCCTCACCCACGAGGGGCGCGACCGGAGAACGCAGAGCTGCGCGTCGATGCGCGCGCGGCGTCCGCCTACGGTCGGTCGCCCACCCACACGCGCACGACGCGCAGCTGCGCATCCAGCAGTACCGCGTCTCCCGCGAAGCCGTCGACGAGACGTCCGAGCCTGTCGCCGTATCCGATCGCGCGGGCAGGAGTCGCGGTCAGTGCCTGTACTGCCTCGGGCAGTGCGACGCCCGCGGCGATCGCCCTGCGCAGCGCGACGTCCTGAGTGAGGGTCGAACCCGCGATCGAGCCGGTGTCGTCGGCGCGGGCGATGCCGTCCTTCACCGTCACGCTGACCGCGCCCAGGTCGTAGTGGCCGTCAGCGCTCCCGGCCGCTGCCATCGCGTCGGTGATGAGCGCGACCCGCCCCGGCGCAGAGTCGAACACGAGCTTGATCACGTGCGGGTCGAGGTGCACGTCGTCGGCGATCGCCTCGAGCACCACACGGTGGTCGGCGGCTGCGGCGAGCACCGGCCCAGGGGCGCGATGGTGGATGCCGGGCATCGCGTTGAACGCGTGGGTGAGTACCGAGGCACCTGCCTCGAAGGCGGCGACCGCCATCGCGGCATCCGCACTCGTGTGGCCGACGGCGGCTGCAGCTCCCGCATCGACGATCAGCCGGATGGCGTCGAGGCCGCCGGGGAGTTCCGGAGCGATCGTCACCTGTCGGATCGTGCCCCGGCCCGCCTCGAGCAGGCGGGAGACATCGGCGGCGAGGGGATCCCGGAGCAGCGTCGGCTCGTGGGCGCCGTGGTGAGCGGGGTCGAGGAACGGGCCCTCGAGGTGCGATCCGAGGATGTCGGCATCCGTCTGCATGAGGTCGGCGATCTCGCCGACCCGCAGTGCGAGGTCATCGAGCGGTGCGGTCACGAGCGACACGACCGCACGCGTGGTGCCGTGCCGGCGATGCAGGGCTCGAGCCGTGCGGATCGCCTCGACGCCGTCGTCGAACGACGCGCCGGCGCCTCCGTGACCGTGGATGTCGATGAATCCGGGGGTGAGTACGGCACCCGCCCCGGCGACCGCCGTCGCATCGATGACCTGTTCAGCCGGAGTCCAGGTGTCGCCGACGCCGCGGGCCGCGACTCGACCGTGCTCGATCCGCACCCAGGCGTCGTCGACGATCGCACCGTCGTCGACCAGTCGGGCCGAGTGGACGACGAGTGAGCCGGTCGCGGAGGAATCGGGTGTCATCGTGTGCTCCAGGGGATCTCTGCTGCGGGGTGGAAGTCGACGGCCTCAGCCTTCCACAGTGGCGCCATCGACCCGAGACGCACCCGGAACGACTCCCATCCGCGCTCGGGGGCGGTGCGCGGGGACCACGCGACCTCGGCCTGTGCGGCTGCGCGCGGGAAGACCAGTCGTTCGACCTCGTCGATCGTGCGCGTGGTCTCGCTCCACAGCGGAGCCTCGATGCCGAGGATCGCGGTGTCGGGGACATTCAGCACCTCGGTGGGCTCCCACTCGTATGCGGAGCGGACGTCGATGATCGCCGCCCAGGTGAGTCCGAGCGGGTAGTCGGCGGTGTACTTCATGTCGAGGTAGGCGACGTCGGCGGCCGACATGATGAGCGCGCCGCCGCGCTCGACGAAGTGCGCGGCCTCTGCGGCATGCGTGCCTTCCGGGGTGGTCTTGCCCCAGTACTGCCCGACCGTGCCCTCGGCGATGTCCTTCGCGGCGCCGACCTCGTGCCAGGCGAGGGGGATCTTGCCCTCATCGACGACGATCGCGGTGGCGCGCTCGACGAACAGATCGAAGTCCGCCTGCGGGGTGCCGAGCGACTCGTCTCCGCCGATGTGGATGTACGGGCCGGGGGTCAGCTCCGCCAGCTCCCGCACGACATCCCTCACGAACTCGTAGGTGCGCTCCTCGTGGATGCGGACGCTCGAATGCCCGACTCCCCACCCGAGGTAGGGCTCACCGGCGACGGGCAGCGGCTGCCCGAGGCGCTCCGACTCCGCGAGCAGACTGTCGTTCATGACCGGGGCCTCGACGAGCTCGGGGTAGGCGACGCCGATGGCGTGCGTGTGCCCGGGCAGATCGACCTCGGGGATCACGATCATGTGGTGCTCTGCGGCGTAGGCGACGATCTCGCGGTAGTCATCCTTCGTATAGAAGCCGCCGGGGGCGCCGAGCGATGCGGTGGACGACGCGAGCTCGGTGAGCTTCGGCCACGAGTCGATGTGGATGCGCCAGCCCTGGTCATCGCTGAGGTGCAGGTGCAGGTGATTGAACTTGAGGGCGCTCGTGCTGTCGATGAACTTCTTGACCTCGTCGACCGAGAAGAAGTGTCGTGTGACGTCGAGCATCACGCCGCGGCGTGCGAATCGAGGTGCGTCGGTGATCTCCGTGCAGAGGAAAGTCCAGCCGTCGTCGTCCTCGCGGAGCAGCTGCAGCAGCGTCTGCACGCCGTAGAACAGGCCGGCCTCGTCGCCTCCGACGATCTCGACCGAGTCGGCGACCGTGAGCGTGTAGCCCTCCGGGGCTGCTGCCTCTGCGTCGATGCGGAGGATGATCTCTCCCGTCGCGTCGGAGGAACGGGTGAGGCGGATACCGCTCCGCCGAGCGACGGCGTCGATCAGGTGAGCGGCGACAGGGGAGTCGCCGACGACTCGAGCTGTCTGGGAGAGGGGCATCCGACCATCGCCGACGATGGCGGAAACGGGCAGGGGGACCAGAGGCATGGAATGGGGAAGGACCATGAACAAAACCTACCCTGCGCCGCGCCGGGAGGACAGGGAAATCGGCTATGCTCGTAACCGTCGCGACTGGCGTCTGGGTGGACTACCACCGGGGAGCGACTGACCACGGAATTCGACCGCGCGCCTGGGCCGATAGGTATACCCCTTTCGAATCCGTTGTCAGAGGAGCATGTCATGACCGACCGTTACTTCAACGCCCCGCTCGCCGAGGTCGACCCCGAGATCGCTCAGGTCCTCGATCGTGAGCTCCAGCGCCAGCAGACGTTCCTCGAGATGATCGCATCCGAGAACTTCGTCCCCGTCTCGGTGCTGCAGGCGCAGGGCTCCGTGCTCACGAACAAGTACGCCGAGGGCTACCCAGGCCGCCGTTACTACGGTGGCTGCGAAGAGGTCGACGTCGCGGAAGAGCTCGCGATCCAGCGCGCGAAGGAGCTGTTCGGCTCGGAGTTCGCCAACGTCCAGCCGCACTCGGGAGCATCCGCCAACGCCGCGGTGCTGCACGCGATCGCGCGCCCCGGCGACACGCTGCTCGGCCTCGCCCTCGACCAGGGCGGTCACCTGACCCACGGAATGAAGATCAACTTCTCGGGCCGTCTCTACGACATCGTCGCCTACGGCGTTGACCCCGAGACCTCGACGATCGACATGGACGAGGTGCGTCGCCTCGCGATCGAGCACAAGCCGAAGGTCATCATCGCCGGCTGGTCGGCGTACCCCCGCACGCTCGACTTCGCCGCTTTCCGCGCGATCGCCGACGAGGTCGGCGCGCTGCTCTGGGTCGACATGGCGCACTTCGCCGGCCTCGTCGCCGCGGGCCTGCACCCGAACCCGGTGCCGCATGCACACGTCGTCTCGTCGACCGTGCACAAGACCATCGGCGGCCCCCGTTCGGGATTCATCCTGACGAACGACGCCGACCTCGCGAAGAAGATCAACACGGCCGTCTTCCCGGGGCAGCAGGGCGGACCCCTCATGCACGTGATCGCCGCCAAGGCGACCGCGTTCAAGCTCGCGGGCACCCCCGAGTTCAAGGAGCGCCAGGAGCGCACCCTGCGCGGCGCATCGATCCTCGCCGAGCGCCTCTCGCAGCAGGACGTGAAGGACGCGGGCATCGGAGTGCGCTCGGGCGGCACCGACGTGCACCTCGTGCTGGTCGACCTTCGCGACGCCGACATCGACGGCAAGCAGGCGGAAGACCTCCTGCACGACATCCACATCACCGTCAACCGCAATGCGGTGCCGAACGACCCGCGTCCGCCGATGGTGACCTCGGGCCTCCGCATCGGAACCCCGGCACTTGCGACCCGCGGTTTCGGTGATGCCGAGTTCACCGAGGTTGCCGACGTGATCGCGCTCGCGCTGCTCCCCGGAGCCGACGTCGAGGCCCTCCGTGCTCGCGTCGACGCGCTCGCCGCACGCTTCCCGCTCTACCCGGAACTGCAGCAGTGACCGCGCAGATCCTCGACGGCAAGGCGGCATCGGCCGCGATCAAGGCCGAGCTGACCGAGCGGGTCGCCGCGCTGAAGGCGAAGGGCATCGTCCCGGGCATCGCGACCGTGCTCGTGGGTGCCGACCCGGCATCCCAGCTCTACGTCGGCATGAAGCACCGTCAGTCCGAGGCGATCGGGATGAACTCGATCCAGCGCGAGCTGGCGGCCGATGCCACGCAGGCCGACGTCGAGGCGCTGATCGACGAGCTCAACGCCGATCCGGACTGCCACGGCTACATTGTGCAGCTGCCGCTGCCGAAGCACATCGACACCGATGCGATCCTCGAGCGGATCGACCCGGCGAAGGATGCCGACGGCCTGCACCCGACCAACCTCGGCCGGCTCGTGCTCAACGTCAACAACCCGATCCACACTCCGCTGCCGTGCACGCCGCGCGGTGTGATCGAGCTGCTGCTGCGCAACGGCTACGACTTCGCGGGCAAGCACGTCGTGGTCGTCGGGCGAGGCGTGACCATCGGTCGCTCGATCGGGCTGCTGTTGACCCGCCGCGATCTCAACGCCACGGTCACGCTGACGCACACCGGCACGGTCGACATGCCGCGCTACCTGCGTGAGGCCGATGTCATCGTCGCCGCCGCGGGCGTCAAGCACCTGATCCGTGCCGAGGACGTCAAGCCCGGTGCTGCCGTGCTCGATGTGGGCGTGACTCGCGAGACCGACCCCGAGACCGGCAAGAACCTGGTCTTCGGAGACGTGCACCCCGGCGTCGCCGAGGTCGCGGGATGGGTCTCGCCCAACCCCGGCGGCGTGGGTCCGATGACCGTCGCGCTGCTCATGACCAACGTCGTCGAGGCGGCGGAACGCCTCGTCTGACCCTCATCGGTGCCGATCTGCGCATCCGGTCCCGATCTGCCGACTTCTCCCGCTGGTTCGTCCGCGAACCGGGGCGAGGTCTGCAGGTCGGGACCGTCTGCGTTCAGCCGAGTTCGTCGAGCATCCGGCGCTGCTCGGGAGTCAGGCCGTCGTGGAGCTCCTCGCGCGCCTCGGCGGTGGCCGGTGCGACGGGAGAGGCGGGCGCCGTGGAGGCAGGAGCGGACTTCTTGCCTGACACCCTGCCCTGAACCGCGTCGTAGAGCTCGCCTGCCTTCGCCCGCAGCTTGTCGTCGACCTGGTCGTAGATCATCCAGCCGAAGAGCAGGAACAGCGGAGGAAGTGCGTAGCTCCAGAAGCCGGAGGCGCGGACGCCGCTCAGCCACACGACGGCCACCCAGATGAGGAGCTCGACGAGGTAGACCAGGACGTACTGCACGACTTTCTCGCCGGTCTTGGTGCGGTCGGCTGCGGACTTGGCGGCCGCCTTGCGGAACGCGCCGGTGAGCAGCGGCTTCACGAACAGCGCCGCGAGAGTCAGGATGACCGAGGCCCAGAGCGCGTGGAACCCGACGGAGACCCCCGCAGACAGCAGGCCGATGAGCAGCAGCACCGCGACGTTGAACACGTAGAGGGCGGCGAACCGGACGATTCCGTTCTTCATCCGACCAGAATTCCACACTCACGGATGCCGTGGCACCTCTCTGATGAGTCGGGAGTGCTCAGCGGGCAGGGAAAGCCCGCTCGACCGCATCCACCACCGCGTCGTAGACGGAGTCCCACGGGACGAGCGGGGGAGTGACGCCGGCGAGCTCGAGGCTCACGGCGCCATGCACCTGCGCCCAGACGGTGAGGGCTGCGGCCATCACGTCGGGCTCGTCGACGCGTGCCGCGAGTGCGCGCACCAGGGGCGCCATCGCCGTGCTCATGGTCGCGTCGTCGGGGCGGCAGTCTGCGGTGGCCACCCCGCCTCCGAACATGAGGCGATAGAGCGCCGGGTTCGTCATGGCCCACGACCGGTACGCGAGTCCGAGGGAGCGCAGCCCCTGTGGTTCGGCTGCCGCCTGTGCGTCGCCGAACGACGCGAAACCGTGCTCGATGACGGCGACGAGCAGCTCGGTCTTGCCGCCGAAGAGGGCGTAGACCGCTGAGGTCGACGTACCGGCGTTCTGCGCGATGTCGCGCAGGCTGATCCGCTCGGGGCCCTTGTCGTCGACCATTTCGGCGGTCGCATCGAGGAGGCGGCCGCGCAGCGCGTCGTCGTACAGAGGAGGTCTTGCCATGGGGTCGAGCTTACCGTAACGTTGTTGCATAACGCAGTTACATAACAACGTTCCAAGGAGTGCTCATGGCCCAGCAAATCTTCCCCGGTCGATTCACCGCATCGTCGGAACGCTCGGACGTCACGGTATTCCTGATCGGGATGCGGGCGAATCGGTGGTGGCAGCTGGGGCGAGTGATGCGCACGGCCAGCAGGATGCCGCCGATGCTGCGGCATCTCGCGACGCATCAGGACGCGGGGATGCTCGGTGCCCACAGCTGGTTCGGTCGCACGACGATCCTGCTGTCGTACTGGGAGAGCCCGGAGCATCTGCAGCGCTTCGCCGCCGACCGCGATGCGCCGCACCTGCAGCCGTGGCGCGACTTCATGCGCACGCTGCAGGGGAGCGGCAGCGTGGGCGTCTGGCACGAGACCTACCAGGTGCCGGTGGCCGACCTCGAAGCGGTGTACGTCGACATGCCGGTGTTCGGGCTCGCGGCGGCCACGTCGCATGCCCCGGTGGGGCCGGGAACGAAGACAGCGCGCCAGCGGCTGGGCCGATGACGCGCTGTCCTCTGCGAGGGCTCAGGGCTGCGGGTGCAGGCTGCTCTCGATGTTCGTGATGCGTGCCTGCTCGTCGAAGCGGAACGTCGCAGTGCCTGTCGCATCGGCGACAGTGGCGCCCGAGAACGACTCGTCGGTCCAGGTGAGGTTCCACCCTGCGAGACGAGCGGCATCCCAGACCGCGGTCCGGGCGTCGGACATCGCGAGGCCCGCCAGGATGCGGGGCAGGACGATCGCCGCGGATGCGACGGTGAGCGGGGCGAGCGGCGCGTCGAGCAGGAACACCGCATACGTGCCGCCACCGACCGGTGCGAGGTAGTACGGCGCACGACCGGTGAGCTCGACGGCCACGGCGCCGACCGTGTGGGCCGCCCGCGTCATCCACTCGGCATCGCCAGATGCGTCTTCCGGGAAGGGGAGCTCGGTCTGGCTCAGCTCGGCGATGCCGTGCTCGGTGCCGTAGTCGCGCAGTTGCGCGGCGACGCCGGCGGAGTCTCCCTGCGGGTGCGCCCACGCCCAGAGCAGCGAACGGGGTCCTGGCGCGATCGTCGCGACGAGGTGCGCGCGGGTCCCGAGCTGGCGCGAGGCGTCGTCATTCGACGTGAACGTGAGGGTTCCGGCGGACATGTCCGCATCCCAGCGGTTGTCGCCGAGGCTCTCGAGCGCGGTGGCCAGAGCATCCTGACGGAGGGCGGAGAACAGTGCGGCACGGTCTGCGAGCGGCTGGAGCGCGGCGAAGGTCATGCCCCCAGTCTCGCCCGGATTGCTATGAATCCGCCAACTCCTGGCGTGCGGACACCGCATCCGCAGGGCGGCCCATGCGCCAGACGCTCGGCACCAGCAGTGTCACCACCGCGATTGATGCGTAGAGGATGCCCGAGGTGATCAGGACCGTCTCGACGTCGCTGTGCGTGATGAGCCAGCCGTACACAAGGGTGCCGATAGGCATCACGACGAAGCTGCCGAGCATGTCGTAGCTCGAGACGCGCGACAGCTTGTCGCCGGGCACGTTCTCCATCATCGCGAGGTTCCATCCGGTACTGAACACCTCGGCTCCCGCGCCGGCGATGAACGCGGCGATGGCCAGGAGGATCACGGCCGGGTGCACGCCGAGGACGGTCAGCGGGATCGCGAACGCGGCCATGCCGACCATCCCGTAGCGCAGCGGGCGCTTCAGCGGGAACCACATCAGGATGAGCGTCATCAGCAGGATGCCGACGCCTTCGGCGCTGACCACCCAGCCCCATCCGGAGATGCCCAGCCGCTCATCGTTCTTCGCGATGTACGGACCGACGACGCCCCAGGCGCCGATGTGGATCGCGTTCATCACCATGAAGGCAAGCACGATCACCCACAGCCAGGTGCGCCCCCAGAACTCCTGCCATCCGACGCGGAGGTCATGGAACATCGTGGTTCCGCCCGCGTGATCAGGAGGGGGGAGTCTGACCATCGCCAGCACGGGGATCGCGATGATCCAGCCGATCGCCTGCACGACCATGGCCCAGGCGGGACCTGCTGCCGCGACGACGATGCCGGCGATGATAGGGCCGCCGATGGTGGTCGCGGAGCGCACGAACGACAGCATCGCGTTCGCCTGCTGCAGGTGCTCGGCGGAGGTGAGCTGCGGGATGATCCCCTGCATCGCCGGCAGCACGAACGCGGTGGAGGCTCCGTTCACGACCGACAGCAGCGCGAGCAGGGGAACCGTGGCGGTGCCGCTGAACAGGAGCGCCGCCATCGCCCCGACGGTGAGGATGTCGATCACGTAGCAGGACTGGATGATGAGCGCGCGCGGCAGCCGGTCGGCGATCACTCCGCCGAACAGCAGGAAGACGATGTTGCTGATCGTGAATGCTGCGAGCACGAGCGACAGGGAACGCGCGTCGTTGTCGATCTCGAGCACCGCGAAGGCCAGGGCGATCGACGACATCGACCCGGCGATCAGCGTGATCGCGCGGGCGAGGAAGAACCAACGGAATCCCTTGTCCTGCATGGCGGCGAGGGCGCGGATCATGACGGCGCCTCGCTTCTCTGCATCCGTCAATCCTGCCACCGTTCGAATCGCGCGAATGACCCGAAAAGCACTCGGGATAGGGTCAATCGCGCGATTCGAACGGAGGTGTCAGTAGCTGGCGCGGGTCGCGTCGTCGGAGGCGGGGATGAAGCGGGCGGCGAGAGCCTCGGATGCCCGCGCGAGCATCGCCACGTCGGCGCCGACGGCGACGAAGTCCGCGCCCGCGGCGACGTAGGCATCGGCCGCTGACGGGTCGAAGGCGTTGACGCCCACGGGCTTTCCTGCGGCTTTCACCGCTGCGAAGACATGCTCGACCGCGCTGACGACGTCGGGGTGGGTCTGCTGACCCAGCAGCCCCATCGACGCCGAGAGGTCGGAGGGCCCCACGAACACCGCATCCACGCCGTCGACGGCGGCGATCTCGGCGGCGGCCTCGACCCCCGCGGCCGTCTCGATCTGCACGGTCAGTGACGTGTGCCGAGCCGAGTCCTGGAGGTACCGGTCGACCCTGTTCCAGCGGGCGCTGCGTGCAAGGGCACTGCCGACTCCCCGCACGCCCTCCGGCGGGTAGCGCGTCGCGGCGACCGCGGCGCGTGCTTCCTCGGCCGACGACACCATCGGCACGATGAGATTCTGCGCACCGAGATCGAGGACCTGCTTGATCGCCACCGTGTCGTTGGACGGCACGCGCACGACCGGGGTGATCGGGTACGCGGCGACGACCTGCAGCTGCAGCAGCGTGGACTCGAGCGTGTTCGCCGAGTGCTCCATGTCGATCAGCAGCCAGTCGAGACCGGATCCTGCGACCACCTCGGTCACGAGCGGGCTGCCGGAGCAGGCCCACATGCCGATCAGCGAACGGTCGGCGGAGGCGAGCTGCTCGCGGAAGGAGGGGCTCAGATGAAGCGGCATTCGATCGTTCCCATCGGTCCGTAGTCGCACAGCACCTGATCGCCGCGCGATACCCACATCGGGCGCGTGAACGATCCTGCCAGGATGATCTCCCCGGCTTCCAGACGCGCGCCGTGCTGGTGGAACTTGTTCGCCAGCCATGCGACGCCGGCGGCGGGGTGTCCGAGAACGCCGGCGGCGACGCCCGTCTCCTCGATCTCGCCGTTGCGCGAGAGCACGCCGGGCACCCAGCGCAGGTCGATCTCGTCCGGGCGCTTGTGCACCGTGCCGAGAACCATCGCACCGTACGCGGCGTTGTCGCTGATCGTGTCGACGATCGTGCGTCCCTCGAGCTCGATGTGCGAGTTCAGAACCTCGAGCGCCGGCACCGCGTAGTCGATCGCCGCGAGGGCGTCGTCGAGCGTGCAGTCGGGACCCTCGAGCGGATGCTTCAGCACGAAGGCGAGCTCGACCTCGATCCGTACGTTCGAGAAGTGGTCGACCGGGATCTCGGCGCCCGATTCGTACACGGTGTCGTCGAACATCACGCCGTAATCGGGCTCGGTGATGCCGGTGGCCTGCTGCATCGCCTTGGATGTCAGGCCGATCTTGCGGCCGACCAGTCGGCGCCCCGCGGCGATCTGCGAGTCGCGCCACACCCCCTGGATCGAATAGGAGTCCTCGACCGTGGCCTCCGGATACCGCGCGGTGATGCGCGGGATCACGGAGTGGTTCCGGTCGGCCTCGGCGAGTTCCGCGGCGATCTGCGCGACGGTGTCTGCGGGCAGCATCCGTGTCTCCTTCGTGTCCGTGCGTTTCATCTCGGTGCTTCGCTCGTCGCTCAACGACCGGCAGTCGATCGTTGAGCGAGCGAAGCGAGACGACACGTGTGTGTGGGTGATTCAGAGCTGGTGGCCGAGCTTGTACTCGCCCTGCTTGTACTCGGGCATGCCCTCGTCGTCATCCGGGCGGGTGTACGAGAACCCGTCGGCGCCGATCGTGACGGCCATCTCGGAGTTGTCGGTGCGGGCGATGACGGGCTGGGGGTTGCCGTCGAGGTCGAGAACGAGCGAGGCCTCGGTGTACCAGGAGGGTACGACCGGGTTGCCCCACCAGTCCCGACGCTGGTTGTCGTGCACGTCCCACGTGATGACCGGGTTGTCGGGGTCGCCCGTGTAGTAGTCCTGCGTGTAGACCTCTACGCGGTGGCCGTCGGGGTCGCGCAGGTACAGGTAGAACGCGTTCGAGACGCCGTGACGGCCGGGGCCGCGCTCGATCGCGTCGGAGCGGCGCAGGGCGCCGAGCTTGTCGCAGATCGCGAGGATGTTGTGCTTCTCATGCGTCGCGAAGCACACGTGGTGCATGCGGGGCCCGTCGCCGCCGGTCATCGCAGTGTCATGCACGGTGGGCTTGCGGCGCATCCAGGCGGCGTACACGGTGCCCTCGTCGTCCTGGATGTCCTCCGTGACGCGGAAGCCCAGGTCCTGCATGAACTTGACGGCGCGAGGCACATCCGGGGTGACCTGGTTGAAGTGGTCGAGACGCACGAGCTCGCCGGGGATGTGCAGGTCGTAGCGCCACGACATCCGCTCGACGTGGTCGGACTGGTGGAAGAACTCGATCGGGAATCCGAGCGGATCGACCACGCGCACGGAGTCGCCGACCCCCTTGACGAAGCCTTCCGGGTTGCGGCGCACATCGCAGCCGAGTTCTGCGTAGAACGCCACCGCGAGGTCGAGGTCCGAGGCGTCGCGCACGCGGTACGAGAAGGCGGCGACGGCGGCGATCGGTCCCTTGCGCAGCACGAGGTTGTGGTGGATGAACTCCTCGGTCGAGCGAAGGTAGATCGCCTCGTCGTCCTCTTCCGTCACGTACAGCCCGAGCACATCGACGTAGAACACCCGCGATGCGGCCAGGTCGGTGACGACCAGTTCCATGTAGGCGCAGCGCAGTACGTCGGGCGGCGTGCTCTCGGGGGTCGGGACGGGGTTGTCGGTCTGGATCGGAGCCTCCTGGCTCACGTAGTAGCCCGATGAGGTCAGCGTCTTCGCAGTCTTGTCGGTCATGGCAGCGTCCTTGCTCAGTTCTTGCCGAAGGTCGGGTTGTGGGCACCGCCGAGCGTGATGTGCACGCTCTGCTGGTCGGTGTAGAAGTCGATCGAGCGGTAGCCGCCCTCATGACCGAGGCCCGAGGCCTTGACCCCGCCGAACGGGGTGCGGAGGTCCCGCACGTTGTTGCTGTTGAGCCACACCATGCCGGCCTCGACGGACTGAGCGAAGTTGTGCGCGCGCTTCAGGTCGTTGGTCCAGATGTAGGCGGCGAGGCCGTACTTCGTGTTGTTCGCGAGCGCGAGCGCCTCCTCGTCGGAGTCGAACGGCGTGATCGCGACGACCGGACCGAAGATCTCCTCCTGGAAGATGCGGGCGTCGGGGGAGACGTCGGCGAACACGGTCGGGGCGACGAAGTTGCCCGTATCGAACCCCTCGGGGCGTCCACCGCCCGCGACGAGGCGGCCCTCGGTCTTGCCGATCTCGACGTAGCTCATCACCTTGTCGTAGTGCTCGGGGTGCACGAGTGCGCCGACCTCGGTCGCCGGGTCGTGCGGGTAGCCGACCTTGACGCGCTTCGCCTGCGCGGCGTAGCGCTCGACGAACTCCTCGTAGATCGCGCGCTCGACGAGGATGCGGGACCCTGCGGTGCAGCGCTCGCCGTTGAGCGAGAACACACCGAAGATCGTGGCGTCGACCGCCGCTTCGAGATCGGCGTCGGCGAAGACGACCGCGGGCGACTTGCCGCCGAGCTCCATCGAGAGGCCCTTGAGGAACGGGGCGGCGTTGCCGAAGATCAGCTGTCCGGTCGAGCTCTCGCCGGTGAACGAGATGAGAGGCACGTCGGGGTGCTTCACGAGGGCATCTCCGGCATCCTCGCCGAGGCCGTTCACGAGGTTGAAGACGCCCGCGGGCACCCCCGCCTCTTCGAAGATCCCGGCCCAGAGCGACGCCGAGAGCGGCGTGAACTCGGCGGGCTTCAGCACGACCGTGTTGCCGGTCGCGAGCGCGGGGCCCAGCTTCCACGACTCGAGCATGAACGGCGTGTTCCACGGCGTGATGAGGCCTGCGACGCCGATCGGCTTGCGGTTGACGTAGTTCATCTGCTTGCCGGGAACCTTGAAGGCGTCGTCGGACTGGGCGACGATCAGGTCGGCGAAGAAGCGGAAGTTCTCGGCGGCGCGGCGTGCCTGGCCGAGGGCCTGCGTGATCGGGAGTCCGGAGTCGTACGACTCGAGCTCGGCGAGACGGGCGTCGCGCGACTCGACGATGTCGGCGATCCTGTGCAGCACGCGCGAGCGCTCGCGGGGGAGCATCCGCGGCCACGGGCCCTCGTCGAACGCGCGCTTCGCTGCGGCGACGGCGAGCTCGATGTCGGCCTTCTTGCCCGCCGCAGCAGTCGTGTAGGTCTTGTTCGTCACCGGGTCGAGCACATCGAAGGTGTCGCCGTCGACCGAGTCGACGAACGCGCCATCGATGTAGTGCTGGATGTGGTCGGGGAGGTCGGCGGGGATGCGGGAATCGGTCATGACTCGTCTCCTGAGTTGTGGTGAGAACGTGCGTGGAGCGCATCGAGGAAGGCATCCCTCGTGCGAAGGCGGTGGTTGCGGGCGGCGAGCTCGATCTCGAGAGCGTCTGCGCCCGTGCGGATCAGCTCGAGGATCTGCGTGTGCTCCTCGACGGAGTGCTGAGCTCTGCCGGGGACGTAGGCGAACGTGGAATCCCGGATGCCCGAGAGTCGCGCCCACCCGCGGTGGACGAGATCGAGCAGGTGCGGATTGGGGCACGGTTCGAACAGCAGCGAGTGGAACTGCCGGTTGAGCTCGGTGAAGGCGTGGGCGTCGAGGTGGCCGAGCATCTGCGTCATCCGCTCGTTGACGGCTTCGGCGGCGTCGAGCATCCTGTCGTCGAGCAGGGGAGCCGACAGTGCGGTCGCCGCGCCTTCGACCAGGCCCAGCGTCTGCATGGTGTGCGCGTATTCGCTCTCGTCGACGAGCGTGACCCTGGCACCGACGTTGCGCTCGAACGTCACGAGGCCTTCGGCTTCGAGCCGACGGATGGCTTCGCGCACCGGCACGACGCTCATGCCGAGCTCTTCTGCGAGCGAGCCGAGCACGAGGCGATAGCCGGGTCCGAAGGTGTGCCCTGAGATCCGCGAGCGGATCCAGGTATACGCCTGCTCGGATTTGCTGGCGTTCGCGATCGTGCTCATGACCGCGAACCCGCGTCGGATGCCGAACCGGTCGCCGCCTCGTACTTCTCGCGCCACGCGGAGTTGAGCGGGAAGAGCCCGTCGACCGGGTGACCGGCGGCGACCTGCTCGGCGATCCAGGCGTCTTCGATCTCCTGCGCGAGCGTGTCGTCGGCGACCTGCGCGGCGAGAGCCGGCGGGATCACGATAGCCCCGTCACCGTCGCCCACGATGATGTCGCCAGGCTGCACGGTCGCGCCGCCGCACGAGATGGTGATGTCGGAATCCCATGGCACGTGCTTGCGTCCGAGGACAGAGGGGTGCGCACCCTGCGAGAAGACCGGTAGTCCGATCTCGGCGACCGCGTCGAAGTCGCGCACGCCGCCGTCGGTCACGACGCCGGCGGCGCCACGGGCGCGAGCGCGCAGAGCGAGGATGTCGCCGAGCGTTCCGGTCGTCGCGTCGCCCCTGGCCTCGATCACGATGATCTCGCCCTCGTCGACCGAGTCGAAGGCGCGCTTCTGCGCGTTGTAGCCTCCGCCGTGGGTCTTGAAGAGGTCCTCACGGAACGGGACGAATCGCAGCGTCTTCGCGGTGCCGACGATCTTGCTGCCAGGGATGTTCGCCGCAACGCCGTCGATGAAGCACGAGTGATGCCCCCTCTTTCGCAGCTGGGCCGAGAGGCCGGCAGTCGGCGCCTCCATCAGCTTCGCGCGCAGTTCGGGGGAGAGTCCCGGCTCGGTCGACTCCGGCGGAAGGCCGGCCTCTTCGCGGGATCCCCAGGCTTCGGTGCGCTGCAGGTCGTCGACGGCGGGGAGCGACCCGAGGTCACGATCGAAGGGAACTTCGCCCTGGGTGACGGTGGTCACCAGGCGTCCGGACGAGGGGGAGCCCTCGGCATCCGGCGCATCGACCTCGATCTCGACCACGTCACCGGGGACGATCACCGATGATCCCGCGGGAGTGCCGGTCAGGATGACATCGCCGGGCTCGAGCGTGAAGTGCTGCGAGAGGTCGGCGACGAGCTGCGCGAGCGGGAAGATCAGCCCGTCGGTCGTGTCGTCCTGGCGCAGCTCGCCGTTGACCCAGGCGCGGACGCGAAGAGCTGAGGGGTCGACGGTGTGCGCGTCGATGAGCTCGGGTCCGAGCGGGGTGTACCCGTCGCCGCCCTTGGAACGGACGTTGGAGCCCTTGTCGTTGGCGCGCAGGTCGTAGAGCCCGAGGTCGTTCGACGCGGTGACCCATCCGACATGAGCCCAGGCGTCTTCGAGGGAGACGTTCCGCGCTGCGGTGCCGATCACGAGGGCGATCTCGCCCTCGAACGCGAGCAGCTCGGTGCCGGCGGGGCGTTCGACGGTGCCGCCGGAGACGCCGACGGAGCTCGACGGCTTGAAGAAGTAGGAGGGGGCTGCGGGCCTGCGCCCTCGCTGATCCGCACGTGAGGCGTAGCTCAGGTGGATCGCGATGATCTTTCCGGGGCGGGTGATGGATGCCGTCACGGTGCGCCTCCTCGCGCTTTCGTCGACGCCTTGTGCGTCGTATTCGAAATCATATATCATCGTGTCACCCCTCGGCAAGCAACTCGAATCACTCGCGAGCGAGCCGTGACAATGCAGTCACAATCAAAGGAGACACCCCTATGAGCGGGCAGTCACAAGTGGGTTTCACTCCCACCGGAACCATCGCGACCTCGGCAGACAGGCGCCGTGTCGTCTTCGCCACGGTCGTCGGAACCACCGTCGAGTGGTACGACTTCTTCATCTACGCCACGGCCGTCGGCCTGGTCTTCGGGCAGCTGTTCTTCGAGCCGTTGGGTGCGAACAGCGCCATCATCGCTTTCGCGACGGTCGGCGTCAGCTTCCTCTTCCGCCCGCTCGGGGCCTTCCTCGCCGGACACTTCGGCGACAAGCTCGGACGCAAGACCGTGCTCATGTGGACGCTGATCCTGATGGGGGCGGCGACCGCGCTCATCGGAATCCTGCCGACGTACGACGCGATCGGCATCACCGCACCGATCCTGCTGGTGCTGCTGCGTATCATCCAGGGCATCTCGGCCGGTGGCGAATGGGGCGGTGCGGTGCTGATGGCCGTCGAGCACGCGCCGCGCACCAAGCGAGGGATCTTCGGTGCGTCCCCGCAGATCGGCGTGCCGCTCGGTCTGCTGCTCGCGTCGGGTGTCATGGCGCTCATGACGGCGATCGCGCCCGGCGACCAGTTCGCGATCTGGGGCTGGCGCATTCCGTTCCTGCTCAGCGTCGTCCTGATCCTCGTCGGCTACTACGTGCGCCGCAAGGTCGAGGAGAGCCCCGTCTTCACCGAGCTCGCCGCGCGCAAGGAGAAGGCGAAGATGCCGATCGTGCAGCTGTTCCGCAAGCACCTGCTGCTCGTGATCATCGCGGCGTTCGTGTTCGCGGGCAACAACGCCGTCGGCTACATGACCACGGGCGGGTACATCCAGGGATACGCGACCAACCCCGAGGGCCCGATCGGCCTCGAACGCGGACCCGTGCTGTGGGCCGTAGCCGGTTCTGCGGTGACGTGGCTCATCACGACGCTGATCGCCGGCTGGCTGTCTGACCGCATCGGGCGGCGCACCACCTACGTCATCGGCTGGATCCTGCAGCTCGTCGGCGTCTTCACGCTGTTCCCGCTGGTCAACACGGGTGAGATCGGCCTGCTCTTCGCGGGTCTCGCGATCCTCACGATCGGCCTCGGCTTCACCTACGGCCCGCAGGCTGCTCTTTACACCGAGCTCTTCCCCGCCAGCATCCGCTTCTCCGGCGTCTCGATCTCTTACGCGATCGGCGCGATCGCCGGCGGTGCGTTCGCGCCCACCATCGCGACCGCGATCGTGCAGGCGACCGGTTCGACCCAGGCGGTCACCTGGTATCTCGCGGGCATGACGGTGCTCGGCCTGATCGCCACACTGCTGCTGCGCGACCGCTCCGGAATCCCGCTGGGGCCGGACCACGAGGAGGAGCAGTCCGTGAGTCCGATCTACGGCGTCGCCAGGGCCTGACCTTCTGCGCATCGCGCGGAGACACGGAGAACGCACGCTCGCATCCCGCGGGCGTGCGTTCTCGCTTCCCGGTGCTCAGCCCTCGAGTGCGTCGCGGATCGCGGATGCCGAGCGGCGGAGGCGGTCGGCGATCTCGGCGTCGTCGAGATCGGTCGCGACGTGCACCACGGCGATCGCCGCAGGGCGTTGACCGCGGAGAACGAGCGGCACTGCGACCGACTGCACGGTGGGGATGACCTCGTCGTGGCTCGTGGCATATCCGCGCGTGCGTGCCTCGTCGACGTCTGCGCGCAGTTTTGCTCGCGGGCCATCCGGCCACTGGGAGAGCGGGAGCTGCGTGAGGATCGCCTTGCCCGGTGCGCCGACGGTCACGGAGTGCCTCGCCCCCGGCCGCTGAGCGACGCTCGCGATCGCATGGCGAGGCTCGATGCTCGCGAGCGTGATGCAGTCGTCTCCGTCGAGCACGCCGAGGAAGCAGGTCATGCCGAGCTCGTTCGCGATCGTGGTCAGCTCCGGGATCGCCTCGGCCTGCAGGTCGTGCGCGACGCCTGCCGCGAGGGCGGCCATGCGCGGGCCGAGCGTGACGGAGCCCGAGGCGTCGCGCCCGATGAGTCGGTGGTCCTCGAGCGTGCGCAGCAGTCGGTAGGCGATCGAGCGATGCACGTCGAGCCGCACGGCGATCTCGTCGATCGTGAGGGGGGCGCGTGCGTCGGCGAGCACTTCGAGAATGCGGATGCCGCGGCTGAGGGTCTGCGAGGCCGGAGTGCCTTCGGGCATGCGTGCGCTCCCTTGCGTTGGTCGACGGGTGGCTCTAGGCTGTGTTCAATAGTAGAACGATCTGTTCGAATATAGAACACGATGCGTTCGATGGCAACACCTGACAGAGAAGTCCGGAAGGAATCGACGACGATGCAGTTCCACCACCACGGCTATGTCTCCGGAGACCCCCGCGTGAAAGATGCCGACGGCATCGGCACAGAACGGCCCGCAGACCTCCCCGACGAGATCGACGTCCTGATCGTCGGCTCCGGCCCGGCGGGCATGCTGCTCGCCGCGCAGATGTCGCAGTACCCCGATGTCTCCACTCGCATCATCGAGAAGCGTGAGGGGCGTCTGGTGCTCGGGCAGGCCGACGGCATCCAGCCGCGGAGCGTCGAGACGTTCCAGGCCTTCGGCTTCGCCGAGCGCATCATCGCCGAGGCGTACAACATCGGCTGGATGAACTTCTGGGGACCGAACCCCGAGCGGCCGAACGAGATCGTGCGCACCTCGCGGACGGCGGACTACGCCTACGACATCTGCGAGTTCCCGCATCTGATCGTCAACCAGGCTCGCGTGCTCGACTACTTCGCAGAGGCCGCGGCGCACGGTCCCGGCCGTATCGCACCCGACTACGGCATCGAGTTCGCAGGACTCACCGTGCACGACGAGGGCGAGTACCCGGTCGAGGTCGCGCTGCGATACGTCGCGGGGGAGCGGGCGGGCGAGGAGCGCACGATCCGTGCCAAGTACGTCGCCGGGTGCGACGGTGCGCGCAGCGGTGTGCGCCAGGCGATCGGGCGCACGCACGTCGGCGGCAGCGCCGCGCACGCGTGGGGCGTCATGGATGTTCTGGTCAACACCGACTTCCCCGACTGGCGCACCAAGTGCGCGATCAACTCGGAGGCGGGCAACATCCTGCACATCCCGCGCGAGGGCGGCTACCTCAGCCGGATGTACATCGACCTCGGCGAGGTGGCCGAAGACGACGACCACCGAGTGCGGCAGACGCCGATCGAGGAGATCATCGCCAAGGCCAACGCGATCCTCAGCCCCTACACGCTCGATGTGAAGGAGGTCGCCTGGCACAGCGTCTACGAGGTCGGGCACCGCGTCACCGACGGCTTCGATGACGTCATCGACGGGTCAGGTCGCACCCCGCGCGTCTTCCTGACGGGAGACGCCTGCCACACCCACAGCGCCAAGGCGGGTCAGGGCATGAACGTGTCGATGCAGGACGGCTTCAACCTCGGGTGGAAGCTCGGATCGGTGCTCACGGGGCGAGCGCCCGAAGCGCTGCTCGCGACCTACGGCGCCGAACGCCGACCGGTGGCACAGCAGCTCATCGACTTCGACCGGGAATGGTCGACGCTCATGGCGCGCAAGCCCTCGGAGATCACCGACCCGACAGATCTCGCGACCTATTACCTCGCGACCGCGGAGTTCCCCTCCGGGTTCATGACGCAGTACACGTCGTCCATGATCACGGGATCCGACGCGCACCAGGACCTCGCCGCAGGGTTCCCCCTCGGCAAGCGCTTCAAGTCGGCAGAGGTCGTGCGGGTGGGCGACGGCAACGTCGTGCACCTCGGACACCATGCCAAGGCCGACGGACGCTGGCGCGTCTATGCGTTCGGGGGCCGCGATGCCTCGACGCTCGACGCGTGGGCATCACAGGCGGGGCCGGTGCTGGCGCGCTTCACGCGGGCGGATGCCGATCAGGATGCCGTCTTCGACGTCAAGGCGATCTACCAGCAGCCCTATGAAGAGGTCGAGGTCACCTCTGCTCCCGCGCTGTTCCAGCCGAAGACCGGTCCGCTCGGGCTCACCGACTGGGAGAAGGTCTACGCCGCGGGGCCGTCGAAGTGGACGGAGACCGACATCTTCGAGGCGCGTGAGCTGTCGCGGGACGGCGTCGTGGTCGTGGTGCGCCCCGACCAGTACGTCGCGGCCATCCTGCCGTTGGATGCCGTCGATGAGCTGACGTCGTTCTTCGAGGGAGCACTGCTGCCGGCATCCTGAGCGCCCGCAGCATGACACGTGTCATGGCAAGGAGATGACACCGCCCTCCGGCGCCATCGTCGCCGCTCCGGAAGGCTGGAGGCATGAACAACACCTCCGTGGGCCGTCCGGTGACGCAGGCCGCCGATCGTCCGGCATCCGAAGCCTCGAACCATGATCCGGTCGTGCTCGAGCTGCGCGGCGTCACGCGCCACTTCGGCTCGGGCGACAGCCGCGTGCAGGCCGTGGCCGGCGTCGATCTGTCGATCCGCCGAGGGGAGGTCGTGGCACTGGTGGGGCCGAACGGCGCGGGCAAGACGACCACGCTCGACATCCTCCTGGGGCTGACACATCCGAGCACCGGCAGCGTCCAGGTGCTCGGGGTCACGCCCGAGCAGGCGACATCGAGCGGCGCGATCGGCGCGGTGCTGCAATCCGGCGGCCTGCTGGGCGACCTGACCGTGGGCGAGACCGTGCGCCTCATCGCCTCGCTGTACGGAGCAGAAGCCGCCGCACGCGTCCCCGAGGTCATGGCCCGTGCCGATCTCGAGAACCTCGCCCGCCGCCGGGTGTCGAAGTGCTCCGGTGGAGAGCAGCAGCGGGTGAAGTTCGCACTCGCGATGGTCTCCGACCCCGACATCCTCGTGCTCGACGAGCCGACAGCGGGCATGGACGTCACAGCCCGGCGGCACTTCTGGGATGTGATGCGGGCGGATGCGGATGCCGGTCGCACGATCGTCTTCGCCACCCACTACCTGGAAGAGGCGGAGCAGTTCGCGCGCCGGACGGTGGTGATGCACCGCGGCGCGATCGTCGCGGACGCCCCCACGGCACTGCTGCGGGCGAGTCTGGGCGAGCGGAGCCTCTCCGCGACCATCGATCCGGCCGATGCAGCGCTCGTCGCGACGCTGAAATACGAAGTCGGCGTCGTCGACGTGCGACTGGACGGGGACCGACTGAGCCTGCGCGCAGCGGACTCGGACGCCGCCGCCCGGATCCTCCTCGACAACGGCGCGCACGACATCGAGATCGCCGCCGCCACCCTCGAAACTGCCTTCACGGCCCTGACGGAGAACTGACATGCTCGTCTCACCCACCATGCTGCGCATCGAAGGCATTCGTCAGCTGCGCAACCCGTACACGCTCGCGTTCACGCTGGCGATGCCGGTCGCGATGTACCTGCTGTTCGGCGCGGGGATGGGCTACGGCTCGCTCTCTGCCGGCCATGGCAACGTCTCCTTCTCCGTGATGACGTCGATGGCCGCCTACGGCACGGCGGTCGCGATGAGCTCGCTGACCTCGCTCGCGGCGACTGAGGCGAAACAGGGCTGGGGTCGTCAGCTCGCGATGACCCCGCTGACGACCGCAGGCTACGCGCTGACCAAGCTGCTCACATCCGTCGTCTTCGCTGCGCTGGCACTGGTGGCGGTCTTCTCCGCAGGCATGATGACCGGCGCGCAGGTCGAGGATGCCTGGCACTGGGTCGCCACCGCGGCCATCATCCTCGGGATCGGCCTGATGTACGGGCTGTTCGGACTCGGCGTCGGCCTGTTCTTCAGCTCGGACTCCGCCGCGGCGCTGGCCTCGATCTCGATGACGTTCTTCGCATTCTTCGGCAATGTCTTCATGCCGCTCGACGGGGTGATGCTCGACATCGCCCGCTTCACGCCACTCTACGGTTTCGTGGCCCTCAGCCGCTGGCCGTTGACCGACGGTGTCCTCACCACGGGGCAGACGGATGAGCTGTGGATGCTGTTCCTGAACGTCATCGTGTGGCTCGGGCTGTTCGCGCTGCTGGTGACCATGGGGATGAAGCGCTCCCGGGCGCGGCAGTAGGAGCCCGGCACTACCCCTCGTCGATAGGTTGGACGGATGACGCAGCACTCGAAACGGGGATCCTCGGAAGCATCCGGGGAGGCCCGGCGGTTCGCCGCCCTGGGAGCCCCGCCGGCCGCATGGTCGGCACCGGGAGCGCGCGCCCCCCGTGGACCGGTCGGGAAGGATCCCTGGGCGCGGTTCGGCTGGCTGATGGCCGTGATCTGGCTGGTCTTTCTCGTCTATCCGGTGCTGGCGCTGCTGCGCTCCGAGGCACCGCCCGCGTGGATCGTCGTGGGTTGGATCGCGCTGGTCGCGTTCGTGGTGCTGTACGTCACCGGCTTCATGCACGGGATGCGCGGTGGGGGCGGGTTGGGGCGACCACCGACTGTGCGGCAGTGGGTCACGTTCGCGATACTCATCGTCTGCGCACTGATCTCCGTGCCGGCGGAAGGCGGGTCCGCGCTCAGCTTCCTTCCGTTCATCATGTCGTTCGCCTCGTACGGGCTGACGCGTGTGTGGCACTGGATCACGACGGTCGCCGCACTGACGGTCGCGGCGCTGTGCGTCTTCCTCCTCCCCGGAGGTCTCAGCTATCTGTCGGTGCTGGCGATCATCGGACTGTTGGGCGTGATCAACACGGTGTCGACCTGGCTCATCATCCGTTCGGGTGAGGCCGAGCAGCTCGGGCTCGAGTTGGCGACGAGTGCGGGGCGCGAATCCGTCGCACGCGACGTGCACGATCTGATCGGCCACTCGCTCACGGTCGTCGGTCTCAAGGCGCAGCTCGCGCGCCGCCTCATGGATTCCGATCCGGAGCGCGCGAAGGCAGAGCTCGCCGACATCGAGCGGCTGACCACCGAGGCTATCGCCGGGGTGAGGTCGTCGGTGTCCGGTGCGCGGGCGACCACGCTCGTCGAGCAGCTCGCGTCGTCTCGGGAGTCGCTCCGCGCCGCCGACATCGAGCTGCGGGTAGTCGGCGAGGCCGATGCCCTCTCACCGGTGCAGGCGATCACCGCGAGTTGGATCCTGCGTGAGGCGACGACCAATGCGCTGCGTCATTCGCAGGCTCGCACGGTGGGAGTGCTGCTGGCGCCCGGGCGGCTGGTGGTCGACGACGATGGGATCGGCATGGCCGAGGGGGCAGGCGATGGCGCGGGCAACGGCATCCGCGGCATGCGCGAGCGTGCGGCGGCAGCAGGAGCGGCCTTCATGATCGCCGGAGCGCGTGACACCGAGGTCTCGGGAACCAGGGTGGAGGTGACCTGGTGACGACCGCGAGCGAGGGGGCAGGCATCCGTCTGCTGATCGCCGACGACCAGGCGCTGGTACGCGGCGCACTGGGCGCGCTGCTCGATCTGGAGCCCGACCTCATCGTGGTCGGCATGGCCTCAGACGGTGCGGAGGCGCTGCGGCTCGCGGAGGAGCTGCGGCCGGACGTGTGCCTGATGGACATCCAGATGCCGGGCATAGACGGCGTGGAGGCGACGCGTCGGGTACGGGAGGCGAGCCCGACGACGCGCATCCTCATCGTGACCACGTTCGCGCGCCCCGGATATCTGCGGTCGGCCTTGGATGCCGGAGCCAGCGGGTTCATCGTGAAAGACACCCCTGCTGAGCAACTGGCGGAGGCGGTGCGTCGGGTGCACCGCGGGGATCGCGTGCTCGATCCGGCGCTCGCCGCAGACAGCCTGTTCGACGGAGCGAACCCGCTGAGCGAGCGGGAGCGTCAGGTGCTCCGTCTCGCCGCCGACGGCCGATCGGCCGCTGCCGTCGCGGCCGAGGTGTTCCTGTCGGCGGGAACGGTGCGAAATCATCTCTCCGCGGCGATCGGGAAGACGGGCGCGGCGAACCGGGCGCAGGCCGTGCGGATCGCGCTCGACAAGGGCTGGATTTGACGCTCATCCCTCGGGAGACGATGCGTTCCGTGCCCGCTCCGCCGCGGCCTGCTTCTGCCGGGCGAGCCAGGTGTGGTCGGCGATGGCTGCCCGGAACTCGGCGGAGTAGTCCCTTTCGTCGTCGGAGTGTCGGTGGAGGTCTCGCAGGTGGAAGGGCGACCCTTCGCGGTGGGGGCTGCTGCTGTCGATGCGCCGGGCGAGGTCGGTGAGGCTGTCGCGGCCCGTGTCGTGGTACCGGCGGCGCTCGGTGTCGTCGAGGCGGATCAGGCACGAGTCGTCGAGCATCGAGCTGATCGTGTACCGGGAGCTGAGGTAGAGGTCGCCGTGCTGTTCGACCAGGAACCACGAGCCGGGCTCATGGTCGACGTAGCGCATGGCCTCTCGCGCTGCGGCGATGCGAGCGGCATCGCCCCATTCCTCGACGGGTGGGATCGCTTCGTGGGGTCGTCGCAGTGCGGCATCCAGAGGGAGATGGTCGAATGTCGGTGAGGAGTCGCGATACAGGGTGAGACAGGCGACCCGACCGCACGCGGTGCACGTGACCTGGCTCTCCACTCGCTCCAACAGGGCGGAGTCGTGCAGGAGACGGAGGTCGGTGAGGGGAACTGGCCCGTCCCTGCTCGTGAGCACTCCTGCTTCGAGGCCGTCGATGAGGCGGTCGATCGTGCCGTCCAGATCGAAGAGATCGGCTTCGGTGCGTGCCACCAGCTCGCGGCACACCTGGCAGCCGTCGTGGGCCGGACGGCACGTGTCTTTCGGGTCTTCCACGGTGAAGGCCACCCGCTGGAGATCACCGGCTCGGCGGCCTCCGTACTTCACGAACTCCGGGCGCAGGTAGGCGGCGTCGAGCACGAAGTAGCGGTCGCCCTCTGCGAACCTCCACGGGACGTCGAAGCTCGCTCTGAAGTCGGCGAACGTCGCGCTGTTGCCGATCCCGGGGATCCACTCGGCCACGTCGAGTCCCCGCGGGGCGAACGAAGTGGGGGTGAGGTGCAGGATCACGGCGAAGACCGCGTCGTCATGCAGCACGATCTCACCACCGGATCCGAATCGCAGGTGCTGCGAGAGCACGACCGGCTCCCCGATCCGATACGCGGCCGTCTCTGCAGGTGCGGTGCCGAACTCAGCGATCAGATCGCTCACGGCGACGTCGCCCTGCGGCATGCCGAGTGCATCGATGATCAGCTGCACCCGGTCATGCTCTCGTCGTCGCGTCACCGGACCAGTATCCGTCACCGATGAGCACACGCGCGGCCAGTCATCGGGTTCGGGATGCGCCATCGCTCTGGCGGGTGTCGGAAGCCCCGCGTAGCCTGAGGGCCGATGGGCGCCGACGCCCACAGCGAGGAGCGCATGATGACTTGGAAGATCGAGCTCATCTTCGTGCCGGTGACCGACGTCGACCGCTCGAAGGAGTTCTACACGAAGATCGGATTCAACCCCGACCACGACCAGGTTCCGTACGAGGGGCTGCGCTTCGTGCAGATGACTCCGCCGGGGTCCGCCTGCTCGATAGCCTTCGGCACGGGGCTCGAGATTCCTCTCGAGCCGGGGCAGCAGAAGACGATCCAGGTGGTGGTGCCGAACGCCGATGAGGCGAAGGCACAACTGGAAGCCGTGGGCGTGACGACCAAGGGCGTCGAAGACCTGGGCTGGGGGCGCTTCGTCTGGTTCGACGACCCCGACGGCAACACCTGGACACTTCAGGAACTGCCGGACTACAGCGCGCAGGCCTGACGCGGCGGGAGGCCCGAGGTCAGCGTGCGGCGATCGTGCGTAGGGCCTCTGGTGCGCCCTCCGGAAAGAGCACGCGGACGCCGGACTCGATGTCCGCGAGGGGCACCCAGCGCACAGGACTGCCCTCGTCGAGGATGCGGAGCTCTGCGTCGAGAGGCACAGCATCGAGCGCTGCGGACGACACTGCGAAGACGTGCGCGATCTCATGCCCGGGTGCGCCCTCGTACATGAAGATGTTCTCGAAGACGCCGAGCGGCTCGGCGCCGTCGAGCTCGACGCCGAGCTCTTCCATGAACTCTCGCCGGAGCGCCTCCACCGCCGTCTCACCGAACTCGATCCCCCCGCCGATCGCGCGGAGGAAGTCGAGTCGGCGTGAGCGGTCGTGTCCTTCGAGGGCGAGCAGATGCCCGTCCTTCACGGGGAGGCCGACGGCGATGTTGCGGATGGCAGGCATCCCGGAAGGCTAACGCAGGTGAGCCTGGCGACCCTGCAGGGTCACGAGTTCACGCGGATGATCTCCTGCTGGTACGGCGCGATCACGTCGCCCGAGATGCGGAGGTCGAGCAGGAGGAATCGTCGCGTCGCGGCATCCTCGAGTGCCCAGGTGCTGAGCCGGTCGAGATCCGCGAGGGTCTTCACGACGACGCCCTCGGCTCCGACAGCGGCGCCGAATGCGGCGAAGTCGACCTCGGGGATCCGCATCGGCCCCTCTGCGAGTCCCTTGAGGCCGTAGAGGTTGACCTCGGCGCCGTACGCCGCGTCGTTCCAGATCACGGCGATGCCACGGCCCTGGGCGGCACGGACGGCCGATTCGAGGTCGGCGATCGCCATCAGGCCGCCGCCGTCGCCCGACGTCAGCACGACGGTCGACTCACGGCGGGCGAGAGCCGCGCCGACGACACTCGGCCAGCCCTGTCCGATCGACTGGAAAGCGGTGCCGACCATCATCATGCGGTCGGGGGCCTCGACCGGCCAGTACATGTTCGCCCAGCCGATGAAGTGTCCGCCATCGGAGACGACGACTCGGTCGCTGGGCAGCAGCTCGGCGATGCGGCGTGCGGCCGACCGGGGGTCCAGGCGGCCGTCTGCGGCGAGGTCGTCGCCCTCGTCGTACGTGCGTGCGGCGGCGACGTCGACGGTCTCGCGCCACGGCCTTCCGGGCACAGCTTCGGATGCAGGCCGCGACTCGCCGTCCGCGAGTCCTGATGTCTCGGTGTGGCGTGCCTCAGCTCCGAAGCTGTGCTCGGCAGGCGGGGTCTCGGGAGCGGAGCCGGAGACGAGGGCGACGACCCGCGTGACGAGCTCCTCGGCGGCGAGGCGGGCGTCCGCACGGACGAAGCCGCCGACATGAGGATGCGTGGCAGCCGGGGCGATGTCGATCTGGAAGACACGGGTGCCGGGCGCGAAGAGTTCGCCGAAGCGCATCGTGAACTGGTTGAGGGATGCACCGAACACGACGGCGACGTCAGCGCTGCGCACGAGCTCCATGGCGCCGTCGGCACCGAATCCGCCGGTGACGCCGAGGTCGTACTGCGACTCGGGGAACACGCCGCGACCGAGGGCCGACGATGCGGTGAGGGCACCGGTCAGGCGGGCGAGCTCGCCCAGCGCGTCACCTGCGCCAGCCAGCCAGGCGCCACGACCGGCGAGCAGGAACGGGCGGGATGCTCCGGCCAGCGCCGCGGCGATCTCACCCAGCGTCCCTTCGGCGAACTCGCCGCGAGGGGCGAGCGGCGCGGGGAGGCGGGGCGCCGGCGCCTCGGGCACGGCACCGGCCTCGAGCGCGGCCACGTCGTAGGGGATGGCCAGCACGACCGGCACGCGGTAGGTCAGCGCGTGCTCGATCGCGATCACGGTGGTCGCGGCGGCATCCGCGCGACCGACCGTATAGGTACGGGCGCCGACGGCCGAGGCGAGTGCGATCTGATCGACATCCCACGGGCGAGGGCCGGACGTCGGCTCATCGCCCACCACGAGAACGAGCGGCACATGGGCCTGCACGGCCTCGGCGAGAGCCGTCAGCGTGTTCGTGAAGCCCGCGCCGTAGGTCGAAGTCCCGGCGGCGATGCGTCCGGAGGCCCGGAAGTGCGCGTCGGCCGCGACGACAGCGCCCTGTTCGTGGCGGACGGCCGTGAAGACCGCATCCGTCTGCGTCTCGATCGCGTCGAGGAAGTAGGCGTTGCCGTTGCCCATCACGCCGAAGACGGCGTCGATGTGCTGGGCGAGGGTGTGGGCGACGTGCGCGGAGACGGTGGGCATGGGGAAGCCTTTCGAGACAGGGACGGAGACGTGCGATTCCGTATGTGTCTCGCCCCCGCGTCGTCGTGGGGTGCTTCGTGCCTCTTTTTCAGGCACCGGCGACAGAGAGCGCCGGACGAGTCGATCCTACAGCCGCGGTCACTGACGCGGCCCCGTCTCGCGGGCGTAACACCGCGGAAACGGTGACAGGGAAACATGCGGTCATGGAGTCGCTGTTCAACGGATACACCTCGCGTCGATCACCGCAGCGGGCGGGAGTCGCCCCGTGGGATGAGATGTTCCCCGCGGATGCCGCTCCGGGAGGCGAGGGAGTTCGCGTTCCCTACAAGGACATGTATCCGGCGCTCGCGGGCATGGACGACGCCGAGCTGCGCGCCCGCACGGATGCGCTCGCGAGCTCCTACCTCGCGCAGGGCGTGACATTCGACTTCGCAGGCGAAGAGCGCCCGTTCCCTCTCGACGTGGTGCCTCGAGTGATCGCCGCGGACGACTGGACGCTGGTCGAATCCGGGGTGAAGCAGCGCGTCCGGGCGCTCGAGGCCTTTCTGGCCGACGCCTACGGGCCGCAGCTCGCGGTGCAGGACGGAGTGATCCCCGCGCCGTTGATCAGTTCGTCATCGCACTTCCATCGTCAGGCGGCGGGAATCGTGGGGGCGAACGGCGTCCGCATCCACGTCGCGGGCATCGACGTCATCCGCGATGAGGCGGGAGCCTGGCGGGTGCTCGAAGACAACGTGCGCGTGCCCAGCGGGGTCAGCTACGTGCTCGCCAACCGTCGGGTGATGGCGCAGACGCTCCCCGAGCTGTTCACGAGTCTGCGGGTGCGTCCGGTCGTCGACTATCCCGGGCGATTGCTGCAGGCTCTGCGCGCGGCAGCGCCCGCAGGTGTCGACGATCCGACGGTGGTGGTGCTGACCCCCGGTGTGCACAATTCGGCCTACTACGAGCACACGCTGCTGGCCCGCATGATGGGCATCGAGCTGGTGGAGGGTCGCGACCTCTTCTGCTCGGGCGGTCGCGTGTGGATGCACACCACAGCGGGACCCACCCGCGTCGACGTGATCTACCGACGGGTCGATGACGAGTTCCTCGACCCGCAGCAGTTCCGACCGGATTCCGTGCTCGGGGCGCCGGGGCTGATGCTCGCAGCCAGACTCGGCAACGTGACCCTCGCGAACGCCATCGGCAACGGGGTCGCGGACGACAAGCTCGTCTACACGTACGTGCCCGACCTGATCCGCTACTACCTGGGCGAGGAGCCGGTGCTCCCGAACGTCGACACCTGGCGGCTCGAGGAGCCGGATGCTCTCGAGGAGGTGCTCGATCGGCTCGACGAACTCGTCGTGAAGCCGGTCGACGGCTCGGGCGGCAAAGGGCTCGTCGTCGGGCCCGACGCTTCGCGCGAGACGCTCGACGAGCTCCGCAAGACTCTGCTCGCGGATCCGCGAGGGTGGATCGCGCAGCCCGTCGTGCAGCTGTCGACCATCCCCACTCTCGTCGAAGACGGGTTCCGTCCGCGGCACGTCGATCTGCGCCCGTTCGCCGTCAACGACGGACAGGACATCTGGGTGCTCCCCGGTGGACTCACGAGGGTGGCGCTGCCCGAGGGGCAGCTGGTCGTGAACTCCAGTCAGGGCGGAGGATCGAAGGACACCTGGGTGCTGGACCCGTCTCTGTTCACAGGACCGACGACGACCGTGACGGGAGAGCCCGATCCCGCCGCCGATGAGGTGTCTCTCGCCACCGGGGCTATCGCGATCGTCTCACCGCATCGGGAGGAGTCGCATCAGCCGTTCCTCTCCTCTCCGCAGGACGAGGACCTCGAGCTGCGTCACCACCAGCAACAGCAACAGCAACAGCAACAGGGGGGTGCGTCGTGCTGAGTCGTATCGCGGAGGCGCTGTTCTGGATCGGACGATATGTCGAGCGGGCGGACGGCACCGCACGCATCCTCGATGTGCACCTGCAGCTGCTGCTCGAGGATCCGTGGGTCGAGGAGGACACCGCCTGCCGTGCGCTGCTCTCGGTCATGGGCACGACCGCCGATGATGACACCGTGCTGAGCCGTGACGACGTGGTGCGGCTGCTCGCGCTGGATCGGGACCACTCCGCCTCGATCGCCCACTCGATCGCCTCCGCGAGGGAGAACGCGCGCCGTGCGCGCGAGATCATCTCGACGGATCTCTGGGAGACGCTCAACGAGTCGAACGCGCGGATGCCGCGGCGGATCGCCTCCGACAAGACGCACCCGTTCTTCCGGTGGGTGCGCGATCGGTCGGCGCTCGCCTTCGGGGTCGTGGACTCGTCGACGAGCAGGGACGAGGCGTGGCACTTCTTCGTGCTCGGCCGCTCGATCGAGCGCGCCGACATGACGGCTCGTCTGCTGGCGACGCGGTCGCTCACGGAGGCCGGTGGACCCAGCTGGACGACGTTGCTGCGCAGCTGCGGTGCGTACGAGGCCCATCTGCGCAGCCATCGGGCCGTGCCGACCGGGGCCTCCGCGGTGGAGTTCCTGCTCGTCGATCGGCTGTTCCCGCGCTCGGTGCTCTCCAGCATCCTCCAGGCCGAGGACTGCCTGCGCGGGATCGATCCGGCAGGCGCCTTCGGAACCCCGGATCGCGCCCACAGGGTGCTGGGTCGCATGCGCTCCGAGTTGGAGTACCGACCGATCGGCGACACCGTGCATCGTCTGTCCGAGAGCATGGAGGAGGTCCAGGTGGGGATGTCGATGGCGAGTGATGCGATCAGAGAGCGGTACTTCCCGTCGATCGCGATGCCCGTGTGGATCGGAGAGGCACTGTGAGCCGGCTTCGGATCGTGCACCGCACGGGATTCCGCTACGAGCAGCCGGCGACCGCGTCGTACAACGAGGCGCGGATGCTGCCGCACTCGCGTGACGGGCAGTTCGTGCTGCAGGCGACCCTCGACATCTTGCCGACGGCGACGCAGCACTCGTATGCCGACTACTGGGACACGCGGGTCTCGACCTTCGAGGTGCTCACCCCGCATCAGGAGCTCTCTGTCACGGCGACCAGCGTGGTCGACGTCAGACCGCTGCCCCAGACGGGGATCGGCATCGACTGGGATGAGCTCGCGGCTCGTATTCCGCTGTCGCTCGCTCTCGCCGAGTGCGTGACGCAGACGCCGGCGACCGCCCCGGACGAGGAGATGCACGAGCTCGCGCTGAGGATCGAGGCCGAGGGCGGCGGAGTCAACGAGACGGCCTTCGAGATCTGCAAGACCGTGGGGGAGGCGATGGAGTATCGGAGCGGCGTGACCGGGGTGAGCTCCACGGCACGCGATGCCTGGCCGACGCGCTCGGGTGTCTGTCAGGACATCGCGCATGTCGCGCTCGGGGTGCTCCGGGCGGCGGGGATCCCGGCGCGGTATGTCTCCGGTTACCTCCACCCCGACCCCACGGCGGCGATCGGGCAGTCGGTGACAGGGGAGTCGCACGCCTGGGTGGAGTGGTACTCCGGCGAGTGGCGCGGTTACGATCCGACCAACCTCGTCGAGGTCGGGGAGTCGCACGTGTACGTCGGGCACGGCCGCGACTACGCCGATGTCGCCCCTCTTCGGGGTGTGTACGCGGGGCCCAGTGCATCCGAGCTCTTCGTCTCGGTCGAGATCACTCGCCTGGGATGATCCGAACGACGTGGACGGACGGCGGGCGGCAGTGGGGAAGAATGAGACGATGACGGATGCTTCGATCGAGCGCGAGACGCTCACCTGGGACGGCTTCGGATCGGCGACGCGAGATCTCGCGCGCAGCATCCTCGACAGCGGCTTCGTGCCCGAGGTCGTCGTGGCCATCGCCCGAGGCGGTCTGCTGCCGGCCGGTGCGATCGCCTATGGCCTCGGCGCGAAGAACTGCGGGGCGATCAACGTCGAGTTCTACACCGGCATCGGCACGGTCCTGGATGCGCCCGAGGTGCTGCCGCCCGAGCTCGACATGGCGTATCTCGACGGGCGGCGCGTGCTGCTCGTCGACGACGTCGCCGACTCGGGGCGCACCCTCGCGCTCGCCGTGCAGCTGCTGAAGGACAAGGGCGCCGATGTGCGCTCGGTCACGATCTACACGAAGCCCTCCACGATCATCCAGCCCGACTACGCCTGGAAGGACACGGATCTCTGGATCAACTTCCCGTGGTCGTTCCAGGGCACCGTCCGCGAAGAGGACCTCGGGCTCGCGCCGAGCGCCTGAACACGCCAGACCATGCACGGAACCTCGGAACCACCGGCGGTGGGCCTCGACGAATCTGTTCGACGGCATTCGCGGGCCTCTCGCCTGCGAACGCTCGGTTCGATCGCGCTGATCGTCAGCGGGATCCTCCTGGGTGTCGTGCCGCTCATCAGCAACGAGACCAGCGGTGGTTTCTGGGCCGGCCTTCTGGGCGATCTGCTCGGGTTCGCTGTGCTCCTCGCGGGCGTCGTCCTGATCAGCACCGGATCAGCGCTCGCCGGGCGGATCATCCTGATCGCGGGAGCGGCGGTGGCCCTCTTCGGATTCACCTGGTTCCTGCACCTGGGGCTGGTCTTCCAGGTGCCGATCTGGGGGTGGTCTGCCGCGACGGCCCTCGCATTCTTCTGTGCGGGCGCCGCATATGCCGTCGAAAGACAAGCGGGTTTCAGCCTCGCGAGCCTGCTCTTGTGCGCCGGCTCGCTCTGGACCGGGGCCATCGCGTTCGGCTCTCCGATCTGGGCGCCGCCCTACACGTACCTACCCACGAGCGTCGCGGCGATCGTGGTGGGGCTCGGCGTCTGGGCTCTGAACGGACGCACCTATAGCGCCGCGACGGAGCCTGCGGCTATGCGATCGACCTCGTCGACCCGCTAGTCAGGTCGTCGTCGTCGACGTGCCGTCGATCACCCTCGCAGCAGCGCGCGCAGCGTCTGGATCGTGTCGGCACCGGACGGCGTCTTGTCGGCTCGGTAGGCCTTCACTCGAGCGAAACGCAGGGCGATGCCACCGGGGTAGCGGGGCGATCGCTGCACGCCGTCGATGGCGATCTCGACCACGAACTCGGGGCGCAGGAACACCGTGTTCTGGGTGCGCCGTGTCTCGAGTGGTGGAAAGTTCTCGGTCTGCCAGCGCAGCAGTTCGTCGGTGAGTCCCTTGAAGGTCTTGCCGACCATCACGAATCCACCCGGCTCGCCGAACTCTCCGTCGGGATCGAGGGCGCCGAGGTGGATATTCGACAGCCACCCCTGGCGACGACCCGAACCCCACTCGGCGGCGAGCACGACGAGGTCGTACGTCAGGACGGGCTTCACCTTCACCCAGGACTTGCCGCGGCGCCCAGCGGAATAGGGAGCGTCGACTCCCTTGACGAGCACGCCCTCGTGTCCGGCAGCCAGAGCGTCTCGGGACAGCTGCTCGGCGGCTGCGGGGTCGTCGGTCACGATGCCCGGCATGCGCCACTCGCCCACGACCTTCTGAAGCTCGATCAGGCGGGTCGACAGAGGGTCGTCGAGCAGATCGCGGCCGTCGACGTGCAGCACGTCGAAGAACCAGGGCCGCAGTACGAGGTCGCGCGAGACGTCGGCTCCGAACCGCGACATGGTCTCCTGGAACGGGCGAGGGCCGCCGTCCTCGTCGAGCGACAGCGTCTCGCCGTCGAGTATCAGGTCATGAGCGGGGAGGGTTCGCACGATCTCGACGATCTCGGGCACGCGGTGTGTGATGTCGGCGAGGCTGCGGGTGTAGACGCTCACGTCGTCGCCGTGGCGGTGCACCTGGATGCGCGCTCCGTCGAGCTTATACTCGACAGAGGCGCGGCCCGTGATCTCGAGCGCGGCGGTGGGCGTGGCTGCGGTCGAGGCGAGCATGGGAAGGACCGGGCGCCCGACCTGCAGGCCGACTGCCTCGAGCTCTGCCGCGGTGCCGGCGAGGGCGAGCACGGCGGTCTCGCCCAGGTCGCCGGACAGCATCGCGGCACGGCGCACGCTGGCGACGGGTCGGTCTGAAGCCTTCGCGATCGCGTCGAGCAGTACGCCGGACAGCGCGCCCGTTCGGAGCTCGCCGATCATCGCCCTGGTGAGGAAGTCCCACTCGGCCGCGGTGGCCCGGGAGGCGAGGGACGTGAGAACCCCGGTGCGCGCCGCTGCCGCCCCTGAACCCGACGTGGCGACCAACTCGTCGAATGCCGCATCGATGTCTGCGAGCGCGAGCGTGGACGCGTCGACATGCGATACATCCAGCGTCGTGAGCCCGCGCCAGCCGACGCCGAGACGCCCCTGTCGCGGACTCGCGAGCAACAGCCCCACCAGGGTGGGGAGCTCGGCTGCATCCGCCAGAGCGAGCAGCTGCGCGAGCGCGTCGATCTTCGCGAGACGGGAGGACGTCGCGGCGACGGCCTCGATCGTGGTCACGACGTCGGCAAGGATCATGAGTGCAGTCTGGCACCCGCCTCCGACACCAGCCTCCGACAACTGCTGTCCAGGGGGAGATCCGAGGGATGTCGCCGCTGCATGCCAGACTGAGCGCATGCTCGTCGAGACCGCCGTCATGGGAAGACGAACGCACGGTGAACCGCTGGCGATCCGGGGCATCGAGGGGGAGTACACCCTACGCGCGCTGCTGCGCATCTTGGTCGAGCCTGAGCTCGCGGCGTACTCGACGCACAGTACTTTCTGTCTCCCAAAACATGTTGTTGGGCATCCAGGGGTGAAGACACGCGCATAGAGGGCGTTGCCGCCAAAATCTCTTCGCGTCCCCGAGCATGCCTCCTGACCGGTCAATCTAGGCTCGTTGCCGGGGACTGCAGTCGGCATGGTCAGGGTTGCGGTGTGCGTGGCGATGCCCCGATGATCGCTATGTGACGCTAATCATGGGAGCCCTCAGTCCTGACGGCGCATCGGTCTGCATCGGCGGTGACTCAAAAGTGTGGTGGAAAGAGGACGAGGCGAGGTCTCGCAAGATCTTTGCGGAGCCTGTGCTCAAGATCGTCCTCCTGAACGAGGATCTCGTCGTCGGCTACGCCGGCTCTGGACCTGAGATGCTTGCCGCTTCAGTCGTAAGTCTTCGAGGGCTCGATCTTCCCGAAGTGCTAGACAGACTCTGCGAGATCGATGGAGCCGCGTTCCTCGTCGCGCAACGTTTGCCGGCAAAGCTCTGGCGCGTCGAGGATGGGCAATGGGGCGACGTATCAAACTCGGGCGTTTCAATGATCGGCGACGACTACGAGATAGAGCCTGGTCTCTCGCTTTTCACGCGAGCCAAGCAGATGTTCGAGCACGACTTTCCAAGTTGTGAAGTCGCCTTTCGTCTCGAGTCGACGCTCCAGAACATCGTGTTTCTGCGACAGCCGGAAACGGTCGGGGGCTTCGTGGTGCTTGCGGGGGCCTCCGACTTGGTTTCGTTTCGGTACTCAGCCATGCCTGTCACCCGCTTCAACCCAATCATTGACGGAGTTATCAGCGAGCCACCACTTCAACTGCAGGTGCTGGTAGGCAGTGCGAACACCCCAGGTGCGTTGGCCTACTTCGTTCGGAACGCGAATCTCGGCCACTTGTTCTGTCACGAGCAGCCTCAGACTCGACACCAGTTGCAATGCTCCTCAACCGCGGAGCTTGCTCAAATCGCACGGAGGACATACAGCCAGGAGCTCACGACTCCTCTGGCCATCGGCGGATGCTAGGCGCAATCGCCTGACACGTTTCCTCGGTTCCCTCTAACGAGCGCGGAATGAGGGCGCTTGAGACCTCTGCGCTCTATCCAGGCGGTCGTCGGCCTTCCCAGACATTCCGCGCCTTGACGGCCGGCCTGACTGGCAGGCTGACCTTGATTTGCGGGGCGGGTTCACTGTGAACCTTGAATCTTCATCCAAAGTCGTAGCGTCAACACGCGTGAGGCTTGGCTTACCTGCCGTGGGGTAGTCTCTCGTCTTCTGGCAGACTCGGTGTGGTGAGCGCTGGCGCTCGGTATGCAGAGTATTTTCACGGAACCGCGGGGAGTGGATGATGCCAAACGCCGAGGACTACCCAGAAATTACGCCGGAGATCAGGAGTACGATCAGCGACGAGTACGGCCCGCAGTCATCGCGGATACTCGACGCTCTCGACAACGCCAGAGCCGTCCTCGCGCAGGGCTCGTTCCTCCCTCTCCAGGCGATGACGTTCGCCTACAGCGTGCGCACCGCGGCGGACGCTCTCTTCGATAGATCTGGGTTTCCGATCGCCTATACGACGCGCGAGTCAGTCGATCGGTTGTCCGAAGCAATGGAATTGTTCGATTCTCAGCGCGGCTTGGGTGGCTCGGTCGAGGAGCTGTTTGGAGCAATCAGGCCACGCATCGATGCGGTGATCGAATCGCGGAACTCGGCGAGTCGAGCGGAACAGGCTTACCATTACGTCTTTGCAAGGCGTATGGGAGCGGTCGGACCCGCTCTTGTCGGCAAGATCAAAGACCTTTTGAGTCTGCGAGAGCGAGCGGCATCCGCACTACATTCCGAGATGTCAATGTCTGAGGCTCAAGACATCTGGGTCGAGTTCATGGAGCTGATAACGTCGCTCTTCAGCTCGCCGGCAGAGCGTGTCCGTGCGCTGGACGATTTGGCAGCGCTTGAACACCCGTCACTGACGGACATGGCTGAAGTCGAGATCCACGCGCTGACCCCTGCACACACGCGCCAGTTCCTCCGGTCTCTGAGCTCGGTTGAGTGGCTTGATGTGATCGCGCAGTCCAACTGGCTGACGACCGAGATGATCAAGACTTGGGGAGCGATGGGTGACATCTTCTACTCGTTCCAACAGGAGCCTGAGGCAGTGACGAAGTTTGCCGCGCGCGTGCTTGAGGGCCTCGACACAACAGACATCGACCTATGTGCGGCTGTTGCGATCGCCTCGATGGACAGTGGCGACCACGCAGCTCGCATCATTCTGCCCTTGCTGCGACAAAGTCCCGGAGCAATCGCGCGGATCGCGCTCCGCTGGGCAACCACGCTCGCCAGTCGGTCGGAATTTGTCTCCGACGTCGCGGATGTTGTGCTCAACGAGGGAGTTCTTGAGAGGGCGTGGGGTGTTTCAGCCTTGCTGTCACTGATGCTCGAGGGGGTCGACGCGGAGAACGCGGCGTCGCGACTGCAATGTCTCGAATGGAAACTTCGGCGAGTCCCCGACGGCACCTTCTACCGTCTGTTTTACTTCGAAGTGGGAACATCGATACTCGAACGTCACCGCGCGTCCGGAAACTCGGTACCGGAAGAGATCTTGGACTGTTACGCACACACGATGCTTGCTGTCGAACCGTTTCTCGGCTCGGCCAGTGTCCTTAGCTCGATCTCGCGCCTTCCCGCCGGCATCAGCTCCCGGCTGCGCGTTGCATTCGCCGCTCGCTCCAGTTCGCTCGAACCTTCATCGAAAGCGGCCATTCTTGCCGAGCATGTCTGCGCAGATCGTCCGAACGTAGATGGCCTCGCGCTCCTCGACGGTCTCGTCGCGCAGATAGGCGCTGCCGATCTCAACGAACAACTGGAGCGACTTATCGGGCCGCCGCCCGCTCTTGATGACATAGAGCAGCAAGCGGTAGTGCACGACCTCGAACATTCCCACTGGCACCTCAACCGCTGGGTCAGGGTCTTACCCCAGGGCGCGCTGCCCGCGTGGCACCAGGCGTTCGAAGCGCTTGCGCGAGACGCGCCGCCGCGGGATCGAGATTATTGGCAGACACCGTCTCGGGTGGTGTCGAGGACTGCAGTATCGCCCCTTTCTGAGGCGTACCTTGCGGCCGGGGACGTGCTAGAAGTGTGCAGGGTCCTGCGCGAGTGGCGAGCGAGTCCTGACGACTGGCCCTCAGGTCCCTCGGACGTAGGGCGCGTCCTTGAGAAAGTCGTTGCGGCCGATCCGAGTCGTTGGAAAGTCCCATCGCTAACTGTCGTTTTTGACGCTTTACGCCATCCGACCTACGTGGCAGCGATGATCGACGGATTCAGGTCCGCTGATTCCAGCAGGGTGCTCAGCCCCGATGAGATCGTCGAGATTAGTGACTACGTCTGGAGTAGACAGGGGCAGGTCCCAGAGCAAATCGGTGCCAGAGGTGACTGGGACTACGTCGAGGACTGGGAGCGAGTCCGTGCGCCAGCGGTCGACTTGATTGAGCACTACGCGAACCGCTCTGACTTCACTTTGGCTCCCGTCATCGAAAGCTTGTGGCCGTTCGTCCGAGACAGCGCAGAAGAGTGGGAGCTAGGTGATCGCCCGAGAGCGAGTGGTGACGCTCTCCATCGTGCACTGCACCGGTACTCCACCCGTGCTCTTCTCGCCGTTCTTGCGTTGATGGGCGCTGAGTACCGGAGTGTCGGGGAGTGCTCACTTTCCGGAACCGAGATTCTTAGCAAGAGCTTAGATTTGGCCGGCGCGGACGGCTCTGAGTACCGATCGTTGATCGCCGTCCACCACGACTTCATTCGCTCTGTGGCTCCGTCGTGGTGGGAGGCTGCGAGTGCAGTGCTACTGAACGATGGGAGCGAACCCGCGAGGGACGCGTTCGACATGCTGTTGGCGTGGAGTACACCGAGCCGGGAAATCTTCGAGGACTACGTTGAGTTGGTGAAGGACGCTGTCAATCGCGGTGCTGAACGTGCATCTGAGCAGATGATCGCGGCCTGCCTACGACTTGTCCCCGGCTACTCTGTCGCCACAGTCGCTGGCCGCTTGCTGAACTCTCCGGGCCATGACCAGATCGGTGAGCATATCGCATGGGTGGTAGAGCCACTCGACACGCTCACCGATGCCATCATCACGCAGATTTTCGCCTTGTGGTCGTTTGCCCTTGAGCAAGCTGACATCGATGACCTGGCAAACTTCGGTCGTCTTTGCTTGCTGACTTCGCTCCCTGACAGTCAATGGCTTGAGTGCACGAGGCGAACATTGGAGAAGAGTGACGGACGACTTGCGTACGCGTCGGACGTAGCAGAGCGAGTCGAGCGCCTTCACCCAGACGAAACCACGCTTAGCATCTTTGACATGCTGATTCGCACGACACAACCCAGCTCGGACTACTGGGGTGTCGATCGACTTGCTATCGCTCACCTTTCTCGGGCTTCAGAGCTTCAAGATTCGGCAGCGTACCGATCCTTGCGGATAGCGCTCCTCGAACGTGGGTTCCAGACAAGGGACCAGCCCCCCGCGTAGACATGCCGCGCGAGGGCTGCATCGACCGAGGCGTAGATGTCACAACGCGGGCCCTGTGAGGCAAACACACACCTGCAGCGCGGTCCCATTAGATCTCAGGCTGAAAGAAGTGCAATCACGCCATACCGTCTTGTTGAGTGCGGGGGAGATGAAGCTTGTTTGTGAAGAGAAAATTGAGGGGCCGCGAGGCAGCAGTACTCGTAGTCGCAACAGTGGAAGCGACACGAGAAGCGGCGGTGATCTCCTTTGAGTCCTGATTCGGGTGCGTCCTCGATTGAGCGCAGCAGGGCCGCTGTTCAGGCTGCTGCGGCGCGCACCTCAGATGAGACCTTTGCCAGACTCCGATCGGGGGCGATCAACATGGCAGGAGTTTCCTATCAGATCGCCGTCGGGGTAATGCTGTTGTCTGCGGCACGTGACGTCGACTCGGGACTGCCAGCCGTCACAAGACTGCGACCGGAGGGCTTCGAGGATATCGACTGTCAGCTCTCCGATGGCACATGGCTCCTGGTGCAGTGTAAGCAACGCTCTACGGGACGTTCCCCCATAGGAGTTGCCGAACTCGCGGACATTCTTGTTCACGCTAGTGTCTCGCTGCACTCTCGAGACTATGACGGCAACGTCACCGGACTCGTAGTCGTGACGAGCGGCCGCTTCCCCGAAAACTTCCCACCAACCGGTTGGCAAAGGTCGCTCGGTGATCGTTGGCCCGCGCCGGCGCTTGACCCGTTGATCGAGGCCGTGCGCACCCGACTCGAGGGGGCGGCCACTCGAGACCAGGCTGAGTCCATTGTCCGACTTGCCCGGTTGGTTGTCGCGGACGCGCCTGAGTTCCAGAGAAGTTCGGACTCACTTGCAACGGAATGGCGACTTTCCCATCGCGTTGCAAATCTCGTCCGTGCCGAGCTGTTCGCTGATCTCGCGGCACTGGGTGCTCGTCAACGCGGGGCGAACGTCGTGTCCGCCTTGACTCGGTCTCGATCCGAGGTAGATGCGCTCGTGCAGCGCGTCAAACTTGCCGCGGACACGAACATTCTGGATGAGGCAGTTGAGCGCGGCGTATGTGAGATCGCGAACTATCTCGACGAAGCAACGATCTCCGTCGGAGCGTTCTACGCAGGCGTGCGGGTTGGCCCGTCGCACATCGCTGCGGGGCTCGACGTAGTGCGAGCGGAAGAGCAGGCGGTACTCGCGAACGCCGCGACGGGCTCACGAAACGTAATTGTCGCGGCGCCGAGCGGTGCTGGCAAATCGACTCTCATGTGGCGCTGGGTTGCGTCGCTCACGGGCGGAGAGATTGCCGTTCGTCTCCTACGAGTTGCTACGTCCGACGACGTTTCGATACTCGTTCGATTCGTACGTCACCTTGATCCTGCCGAGCACCGACCTGTTGTCGTCTGCGTCGACGATCTCGGACGCTCGAACACCGCGGAGTGGGCTACGGCTCGAGACCAGCTACTCGAGCTGCCGAACGTGAGTCTCGTGGCCACCTGTCGCAATGACGAGTTCACGCCCGCCCTCGCTGTTGGCGCAACAGTAGTCAATGCGGAACTGACCGCCTCTTCCGCGGGGATGCTCTTCGAGCGCATGCGCCAGTCGGGCCTTGAACTGGCAGTCGAGAGTGAGGAGGCGCTGCAACTCGCCTCCGGGTTGCTGATGGAGTTCATCGCGATCGCCACAACAGGGCGCCGCTTGCGCGAAGTACTCGCCGAGCAACTCCAACGACTTGAGGATACCGGTCAGATCCTAGCGATCGAGTTGCTCAGAGCTGTTGTCTCACAGCACCTCTTGGGGCGCAAGACGAGACCTGAAGAACTCTCGGCCGTAGTCGATTCTGAGCTGGCTGACATCGGTCGAGCTCTCCGAATCCTTCGTGACGAGCACCTAGTACTGATTGATGATGGCGATGCCTGGGCCGCTATTCACGACCTTCGTGCTGAGACGCTTGAGGAGCTACTTCACGAGTCGCCTCCTCCAACCCGCGCCGACTCATATGTATCGTGCATCGCCGCCGCGCCCCTGGATGATCGTCCGACGCTGTATAGGAGCGCGTTGTCACGCTTGCTACGTGAGGCGACATTGAGAGCGACTACCGAACCGCCCGCCCAGCGCCTGGACCGAACTCTGAGGCTTCTCTCGCCGATTCGGGACGCGCTCGTACGCGACGTAATTCTTGCCAAAGCTGGCGGAGAGGCTGTAGTACTCAGCCGCCTGTTCGAGGTCGCGCAGCGCTGCGATGTGGTGGCATACGTGGCAGCCACGCGAGATGACGTGTGCAGCTATGCGGCGGCTACGGTCGACCGGGAGTCTTTCTATCTCATGGCCTTTGCCAAGCGTTTCTCTGGAATCTCGCTTGATCTAGTCGGGCTCGAAGCCCTTACTGCGGCGGCCGCGTCCCTGCCTGAGTGGCGTGATCCCTCCGCAAGGGCAGTCCTCGACGAGATGCCTTGGGAAGATGTCGCGGGCATCTTGCGGAGTAGCTCGCTCGAAGACGCGGTGGACTACTGCGAAGCTCTTGAAGGATACGACTTTGACTCGTCGTCGTCGTCCATCGCGGAAGTGTTGCAATCTCATGATGTCGAGTCCGACGACATCATGGGAGTCACGAATCGTTCTCGTCTGATCGCGTCGCTTTACCGACTGGGCAATCTCACGCCAGAAAGCGCGCAGACGGCCCTTGGGCCAGTGCTTGAGCGGGCCATCGCTGCGACAGCAGCTGATGACTTTGCACTGAGCTGCAACGTCCGACGTCGGCCCGTTGAAGAACTGCCCTCGACCACGAGCGGGCTCGCCCGGATCGAGACAGTGTCGTCGACCGAGTTTCTCGAAGTCGAGAGTTCGACGTTCTACAGACGTAGCAACGATCCCGAACTGCATCGAAGCTCGCTTGAGTCCGCCGCAACGGAACGAAATCCAGTCAACGCGCAGGTTATGCAGTTGGTCCGGCGCCTCTTCGACGCTTGCCCGGAAGCCGATGTGGTCACTGCTCGCGTGCTTGACGCCGCGGGCACGGGGGTCGACTCTGACGATGCGATCCAGCCAGATGGTTACAAGCGAATCAGAGCAGGAGTTGTGCCCCGCCATGCTGACACTCAACGCAACGTTGCCGTTGGCTCCGTGTTGTCTGAACTGTCTCAAGGAGAGCGTTGGACCAAACGGCTTCGCGCTCAACGTGCGGTCGTCGAGGAGCTGGGCGAGTTGCTGGAGGAACTTCCGAACCGATTGAGCGTGAGAGATAACGCAGGGCGACGCCGACGATGGCTGCAGCGTGCCTCGAGCGTATTCCGATCAATCGCCTCGCTCCCCGGGATCCCGCCCGTTCCAAGCTCCACCGGATTGCACCATCGGACGCGACGATCGATTGAACTCGATGGTGACCTCCGGGAGCGATCGAAGGATAGAGCGAAGGCGTGCTTGGAGAATGTGGCTTCTGCGTTGCTGCAAGCAAGCAGCCCTGATCGTAGTACGACGCGTCCGGGCTATCGGTATGCCGGTGCGGCTATGCGACTTCTTGAAGCCTCGAGGGACCTGGTAAAGATTCGCGACGAGCACCCCATGCCCATGTTCGCGGACATCGGCGACGTCATCCCAAATGAGCTCATCGCTCGGTGTCAGACCGCTGCCCGTGCACTCTCCGTTGCTGACTTACCTCAGTTCCCAGGCGGGTCGCTGCCCTTTTCGGAGGTCGATCATTGGGTCGAGGCGGAGGCTGATCAGCGTGCGGCGCAGGAGCTCACGGACGTCCTGAACACCTTTCACGCGGCTGGGGTACACGCGCAAGGAGCTTTGATCGCTGACGAAGATCCAATCGTCCCGCGTGAGACCAAAGCGATCGTTGTCACCGTGCGGGAAGAGGACATGGGCGCGGTCGGGCAGGTGCTTAGCGGTGTGTATTCGTCGTTCGTGGGTACCTGTCGACATATCTTCGTGAGCGTGAGCGATGGAGTCGCCATCGGTGGCTGGCGTATGTCTAGTCAGCGTGATAGAACTTTCCCGCTCACTCCTGAAGACGCTGCGCGGTTCGCGGTCGGAGTTGGGGTCGCGTCGCCAGATGGAGAGTGGACGCGCCACGCAAACGAGGCGCTGACTGTCATGATTGCCATCTTCGCGGACAGAGTACGCGCCGCGCGGCGGCCGGCAGATTGGCCGGTGTCGCCTCAGATTCATCGGCCGTTCCCCAACCTTCCGATGGAGGGGCCAGAGTCATGGGGCATCGCGAGGCAGATACTCCTGGAGATGAAATCCCACATACACGAATCGGATGCCGACCTGAGTCGATTCGTGCGACTGGTTGAATCAGGGAACCCCTTTGCGCAGATCGACCCGGTTGATCAATGGACTTTCGCGCCGGTGAAGGCAGTACAACTTGCGGCCCAAGCTGGCGTCGAGGCGGCCGCACGGTGATAGAACGACATCAACCGATCTCAGCTCGCTCAGATGGTCGTCGCCGCTTCCCGATCCGGCCCGGTCGCCCTGACCGGCGGTCGCCTACTTCTGCTCGATGGCTCGCTCACGCACCGACATGATGGATGCATGTCTAGTAAATTCCCGTGCCAGTACAAATCGTTCATCGAGATCGACGCTGACGATGTGACTGCAGTGCACCTCCGCCACGTCGGTGACGACGAAAGCGTCGAACCCGTGCATAAGTATGTGAAGGTCACGGGCGGTGCCGTCGGGGCGGCTGGCGATCAGACGATGACCTTCAAGCTGCAAGGCCGGGCGTGCGGCCAACCTTTCGGCGCGGACAGCTTCCCGGTATGGAACCTCGAGAGCTGGCTTCTGTGAGCACTGAATCTCGCAGCGGGCGCATGACACAGCCATTCCCATACGCATCCTTCGACAGCATCGGCACGAACACCGTACATCTTCGGGTCGGCAACGATGGGCCCGATGCCGAGCCCTACTTCCGAGATGTTCAGATCGACGGCGAACCGTTCGGAGCACCGGGACGCCGTGCCGCATTCTTTCGAATGGGCGACGGCAGCCGTTACGAGATCAGCGAACGGCAGTACACCGCGTGGACACGACATAGGAGCTAGACGTCGATGGGCATCGGTGATGTCGGTCGAGTCTCGCGACAGAGGTCGCACGTACCGAACGGGTTCCTTTCTCTCTCAAGAAAAGAAGCGTAGACGCGATGGGACGCCGCTCCCTGCCTTTCGCGGACTCGTCAAGCGTTCTCTGCCCTATATCTCTTGAGAATCCCGGCTCTGCGGAATGATCCCGACAAGTCCCGCCACTTGCATTTCGAGGCAAATGCACTCAAGGTAAGGGCGATGCCGAGCGATTCAGGGAAGATCGGGCCGGAAGACGCGCATCGCTTCCATCGCCGCCTGGTGCGAGCTATATCCCTCCGGGGACACCGCGATCACTTCGCCATTTCCTGCCTTCGCACGCCAGCGCCATCGTCCCTTGGCGTTCGTCCAAAGCTCGAATCGACCCTTCGGTCCCGGGCTAACGCGGGCTAGCGCTGAGGCAACGCTCTTGTTGCGGATGCTCGAGAGAACCTCGCTAACCTCCGTGGGTGCGCTGACACCCGGCGGCAACGCAAGTAGCACGGTAGCTGTTAAGGTTCGGTCGGCATCCGTCACCCACTTCGCAGTGGACAACGACTTCATCCACAGTGCGCCGGTTCGAGCCTGGTTTGGATCGGTGCTCAGCGCGAGGGTATGTGCCTGCTCGAACTGGCTCCTCCATTCGCTTCGTGCCGCAGTGGTCTTCGTGAGATGTCTTGAGATGAAGAAGCTCCCGATCGATCAGAGCAGGCCGAGGGAGGCGACGCTGTCGGCGACGATGGCGGCGACGAGGGTCGCTTCGGGTGCGGTCACGGTTCGCTCCTTCGAGGGACGATTTCAACATCTCGCGCGCATTCGACATACCCGCCGCTAGTTGTCTTCGCGATTGAGATTGTGGTCCGTCGACTGTTCAGAGAGTCGGCGCGCAACCATGTCGAGGATCCGCTGCTCGAAGGCCGGCAATTCCTCTGGGGTCCACTGGATAGTCACTCGGTCGTCGTCGAAATAGACCGCACGTCCGCTTTCCACGGCATCGTGGTTGGATACATTCACTACTGTCTGGTTTCCGTCGATCATCGTGCCCGAGCGTTCGACTATGTCCTCTCGTCCTACGTAGGCGAAGAGGTCAGCGAGAGCCGTGAAGCTGATTCCGTGGAGGTGCTTTCCTCGGTCGCGGTCAGAGGTGAAGACCACGCTCGTCGTCGAATCCTCCTCGAGGTAGATCTGGAAAACGAAGCTGTGGATGACCTGGTTACACAGCCACCCGACCGCGAGTTCCGAGTTCGTCGGTTCGTTGAGGTTATAGAACTGCTCGGGGTTGAAGTGGTCGAGCAGCATGGGAACGCGGTCGATCAGGGCGTATCTGCGGGTCGGAACCCGTCGAATCGACAGACGCGACGAGGACTTCTCGGAATCGATTAAACGACGGATCGAGTACGCGCCCATCATGATGTCGCGCTCGGCATTGAAGTATGTGCGGCTGGTCCAGCGTTTCTGCGTGTTCCAGCGTCTGAGTCGCGCCGCGGACTTCAGGAGTTCTTCTCTCCAGGGAACGGAGTCGCCGATCATGTCTTCCTTAGCTCGTCAGCCGAGTTCAGCGACAGGATCGTCGACACCGATGTCATCGTCTCCCTCGACCTCACCGAGTCGGGTCTTGAGCATTTCGGTGAGCAAACTCGTAAACTCCTCCCGTAGTTCAGGCAGCGCCTCGTCGGCATCTCGACCGAGGAGGTCGTCCAGGGTCCAGATCGCGATGTGCGGCTGACGCGGTAGCAGGATCGCCGCGCGGCGGATGCCGTGCGAGTCGTCGATATCGAGCAGGGCATATCCCAGCAGCTGAAAGAGGGTGTCTCGGATCCACGGGTTCGTGATCTGCTCGCGAGTCTTGATCTCAACGATCAGATCCCCGACGACCAGATCAGCGTCCGCGCCGCCCACTGCGGCGCTGCCGACGAACGTCGGATTGGACGTGAAGTCAGTTCCGCCCGATATCGCGCCGTTCCATTCCTCGAGAAGTGAGGCGAGCGGCATGTGCATCCGCACCACGTCGAACAGTAGCTCTTCGGGGATGCTCATGGTCAGCTCAACGGCATCCTTCGCTCGCTTGATGCGACGCCCGAGATCGTTCGTCAGCGCTGCCACAGGGCCGGCACGGTAGATGGCTTCGCACCAGGCGAGCGGGATCGAGATCCGTGCGAGGCTAAGGGGATGCGGGTCCTTCTCCTTGAGGGTCAAATACCCGAAGTTGAGCGCATCCTGCAGCATTCTCGCGATGTGTTCACCACGATGTATGGCATCCGGACTCGCCTGTAGCCGCTCGAGCCCTCTCCAGGCCGTCGTCTCGACCATATCGAAGCCCGGTAGATCCATTCGCAGTCGATAGTCGAGAGCCATCCCCGCGACAATCGCGTGAGGCTTGCGCTGCGCTGGCTTGACCCCGGCGGGGACTGGTATCTGAGTCTCGAGAGAGGTGAGCGAGCCGAAGTCGAATCGCGTCGCAGCCGCTGCGCCGTCTCCTCCTCGGGTCCCCGCGGCGGCGAGGCCAGGGGCGCTCGCGTAGACGAACCGCCGCACCGGCGAACTCAAATCTCTGAGATGACGAGTCAGCGACATGCTCCGACCCTAGCGGGGGAGTGCGACGGAGCGTGTTGCGCACCACCACGGGTATCTCAGGCGCCTCACGGTCGGTGCGATTCGGCGTTGACCTAGGCTCGCGTCGCGACAGCGCGCGCTTCCTCCGGGTTCATGAGTCGCTCTGCTGGCCAGATGCTGTACTGGCTGATGATTGGCTCGATTGCGGTGAAGAGAGGTTGCTCTTTACCCATGGTCAGCTGCTCAGCGGCGGCGCGAGCCAGTCCAGCGACAAGGTCAGCCACCTGAACGCGCTCATCATGTTGAGAGTCGACCAGCGCGATGTTCGTGAGCGCAACTCCCCGTCCGGCTCTCTGAGGAGAAACGATCTCGGGCCGGGCAAGGTAATGCTTGATTGCATTGATGCACTCGGGGGCGAGTTCCGAGGCAGCGTCATGGACGAGCTCAACTGGGGCGTTCTCCTTTTCCGCCCAAAACAAGACTGTGGCTCCGACCGCGGGGATAAGCGGGTCGAGAGTCCGCAACCGATGATCGATTCCCTGGCGTCCGTCACCGCCGTGGACGGAGACGTGACCGTGAGCCTGTCGATCGACGATCAGGGGATGCCGGTGATCGCGGTCGACCGCGCCGGCAAAGTGCTCGCGGCGGTGCCGGCCAAGAGCCGCAAGGTCGAGGGGATCGCTGCACTCACGGTCCGCGCCAAAGAACTCAAGAAGCAGGCGCAGCGGATGCGGTCGTCGCTCGAGGCGGCGTGCGTGCTCGGCGATGTGTTCGAGGCCGAGGAGATCGTGCTCCTGCGCGAGCACCCGCTTCTCGGGCGGATGCTGGCCGACGTCGTGCTCGTCGACGCCGAGGGTCGCGCCGGCTTCATCGCTGCGTCGGGCGATGACCTGGTCGGCGCCCACGGCGCGGCGTACACTCCCGCCGGCGGACTGCGCATCGCGCACCCGGTCGACCTCCTCGCGAGCGGGGACTGGCCCGACCTGCAGCACGAGGTCATGACACGAGGACGCCCGCAGCCGTTCAAGCAGGTGTTCCGGGAGCTCTACGTGCCCACCGAGAATGAGCGAGGCGAGGGCGGGATGTCGTCCCGGCGCTATGTCGGACATCAGATCGACGCGCGACGGGCCTCGGGGCTGTTCACGGCCCGGAACTGGGTGCGAGACTTCGGCCAGGGGTTCGAGCGCACCTTCCACAACGAGCGGATCCACGTCTTCTGCAATGTCGAGGGAGGTTGGGGGACGGCGGGCGAGGTCGAGGACGCCGCGATCGACGACGTGCGCTTCGGGCCGGTGGGCTCCTGGCGGGCGATCCCGCTCGAGCAGGTGCCGCCGCGGGTGTACTCCGAGGCGATGCGAGACCTCGACCTCGTGGTGTCAGTCGGTCACTCCAGCGGTGTCGATCCGCAGACATCCGAGTCGACCGTCGAGGTCCGACGCCGGATCGTCGACGAGACGTGCATGTTGCTCGGGATCGACCGCGTCGAGATGTCGGGTCACCACGTCCGCGTGAAGGGAGTCCTCGGGACGTACTCGGTACACCTCGGCTCAGGCATCGTTCACCGGGTTCCCGGCAACACGCTGTTCATCATCCCGGTCGGGGCGCAGCACCGAGGACGTATCTTCCTGCCGTTCGTGGACGACGATCCGCGCACGGCCGAGATCGTCTCGAAGGTCGTGATGCTGGCGGCCGACGACAGGATCAAGGATCCGACGATCCTCAGCCAGCTCGTGAACTGAGCGGCGGATCGCGGTGCTACAGGCTCAGCGCCCGCGGAACTGAGGCTTGCGCTTCTCCTGGAACGCCGCGAAGCCCTCGCGGTAGTCATCGGTGTCGCAGAGCGCGGCCTGCGCGGCGTTCTCGATCTCGATCGAGTCCCACAGGGCGAGCCGCTCGTCACGGATCCGGGCGACCAGCTGCTTGCTCGAGAGGAACGCCGCTGTGGCACCTCGTGCGGCGGTCGCCGCGGCATCCGTCGTCGCCTGCAGCACCTTGTCGTCGGGGAGGACGCGCGAGAACAGCCCCGATGTCACAGCTTCGGTGCCGCTCATCAGCCGCCCCGTGTAGATGAGATCGAGCGTCTTGTGCGCTCCGAGCCGCTCGACGAAGAGCGCATGGCCTCCGGAGTCGAGCGTGGCCCCGAGCGCGGCGAACGGCGAGCCGATCTTCGCCGACTCCGCGACGTAGACGACGTCCGTGGAGATCAGGAGCCCGAGTCCGACGCCCAGACAGGCGCCGTGCGCGACCGCGAAGGTCGGCGCGGGGAAGCGCGACATCCTCTGCAACAGCGGCGTGACGAGGCCACCGAGATAGCCGATCACGTCATCGTCGCGCGGGTCCACTGCCGAGATGTCGCGGCCGGCGCAGAACGCGCGTCCCTCGCCGCGCAGCACGAGCGCACGCACCCCTGCGGCATCGGCCTCGTCGTAGGCGCGTCCGAGATCGTGGAGCGCCTGCTCGTCGAGCGAGTTCAGCTTCGACGGTGCGTTCAGGACGACGGTCGCGACGTCGTCGTCGATGGTGAGATCGATCATCGGATGCTCCTCAGACGTCGTAGTCGACGACGACGCGGTCGCTCGTCGGGTGGGACTGGCAGGTCAGCACGTAGCCGCGGTCGAGCTCGTCGGGCTCGAGGGCATAGTTCTCGGTCATGGTCACACTGCCCTCGAGGACTCGTGCGCGGCACGTACCGCAGACGCCGCCCGCGCAGGCGAACGGGGCGTCGGGGCGCACCCGCAGTGCGGCGTTCAGCACCGACTCATGCGCATCGACGGGGCTCTCGACGGTCGAGGAGACGCCGTCGAGGTTGACCTCGATGCGGATCGTCATCTCGCCAGCGCGTACTTCGACGGGGCGGGCCGCGCGCACCGGCTCATCCCCGGTCGTGAAGAGCTCGAATCGGATGTGCTCCCGCGGCACCCCCACGTCGGCGAGCACCTCCCGGCACAGGTCGACGAGCGAGAGCGGTCCGCACAGGAACCATTCGTCGACGTCGGTCGGGTCGATCAGCATGCGCAGGATTGTCCGCAGCTTCTCCTCGTCGATCCGGCCGGACAGCACCGGCGCCGTGCGCTGCTCGCGGGAGAGCACATGGTGCAGCGTCAGGCGAGTCGGGTATCGGTCCTTCAGATCGGCGAGGTCCTCGAGGAACATCACGTCGAGTGTCGAGCGGTTCGTGTACAGGAGCGTGAAACGCGAGGTCTCGGAGCGGGTCAGTACGGTGTGCGCGAGAGCCATGAGCGGTGTGATTCCCGAGCCCGCGGCGATGCCGACGACGTGGCGCTGATCGAGGTCGTCCAGGCCCGAGGTGAACGTGCCCTGCGGGCTCATCACGTCGATCTCGAAGCCCGGGTGCAGGCCCGTCTGCGCCCACGTGGAGAACAGGCCGCCCTCGTCGCGCTTCACGGCGACGCTCAGCCGAGTCGGCATTCCGGCCGCGATCTGCTCATCCGTGCGATGCTCGGGGGCCCGACACAGAGAGTACGACCGGCGCACCTCGGTGCCCTCGAGCGTCGTGCGCAGCGCCACGTACTGGCCGGGCAGGTGGTCGTAGTCATCGGCCAGCTCGGCGGGGACGGTGAAGGTCACCTCGACCGAGTCTTCGGTGAGCGGCCGCACCTCTTCGACGGCCAGCGTATGGAAGCGTGCGCGCTTCTTCGTCGTCGACGCGGCTCGGTGAGCGGCGGCCGCCGGAGCGATGCCGGGGGAGGCGAACAGTGACATCAGTGCACCTTGAAGTGGTCGAAGGGCTCGAGGCAGGCACGGCATTCGAACAGCGCCTTGCACGAGGTGGATCCGAAGCGAGACACCTCGCGGGTGTCCAGCGATCCGCACCGGGGGCAGCGCACGCTGATCGCGAGGCGGATCGGGCCCGATGAGATCGCCGAGCGTCCGGACGGAGGGGCGATGCCGTACCGCGACAGCTTCTGCTTGCCGGCATCCGACATCCAGTCCGTCGTCCACGCGGGCGAGAGCACGAGTCGCACTTCGACCTTCTCGTAGCCGGCCACGGTCAGGGCCAGGATGACGTCGTCGCGGATCGTGTCCATCGCCGGGCATCCGCTGTAGGTCGGCGTGATGTCGACCGTGACCGTATCGCCGTCGACCGCGACGGCACGGAGCACGCCGAGATCCTCGATCGTGAGCACAGGCACCTCGGGATCGGCCACGGCCGCGGCGATCCGCCAGGCCGTCGCCTGCGCATCGGTGTGCAGCGTGCCGTTCACCACGATGCTCCCGGATGGCGCCTCGCGAGCACCTGCATCTCGGCGAGCAGGTGGCCGAGCGGTGTCGCGTGAGCGCCGCGCCGGCCGCCTGCAGAGGATGCCGAGACGGCAGGTGTCTCGAGCTCCGCCTCGGCGAACACGGTGTCGACGACCGCGTCGAAACCGGGGCGCAGCGTCGACGGCCGCACCGCGGCAGCACCGAGCCGCTCGATCAGGGGCTCATCGCGGAAGAGTTCGTCGACGTAGGGCCAGACACCGCCCAGTGCGCGGATGATCCGCCGGCGCGATTCATCGGTGCCGCCGGCGAGGCGAAGCACCCACTGCACCGCGTGGTCACGGTGGTAGTCGACCTCTTTGAGCGACTTCTCGGCGATCGCGGCGAAGGTCGGATCGGTGCTCGCGCGCAGGGCGGAGTAGAGCTCGAACATGTAGGTCGACACGATGAACTGACGCGCGATCGTCTGAGCGAAGTCGCCGTTGGGCTGCTCGACGATCCAGGAGCTGCGGAACTCGGGCTCGTCGCGGAAGTACGCGAGATCGTCTTCGGAGCGTCCGTCGAACGATCCGGCGAAGTGCAGGAACGAGCGGGCGTGTCCGAGCAGATCGAGGGCGATGTTGCCGAGCGCGACGTCCTCTTCGAGCTCGGGTGCGCGGGCGATCCACTCGCCGAGCTGCTGAGAGAGGATCAGGGCGTCGTCGCCGAGCCACAGCGCGTACTCGGCGATGTCGGCGGATGCCGCCGTGGAGCCTGATCCGGTGAGCTCCTCGCTCAGCCGCAGCGCGTCGACCGACACGTCGCCGTGCACATCGCCGTGAATGTCCGCATGGATGTCGTTCACAGGTGCGGCACTCCCTCGGAAGCGGTGTAGTACACGGCATGTCGGTAGTTCTTGCCGGCGGGGCTCTCAAAGTAGGCACCCTTGGCGTCGGGGTCGCTGGTGGTGATCGCGTCGGCGGGAACGGCCCAGATCGAGACACCTTCGCCTCGGCGCGTGTAGAGGTCGCGGGCGTTGCGGATCGCCATGTCGGCATCCGGAGCATGCAGGGACCCGACGTGGACATGGCTCAGACCCCGGTTCGCGCGGACGAAGACCTCCCAGAGGGGCCACGGCTCGCGTTCATCGGCTCCCGGCGTCGCCATCACGCCACTCCCATGCCGGTCGTCGAGCGAGCCGCAGGCGAGCCGAATCGCTGCTTGCGGGCGTACTCGGCCGCGGCCTCGCGCACCCATGCGCCCTCCTCGTGCGCCGTGCGGCGGCGCTCGAGACGTTCGGCGTTGCACGGGCCGTTGCCGCGCAGCACCTCGAAGAACTCTTCCCAGTCGATCTCGCCGATCACGTACTGGCCGGTCTCGTCGTCGAAGCGCAGATCGGGGTCGGGAAGGGTGACGCCGAGGATCTCGGCCTGCGGCACGAGCATGCCGACGAAACGCTGGCGCAGCTCATCGTTGGTGAAGCGCTTGATCTTCCACTTCATCGACTGGGCGGAATTGGGGGACTGGTCATCCGGCGGCCCGAACATCGCCAGGCTCGGCCAGTACCAGCGGTTCACGGCATCCTGCGCCATCTGCTTCTGCTCGTCGGTGCCCTGCATCAGGGAGAGCAGGATCTCGAAGCCCTGGCGCTGGTGGAACGACTCCTCTTTGCACACGCGCACCATCGCGCGTCCGTAGGGGCCGTACGACGCGCGGCACAGCGGAACCTGGTTGCAGATCGCGGCGCCGTCGACGAGCCATCCGATGGCGCCCATGTCGGCCCAGGTGGGAGTCGGGTAGTTGAAGATCGACGAGTACTTGGCCTTGCCGCTGATGAGCTGATCCATCATCTCGTCACGCGTGATCCCGAGGGTCTGCGCGGCGGAGTAGAGGTAGAGCCCGTGCCCCGCCTCGTCCTGCACCTTCGCCATCAGGATCGCCTTGCGCTTGAGGCTCGGCGCCCGGGTGATCCAGTTGCCCTCCGGCTGCATGCCGATGATCTCCGAGTGCGCATGCTGCGAGATCTGACGGATCAGCGTCTTGCGGTACGCGTCGGGCATCCAGTCGCGAGGCTCGATGCGCTGCTCGTTCGCGATGAGCTCGTCGAACAGGCGCTCGTCATCGGAGAGCTCGTCTTCGACGAGGGAGAGATCTGCGGGGCTGGTCATCATCGACTCCTCGGTGTCCCACCGGCTTTACTGACCGGTCGTTAGGTAATTCTCACATGGAGGTCGTCTGTTCGCAAGGCGAAGGGCTCAACGAGAGCGCGAGACGAGGTCGAGAAGAGCTCTGCCGTAGGCCTCAGAAGGATCGGGATGCTCGAATCTCAGCGCCTCGCCGGCGATCTCCACCTCGACGACGAACGCATCGGCGACACGGGTCAGCGCGCGGAAGGTGCCCCGCAACAGCTCGCGCAGCTGGTCCTCGCGCGGAAGCCAGACCGCATCGGCGAGGGTGACGGCGTCAAGCGCCCACTCGGTCGTGCCGTTGAACGCCAGATCCGTGCCGCTGGGCGTCTGACGAGCTTCGATCGTCATCTCGCTGACCGTGAAGACATCGGCCTCGGCTTCGAGTTCGACCTCGTCCGGCAGATCGAGCTGGAATCGATCGCCCTCGGCCGGATGCCACACGAGACCGGCGTCGCGCAGGGATACGGCCAGTTCTCGGGTGATCATCGTTCCACGCTAGACGACGCGATCGGGCGCGGGGGCGTTCTGCGTGTGGGGAACGGCCCCCGGGCGTCGGTGGCCCGGGCCCCTGACGTCGGTGGCATGAGGCCCTGACGTCGGTGGCATGAGGCACAGTGGAGACATGACTTCCCCCGCCGCTGTCGACACCCGCACCGCTGCGCTCTCGGCGCTCCGCGAGCTGGTCGGTCGTTCCGATGCCGACTTCCACGACGGCCAGTACGAGGCGATCGAGGCTCTCGTCGAGGGGCGACGCCGCGCGCTCGTCGTGCAGCGCACGGGCTGGGGAAAGTCGGCCGTGTACTTCGTCGCGACCCTGCTGCTGAGGCGACAGGGCGCCGGCCCCGCCGTGCTCGTCTCGCCGCTGCTGGCGCTGATGCGAGATCAGATCGCCGCCGCCGAGCGGGCGGGTGTGCGCGCTGTCGCGATCAACTCGACCAACGCGCACGAGTGGTCGGAGGTGATGGAGCAGCTGGACCGTGACGAGGTCGACGTGCTGCTCGTGTCTCCCGAGCGACTGAACAACCCTGCGTTCCGCGAGCAGCAGCTGCCGGCACTCGTGCGGCGCATCGGAATGCTGGTAGTCGACGAGGCGCACTGCATCAGCGACTGGGGGCACGACTTCCGCCCCGACTATCGGCGGCTGCGCGATCTGATCGAGCAGATGCCGCCTCAGGTTCCGGTGCTCGCCACCACGGCGACGGCGAACAGCAGAGTCGTCGCAGACGTCGCCGAGCAGCTCGGCACCGGCGGTGTGGAATCCGTAGGCGACCGACCAGAGGTGCTGACGATCCGAGGCCCGCTCGCCCGCACCTCGCTGCGGTTGGGGGTCCTGCGCCTGCGCGATTCGGCGAGCCGGTTGGCGTGGTTGCTGAGCCACATCGACGACCTCCCCGGCTCCGGCATCATCTACACGCTCACCGTCGCGGCGGCGGTCGACACCGCGCGGCTGCTGCGCGATCACGGCCACGAGGTGCGTGCGTACACGGGGCAGACCGACACCGACGAGCGCACCGAGTCCGAGGGGATGCTGAAGCGCAACGAGGTCAAGGCGCTCGTCGCCACGAGCGCACTCGGCATGGGGTTCGACAAGCCCGACCTCGGATTCGTCCTGCACCTGGGGGCGCCGTCGTCGCCTGTCGCGTACTACCAGCAGGTCGGTCGTGCCGGTCGTGCGAGTGAGAGCGCCGACGTCCTATTGCTGCCGGGTGTCGAAGACCGCGACATCTGGCATTACTTCGCGACGGCGTCGATGCCCGACCGCGAGCGCGCCGAGCGCGTGATCGGGGCGCTCGGAGACCAGCCGATCTCGACTCCTGCTCTCGAGGCGATGGTCGACATCCGGCGCACACCCCTCGAACTTCTGCTCAAGGTGCTCGACGTCGATGGTGCGGTGCGGCGGGTGCAGGGCGGGTGGGTCGCGACCGGTCAGCCGTGGACGTACGACGCCGAGCGCTACGAGCGCATCGCGGGTGAGCGCCGGGCCGAGCAACAGCACATGATCGACTACGAGCAGACCGATGGCTGCCGCATGGAGTTCCTCCAGCGCTCTCTCGACGATGACACCGCTGCACCGTGTGGCAGATGCGACAACTGCGCGCGCATCTGGTTCCCGAGCGAGATCGGCGAGGCAGCGACAACGCAGGCTGCGGAGTCGCTCGATCGGGTCGGGGTACCGGTCGAACCGCGACGCGCCTGGCCGACGGGAGCCGACAAGCTCGACGTCCCGGTCAAGGGGCGCATCCCGGCGGGGGAGCAGGCGGGCGAGGGGCGCGCCCTCGCCCGATTGACCGACCTCGGCTGGGGCGGCACTCTGCGGGAGCTCTTCGCGGCAGGAGCACCCGACGTCGCGGTGACTCCGCAGGTGCTCGGCGGTTGTGTGCGGGTCCTCGCCGGCTGGGGGTGGGCAGAACGCCCGGTAGCCGTGGTCGCCATGCCATCGCGTTCGCATCCGCTGCTCGTCGACTCGCTCGCCCGCGGAATCTCCGAGATCGGGCGGCTGCCGTACCTCGGTGCGCTCGACCTGGTGAACGGGGGACCCACGGGGCAGCCCGGTGGCAACAGCGTCTTCCGTCTGGCGGGCCTGTGGGACAGATTCAGCGCGCAGGGTCTCGACATTCCCGAGGGCCCGGTGCTCCTCGTCGACGACATGGCCGACAGTCGATGGACTCTCACGGTCGCCGCACGCGCGCTACGTCATGCGGGCGCCACGGAGGTCCTTCCGTTCGTGCTCGCGCTCCGCGGCTGACGCCTGCGTCAGCAGCATCGATCAGCGCTTCGTCGATGCGTCCCGTTCTCTCGACCGCATCCTCTGAACAGCTGCGGCAAGCAGCGGTACGTCGGACCTCGCAGTCGTCATGACGATGGCATGCGTGGTGTCGAAGTAGCGGTGCGCGAGGTAGTCGCGCATTCCAGCGATCTCCGCCCACGGGATACCGGGCTCGGCCGCGGTCGCGGCTTCGCTGAGGCCCTTGACCGCCTCGCCGATCTCGATGAGCCGTGCACGAATGGCGTCGAACACGATCTCGTCATCGCTGTCGATACGTCTCTCATAGCGAGCGACCGCGTCACAGGCGGAGGCGATGTCCTCAAGCCGCTCAGAGGTGTGTCGGCTCACAGCGTGATGGCTTCACGCTCGACCGCTTCTGCCACTGCGGGTTTGAGGCCGTCAATGGGAACGAGGTCGACGCGCCGGCCGAGTATCTGCTCTGCCTCTCGCCGCATTCGCAGCAGATCGAACACGCCGACGCTCGGCGTGACATCGACGGCCAGGTCGATGTCACTCGATGGAGTCTCATCGCCGCGAGCGACGCTGCCGAAGAGGCGGATGCGCTGCGCCCCGAGCGGCAGGAGCGCGCGTCGGAGTTCGCCGGAAAGCGCGATCACTCGGTCGCGCGCGCTCTGCTCCTCCGAAGTCCGCGGCGCGATCTCGACGACCAGCCCGGCAGCCGAGATCAGCCTGTCGACTGCGTCGAACGACGGTTCGCGCCTGCCGTTCTCATATTCGCTGACGACGCTCTGCGTCACGCCGGCGAGCCGGGCCAGCGCGGATTGCGTCAGCCCGCTCTGGCGGCGGGCGTAGCGAATTAGCTCGGCGGCGCGACTCATAAATCGACAATATCGCATATTCGCGATATTGCGTAGATGTGATACCGCTTTCAGCGCAGGTCGTATACGCGCTTGTACTTGCCCTCGCTGCGGGGCAGCGTGCCCGGCTCCTCGACCTTGACGTCGACGCTGGTGCCGATGTGCATCTTGATGCGGTGGTGGAGCACCGCCGCCGCGGCGTCGCACTCCTCGGCGCTCAACGACGGGTGCCGCTCGATGCGCACTGTCATGGTGTCGAGGTGCGCGACATGGTGCAGCTCGAGCACGAAGTGCGGCGTCAGCGTCTCGATCCCCATCACGAGCTCCTCGATCTGCGTGGGGAACAGGTTCACGCCGCGCAGGATGATCATGTCGTCGTTGCGTCCGGTGATCTTCTCCATGCGCCGCAGAGCGGGGTAGGTCGTGCCGGGAAGAAGTCGCGTCAGGTCGCGTGTGCGGTATCGGATGACAGGGAACGCCTCCTTGGTGAGAGACGTGAACACCAGTTCGCCCAGCGCTCCGTCCGGCAGGCGATCGCCTGTGTCGCCGTCGACGATCTCGGGCAGGAAGTGGTCCTCCCAGATGTGCGGCCCGTCTTTCGTGAGCACGCTCTCGCTCGCGACACCTGGTCCCATGACCTCGCTGAGCCCGTAGATGTCGACCGCGTCGATGTTCAGCCGTCGCTCGATCTCCCGCCGCATCTCGTTCGTCCAGGGCTCTGCGCCGAGCACCGCCACCCGCAGCGACGTGGTCGTCGGATCGATCCCCGCCGCCTCCATCGCGTCAGCGATCGTGAGCAGGTAGCTGGGGGTGCAGAGGATCGCGTCCGGCTCGAAATCGGTGATCAGCTGCACCTGCCGCGCTGTCTGTCCGCCCGACACGGGGATCACCGTGGCACCGAGCCGCTCGATGCCGGCATGCGCACCCAGGCCTCCGGTGAAGAGTCCGTAGCCGTATGCGTTGTGGACCTTCATCCCCGCCCGGATGCCGGCCGCGTGCAGCGACCTCGCGATCAGGTCGCTCCAGCGGTCGAGGTCGCCCTCGGTGTAGCCGACGACGGTCGGACGCCCCGTCGTTCCGGAGGACGCATGGATGCGTCGGACGTCGGGCATGGGAACGGCGAACATCCCGAACGGGTAGCTCTCGCGCAGATCGGCCTTGGTGGTGAAAGGCAGCTTCTGCACGTCGTCGAGGGTGCGGATGTCGTCGGGGTGCACACCGTGCCCATCGAACTTGCGGCGATAGACCGGCACATTCTCGTACGCGTGGTGCACCGTCCACTGCAGGCGCTCCAGCTGCAGCCGGGCGAGCCGGTCGGGCGAGTGCAGGTGCGCCTCGGTGCCGATCTCGGAACGTGCTGTGATCATCGTCGACTCCTTCGTCATGAACGGGACACTGAGCGTTCGGGCGCTCAGCCCGGGTGCGATCGGTTGGTCGTGAGCGAGCGGCCACGGACCTCGGCGACGACATCGCCCGACTCGTCTGTCACCGTCACGTCGTAGAGCCCGTTCCGGCCGCTGACGACCCGGCGAACGGCTCGAGCCGTCAGACGGTCGCCCGAAGTGGTCGACTTCAGGAACGTGATGTCGGCGCCGCCGGCGACCGTGACGCGCTCGTCTTCGTTGCAGGCGATCGCGAAGGCCGTGTCGGCGAGCGTGAACACCAGCCCGCCATGCGTGATCGCGAAGCCGTTCAGCATGTCATCGCGCACCGTCATCGACACCACGGCCTCTCCCGGCGCGTCGAGTTCGACGACCATGCCGAGCATCGCCGACGCCGCATCGCGCTGCATCATGGGCCTCATGCGGCCGCGACCTCGGGCGTCGGCTCCTTGTTCACCAGCGTGAGCACATCGTAGGTCGCGACGAGCTCGTCGCTCTGGTTGCGGATCACGGCGTCCCAGCGCACCTCGCCGTACTCGTCGGTCTCGCGCGGAGTGATCTGCTTGGCGGTGAGCTCGACCCGGATCGTGTCGCCGGGAGAGACAGGCGTGATGAAACGCAGGTTCTCGAGCCCGTAGTTCGCGAGCACGGGCCCGGGCTCCGGGTCGACGAAGAGACCGGCCGCCCACGAGACGAGCAGGTAGCCGTGCGCCACGCGTCCGGGGAAGAACGGGTTCGCCGCAGCGGCCGTCTCGTCCATGTGCGCATAGAAGGTGTCACCCGTGAAGTGCGCGAACGTCTCGATGTCGGCGAGCGTCACCTCACGCGATGCCGAGACGATCTGGTCGCCGATGCGGAGCTCTGCGAGCGACTTGCGGAACGGGTGCCGTCCGTCGCTGTGCGCGGCGGCCCCCGCATGCCACACGCCTGTCAGCGCTGTGAGCATCTCGGGCGAACCCTGCACCGCGGTGCGCTGCATGTGGTGGAGCACCGCACGGATGCCGCCGAGCTCCTCGCCGCCTCCGGCCCGGCCGGGGCCGCCGTGCACGAGGTTCGGCAGCGGCGAGCCGTGACCGGTCGACGATCGTGCGTCGTCGCGGTCGAGCAGCAGCATTCGACCGTTGAACGGGGCGATGCGCGCCGCGAGATCCACAGCCTGCACCGGGTCGTGTGTCGCGATGCTGGTGACGAGCGAGCCGCCGCCTCGTGCCACGAGTGCTGCGGCGTCGGCGGTGGTGTCGTAGGTGAGGAGCGACGAGACCGGGCCGAAGGCCTCGATCAAGTGCGCTGCGTCTGTCCGCGAGTCGTCGAACTGCAAGAGCAGCGGCGAGACGAACGCGCCCTCGGGAGCGACACCCGTGCCCCCGTCGGTGAGCCGCACCTCGGGAGCATCCGTCGTTCCGACGACGATGCGTCCTCCCGCCGTCTGCAGCCTGCCCACCTGTCGCAGCACCTCGTCGCGCTGTGCGGTCGACGCGAGCGGGCCCATGGTGACGCCCTCCGCGCGCGGGTCGCCCAGCACGGTCTTGTCGGCGATGCGCGCCTGCACAGCGGCGATCACGGCATCCGCCGACCCGGTGGGCACGATCGCGCGACGGATGGCCGTGCACTTCTGACCGGCTTTGGTCGTCATCTCGGTGACGAGCTGGCGCACATAGGCGTCGAACTCGGGAGTGCCCTCGACCGCGTCGGTGCCGAGCACCGAGGCATTGATCGAATCGGTCTCGGCGGTGAACCGCACGCCGCCGGTCTGCACCGCAGGGTGGGCCTTGAGGCTCTCCGCCGTCGATGCGCTGCCGGTGAAGCCGACGATGTCGCCCAGCCTCAGGTTCTCGAAGAGGTCGGGAACGCTGCCGCTGACGAGCTGGAGCGATCCGTCGGGCAGCAGTCCGGACTCGACCAGGATGCGCACCATGGCCTCGGCGAGGTACCCCGTGGGGGTCGCGGGCTTCACGACGGTCGGCATGCCGGCGAGGAATGCCGGAGCGAACTTCTCGAGTGATCCCCACACCGGGAAGTTGAACGCGTTGATCTGCACGGCGACGCCGGGCAGCGTCGTGTAGACGTGGCGCCCGAGGAAAGACCCGTCCTTCGAGAGCGGCTCGACCGGGCCGTCGACGTGCACGCGGCTGTTCGGCAGCTCACGTCGACCCTTGCCGGAGTAGGAGAACAGGACCCCGATGCCGCCGTCGATGTCGACCCACGAGTCGTTCTTCGTGGCACCGGTGCGGGAGGACAGCGCGTACAGCTCGTCCTTGCGCTCGGTGAGTGCGAGGGCGAACTGCTTGAGCAGTACGGCGCGCTGGTGGAACGTGAGCGCCCCGAGGCTCTTCTGCCCCACGGAGCGAGCGTGCTCCAGCGCCCCCGCGAGATCCAGGCCTTCGGTGGAGACGAGCGTGACGACGTCGCCGGTCGACGCGTCGCGGACCTCGGCGGAGCGTTCGGGCGACGACGGCGTCCACCACTCACCCCGGACGTAACTCGGCAGATACTCGGTCATCTCTCCTCGTTCCATGCGTAGAACCCTTCGCCGCTCTTGCGGCCGAGTTTTCCTTCGGCGACCATTCGTCGCAGCAGATCCGGCGGGGCGAACCGAGCGCCGAGCGTGCGCTCCAACTCCTCGGCGATGCCGAGTCGCACATCCAGCCCGACCACGTCGGTCGTGCGCAGCGGGCCCATCGGGTGCCGGTATCCGAGTGTCATGGCCGCATCGATGTCGGCCGCCGACGCGACCCCCTCCTCGAGCATCCTGATCGCTTCCAGGCCGAGCATCACGCCGAGTCGAGACGATGCGAACCCGGGGGAGTCGCTGACGACGATCGGCGTCTTGCCGAGCGCGGCCACCCATGCGCTCGCGCTCTCGACGGTCGCCGCGTCGGTCGCTGTGCCGCGCACGATCTCGACGAGGCTCGACGCGGGCACGGGGTTGAAGAAATGAAGACCGAGGAATCGCTCCGGGCGCAGGCGGCCCGCGGCCAGGTCGTCGATCGAGATCGACGAGGTGTTGCTCGCCAGCGTCGCGTGCTCGGGCAGCGCCGCCTCGACGCGGGCGAGTGCATCATCCTTGAGAGCACGGTCCTCGGGCACCGCCTCGATCGCGAGGTCGACGGCGGCGAAGGATGCGAGATCCTTGCCGGTCGTGAGGCGGCCGGCGAGCTCCGTCTCGTCCAGCGAGGGATCACGTTCGACAGATCTGCGGATGCTGTCGCCGATGCGGGCGTGCGCCGCGTCAGCGCTCGCCGCATCGCGCTCGACCACGCAGACGTGCGAGCCCGCGAGCAGGAACGCATGCGCGATGCCCGCTCCCATGCGCCCACCGCCCAGAACGCCGACGTTCGCGGGCGCGCCGTCTGGGCGTTTCGTCTCGCTTCGCTCGCTCAACGACCGGGGATGGGTGTCGCTCAACGACCGGGGATGGGTGTCGCTCATCGGCTCTTCCTCTCCAGGAACGCGGTCATGCGTCGGCGCTTCTCGGTCGACTCGAAGAGCTCGGCCTGCAGCTCGAGCTCGATCGCCGGATGCTGCGCTCGCGGGGCGCGCAGCGCGCGCTTCGTGTACTGCGTCGCCAGTGGGTCGTTCGCCGCGATCCGGTCGACGATCCCGTGCGCGGCGGCGAGCAGTTCCTCGGCCGGATGCAGTGACGAGACGAGCCCCCAGCGCAGCGCCTCCTCGGCATCGAGCGCTCGACCGGTGAGCAGCAGCTCGCTCGCCCGGGCGTCGCCGACGATCTCGGGAAGCCGCCAGGTCGCACCGGCCGCCGCGATGATGCCGAGCCCGGTCTCGGGGTTGCCGATGCGGAGCGACGGCGTCGCGATGCGGATGTCTGCGGCGTAGGCGAGCTCGGCTCCGCCCCCGAGCGCGTACCCGTCGATCGCCGCGATCACCGGCATCGGGAGCTCCTGGATGCGAATGAACACGGTCGCGTTGATGCCGCGCCTGGCGTCGTCCGCGGTGCGATCGCGCAGCTGGGCGATGTCCGCACCGGCGGCGAAGACCCCGCCCGACCCCGTGAGGATCAGCGTGCGCGGAGCCTCTTCGAGCATCGCGCACAGCTCGTGCAGCGCATCGACCGTCGCCTGGTCGATGGCATTGCGCTTGTCGGGTCGGTCGAGTGTGGCGACGATCCGGTCGTCCTGCTCGTCGATGTGCAGGGTCACGTCAGACGCTCCACGATCATGGCGGTGCCCTGCCCGACGCCGACGCACATCGTGGCCAGTCCGTAGCGTGCGTTCTCGCGCTCGAGTCGACCGAGCAGCGTCACGATCAGGCGAGACCCACTGGACCCGAGCGGGTGGCCGAGCGCGATGGCGCCGCCGTCGGCGTTGACGATCGCCGGGTCGAGCCCCAGGCGGCGGATGCAGGCGAGGGACTGCGACGCGAAGGCCTCGTTCAGCTCGACGGCCCCGAGGTCGGAGACCTGCAGGCCCGCCTTCGCGAGCGCCTTCTGCGTGGCCGGCACCGGACCCAGTCCCATGATCTCGGGAGCGAGTGCGGCGCTAGCCGACGCGACGATCCGTGCGCGCGGACGCAGGCCGTGCCGCTCGACGGCCTCGGCGCTTGCCACGACGATCGCGGAGGCGCCGTCGTTCAGCGAGCTGGAGTTGCCGGCCGTGACGACCTCGCCGCCCGCAACCACGGCGCGCAGCCTCGCGAGCGCGTCGAGGGTGGTGTCCCGTCGCGGCCCCTCGTCGGTGTCGACGATTCCGCGGCCCGTCTCGACTCCGACGATCTCGGGGGCGAAGCGCCCCGCATCGATCGCCGCGATGGCACGCTGATGGCTCAGGAACGCGAAGGCGTCGGCATCCGCCCGACTGATCGCGTCGACGCGGGCGACCTCCTCCGCCGTCTCCGGCATCGAGAAGGTCGCCTTGTCGCGCTCGCTGAGCCGGGGGTTCGCGAAGCGCCAGCCGATCGATGTGTCGAAGGCCGCACCGGGCTTGGCCCAGGCCCTCTCGGGCTTGGCCTGCACCCAGGGCGCTCTGGTCATGGATTCGACGCCGCCGGCGACGACGAGGTCGGCGTCTCCGGCGCGCACGGCGTTCGCGGCGAGGGCGATGGCCGACATCCCCGAGGCGCAGAGGCGGTTGACGGTCAGGCCGGGGATCGAGTCGGGCAGGCCCGCGAGCAGCACGGCCATGCGTGCGACGTTGCGGTTGTCCTCGCCCGCCTGGTTCGCGGCTCCGAGGATTACTTCGTCGATCTCCTCCACGGGCACCGCGGATCTGCGGGCAGTCTCGCCCACCACGAGGGCTGCGAGATCGTCGGGACGGACGGACGCGAGTGCGCCTCCGTAGCGGCCGACGGGGGTGCGGACGCCATCGACGAGATAGGCCTCGGACATCGTCATCCTCTCGATCACCAACGCTGGCGATAATTTCAGACCGATCGGTCAGGAATACGATCTCAGATCGGCGGACGAATGGCAACTCATCGGGAATGACAGACTGGGCCCATGGCGCAGCCCGGATTCGACGCGCCGGCCCCGAAGCGCGGCCGGCCAGGTTACGACCGCGAGCAGGTGCTCGCGGTCGCCGTGAAGGTGTTCAACGAGCAGGGGTACGACGCGACCAGCGTCGCCGACCTCAGCGCCACCCTCGGGCTCACCAAGTCCGCGCTCTACCATCACTTCGAATCCAAGTCGGCGATCCTCGAGCTCGCGCTGACCGACGCCCTCGACGCTCTCGAGGCCGTCGTGGACGACGCGACAGCACGGCATCCGCTCGCCGCCGATCGGCTGCGATCGATCATCCGCGGGGCGGTGCGCGTGCTCACCGAGAAGCTCCCGTCGGTCACGCTGCTGCTGCGGGTTCGGGGCAACGGCGATGTCGAGACGGCGGCCCTCGTGCGCCGCCGCGCGTTCGACCAGCGGGTCACCGCGATCGTCACCGAGGCTCAGGCAGAGGGGCTGATCCGCGACGACGTCGATGCCGCGGTCGCGACCAGGCTGATCTTCGGCATGATCAACTCGGTCGTCGAGTGGTATCGGCCCGGTGGTCCGGTCGACCCGGATGAACTGGGCGAGGACATCCTGCGGGTGAGCCTGGACGGTCTGCAGTCTCGCTGAGTCGACTCAGTCGTCGGCCGGAGCCACCCGGGGAGGCCAGCTGGTGGCCCCGAGTTCGCGTGAGATGTTCCGCGCGGTCTCTCGCAGCGCGTGGAGCACGGCATCCGGGGCGGGAGCGTGAGAGGTGGGCATCACGACGGCGACCGCCGCGACGATGTCGTTCGAGGAGTCGGCCACCGGCGCCGCCACAGAGGACTCGCCGAGCACGGCCTCGTCGACCTCGGTGGCGCTGCCGCGCTCGGCGATCGTCGGCAGCTCCATGATCAGACGGGCGACATCGGTGATGGTGTCTCCGGTGAGGCTGGGCAGCGGGCGCTCGAAGACCGTGCGCTGGAAGCCGAGATCGTGCGCGAGCAGCACCTTCCCCATCGCCGAGGCGTGAGCGGGGATGGCGACGCCGGTCTCGAGCATCTGCTGGCTGTCATCGGGGCGCAGGTCGTGGTGGATGACGAGGACCTCGTGGAAGTGCGGCGCCCCGAGCCGCACGGGGAGGTTCGTGCGGCGCGCGAGCTCCTGCGTCCACCGCATGGCGCGCGCCCTGACATCGAGGGTGTCGAGGTACACGTTGCTCAGGCGCAGCAGCGTCGGGCCGAGCATGTAGCGCTGCCCTCCGCGCTCTTTCGCGACCAGTCCATGCTCGCGCAGGGACTTGACGATCCCGTGCACGGTCGACGGCGGAAGGTTCAGTGCGAGAGCCAGATCGGTGATGCCGAGGTGGCGCGCGCCCTGCAGCAGTTCGAGCACTTTGGCTGCGCGATCGATGGCCTGGATCACAGCGGCTCCTCCCTCCGGTCGACGTCGAGCCGGGTGGTCTCGTCGGCCGCCAGGTAGATCTTGACAACTCGACTGCGCCCGAGCATATTCGACATTGACGAATAACTTTCCAATATTGCGAAAGATCGCCACCGCAGAGATCAAGGGAGATCGAACGATGAAGAAGCTCATCAACAACCCCGCCGATGTGCTGGCCGAATCGTTGCGGGGCGTCGCACTCGCGCATCCGGAGCTGTCGGTGGACGTCGAGAACAGCGTGATCACCAGGGCCACGCCGAAGGACGCGGGCAAGGTGGCGGTGGTCTCGGGCGGAGGGTCCGGGCATGAGCCGCTGCACGGCGGCTACGTGGGCGTCGGGATGCTCGACGCCGCCGTCGCGGGCGAGGTCTTCACCTCGCCGACTCCCGATCGTGTGCAGGCCGCGACCAAGGCGGTCGACCGGGGTGCCGGAGTGCTGCACATCGTGAAGAACTACACCGGAGACGTGCTGAACTTCGAGATGGCCGCTGAGCTCGCCGAGATGGAGGGCATCGAGGTCGGCACCGTGATCGTCGATGACGACGTCGCCGTGCAGGACTCGCTCTACACGGCTGGTCGCCGGGGCGTCGGACTCACCGTGCTGCTCGAGAAGCTCGTCGGCGCAGCCGCGGAGGAGGGGCAGGATCTCGCCTCGATCGTCGAGCTCGCGAAGCGCATCAACGGCCAGGGCCGCTCGATGGGCATGGCGCTCACGAGCTGCACCGTGCCCGCCGCCGGCAAGCCGACGTTCGACCTGCCTGAGGATCAGATGGAGATCGGCATCGGCATCCACGGCGAACCCGGTCGTCACCGGGAGCCGCTGGCTCCGGCATCCGAGATCGCCCGCCAGCTCGTCGATCCGATCCTCGCCGACCTCGACGCCGCAGGCCCTGCGATCGTGATGCTGAACGGCATGGGCGGATCGCCCCTTATCGAGCTGTACCTCATGTACGGCGAGGTCGTGCCGCTGCTCGAGAAGGCCGGCGTGCAGATCGCCCGAAACCTGGTCGGCGATTACATCACCTCGCTCGACATGGCCGGCTGCTCGCTCACGGTGCTGAAGGCCGACGACGAGCTGCTGCGGCTGTGGGATGCTCCGGTCAGCACGCCGGGCCTCCGGTGGGGAGCATGATGACGGGCGTCGACACGGCAGCGCTCATCGAGTGGATCCACCGCTTCCGCGACGTGATCGCGGAGAAGCGCGAGTGGCTCACCGAGCTCGACTCGGCGATCGGCGACGCCGACCACGGCGCGAACATGTCGAGAGGAATGGAGGCGGTCGTCGCGAAGCTCGACGCAGGAGCGCCGGCCACCGTCGACGAGCTGCTCAAGACGGTGGGCATGACCCTGGTGAGCTCCGTCGGCGGCGCGAGCGGCCCCCTGTACGGAACGCTGTTCCTGCGCATGGGGATGGCCGCGGGCCCGGTCACCGAGCTCGATTCCTCCGCGCTCGCCGCGTCACTGCGGGCAGGACTCGACGGGATCGTCGCTCGCGGCAAGGCCGAAGCGGGGGACAAGACCATGTTCGACGCGATGGCTCCGGCGGTCGACGCGCTCGATGAGGCGATCGCCGGCGGAGCGGATCTCGGGGCGGCGACCGCGGCCGCGGCGACGGCTGCTGCTGCGGGCCGGGACGCCACCGAACCTCTCGTCGCCCGCAAGGGACGTGCGAGCTATCTGGGTGAGCGCAGCGCCGGTCATCTCGACCCCGGCGCCGCATCGACCACGCTGCTGTTCGAGACACTCGCCCAGGCCACCGCGCTGAGCGCCTCACCGGCCGCGGAACCGTCCTGATGATCGGCATCGTCGCCGTCTCCCACAGCGCTCGACTCGGGGAGGCGGCGCTGGAGCTCGCCCTGCAGATGGTGCACGGCGGGGGAGTGCGCGTGCGGGTCGCAGCCGGTGCGGGATCGGATGCCGACGGCGCACCCGTCCTCGGCACGGACGCGGTCGCAGTGGCCGCGGCGATCGACGAACTCGCGACGGACTGCGACGGGGTGCTCGTGCTGATGGACCTGGGGTCTGCGGTGCTCAGCGCCGAGCTCGCACTCGAGCTGCGGATGAGCGACGTGCCCGTGCGCCTGGCACCCGCCCCCTTCGTGGAAGGACTGCTCGCGGCGGTCGTGTCGGCCGCGGCGGGCGGATCGCTCGACGTCGTCGCGCAGGAGGCCTCGGCCGCCCTCGGCGCGAAGACCGGCCAGCTCGGCGACGCGAACGCCGACGGTGACGAGGGCCGCATCCCTCCTGCACACGGTGCCAGCGAGTACGGCGCCGATGCACCTTCCGTCGAGCCGGATGCGTCTGCTCGGCCGGATGCCGTCGTGCGCGTGGTGACGGTGCGGAATCCGCTCGGCATCCATGCGCGTCCGGCCGCACTCATCGCCGAGACATCGGCGGGAGCTGATGTGCGACTTCGCAAGTTGCCGGACGGACCCGGCGCCGCCGCCGCGAGCCTCTCGCGACTGCTGATCCTCGGCGCTCGACAGGGCGACGAGATCGAGCTGTCTGCGACGGGGGCCGACGCGGAGCGCGTCGTCGAGCGTCTCGTGGCTCTCTTCGGCGACGGGTTCGGCGAGGGGGTCGGGGAGGGAGTCACCGAGGTTGCGGAGTCTCCGGTAGCTGCAACGACGCCGTCGGTCGAGACGGAGACGCCGGCTCCCTCGCCGATCGCGGCGGGAACCGTGCTGCGCGGGAGGGGAGTGAGCGGTGGACGGGTCGCGGCCCCGGCGGTGATCCTCGCCGCGCCACTCGACGAGCCCGATGCGAGCGCGGTCGTCGCGCCGGCTGATCGCGAGAGCGAGGTGTCCGCGATCGAGTGGGCTGCGGTGGCGGTGGCCGATCAGCTGCGTGCGCGTACGTCCACAGCGACCGGGGAAGCGCGGGCGATCCTCGATGCCTCGCGTCTGCTCGCCTCCGATCCGGAGCTCGTGGCCGAGGCCTCGGCGCTCGTCCGGATCAAGGGGCGCACAGCGGCGCGGGCCGTGTGGGAGACCGCGGTCTCGCACGAGCAGGGCCTCGCGGCACTCGGCGGACGGATGGCCGAGCGGGCGGCGGACATCCGCGACGTCCGCGATCGCATCGTCGCGGAGATCCTCGACGTCGACGTCCCTGGCGTCCCTGAGCGTGAGGAGCCGTTCGTGCTGCTGGCCGTCGACCTCGCCCCGGCCGACACCGCCGCCCTCGAAGGCGGCAGCTGCGTCGGGTTGGTGACCGAGCAGGGGGGTCCCACCTCGCACACCGCGATCATCGCCCGATCTCTGGGGATCCCCGCCGTGGTCGGGGCGGCCGGGGCGACACGGATCACGCCCGATGCCGTCGTGCTCGTCGACGGCGACCGGGGCACCGTCGAGGTCGAACCCGACCCGGCGCGCGCGGAGGCGGCGAGGGCCGAAGCGGTCGTCGTGCCCTTCGAGGGAGAGGGTGTGCTCGGCGACGGGCACCGCATCCGTCTGCTCGCGAATGTGGGGGGAGCGGCCGAGGCGGTGACCGCTGCTGCCGCCGGAGCAGAGGGCGTCGGACTCTTCCGCACCGAGTTCTGCTTCCTCGATCGCGTCGACGCGCCGTCGATCGACGAGCAGGTGGCGTCCTACCGCGGTGTCCTCGCAGCCTTCCCGGGGCGTCGGGTCGTCGTGCGCACGCTCGATGCGGGCAGCGACAAGCCTCTGCCGTTCGCGAACGCGGATCACGAGGACAATCCCGCTCTGGGGGTTCGTGGCCTGCGCATCGCCCGGCGGTCGCCGGTGCTGCTCGACGATCAACTGCGCGCGCTGGCACGGGCAGCCGAGGCGGAGTCGGCGGTCGTCGAGGTGATGGCGCCGATGGTGGCCACGGTCGACGAGGCGCGTGCCTTCGCCGAGAGCGCGCGTGCGGTCGGGCTCATGACCGTCGGTGTGATGATCGAGACGCCGTCGGCGGCGTTGCTCGCCTCGGAGATGCTCGAGGTCGTCGACTTCGTCAGCCTCGGCACCAATGACCTCGCCCAGTACACACTGGCGGCGGATCGCCTGCTCGCCGAGCTCGGTGAGCTGAATGACCCGTGGCAGCCAGCTGTGCTCCGGCTGATCGGGGCGGTCGGCGCCGCCGGGCGCACGTGGGATCTTCCGGTCGGGGTGTGCGGCGAGGCCGCAGCGGACCCCGCTCTCGCACCGGTGCTCGTGGGCCTCGGCGTCACCTCGCTGTCGATGACGCCGCGGGCGCTGGGTCGTGTGGCAGCAGCACTCGAGGCCGTCACCGAAGCGCAGTGTCGAGCGGCGGCGGAGGCCGTGCTGAAGGCGGCGACCACCGCGGACGCCCGTTCAGCGGCTCTCGCGATCCTCGGGTCCGAGAGCGTCGGCGGACCGGTCGTCTGAACGACCGACCCGCCGACAGTGTCTGGCGAGCTTCCGCTCAGGCGTGCAGGTCCACGCCCTTCGTCTCCTTCACGATCGAGACGGCGATGAGGGAGATCACGGCCGTGATGGCGATGTAGACGCCGATGGTCCAGGCTGCCTGGAACTGGTTCATCAGAGCCTCCGCGATCATCGGGGCGAACGCCCCGCCGAGGATGGCACCCAGTGCGTAACCGATCGAGACGCCCGAGTATCGGACGTTGGCGGGGAACATCTCGGCATAGAGGGCCGCCTGCGGACCGTACGAGAGTCCGAGCGCGAACGTCATGACGAACAGCGCCACGAAATACCAGAAGATGTTCGCCGTATCGATCAGGAACCACATCGGCACCGCCCAGACCGCGAGCGCGATGTACCCGATCTGGAAGGTGCGGACGCGACCGAGGCGATCCGAGAGGTGGCCGCCCCAGAGCGTGAAGATGAGCCATCCGAACGAGGCGAGGGTCGTGGCCAGCAGCACGGGAGGTCGTTCCATGCCCAGCGCCGTGACGGCGTAGGTGGCGAAGAACGCGATGAGGAGGTAACCGGCCGCGTTGTTGCCGATGAAGATGAGCGCGGTGAGCACGACCTGCTTGGTGTTCTTTCGGAACAGACGCCCCAGCGGTGCCGACGCCTCCTGCCGGCGACGGCGGAGGTCCTCGAAGACCGGGCTCTCGTCGACCGCGCGCCTGATCACGTAGCCGACGGCGATCAGCACGATCGACAGCAGGAACGGGATGCGCCATCCCCAGGCGAGGAAGTCCTCCGGTGACATCGAGCTTGTCAGGACCCAGAGCGTGGCTGTGGCGAGGATCATGCCGATCGGGACACCGATCTGAGGGAACGCACCGAAGAGCCCCCGGCGGGTGGTCGGCGCGTGCTCGACGGCCATCAGTGCTGCCCCGCCCCATTCGCCTCCGGCTGAGAATCCCTGCAGGATGCGGAGCACGATGAGCAGGATCGGTGCGGCGACGCCGATCGCCGCGTAGGTCGGCAGCAGGCCGATCAGGGAGGTGGAGAGTCCCATCATCACGAGCGTGAAGACGAGCATCTTCTTGCGGCCCAGCTTGTCGCCGAGGTGCCCGGCGACGATGGCTCCGAGTGGACGGAAGAGGAAGGAGATTCCGATCGTGGCGAACGACAGGATCTGCGCGAACCCCTTGTTCTCCTCGGCGATCGGCGCAAGGAACAGGGGAGCGAGCACGAGGCCGGCGGCTTGCGCGTAGATGAAGAAGTCGTACCACTCGATCGAGGTGCCGACGAGGGTGCTGGCGAGAACCCGCCGCTCCTCGGAGGGCATCCGGGTGGTCGAACTGCGTGCGGACACTGCTGACGTCATGCGAACTCCATTGTTCTGCGGTGGGGGAAGAGCGATGCACCATCGCCCCGGGTCACTTACCGAATGATCGGTCAGTAAAGCGAGAGTAGCGCACGCGGGCGGGCAGTCCAAGGGCAGGAGGCACACGTCGCCGCGCGCATGGATCAGCTCGAGCGCGCAGCGGCGGACTGCGGAGAGCTCGACTATGACGGGCTCAACACCTTCGAGGCGGTCGTCGCGGAGGAGGAAGGCGGCGTTCGTGCGCTGGCGGGAACGATGAACGCCGACCCCGCCTCCGACGGGTGGCGGGTCTTCCACGGATCCGCCGCAGTCGGCAACACGCTCGTGCACCTGAGCACGTCGCTTCCCGATTCCGCGCCGATCGACGCGGCGGCCGCGGTCGAGCTGCTGCAGGCGACCGCGATCGATGCGAAGTCCGAACTCATCGACACTCTGACTGAGGCCCCTCCGACAGGGACGACGGAACCGGTGGGCGATGCGTCCACTGACTGGGCCGAGTGGTCGATCACGGGGCAGGGCGTCGGCCCGATCCGCCTCGGTGAGACGTATGACGACATCGTGGCGACACTGCCTGGACCGGAACCCGGGTGCACGTCGTCTCGTCAGGGCAATGGGCCTACTTCGTCGCCGACAGAGCGGGGCGTCTCCTGATCTTCCACACCACGCGCGAGGACACCGACTCGACGGAGGCTCGGATCATCGGGATCACGACCGCTGACACCACCCTGCGAGGAGACCTCACCGTGGAGTGACCGTGAGGGGCGGGTGTTCTCGCCCGCCCCTCACACCCTCCCGAATGCGCGCAGCGGATGCTCGATGAGCTCCGTCACTCGGCGCAGGAAGCTCGCCGCGTAGCCGCCGTCGCACACCCGGTGGTCGAACACGAGTGAGAGCTGCACGATGCGGCGCGCGACGATCTGCCCGTCGACCACCCAGGGGCGCTCGATGATGCGTCCGATTCCGAGGATCGCGACGTCGGGGTGGTTGATGATGGCTGCGGAGCCGTCGACGCCGAGCCCGCCGTAGTTGTTCAGCGTGAAGGTCGATCCGCGCAGGCGCTCGGCCGGCATTGACCCGGATCGTGCGGTCTCCGACAGTTCGCGCAGGGTGGTGTCGAGCTGATCGATGCTGAGGTCGTGCGCGCGCGGGATGACCGGCACCATCAGGCCGCGCGCGGTGTCTGCAGCTACGCCCAGATTCACGCCCTCGAAGGAGATGAGCTCCGAGGCGTCGTCGCTCAGACGGGACGCGAGCACAGGGTGATCCTCGAGAGCGAGGAGCACGAATCGCGCGAGTAGTGCGGTGACGGACGGCGCTCTGCCTCCTTCGGGAGCCATGTGCGAGCGCAGGTTCCACAGTTCGGTCGCATCGACATCGACCCAGACGGTCGCCTCGGGGATCTCGGAGCGGCTGCGGGCGAGCTTGGCGCTGACGGCCTTGCGCAGGGGAGACAGGCGCTCGCGTGAGGCGACGGAAAGGCCGTCGAGCACATCTCCAGCGGTGCTCGCATCTGCAGGCGCGCCCACGCCCGCGCCGCGATGCTGGGCGGTGACGCCGTCGACCGCGACATCGACAGCTGCGGCGAGGACGTCGGCGCGGGTCACGGCACCGTCGTGTCCTGTTGCGGCGATGGTGTGCACGTCGAGTCCGAGGTCGCGTGCGAGGCGTCGGACGAGCGGTGAGCGGACTGCCACGGGGCGTCGTACAGGCGCATCCGATTCGGGCGTGCTCCGAGCCTGCTCGGTCGTGGGCCGTGCGGTTGCAGAATCGACCTGCACGTCGGCACGAGGCCGCCTCCGGCCGGATGTTGCCCGCTCGGACGTGCCGTAGCCGATCAGCACGTTGCCGGAGCCCGCGCGCTCCTCCTCGCGGTACGCGTCGCGCTCGACGGCATCCGACGCATCGGGACTCGCGTCCGCACCGTCGTCCACTTCGAGCACGGGGGCTCCGACGTCGATGGTCTCGCCCGGCTCTCCGTGCAGGGCGGTGACGACTCCCGCGAACGGCGAGGGCAGCTCGACGATGCTCTTCGCGGTCTCGACCTCGGCGATCGCCTGATCCGTGACGATGGTGTCGCCGACCGCGACGAGCCACTGCACGAGGCCCGCTTCGGTCAGTCCTTCACCGAGGTCCGGCAGGCGGAAGACCCGGGCGGTCAGGGCGGTCATGACTCGTCCTCTCCGCACTCGTCTTCCCAGTGCAGCGAGTCGATCGCGTCGAGGACGCGGTCGACATCCGGCAGATACCAGTGCTCGAGCTTCGGTGGTGCGAAGGGGGTGTCGAAGCCGGTCACGCGGCGAACGGGTGCTTCGAGGTATTCGAAGCAGCGCTCGAAGACCCGTGCCTGGATCTCCGATGCCACGCTGGCGTAGCCGGGCGCCTCGGCGATCACGACGGCACGACCGGTCGCGCGCACGGCTGCGGTCACGGTGGCATCGTCGAAGGGCGAGAGCGAGCGGATGTCGACGACCTGCACACTGCGCCCTTCGGATGCGGCGACCTCGGCCGCCTCCAGAGCGAGCGGCACGGACGCGCCGTAAGCCAGGAGCGTGACATCGGTACCGTCGCGAGCGATGCGGGCGGTGCCGATCTCTGCCGAGACGGAGGTGTCGACCTCGCCCTTGGTCCAGTAGAGCTTCTTCGGCTCGAGGAAGATCACCGGATCCGGCGAAGCGATGGCTGCTCTGAGCATCGAATACGCATCCTGTGGCGTCGACGGGCTGAGGACCGTGAGTCCCGGAGTGTGCGCGTAGTAGGCCTCCGACGAGTCGCAGTGATGCTCGACCCCGCCGATGCCGCCGCCGAACGGGATGCGGATCACCAGCGGCATCCGCACGACTCCGCGGGTGCGGTTGCCGAGCTTCGCCACATGGCTGACGATCTGTTCGAACGCCGGCAGGGCGAACGCGTCGAACTGCAGCTCGACGACGGGTCGCATGCCGTTCATGGCCATTCCGACCGCGGTGCCCACGATGCCGGACTCGGCGAGCGGGGTATCGAAGCAGCGCTCCTCGCCGAACCGTGCGGTGAGCCCGTCGGTGATGCGGAAGACTCCGCCGAGGGCGCCGACGTCCTCACCGAAGACCACGACCTCGGGGTCGGACTGGATCGCGTCTGCGAGGGCGAGATTCAGCGCAGCCGCCATGCTCATGGTCGACACGCTCGTCGAGCGCTCATCGACGCGGATGTCGTCGTGTGCGATGGTCATCGGGCACCTCCGGGGAGCGCTTGCGCGGTCGATCCGGCCTCCGCGGCACGGGTCCGTTCGATCTCGCCTCGAAGCATCCGCCACTGCTCCTCGAGCTGCGGGGAACGCGTCTCGGTCACGAAGCGGAAGAGATCCTCCGGGTCGATGTCGGTGTCGGTGTTGAGCGCCTCCCGCATCGCTGCCGCGATGCGCTCGGCCCCGGCCGCGAATTCGGTCTCGAGCTCGGGTGTGAGTGCGCCGATATCGCTCAGGTGCGCTCGCAGACGTGCCAGGGGGTCTCGGGCGACCCACGCCTGGACTTCGGCGCGCTCGCGGTAGCGGGTGTCGTCGTCGGCGTTCGTGTGCGCCTGCATCCGATAGGTGTGCGCCTCGACCAGGGTGGGGCCGCCGCCTGAGCGGGCACGGTCGACGGCCTCGCCGAGAACAGCCAGTACCGCGGCGACGTCATTGCCGTCGACGCGCCGACCCGGCATTCCGTAGCCGATCGCCTTGTGCGCGAGAGAGGGTGCTGCGGTCTGTCGACTGAGCGGAACGGAGATCGCGAACTCGTTGTTCTGCACGAAGAAGACGACGGGCACGTGAAAGACCGCGGCGAAGTTCAGGGCCTCGTGGAAGTCACCCTCGCTTGTCGCGCCGTCTCCGCACAGGGCGATGACGACGGTGTCCTCTCCTCGCTGTTTCGCGGCATACGCGAAACCCACGGCGTGCAGCAGCTGCGTGGCCAGGGGAGTGGCCTGCGGAGCGACGTGGTGGGCGCGCACGTCGTAGCCCGAATGCCAGTCGCCCTTCAGCAGCACCATCGCCTCGGCAGGGGCCACGCCCCGCGCGATCACGGCCACAGAGTCTCGGTAGGTCGGGAAGAGCCAGTCATCGTCGGACATGGCGAGCGCGGCACCGATCTGGCAGGCCTCCTGGCCGTGCGATGACGGGTAGACGGCGAGGCGTCCCTGACGCACGAGGGCACTGGCCTGTTCGTTGATTCGGCGTCCCTCGACGAGGCCCCGATACGCGGCCAGCAACATGTCGGTGCCGGGCATCGCGTAGTGCTCGTCGACGACGGTCGCACCGTCGGCATCGATCAGCTGCACCGCCGCGTCGCGCGGAAGCAGATCTGCGTGTTCCATCCGTTCGCCCTCCTTGCCGAACCTGATGGGGACAGCTTGCCCCGCACTCGACAGTCATCCAAGAGCATTCAGCGGATCATGGACGAATGCGCGATCCCTGCTGTCTCCTGTGCCAAAATGTCAGAATTCCGTGACCGGACGAAGGGGTGCCATGATCACGCTGGACGAGACCGATGACGCGATCCTCGGCGAGCTGAGACGGGACGCCCGCGCCTCGATGACAGCGATAGCCGAGGCGGTGCACATCTCGCGGGCAGGAGCCCACGCGCGCATCAAACGACTCACCGAAGCGGGCATCATCACCGGCTACTCGGTGCGCACAGACCCGGTGCTGCTCGGCCACCATGCGAGCGCGTACGTCACCCTGGCGATCGAGCAGGCCACCTGGCAGGACGTCAGCGCGCGACTGCGGGCGATCCCCGAGATCGAGCACATGGCGCTCGTCGGCGGCGACTTCGATGTGATCCTGCTCGTGCGGGCGAGCGATGCTCGGGACCTCCGGCGCATCGTCCTCGAGGACATCCAGGCGATCCCGTCGATCCGCTCCACACGGACGACCTTGATCTTCGAGGACTTCACCCTGATCTGAGGGCCTGCGTGAGCATCACCGGCAGCGGGCTCGCGATCTCTCGTCTGCAGGAACCATCAGGATCCGCGGCGTCACCTCAGGTGGAGTTCGAATCCGTCCGTGGTCGGCACCACAGCGACCTGAGTGAGGTCGTCGACGTGGAAGGTCGGCTCGTGCGAGGTCGCGTGCGAGCCCACACCGATCACACGCATGCCGGCTGCGTGCGCGGCCTGGATTCCGGCGCCCGAGTCTTCGAACACCACGCAGTCGGCAGGGTCGACACCCAGCAGCTTCGCGCCCAGCAGGAAACCCTCCGGATGCGGCTTCGACGCGGACACATCCTCGGCGGTCACCGTGAGCGCAGGCACCGTGAGCCCGGCCTGTCCCATGCGGGCGTTCATCAGTGTGACGTCAGCAGAGGTCACGATCGCGTGAGGGTGAGGGAGCAGCGCCTCGAGCAGAGTGCCGGCACCCTCGATCGCGACGACGCCGTCGACGTCCTCGCTCTCGTTCGCCAGCATGACGGCGTTCTCTCGGATGTTGATCTCATGATCGCGCTCCGGCAGCATGATCGCCATGCTCTGATGGCCCTGACGACCGTGGACGACGCTCAGTACTGTCGCGGGGTCGATCCCGTGCGGTGCGGCCCAGGCCAGCCACAGGCGTTCCACGACGGCCGTCGAATCGACGAGGGTGCCGTCCATGTCGAGCAGGACGGCGCGGGCGCTGAGGGTCTCGGTCATCTCCTCAGGGTACTTGCGAGGCACGCCTCGGATGACCGCTCGCGGTGAAGGCCGGGGTCCGAGCAGGCGCGGTCGGCGTGCTGCCGAGAGCGAGGCTTCTATGATGTCGACGGAGGTCGGCAATGAGGAATATTGGCGAGAGAGTCATGCAGGTCCTGCGGCAGCTGCGAGGGCCCGACACCGCAGATGCGGTCTTCGAGGCGACCGCGCTCATCGTCGGCGCCGTCTTCCTGCTTCTGGGCTTCGCGATCGGATTCCCTGTCTTCTGGGGCCATGAGATGGCGATCAGCGGCACGGGGTCGATCGGCTCGTTCGCGGCGTACGGGGGCGCGGTCACCGCGGTGCTCGCGTTCGCCCTCGGCCGTCTCGTCTCCCGGCCGGCGACGGTGGCACCCGACGGCACACGTGACGGCTTCAGCGTTCCCGGCGACCGGCTGCGCTGGTACGACCTCGTGGCGATCGCCTTCGCGCACGCGGCGATCGCGTATCTCGGCTGGCTCGGCATCGCCGAGCTGCTCGATCGGAGCTTCACGGATGCTCCGGTCTTCCCGTTCCCCGGAGCCGTCCTCGTCGCGGTGGCGTTCGCGCTCACCGCCTACGTCACTTTCCTCAGCGCCGTCGCGCTCACGCCCACCGTGCTGTCGCTCGTGCTCGCGGTGTTCCTCGTCGTCGGGGCGTTCGCGGCGATGCTCGCTTCGAGCGACGTGCACTGGTGGCGCGACAACCTCTCGGCTCTCGGGATGAGTACGAACAGTGCCTCGCTGGCCTTCAACGCCACACTGATCATCGCGGGCGTGCTCGTGACGACGATCGCTCGATATGCGACGGCCGGCCTGCCCGTCGATGACCCCGTCGATCGCCGCGGCCGGTTCGTCGTGCGCGGCGGACTCATCCTGATCGGCGTCTTCCTCGCGTGCGTCGGCGTCTTCCCCGTGGACGAGTTCTTTCTCGTGCACAACACGGTCGCGACCGGCATGACGGTCGCCTTCGCGGTGATCGTCGTCGGGCTGCCGTGGTTCCTCCGCGCCATCCCGCGGGTCTTCGTGGTGTTCGGCTGGGTCTACGTGCTCGTGATCATCCTGCTGGCGGCCTTCTTCGCCGTCGGCTACTACAACCTCACGGCCGTCGAGCTGATCGCCGCGGTGCTGATCTTCAGCTGGATCATCGTCTTCCTGCGCACTGCCGGTTCGGTCGGCACCGACCGGCGCAGCGATCCCGTTGCCGCCTGAGAGGCGAGCGGGTGCACTGCGGGCGGGTCAGCGCAGCGTCTGAGTGGCTTCGGCTGTGCGTTGCAGGGCGTGCACGGAGTGGGCGTGGCGCTTCTGCGCGACCCCGACGAAGAGACAGTCGATCAGGGCGAGCTGCGCGATCCTGCTGACCATGGCGCCTGCGCGGAGGCGAGGCTCGCGGGCGTGGCTGAGCAGTGCGTGGTCCGCCTCAGAGGCGAGCGGGGAGCCGGATGCGCCGGTGACGCCGATCGTGGTGCTCGCCGCCGACCGTGCGGTCTGCAGGAAGTGAAGCGTCTCGCGGGTCGTGCCCGAGTGGGAGAAGCCGATCGCCACGGTCTTCTTGGCGCCGAGTGCGGCCGCGGCGCTCGCCTCGTGCGCGTCGGTGAGGACGATCGCCGCATGGCCGATGCGCAGGAGTTTGTGGCCGAGGTCGGCCGCGACGAGACCACTCGCGCCGATGCCGAAGAGCAGGATGCGGTCGGCGTCGTCGACCGCATCGACTGCTGCGGCGAGCACGTCGTAGTCGACGCCGGCGATCGTCTCCTCGATCGCGAGCAGCTCCAGTGCCGCCACCTTCGCGGTCGCCTCCCGGAGTGAGTCCGCAGCAGAGATCTCGGCGCCGAAACCGGCTGACGCGGGGAACTGCGCGGACTCGCGCCCGAGTTCGGCAGCCAGGGCCATGCGCAGCGCCGCGTATCCGTTCACGCCGATCGCTCGGCAGAATCGCACGACCGAGGCGACCGAGGTGGCGCAGGTCGCGGCGATCTCGGTGATGGTGCTGTCGACGACGATCGTCGGATCGTCGGAGATGGTGCGGGCGATGCGCGCGAGCGACGGCGGAAGCTTCTCCGCCGCTGTCGCGATCGTCGTCTGGATGCTCATCGCTCTCCTGCGTTCGGCGATTCAGGACACTGATGAAGAATTATTTCACGTCGGATGCTCAGTGCGTAGACTATTTCCATGTCTCCACCATCCGCCGTCGTGGCCGTAGATCTCGGCAAGTCACGGTGCCGCGTGGTCGTCTCGGAGCCGGATGCCGTCACCGGCCGCCGATCGGGCCGTCGCCCCCTTCATGACGGCGTCGGAGCACCCGGGCTCGCCGCAGCCGGTGGTGTCACCGCCGCGCTCGACTCGATCCTTCCGCTGACGGCTCATCTCGACGAGCCGATCTCGTCGATCTCCGTAGGCGCTGCGGGCGCCTGGACCGCACCGACTTCGGCATCCGAACTCGCTCGGCGACTCGCCGACGCGCTGGGCGTCCCCGCCGCCGTGACATCCGACGTCGTCTCGGCGCACGTCGGCGCCCTCGACGGTGACGCGGGAGTGCTCCTGATCGCGGGCACCGGCGCGGCCGCGCTCGGGATCGACGCCGGCAGCGCCACGCTCGTGGATGGCTGGGGTCCTGAGCTCGGCGACTTCGGCAGCGGCTCGTGGCTCGGGCGTGAGGCACTGCGCGCGGTGCTGCGAGCATCCGTCGGCCTCGGGCAGAGCACCGCACTCACGGACGCCGTGGCCATGCCGATCGGCGCACCGTCCGCGATCCACGGGTGGCTCGCTCAGGACGGCCCGCTGCCCCGACGCCTCGCGGCCCTCGCCCCGCTCGTGCTCGACGCCGCGGAGTCCGGCGACGTCGTCGCCGCCGGGATCGCCGCAGAGAGCATTCGCCTGCTCACCGCCTCAGCGGTCGCCGCGTCGTCGCGTACCGATCCGGTGGCGTTGCACGGCGGCCTCACCGAGCATGTCTGGTTCCGCACCGGTATCGAAGACGCCCTGCGCGCTGCGGGGCGGACGGTCGTCGCTTCAGCCGGTGATGCTCTCGACGGTGCACTGCTCATCGCAGACCGCACCGATCTTCCCCATGAAAGGTTCGTCCACCGTGCCGAATGATTCCTCCCGACTGGCCGACCTGCTCGACGTTCTGTCGACGCTCGGAACCGAAGCATCGTCGACCGACCGCGGTGATCTCGACCTGCTCGACACGATCGAGCTCGTGGACAGGATGAACGCCGAGGACCGCCGCGTCCCCGAAGCGGTCGCCGAACGCCGCGCCGAGATCGCCGCCGCCGTCGATGGCATCACCGCGCGGTTCCGCGAAGGCGGACGCCTGATCTACATCGGTGCGGGTACCGCCGGCCGCGTCGGCGTGCTCGACGCCAGCGAGTGCCCGCCGACCTTCGGCACCGATCCGTCGATGGTCGTCGGCCTCATCGCCGGAGGCGAGACGGCGATCCGATCCGCGGTCGAGAACGCTGAGGACGACGCCGAGTCTGCGGGTCTGTCACTGCGCGAGATAGGGCTGACCGAGCGGGACACGGTCGTCGGGATCTCCGCGTCCGGGCGCACACCGTATGTGGTGGGGGGACTGGAGTTCGCCCGCGGGGTCGGCGCGCTCACCGTGGCGATCGCCTCGAACGCGGCATCCGACATCGGCGCGGTGGCGGACATCGCGATCGAGGTGGTCACGGGGCCCGAGTTCATCTCGGGCTCGACCCGCTTGAAGTCGGGTACCGCGCAGAAGCTCGTGGTGAACATGCTGACCACGCTGTCGATGATCAAACTCGGCAAGACACATCACGGTGTGATGGTCGACCTTCTCGCGACGAACGAGAAGCTTCATGCCCGTTCGATCCGCACGGTCACCGAGCTCACAGGTTCCACCGTCGACGAGGCCGCCGCTGCCCTGGCCTCGGCCGACGGCTCTGTCAAGCTCGCGATCCTGATGGTGTCGACCGGGGCATCGGCGGACCGCTCGGCGCAGGCACTCCGTGATGCCGACGGCATCCTGCGCATCGCGATCGCCGGTCTGTCGTGAGAGGCACATTCGCTGCGTGCTTCCGTCAGGGGATTCCTGGCGGGCACGACGGCGCTGACGTCGCCGGGGACACGGTCGACGGTCAGGCACTGCAGCAGCAGGACTCGCCGCCGCAGCGTCCGGCATCCGCGGAGACAGGCGTCTGAGACGATTCCGGTAGCGTGGCCGGATGCCTCTCGCACTCGTCACCGGCGCCGCACGGGCGAACAGTATCGCCGCCGGTATCGTCCCTCGTCTCCGTTCAGCCGGCTGGACCGTCGTCACCAGCGACCTCAGCGATGCCGACGTCGTCGCCGACCTCTCGACCCATGAAGGCCCCGAGGCGCTGATCGCCGACGTGAACCGCGCTCATGGCACGATCTCGGCGCTCGTCCTCAGCCATGCGCACGACGTGCAGTCGGGGATCCTCGACACGACCGCCGAGAGCTTCGACAGGCATATCGCAGTCAATGCGCGAGCGAGCCTGCTGCTGATCGCGGCATTCGCCCGGCAGGCGGGGGAGGACGGCGGAGCGATCGTCGCGCTCACCAGCGATCACGTCACGGGCAACCTCCCGTACGGTTCGTCCAAGGGCGCCCTCGACAGGCTCGTGATCTCTGCCGCACGCGAGCTCGGACCCCGGGGTATCTCCGCGAACGTCCTCAACCCCGGCCCGATCGACACCGGCTGGATGGACGACGAGACGCGCGTCGCGCTCGCCGGGATGACCCCTCTCGGGCGCCTCGGCCGGCCAGCCGACGTCGCGGCGACGGTGGAGTTCCTGTTATCGGATGAGGGCCGCTGGATCTCGGGTCAACTGCTCAACACCGACGGGGCGTTCTCGGCGCGGTACTGAATCGCGCGTCAGTGGGCTCCGCCGAACTCGATCAGGACCACACCCAGGGCGATCAGCGCGACGCCGATCGCCATCATGACTGAGAAGTGATCCTTGAAGATCACTCGGCCCAGGATCGCCGTGATCGCGACACCGGCTGCGGCCCACACGCCGTAGGCGACGCCCACAGGCATCCCCATCGCGAGGATCGTGCCGAGCAGTGTGAACGCGGCGAGGTAGCCGACGACGATCACGGGGATCCACCGCCGCCGCCGCAGGCCCTCCGATGCGCGCAGGCTGAGAGTCGCGGTCACCTCGCTCGCGATCGCGAGGACGAGGAGCGCCCAGATCACGACGCCACCTCGACCGGTGTCTCGCGTGAGTGGGATCCGAGTTCGACGAGCAGCACGCCGACCACGATCGCGCCGATCCCGATGATCTGCACCGTCCCGAGCAGCTCGCCGAAGAGCACCGTGCCCATGATCGTGGTGAGGACGACGCCGATGGCCGACCAGATGCCGTAGGCGACACCCACCGGCATCCCTCGATCCAGCACGATCGACAGCAGCCAGAGCGAGCCGGTGTAGCCGATCACGACGGGGATCAGCCACAGCGGATGGGTGAAACCCTCGGCGGCCCGCAGCGACAGGGTGGCCGTCACCTCGAGGGCGATCGCGATCAGCAGCGGTGGCCACGCGGACGGGCGGGAGGTGTCGGTCATCTGGTGCCTTTCGACGCGGGGCGTGCCCGGGGGAGAACGCATCGGATGCTCGCACGATTCCCTGTCGCCCCGGTGAACGGCGGGCGAGAGGCCGCGATTTCGGAACACTCGCGCACGGCGCGTACCCTGGATGCATCCCCCGAAGCTCACCCGGCAATCTCGCGCGCCGGCGACCTCGGCGCGCTCACACATGCAAGGACGCAGATGAACGTTACCGCCGCACCCCACGACGACTGGACGGCGAGAGAAGAGCTGGCCGAGCGGATGATCCCGCTGATCGGTGCTCTCAAGCGCGAACGTGACGTGGTCACTTCGCTCCACGGACACCGGCTGCTCGGGCTCTCCGCTACGGGAATCGTCGAAGTGCACGACCGGGTCGCGCAGCTCGGGCACGAACGCCTCGAGGTCGATGAGACCCTCGCCGTGCTCGAGGGGGTGCATGAGCTCGCGCCTGGCGCGTCTTCTCTCGATCTCGCGCGTCTCGTCGCAGGGCACGCCGACAGCGACCTGCCTCTCGACACCTACCTGGCCGAGGTGCTCGCGCCCGCTGTCGGGGCGGTCGCCGCCGCGCCCACCGACGTCGTGCTCTACGGTTTCGGCCGCATCGGCCGGCTGCTCGCTCGCATCCTCATCGCCCACAACGGCGGGGGCAGCGGCCTGCGCCTGCGAGCGATCGTCGTGCGACGCGGCTCGGACAACGATCTCGTCAAGCGCGCCTCGCTGCTGCTGCGGGACTCGGTGCACGGCCGGTTCGCCGGGTCCGTCACGGTCGACGAAGACGCCGAGCAGATCATCGCGAACGGCACCCGCATCCAGGTCATCTACTCCGACGACCCCTCGGCGATCGACTACACCGCCTATGACATCCATGACGCGATCGTCGTCGACAACACCGGACGCTGGCGTGACGAGGCGGGGCTCAGCCGTCACCTCGAGGCGACCGGCGTAGCGCGGGTGCTTCTCACGGCGCCTGGCAAGGGCGCGCTGAAGAACATCGTGCATGGCATCAACGACGGCACGATCGAACCCGACGACCGCATCGTCACCGCGGCGTCGTGCACCACGAACGCCATCACGCCTGTGCTCAAGGCGATCGACGAGGCGTACGGCATCGTGCGGGGTCACGTCGAGACGGTGCACTCGTTCACCAACGACCAGAACCTGATCGACAACTTCCACAGCGGTGATCGCCGGGGGCGTTCGGCGGTGCTGAACATGGTGATCACGGAGACGGGAGCAGCAAAAGCGGTCGCACGAGCGCTCCCCGAGCTCGAGGGCAAGCTCACCGGATCCGCGATCCGGGTGCCCACGCCCGATGTCTCGCTGGCAGTACTGCACCTGAGCCTCGAGCGCCCCGCGGTCAAGGATGAGCTCAACGATTACCTGCGTCGTGTCTCGCTGCACTCGAAGCTGCGCCAGCAGATCGACTACGTGGAGAGCCCCGAGGTGGTCTCGACGGACTTCGTCGGATCCCACCGCGCCGGGATCGTCGACGGGCTCGCGACCATCGCGAACGAGACGGACGTCGTTCTCTATGTCTGGTACGACAACGAGTACGGATACTCCTGCCAGGTGATCCGGGTGCTCGAGGTCATGGCAGGATCGCACCCCGTCGTGCTCCCGGAGCGTCGAGAGGTGACGCTGCACGGCTGAGTGCCACATCCCCCGCTGGCCCGAGTCGGAGAACGGAGGCGAGGGCGGTCGGATTCGGTGTGTCTCGTCTCGACGCGCTGACTGAACGTCGAATGGTCTGGGTTTCCCGGCGCGTGTCACAGGGGCCGGGCATGATGAGGGCATGACGTCCGCATCCCTGCTGTCCGAGCGTCTGCGCTCGCATCGACTCACGGCACCCGCGCGCTCGGTGTCCGATGCCGCGGCGCACATGCTCGCGGTGCAGAGCCAGGACTTCACCGCCGGACGCTGGGCTCTCGCGGCGCGCACGCGCAACGAACCGACGCTGCGCCTGGTCGATCGCGCCTTCGACCGGGGAGACCTGGTGCGCGCGTGGACGATGCGCGGAACCCTGCACATCATCCCGGCCCGCGATCTGCGCTGGGTGCTGTCGGTGACCGGCGACCGACAGCGCCAGCAAGGGGCGACGAGAAAGCGCGAGCTCGGCATAGACGACGAGATGGTCGCCGCGGTCACACGGGCGGCGCAGCCGCGGCTTCGCGACGGCGGACTCACGCGCGCCGAGATGTTCGAGGTGTTCACGGGCATAGGGGTCGACCCTGGAGGCCAGCGGGGCATCCATCTGCTCAACGTGCTCACCCTCGACGGGCTGATCTGCCAGGGGCCGGTCTCGGCTCGGGAGGGCATCGCGCGCGAACAGCGCTTCGTGCTCGTCGATCAGCACATCCGCGAGCACGAGGCTCCGTCCGACCCGCTTGCCGAGCTGTTCGTCCGCTACATCGATGGGCACGGCCCCGCGGGAGTGCCCGACTTCGCCTGGTGGTCGGGGCTCACGCTCGGCCAGTCACGAGAAGCGCGCGACAGGGCCGCGGGCAGGGTGGTCGAGATCGAGGAGGGCGTGTTCGTGTCAGAGGCGCGCCCTCGCCGCTCGTCGTCTGCCGCGGCCGTGCTCGCGCTCGGGGCCTTCGACGAGTACTACATCTCGTACGCCGACCGCACGGCGGTGTGTGCTCCCGAGCATCTCGCGGCGGTCGGACCCGGCAAGAACGGCATGGTGCGCGCGACCATCATCGCCGACGGCCGGGTGATCGGATGCTGGACGCATGCGAGCGCCTCGCTGCACGCGCCGCCGGATCTCTTCGAGCCTGCACCGGGCGACGGCGCAGTGGACGACGAGGCGGTGCGCACCGCTCTCGCCCGATTCACACGCTTCCTCGACGGTTGATCCGGTCTGCCGCGGCTCAGGTCACTCGCTCGCGTGCCGCCCGAGGAAGTTGTAGACCTCGTTGTCGTCGACGCCGGGGAAGGCGCCGCGGGGGAGCGGCGAGAACATGTGCGTGTGCACGCGCGCGCTCGGCCAGGCCTTGCCGTTCCAGCGCTCGGTGAGATCGGCCGAGGGGCGCCGGCAGCAGGCCTCATCGGGACACGTCGAGACGGCGCGGTCCGTCGTCTCGCGCCCGCGCCACCAGCGGGCGTCATCGAAGGGCACGCCCACCGTGATCGAGAATTCGCCGTCGGTCGCGACGCCGGTCTGAGTGGAGCACCAGAAGGTTCCGGAGGGTGTGTCGGTGTACTGGTGGTGCTCGTTCGTGCGGTTCTGCTGGGTGAATGCCGCCCGCGCCTGGAACTTCCGGCACACGCGCTGACCCTCCACGGCGCCGGTGACATCCATGGGCAGCGGGAGGTCGTCGTTCTCGTACACCCGTGTGATCGCGCCGGTGCCGTCGACGCGGAGGAAATGCAGCGACATGCCCAGGTGCTGCGTGAGCAGGTTCGTCATGCGCATGCCCGCGGCCTCGTGCGTGACGCCGAACGCGTCGCGGAAGTCCTCCACAGCGAGGTTGCGGTCCTTCTTGGCCTGCTGCAGGAAAGCCACGGAAGCCGTCTCCGGCATCAGGCAGGATGCGGCGAAGTAGTTGATCTCGAGCCGCTGCTGCAGGAAGTCGGCGTAATCGGTGGGAGGGGTGTGTCCGAGCAGGCGGTGCGCCATGGCCTGCAGGGCCATCGACCGGAGGCCGTGTCCACCGGGGATCGACGCCGGCGGCAGGTAGATGCGGCCGTTCTCGAGATCGGTCACCGACCTGGTCGAGTGCGGCAGGTCGTTGACATAGATCAGCTCGAAACCGAGCTTCTCGGCCATGATGCTCACGGTGCGGTGCGTGAGCGCACCCTGCACGTGTCCGGCCGAGCGGAGCTGCTTCTCGGCGAGTTTCTCGATGTCCCCGAGGTAATTGTGCTGCGCGCGCATGCGCAGCCGAAGCTCGGTGTTGGCCCGTCGCGCCTCTTCGGGCGTCGCGATCGCCTCACGCTCTCGTCGCTGCAGCTCACGGTGCAGACCGAGCATCGATTCGATCGTCTCATCGCTCATTCCCTTGGTGACGCGCACGGGGGCGACACCGAGCTGGCGGAACACCGGACTCTCCTGCGCGCGTTCGAGCTCGATCTCCAACGCGGCACGGCGGTTCGGCGGCTCGCCCGAGATGAGATCCGTGACCTGAGTGTCGGTGGCCTGCGCAATGGCCTGGAGCAGCGACAGCTTCGGCTCGCGCTTGCCGTTCTCGATCAGGCTCAGCTGCGATCCCGCGACCCCGACGAGTGCGCCGAGCTCATCGAGCGTGAACCCCTTCTCGAGGCGGTGATGCCTGATGCGGTGACCGAGAGTCGCGAGGTGGATGCCGGAAGGAGCCATTCCTTGATCTTAGCGAAAGAAAAGCAATTCTTAATGGCATGAATGGCGGAAAGTTGCCCTCGGACCGGAAGAAGATGGAACAAACGCCCCTCACTTCAAAGGAGTAGTCATGGCGATCGCCGAAGTCTTCACCCCCCGAGCAGCATCCGTCGCACCGGTGCGCACCTTCGGGACGGCTCCGACGTATGACACCCCTGCGATGGCGGAGCTCACCGCATGGGTCCATGAGATCGCCACCCTCACAAAGCCGGCCTCGATCCACTGGGTCGACGGTTCGCGTGCCGAGAACGACTGGCTGCTGCGCGGCCTGGTCGACGAGGGCAAGCTCATCAAGCTCAACCCCGAGTGGCGCCCCGGCTCGTACCTCGCCCGCTCGCACCCCAGTGACGTCGCCCGCACCGAGGGCCGTACCTTCATCTCGTCGGAGAGCGAAGAGGATGCCGGTCCCACGAACAACTGGGCGCCGCCGGCCGAGATGCGCGAGAAGATGACCGAGATCTTCGAGGGATCGATGCGCGGTCGCACGATGTTCGTCGTCCCGTTCTCGATGGGACCCGTCGGAGGCCCGCTCTCGCACATCGGCGTCCAGGTCACGGACAGCGCCTACGCTGTCGCCTCCATCGGCATCATGACCCGTGTCGGCGATGCCGTCACGCGTCAGATCGCCGACGGAGCGCCGTGGGTCAAGACGGTCCACTCGGTCGGAGCCCCACTCGCCGCGGGGGAGGCCGACGTCGAATGGCCGTGCAACGACGACAAGTACATCGTGCATTTCCCCGAGACGCTCGAGGTCTACTCGTTCGGCTCCGGCTACGGCGGCAACGCGATCCTCGCCAAGAAGTGCTTCGCCCTGCGCATCGCCTCGGTGATCGCCCGCGATGAGGGCTGGCTCGCCGAGCACATGCTGCTCATCCGGGTGATCGACCCTGCGGGCAAGGCCTACCACGTCGCTGCGGCATTCCCCTCGGCATGCGGCAAGACGAACCTCGCCATGCTGCGACCGACCATCCCCGGGTGGCGTGTCGAGACGCTCGGCGACGACATCGCATGGATCCGCCCGGGTGAGGACGGTCGCCTCTGGGCGATCAACCCCGAGGCCGGCTTCTTCGGTGTCGCACCCGGCACGGGCGAGTCGACCAATGTGACGGCCGTCGAGACGCTGTGGGGCAACACGATCTTCACGAACGTCGCGCTGCGCCCCGACGGAGACGTGTGGTGGGAGGGCCTGACCGATCAGGCACCCGCGCACCTCGTCGACTGGGAGGGCAACGACTGGACGCCGGACTCCGACCGCCCGGCTGCGCACCCGAACTCGCGCTTCACGGTCTCGGCCGCGCAGTGCCCGCAGATCTCCGAGGACTGGGAAGAGGCGGTGCCGCTCGACGTCATCCTCTTCGGAGGACGTCGTGCGACCAACGTGCCGCTCGTCGTCGAGGCGACCGACTGGACGCACGGCGTGTTCCTCGGGTCGAACATCTCGTCGGAGCGCACGGCTGCGGCCGAGGGCAAAGTCGGCGAGCTGCGCCGCGATCCGTTCGCGATGCTCCCGTTCTGCGGCTACAACATGGCCGACTACTTCGGCCACTGGCTGAAGGTCGGACGAGGTCTGCGGTTCGATCGAGCACCCCGCATCTTCCAGGTCAACTGGTTCCGTCGGGGCTCCGACGGCCGGTTCCTGTGGCCCGGTTTCGGCGACAACTCGCGCGTCGTCGACTGGATCATCCGCCGCATCTCCGGTGAGGTGTCCACCGTCGACAGCCCGATCGGTCGCCTGCCGATCGTCTCGGACCTCAATCTCGACGGCATCGATGTTCCCGAGGCTGATCTCGACGAGCTGTTCTCGGTCGACACCGAGGCGTGGAAGACCGAGGCCGACCTCACCGAGGAGTTCTACGACACTTTCGGTGACAAGGTCCCGGCCGCGCTCCGCGCCGAGCTGGCGTCGCTGCGCTACAGGCTCGACAAGGCCTGACACAGACCGGGCGCCGGTTCGGGGGAGCCGGCGCTCTATGACCCCAGATCCCCCTACCCCCAGACCGCGAAGGCGGGATGGCTGAGACGAACCCATGGCTGAGTGGTCTCTGACATCCCGCCTTCGCGCATTTCTCTGGGGCGTTGACCCCGTTCAGGCGAGCAGCTGGTGGCGTGCGAGGTCGCGGTACAGCGGCGTCGACTCGATCAGCTCGGCGTGTGTGCCCTGGCCGACGACAGCGCCGTCCTGCAGCACCACGATGAGGTCGCTGTCGATGACGGTCGACAGTCGGTGCGCGATCACGATCAGCGTACGGTCGGTGGAGACCGCATCGATCGCCTCGCGCATGCGCTGCTCGTTCACGCCGTCGAGAGACGACGTCGACTCGTCGAGCAGCAGGATCGGCGCATCGGTGAGCAGCGCGCGCGCGATCGCCAGACGCTGACGCTCTCCGCCCGAGAGCATCACGCCGTCCTCGCCGACGGGAGCCTCGAGGCCCAGAGTGTCGCGCTCGAGCACGTCGCCCAGGTTCACTGCGCGCAGCACCTGCTCGCAGGCCTCGTCCGAGGCGTTCGGCGAGGCGAGACGTAGGTTGTCGCCGAGGGTTCCGGCGAGCGTGGGGGCGTCCTGCTCGACATAGCCGAACTGCGCGCGCAGTTCGTCGCGCGGATAGGTGCGCGAGTCGTGGCCGTAGAGACGGATCGATCCGCCCGTCGGATCGTAGAAGCGCTCGACGAGAGACAGGATCGTGCTCTTGCCTGCCCCACTGGGGCCGACGAGTGCGACGCGCGTGCCGCGGGGCACGGCGAACGAGACTCCGCGCAGGACCTCGCGCTCCGCCGGGGCGGCCGGGCCGTCGGTCGGCTCGAGGTGGGCGTCGGCGAGAAGCGTCTGCGCCTCCTTCGCAGCCGCCAGCCGTGCGGCGACCACGTTCTCGGGGTAGCGGAAGCGCACGTCGCGGAACTCGATCGCAGGGGCGTGAGGGTCCGCCTCGTCGCGAGGGAAGGAGGCGGCGATCTCGGCATCGTGCTCGGTCTCGACCGGCAGGTTCAGCACCTCCTGGATACGGCCGAGTGCTCCGAGCGCCTGGTTCACCGAGGTGATCGCTCCGAACGTGGTCGCGAGCGGCATCACGAGCATGAACAGGAACAGGATGAACGTGATCAGCGACGCGATGGTGATGGTGCCCGCCGCGACCCTGAGGCCGCCCACGCCGAGAACGACGAGGAGCGAGACCTGCAGCGCGACGCCGGCGATCGGAACCACGAGCGATGAGATCTTCGCGATGCGCACGCCGATGCCGTAGGCCTCGGAGGCGAGGACGGACACCGTCTCGGTCTCGCGTTCGGTCGCCCCTGAGGCGCGCACGGTGCGGATCGAGCCCACGGCGCGCTCGACGCCGGAGGCGAGCTCGCCGACCTTCTCCTGCTGCGCGGTGGAAGCGGTGCGGATGCGACCGCTGAGCGCGGTGACCACGACGACCGAGGCGCCGATCACGACGACGATGAGCAACAGCAACACGGGGTCGATCACGAGCATCGCGATCAGGGCGCCGAGGAAGAGGATCGCGCTGCCGACGGCATCCGCCAATCCCTGGGTGAGCACGGCATAGAGCAGCGTGGTGTCGGTGCCGACACGCGAGACCAGGTCGCCGGTGCGTCGGGCGTCGAACTCGCTGATCGGCAGGTGCAGGATGCGGGAGATCAGCTTGCGTCTGCTGGAGTACACGACCGCTGTGCCGGTGCGCTGCAGCAGATAGTGCTGGTAGCCGGAGATGATCGACGACACGATCACGAGACCGACGAGGATCCAGACGAGGATGCCGAGACCCTGATCGGACTGCACGGTCTCGATGAGCTGGCCGACCAGCAGCGGCTGCGCGAGCGACGTGGCCGCTCCGAACACGCTGAGCACAGCGACGACGATGAGCGTGCGCTTGTGCTCGAAGAGGAAGGGGAGGAGCTGGCGGAAGGTGGCGCGCGGACCGTCGTGCTGCGCGCCGCGTCCGCGTCGGCGTGATGTCGCCGTGCTGGACATGCGGAACCTCGTTCTGAAAGGGGGTAGTTCGACCGTACTTCGTGCAGGGCCGAATTCTGTGGATGGGCTGTATGCGCCTCAGCGCTTGCCGAACCGGCGGTGCACCGCCTGCTTGGTCACGCCGAGGGCGCTCGCGATCGCCTGCCACGAATACCCGAGGTTTCGCGCGCGGCGCACCTGGGTCTCCTCTGAGCGGGCGAGCTCGGTGCGCAGCGCCGCGAGGCGGTGGAGCTCGGAGAGCGGCTCGCCGCCGTCATCCTGTGCCAGTGCTGTCTCGATCGTCATGGTGGGCCTCCGACGTCAATCCTTGTTGACTCGCAGCGGTTTGTCAATTGATGTTGACGAGCGCCGTAGGCTTCGCGGTGCGAGACTGGGCGGATGCTGGCTGCACCGAAACCCGTCCCCGGCGACAGGATCGCCATCCTCTCACCCGCGTTCGCCGCTCCTGCGGTCGCGCCGGAGCTCCACGAGCAGGCGATGCGCCGGCTTCAGGACCTCACAGGGCTCGTGCCCGTCGAGTACGCGACGACGCGTCAGCTCGACGCGAGCCCCGAGGCCCGCGCGGCCGATGTGAACGCCGCATTCGCCGACCCGGGCATCCGGGCGATCCTCGCGACGATCGGCGGCGATGATCAGATCCTGGTGGTGCCGCACCTCGACGCCGCGCTCGCGCAGGCCGACCCCAAGCCCTTCCTCGGGTACAGCGACAACACGAACATCCTGAACTGGCTCTGGGGTCTCGGCATCCGCAGCTACCACGGCGGGTCCACCGCGGTGCATCTCGGCCCCGGTCCCGCAGTCGACGACGTGCATCTGCGGTCACTGCGCGCGGCGCTGCTCGACGGCGGCACGGTCGAGATCACGGAACCCGGCGAGTCGGAGGACAACGGGCGGCGCTGGGCGGATCCCCTCGCACTCTCGGAGTACGGCGACCGTGTCCCGACCGGGGACTGGGTATGGTCGGGCCCGGCTGCGCGGGTCGAGGGACGCACGTGGGGCGGATGCCTCGAATCCATCGACGGGCTCGCACTCGCCGACCGGCTGCCGACCGCCTACGACCTGCGCGGCGGCATCCTGATGTTGGAGACGAGCGAGGAGCGCCCGCCCGCGAGCTGGGTCGGCCGGTGGATGCGGGGACTGGGCGAACGCGGGATCCTCGCTGCCGTCGCGGGTGTCGTCGTCGCGCGTCCGCCCGTGAGCGACTTCGAGTTCCTGCCGTCACGCCACGAGGCCGATGGCCTTCGTGCGGCGCAGCGAGATGTCGTGATCGAGGCGGTCGCCCGCTACAACCCGGATGCCGTGGTCTGCGTCGGTGTGCCGTTCGGCCATACTCGTCCGCAGTGGATCCTGCCGTACGGCGGGACCATGGCCCTCGACGGCGCCGCGCGCTCGGTCACGGCCTCGTACTGAGCCTCGGCGCGAAGCAGTTCGAATAGCGCGAATGGCTGCATCTCGACGCGAGATGCAGCCATTCAGGCGATTCGAACGTCGACGTCAGAGTTCGACGGCAGCCGCGACGCCGAGATCGGCGTCGTAGTCGTTGTCCTTGGTCTCCTTCGAGAGCAGGAGCGCGATGAAGGTCAGCACGCCCATCGCCGAGAGGTAGAGGCCGACGAGCCAGGGAGCGCCGTCACCGAGCTCCCAGAGCCACAGGGCGATGAGCGGTGCCACGGCCGCGCCGAGGATCGACGACACGTTGTAGGAGATCGCGGAGCCCGTGTAGCGGACGTTGGTGGGGAAGAGCTCCGGCAGCAGCGCGCCCATCGGGCCGAACGTCGCGCCCATGAGCATGAAGCCGAACACGAGGAACGCCTGTGCCAGCGCACCGGTGAACTTCGGGTCCATCGCCGGGAGCAGGAAGGCGTTGAACGTGAAGCCGAACACGATGATGAGCCCGGTGACCCACAGCAGCAGCTTGCGACGACCGATCGCATCCGCGATCGGTCCGGAGAGCAGCGTGAAGATGCCGAAGAACACGACGCCCACGATCTGCATGAGCACGAAGTCCGTGTAGCCGAAGCCCAGCCCCGGATAGAACTGCGCCGCGAAGGCTGATGCGTCGAAGTCCTTGCCCGTCGCCTCGGCGGCCGCCTGTGCGGCAGCGGATGCGGCCTCGAGTGTGGCCGGCTTCGTACCGTACGCGAGGGTGAAGTTCGTCATGAGGTAGAAGAGGACGTACGTCGCCAGCATGATGAACGTGCCGAGGATCAGCTGCTTCCAGTGATGACGGAAGACGGTCGCCAGCGGCAGCTTGCGGATCGCGCCCTTCTTCTCGGCCTTCTTGAACGTGTCGGACTCGACGAGCTTGAGCCTGACCCACAGGCCGATGATGACCATCACCGCCGAGAACAGGAACGGGATGCGCCAGCCCCACGACAGGAACGCCTCGGACTTGAGGGCCGGGTTCTCGGCGTGCGGCAGCAGCCAGTTGATTCCGAGGAACAGGAAGTTGGCGATGATGAAGCCCAGCGGTGCGCCGAGCTGCGGGAACGTGCCGTACCAGGCGCGCTTGCCGGCCGGGGCGTTCTCGGTGGCGACGAGTGCCGCGCCCGACCACTCACCACCGAGCGCGAAGCCCTGCGCCAGACGCATGATCAGCAGCAGGAGCGCTGCCCACCAGCCGATCTGCTGGAACGTGGGGAGCAGGCCGATGATGAAGGTCGCGATGCCCATCGTGAGCAACGAGGCGACGAGCGTGGCCTTGCGTCCGAACTTGTCGCCGAAGTGGCCGAAGACGACCGCACCGATCGGGCGGGCGACCATCGCGGCGCCGAAGACGGCGAACGACGAGAGCAGCGACGTCGTGTCGTTGCCGGTCGGGAAGAACAGCACCGGGAAGACGAGAACCGCCGCGGTCGCGTACGCGTAGAAGTCGTAGAACTCGATCGTGGTGCCGACGAGGCTCGCCGTGATGACGCGCGAGCGCGGATTCGCGGGCGCTGTGGTCGTACTCATACTGCTCCTTCGTTCCGAGTGCCCGGTATACCAAGGCACCGAGAGATCTTACGCCTTCCTGAGCGTTTGCTGTGTACGTGTGACGGCGGTCCGGGGCACGTCGTGCGTAGAGTCGGAGCGGATGCGGGACCGCTGCGAGATCGGAGGGATCATGACGACGAGACTTCTGCTGCTCGCAGACACGCACGTGCCGGCTCGTGCCAAGCGGCTGCCGGATGCCGCGCTGCGAGCGGTCGACGACGCCGAGATCGTCGTGCATGCGGGCGATTGGATCGATGTCGCGACGCTGGATCTGCTCGAGTCCCGGTCGCGGGTGCTCGTGGGCGTCTACGGGAACAACGACGGGCCGGCGCTGCGAGACAGACTGCCCGAGATCGCGCGTCTGACGGTCGAGCGCGTCGAGGTCGCCGTGGTGCATGAGACCGGTCCGAAGCTGCGGCGCGAGGAACGCATGGACGAGGCCTTCCCGGGCGTCGACCTGCTCGTGTTCGGGCACTCCCACATCCCGTGGGACACCGTCGCCCCGTCCGGGATGCGGCTGCTCAATCCCGGTTCGCCCACCGACCGCCGTCGTCAGCCGGTGTGCACGATGATGACGGTCGTGATCGACGGCGGTCGGATCGACGCAACTCTGGTGCCGATCGAATGACCGCTGCATCTCGCGCGGGCGAAGACGTCGAGGTTCCCGCGGTGTACCGCGCCCCGATGCGATCGCGCGATGACCGGGTGCGCGGGGGGCTCGCGGTCGAGCGTGCACTGCAGACCGGGGTCTGCGGAGTGGGAGGACGACTCGATCGCATCCCGGACTCGCCGGCCGATGCGCTCGCCGCAGTCGATGCCGTCTTCGGCGAGCGGATGGCACGCCGTTTGGAGAGGTTCGTCTCCGCCTCCGAAGGTTCCTTCGTCTGGACGCGCGACGCCGACGGGTTCCTGTGGCTGGGACGGATCACAGGACCGTGGCGTTACGACGCCTCAGCCGAGGCCCGAGATGTCGACCTCGTGCACGTGCGCGCGTGCGACTGGCTCGATCTCCCGGTCGAGGCCTCTGCGGTGCCGCCCGGCGTGCACGAGACATTCGCGCGCGGCGGCCGCAACTGGCAGAGCATCACTCGTGCCGACGCCGCTCGCCTCACCGCAACCGTCTGGAAGTCTCGGACGGGCGGGTAGTGAGGCCGTTCACTCGGTCTGGTGCAGCGCGACGAGTATCTCGGCGTAACGGGTGAGGAAGGCGCGTTCGTCGAGTCGCTTACGACGGAGCCATGACGTGACCTCGTCGTTGCGCTTGCTCGCGTTGCACGACCCGCACGCCGGAACCACGTTCTCGACGGTGTACCGCCCGCCGCGCGAGATCGGCATCACACAATCGCGTTGCAGGGCGATGTCGCCCTCTCCGCAGTACGCGCATCCTCCCCAGGCCTCCCGCAGTGAGACCCACTGCTCGGCGGTGAGGTCGTTGTCGGCCCTCGCCACGCGGCCCTGACGTCGCTTCGCGTAGCGGGCGCGCGCAGCGGGCGTGGGGGTGGAGAACCTTCGACGCGGCACAGACACACGGTACCGGGCGGATGCCCGTCTCCGAGCTCTATTCCTCTGTGTCGCCGAGAGCGAGTGCCGAGACGAAGTCGGCGGTCGGATCGATCAGGTGCTCGAGCTCGAGCACCACGAGCCTGTTCGCCCCGGCGACGGTCGCGGGTGCGGGGACGAAGAGGGTGCGCTGCGGGCCGTTCCGCCAGTAACGCCCGAGGAAGAACCCGTTGACGAACGCGTAGCCCTTGCTCCATGACGCGGTGTCGAGGAAGAGATCTGCGGGGGAGTCGAGGTCGAACTCCGCGACCCACGCCGACGGATCTGTCGTCGCAGCGACCGACGACTCCGCGGCGCGGGAACCGATCTCCGCGGCCAGGGCGGCGACGTCGAGCGGTGTCGAGTGCCACCCGGTCAGCGGCAGGCCGTCGAGCTCAGGCGTGCCGATGAGCCCCTTCTCTTCGCCGAGCCGGTGATCGTAGTTCACACGGCCCTGCTCTTCGACGAGGATGCTGAGCGTCCGGCCGGCCGGAATCCGCAGCGCGCGGTCGTGCCGGGTACGGGAGAGCGTTCCGACGGGCTGGCCGTCGACACTGACCCAGGCGAGGTCTCGCACCTCGTCGAGCACCAGCTGACCGCCCCGGCCCTCGGGCAGAGGAACGTCGTAGCGAACGAGAGCGCTCAGGTGCTGCAGCTGATCGAACGTCGCCGGGGTCGCGGCGACGGACGCGTTCGCCGCGGCATCCGTCCATGCGCCTGCCGGACTCAGAGGTACCGAGAAGACGGGCGCGGGCTCGGCCGCGACCGGCAGCTCATCGGGCACTGGCGCATACTTCGCGATGACATCACGGAATGCGAAGAACTTCGCCGTCGGGTTTCCGGCCTCGTCGAGAGGGGCGTCGTAGTCGTACGAGGTGACGATGGGCAGATAGCGGCCCTTGTGGTTCGCGCCGTTCGTGAGACCGAAGTTGGTGCCGCCGTGGAACATGTAGATGTTGACCGATGCTCCGGCCGCGAGCAGCTCGTCGAGGTCGGCGGCCGCTGCGGCGACGTCGGTCGTGTGGTGCACGCCACCCCACCAGTCGAACCAGCCGTCCCAGAACTCCGAGCACATCAGGGGGCCGGTCGGCTGGTGGGTGCGCAGCGTGGCGAGGCGCTCGGCGCTGCGCGAGCCGAAGGATCCGGTCTTGTGCAGCTCGGGCAGGCTGCCATCTGCGAGCATCTGGTCGGTCGGCTGGTCGACGGTGGTGAGCGGGACGGTGATCCCCGACTCTCGGGTCAGGGCGACGAGGGCCTCGAGGTAGGCCTTGTCGGAGCCGTAGGCGCCGTATTCGTTCTCGATCTGCACGAGCACGACCGAGCCGCCGCGGTCGATCTGCCGCGGGGCGACGATCTCGTAGACGCGGCGCAGGTACTCGCTCACATCGGCGAGGTAGGTGGGCTCGGAGGAGCGCAGCTCGCGCTCGCCCGCGGTGAGCCAGTTCGGAAGACCGCCGTTGTGCCATTCGGCGCAGATGTACGGGCCGGGGCGGACGATCGCATCCATCCCCTCGGCCTGGATGAGGTCGAGGAATCGGCCGAGGTCGTTCCAGCCTGTGGCGTCCCACTCGCCGCGCCGCGGCTCGTGCGCGTTCCAGGCCACGTAGGTCTCGATCGTGTTGAGCCCCATCAGGCGGGCCTTGCGGATGCGGTCCTGCCACTGATCCGGGTGGATGCGGAAGTAGTGGAGGGCTCCGGCGATCACCTGGTGCGGGCGCCCTGCGCGGAGGAAGTCTGTCTCGCCGATGGAGAAGGAGATCACGATGAGGTGCTTTCGATGGGGAGGGCCGGACGGGGAGGAATCCCCGTCCGGCCCGGACGTGCGATTACTTGTTGACGGCGAAGCCCTGCGAGTTGCCGTACTCGACCAGGGCGTCCTGCCAGGTCGTGAGGCCCTCGTTCAGGTCGGTGCCGTTCTGGTACGACTGACCCACGGTGTCACCGAAGATGCTGTTGCCGTAGACCTGGTAGGGCAGGTAGCTCCAGCCCTCGACCACGTCGTCGGCCGCTGCGGCGAGGACCTCGTTGATCTTCTGGCCGCCGAAGTACTCGGGCGCGTCGGCGAGGAACTCCTCGCTCGACAGCTCGGCGGTCGTCGACGGGAATCCGCCGGACTCGAGGAACGTCGAGATGCTCTCCTCCGAGTTGTTCAGCCACCACAGGAATCCGGCGGCGAGTGCCGGGTTCTTGCTCTGCGTGGTCACGGCCTGGCCGCCGCCGCCGTTCTCCGCGGTCGCCGGGGTGCCGTCGTAGGTCGGCATCGGAGCGACGCGCCAGTCACCGGCACCGTCGGGGGCGCCCGTGATCAGGTTGCCCGGCATCCAGGCGCCGATCACGAGGGTCGCGAGGCTGCCGTCGCCGAGAGCGCGGAACCACTCGTCGCTCCAGCTGCCGTAGGGCGCGAGCAGGTCCTCCTCGACGAGGCGGTTCCAGTTCTCGGTCCACTTCTTCGATCCGTCGTCCTGCAGGTCGATCGTGACGTCGGTGCCCGACGTCTCGAACGGCTTGCCGCCGGCCTGCCAGATCATCGAGGTCGCGAAGCCGGCGTCGCCGGTGTCGTTCGTGATGTAGGCGTCGGGGTTCGCGGCGTGGATCGCCTTCGCCGCCTCGTAGTACTCGTCCCACGTGGTGGGTACGGTGACGCCGGCGGCGTCGAACACGGCCTTGTTGTAGAAGAGCGCCATGGGGCCGGAGTCCTGCGGGAGGCCGTAGATCGCGTCGCCGTCGGTGACGGAGTTCCAGGTCGAGGCGGTGTAGTCGTCCTCGAAGTCGGCGAAGCCGTACTGCGAGAGGTCGACGAAGGCATCCGTCAGCGCGAACTGCGGGAAGGCGTAGTACTCCATCTGCACGACGTCGGGGGCGCCGGAGCCCGCCTTGATGGCGTTCTGCAGCTTGGTGTACTCCTCGTTGTTGGTGCCCGCGTTGACCACGTTCACCTTGACGTTCGGGTACTCCTTCTCGAACGCCTCGACCTGAGCCTCGGCGGAGGGGGTCCACGACCAGTACGTGATCTCGCCGCCCTTCTCGAGAGCGGCCTCGACGGAGTCGAACGAGCCGTCGCCGGCAGCGCTGCCGCCGGAGCCGGAGTCGCCGGTGCTGCAGCCGGCCAGCGCCAGCGCTGCCACGGTTCCGGCCGCGAGCACCGTGAGGGTGCGCCGTGCGGCGGGTGAGGGAAGGTGCTTCATTGCTGTGTCCTTTCGGGGGTGCGGTCCAGCGTCGGACCGACAGGGGGCGGTGCGGAGGGTGCCGGAGGCTACTGCTTGACGCTTCCGGCGGTGAGACCTGACTGCCAGAACCTCTGCAGCAGCAGGAAGGCGATGACGATCGGGATGATGGTGAGGAGGGAGCCCATGATCACGAGGTTGTAGATCGGCTGAGATCCGGCGCCGATCGCCTGCGCGCTCCACTGGTTCAGGCCGACGGTGAGCGGGTACCAGGCCGGGTCGGAGAGCATGATCAGCGGCAGGAAGTAGTTGTTCCAGGTCGCGACGACCGTGAAGAGCGCGACGGTCACGATGCCGGGAGCGAGCAGCCTCATCGAGATCGTGAAGAAGGTGCGGAACTCACCGGCGCCGTCGATGCGGGCGGCCTCCAGCAGCTCGGTCGGCACCGACTCGGAGGCGAACACCCAGATCAGATACAGGCCGAACGGGCTGATCAGCGAGGGGATGATCACGGCCCACGGCGTGTTCGTGAGACCGAGCTCGCTGAACAGCAGGAAGGTCGGTACGGCGAGGGCGGTGCCGGGGACGGCGACGGCACCGAGGACGACGGCGAACACCGCGCGGCGGCCGGGGAAGCGGTACTTCGCCAGGCCGTAGCCCGCCATGGTGGCGAGCAGCGTCGCGCCGCCCGCGCCCACCACGACGTAGAGGAGGGTGTTGCCGAGCCAGCGCAGGAAGATGCCGTCCTGGTACGAGAACGTGGCCACGAGGTTGTCGAAGAACGCGAAGTCGTCGGAGAACCACAGACCGAACGAGCTGAAGAGCCCCGACTGCGTCTTCGTCGAGCTGAACAGCAGCCAGACGAGAGGCACGAGCGTGTACAGCGCGTACGCGACCATCACGATGAGCAGCGTCTTGGACTTGCGCGGGTTCATCAGGTCGTGGCGCTTCTTCGAGGGGCGAGCGAGGGGGAGTGCCATGTCAGCGCACCTCAGACTTCGAGCCGCGCAGCTGCACGACGTAGGCGATCACCGCGGTGATGACGCCCATGATGATGGCGATCGTCGCGGCGTAGTTGAACTGCTGTCCGGCGAACGAGAGGTTGTACGCGTACATGTTGGGTGTGAAGTACGTCGTGATCACATTCGGGGCCAGGGGGCGCAGGATGTTGGGCTCGTTGAAGAGCTGGAAGCTGCCGATGATCGAGAAGATCGTGGCGATGACAAGGGCACCGCGGACGTTGGGGATCTTGATCGAGAAGATCGTCCGCCACGCGCCGGCGCCGTCGAGGGATGCCGCCTCGTACATGTCGGTCGGGATCGTCTTCAGCGAGGAGTAGAAGATCAGCATGTTGTAGCCGACGAACTGCCACGTCACGATGTTTCCGATCGAGACCAGGATCCATTCGCGAGCGAACGGGGTGATGAGGTCGCTGCCGAGGAAGTCGTTGAAGTTCGACGTCAGACCGAACTGGTCGCCGTAGATGTATCCCCACATGAGCACGGCGACGACCGCCGGCACCGCGTACGGCAGGAAGATCAGGATGCGGAAGTACGAGGCTCCGCGCAGGCGTGCGCTGTCGAGGGCGAGAGCAGCGGCCAGCGCCAGGACGAGCATGATCGGCACCTGCACGACGAGGAACAGCACGACGCGGCCGAACGCCTCCCAGAACTGGGGGTCGGTGAGCGCGCGCACATAGTTGTCGAACCCCACGAACGCGGTGCCGCCGATCAGCTTCTCCTGGAAGAAGCTGAGATACAGCGCGTAGGCGAGAGGTGTCAGGAACACCAGCGCGAACACGACCATGAACGGGCCCACGAAGGCCCAGCCCTTCCAGTCGCGCTTCTCGCGCCGGCGGATGCCGTTGCCCGCAGGGATTGCGGAATCTTGAGTCGTCATTGACGAGAACCTTCTTAGAGATCGAGCGCTCATCGCGCCGTGTGTCAACGTCAACATATGCGATCCGCTGCTAGTGTGTCAACGTCAACATATGAATGGATGGTTGATCGTGACCCCGGAGCAGTCGGCAGAGCCGCCGCAGCGGCGGCGAGACCCGTCGATGGAAGACGTCGCGCGTGAGGCCGGCGTCTCCGGGCAGACCGTCTCCCGCGTCGTGAACGCCCGAGGCTACGTCGGGGCCGCGACCAGAGTCCGGGTCGAAGACGCCATGCAGCGGCTCGGCTACCGACCCAACAGCGCTGCTCGGGCACTGCGATCGGGCCGATTCCGCGCTATCGGGGTCATCATGTTCTCGTTCAGCTCTTACGGTAATCAGCGCACGCTCGACGCGATCGCCGTCCGCGCCTCGCAGATGGGATACGCGCTGACGCTGATCCCGGTCGAGTCGAGTGCGCGCGACACCGTGGCGGGGGCCTTCCGCCGTCTCGAAGAGCACGCGGTCGACGGCATCATCATCGTCATCGAGGCTCACCAGCTCGATGAGGCCGAGGTCGAGATCCCTGACGGGCTGCCCGTCGTGCTGGTCGACTCGAACCGCGGAGACGCGCATCCGTTCGTCGACACGGATCAGGCGCAGGGGGCCCGACTCGCGACCGAGCATCTACTCGACCTCGGGCACAGTACCGTGTGGCACATCGCGGGCCCGGCGAAGTCGTACTCGGCCGAGCGTCGACGCGAGTCGTGGCGGCAGACGCTCGAGTCCCGCGGGGTCGCCGCTCCCGATCCGCTGCAGGGCGACTGGTCAGCGGAGTCCGGCTATCGCGCGGGGCTCCGACTGCGCGACGATGACGGCGTCACGGCGGTGTTCGCGGCGAACGACCAGATGGCGATCGGTGTCGTCCGGGCGTTCCGTGAGGCCGGGCGCGACATCCCTGGAGATGTCAGCGTCGTCGGCTTCGACGGTCTGCCCGATGCCGCGCAGCTCTGGCCCCCGCTCACCACGGTGCAGCAGCATCCGGAACGCGTGGGCGCCTTGGCCGTCGATGCGCTGCTCGCCGAGCTCGACGGGGGAGAGCGCACTCAGACGCCCCTCGTGGGCACCGAGCTCGTGGTGCGCGAGAGCACGGCATCGCCGCGCCGCTGAATCAGAGCGGCTGGCCGTCGACGCGCGAGGATCACGTCTTCTCCGGGGCGTTCTCGTCGGCGCCTGTTCGTCGGCGGATCATCGCCTCTGCAGGGATGCCGCGCGAGAACAGTATCGACAGCAGGCTGATCGCTATCAGTCCCACGAACGCCACTCGCAGCGACGAGAGCTGCGAGGCGCGATAGATCCCGGCCAGTTCGGTCGCCTCGTCATCGGCGAGACCGGCGGCCTCGCCGAGACCGACCACGTCGGCCGCCGGGACCACCGTGACGCCGCGGTCCGTCGCCGCGCTCACAGTCGCGCGCACCTCCGCAGGAAGAGAGCTCGCGGCGACGCCGGACGCGAACGATGTGGAGAGCGCCCCGATCAGGAGCGAGCCGATCAGGGCAGTGCCGAGCGAGGATCCGAGGTTCTGGAACACGCCCTGCAGTCCGCCGGCCTCGCTCGTGTCCTTCTCGCTCACGCTCGACATGTTGACGTTGCCGAGCTGGGAGGCCAGAAGTCCCAGCGCGCTTCCCGTGAAGAACATGCCGACACCGAAAAGCACGCCACGCAGGTCCTCGGTCACGGAACCGAGCAGCAGCACAGCGCTGGCGACCAGCACCCACTGCCCTACGCGGACGATGCGGCGAGGCGACCAGCGCCGCGACAGGGCCGTGCCCACGATCGAGAACAGCACCAGGGCCACGGAGAGCGGGAAGATCTTGACGCCGGTCTCGAGCGCGTCCAGCCCGAGTGTCATCTGCAGGTACACCGGCACCATGAAGAACAACCCGGCGGTCACGGTGTACTGGGCGCCGAGCACGGAGAGACCGCTGCGCAGAGTGGTGATCGAGAAGAGATCCGGCTGCATCAGAGGCGATCGGCCGTCGCGCAGCAGTCGACGCTGCCACCGGATGAACAGCGCGATCAAGGCGGCTCCGAGACCGATGCACCATGTCGTCAGGGAGACTCCGAGGGGAGCGAGGGGAAGGCCTCCGATCTCGGGGGTGTGCAGCGGGATCACCCATCCCCAGGTCTTGCTCTGCAGCATTCCGAAGACGATCAGCACCAGACCCGCCGACGACAGGAGGACACTGCCGATGTCGATGCGGATCGCCTGCCGCGGCGTGGAATCCGTGATGATCCGCGCGCAGAGCACGACGCCGAGCATGATCACCACCTCGGCGGCGAACACGAACCTCCAGCTGGAGTAGGTGGTGACCGCGCCGCCGATCAGCGGGCCGGCGGCAACGGCGGCTCCCGAGACGGCGCCGATCACGGCGAAGGCGGTGACGCGCTCCCGCCCACGGTAGTTGTCGGCGACGAGCGCGGCGATCGCCGGGATCACCAGGACTGCGCCGAGCCCCTCGATGATCGACCAGCCGAGGAACAGAAAACCCACCGACGGACTCACCGCCGTGATCAGGGAGCCCACTGCATACACGCAGGAGCCGATCACGAAGGCGCGGCGTCGTCCCCACACATCGCCCAGTTTGGCTCCGAACAGCATGAACGCCGCCATCGTGAGCGTGTAGAACGTGATCGCCGCCTGCATCGCCGCCACCGAGGTGCCCAGGTCGCTCACGACCGTCGAGATCGACACGTTCATGACGGTGCCGTCGAGCACCATCACGAACTGCGCGGCCCCGAGCACGATCACGACATTCCACTTCTTCATGGCTGCTCCTCGGGTGCTGGCGCTGCTGCAGGCTCGTATGCGGGGCGTCGGGACCCGCGCATGATCCTGGCCACCGCGGTGATCAGGAACAGCTGTCCGGTGATCGCCTCTGCGACAGCGATCGCCTGGACGCCGGCGGAGCCTGGCACGATGTTGCCGTACCCGGTGGTGGTCAGTGTGGTGAACGAGAAGAAGAGCTGACTGGACAGAGAATCGACGGTGTCGTCTCCGAAGGTCGGTGCGACGGCGAGCAACGCGACCAGGTTGTAGGCGAGCGTGAAGAACATTCCGACGAGGACGTAGGCCGCCGTCGCGGCGAGCAGCGCCTCGATGTCCAAGCCCCGCCGTGTGACCTGATGCCGGATGATGGCCACCGGGGCGATGAGGAAGGCGACCATCGACGCCGTCGACAGGGCGACATCGAGGAGCTGACCCTCGGTGCCGAGCGCGGTCGTGATGATGGCGGCGACGCCCGCCGCAGCGAGGATCACCCACGCGACGCGCTGCACGCGCCGGTGCGCATGGGTGACCCGGAGCACGACGGCGACCGTGACGAGCTGCACGAGGAACGCCGGCGGACTCGGGTTGCTCGTGTCCTGGATCGCACACAGCGCGTAGGTCGCAACGAGCAGGGCGAGTACGAGCCAGTATCCGCTGCGCCATCCGGAGGCACCGCCCGTGCCGGGGGATCGAAGGCTCGGGTGCGCCGCGGTCACGGCGCTCTCCGGTTCCATGCTCAGACCTCGCCCCGCCCGTGCGCCGCCGGCAATCGACCCGACGCGAGCGCGGCGACGAGCGCGCGATGGTCCCGCTCGTTCTGGTCGGCGTAGGCCGCGGCGAAGTCGGAGATCGCCTCGTCGAACGCGGTCCCGCGCCCGATGTAGCCGGCGATCTCGACGCGATCGCCGGAGCGGGAGTGGGCCCGGGCGAGGGTCTCCCCGCAGATGCGGGCGTACAGGGCAGCGCCGCGCGCTGTCATCGTGTCCGGGTCGCTTCCGCCCTTGCCGTCCTGAAGCTGGCGGAGGTAGAAGTTTCGCTCCTGTCCGTCGAGACCGATGACCGACTGCCAGCCGAGGAAGATGTCGCTCGACGCCTGCATCAGACGCTGCCCTCTGACGACGCGTTCCCCGTGGGTTGCGAACTCGCTCGGTCCCAGAAAACGTTCGAGTACCGATTCCTGCGCCTCTTTCGCCTGCAGAAGAAGCGGATCGCGATCATCGCGCCCGCTGAGCAGAAGCACCCAGGCGCGAGTCCCCACGCTTCCGACCCCGACGACCTTGCGCGCCATGTGTCGATAGCGGTATTCCGCGATCGGATGCCGATCGCCGACCAGGGTCGCCCGATACTCGTCGAGGATCCGCCTCATGGTCACGACGTCGTCATCGACGGCGCCGGCGTCACGGAGGAGATCCTCCACGGGCACGATCAGCGGAGGTACGGCCGCGATGCGCAGCTCGCCGTCGATCACGCGGACGAGCTTGCGGAACGCCTTCCTGTGCACCCGGGTGCGTGCCTTCTCGATCACCGCGTCGAGGCGCTGCACCTCGTCATCGCCGGCGCGTTCGTCGCGGTGCTCCTGACGGATCCACCGCTGCGCGCGCTCTGCATCGAGTCGGTCGTACCAGGCGTCGAGCACCGTGGACTTCGCGGCCGCTCTGATCGCGGTCCGGTATCCGCGGGCGGCAGCGGCCACGCACTCGTGCTCGGCCTGGACGGTGAATCCTCGCTGTCGACAGGCCACGGCGAAGCTCGCCGCCAACCGCTTGACATCCCATTCGAAGGGACCGGGCAGTGTCTCGTCGAAGTCGTTGATGTCGAACGCAAGCGATCTCTCCGGAGTGCTGTAGAGACCGAAGTTCGAGAGGTGGGCGTCTCCGCAGAGCTGCGTGATGATCCCGGTGTGTGCGTGGGCCGCGAGATCCGATGCCATGAGCAGAGCCGCACCGCGGTAGAACGAGAGCGGCGATGCCGCCATTCGGGCATGGCGAACGGGTGTGAGCTCTCGAACCCGTGACTCCGACTGCTCCTCCAGCAGCGCGATCGGATCGGGGCGCTCTGAAGACGGCGACCAGACACCGAGCTGCGCCCGCGGCAGCCGCGCACGTGCCGCGCGGCCCGCCTCGCGTCTCGCACCGAACGGTCCCGTGTCCTCCGCGCGGCGGCCCCTGCCCATGCGGTTCTCCGTTCTCAGATGACGGTCGGACGAGAATTCGGCGCAAGTATCTCAGGGCGTGCACGGATGATCCAGCGGGGGATCATCCGAACAGGATGAGCCGCACCCTGCGCGATTCACGGGTCACACTGTGAGGGTGAGGCCAGTTCGGATTCGGCCCCACGCGACGCTACGGTGGCGGCATGACCGACCTGAGCATCGGCACCCTCACCGCCGACCCCACCGTGATCGCGAAGCTGGATGCGCGCAGATTCAACCGTCACACCTTCTGGTGCGGGCAGAGCGGCAGCGGCAAGACCTATGCGCTGGGAGTCGTGCTCGAACAGCTCCTGCTGCACACCGAGCTGCCCATGCTGGTCCTCGATCCGAACGCGGACTTCGTCAGGTTGGCGGAGACACGCGATGGCGCGCCCGTCGAACACTCGGATCGGATAGCCCAGACCGATATCCGCGTGTTCCGATCGGGGCATCAGGAGGGGGAGCGGCTGCACGTGCGTTACCTCGATCTGTCGCCGGCCGCGAAGGCGGCCGTGTTGCAGATCGACCCGATCGCGGATGCCGAGGAGTACAACGTCCTGCTGCACTGGTCCGTGAGCGCGACGGAGTTCGACACCGACAGGATGCTGCGGGAGTTCCGTGATTCGGGAGACCCGGCGCGCGTACGTCTGGCCAACCGTATGGAGAACCTCCAGGTCTTGGAGTGGGATCTGTGGTCCCGGGGAGCGCACTCCGTCGTCGACGTGATCGACGGGCGTCCGCGGGCGACGGTGCTCGACCTCGGAGGATTCGACCACCCGGCCGAGCCGAAGGTCGCAGCCCTCGCGGTTCTGGAGCAGCTCTGGGCGCGCCGGGAGAGCCGCCGGCCGATCCTCATCGTGATCGATGAGGCGCACAACCTCTGCTCGCCGGAACCGCGCACCGCGGTCGAGCGCGCACTCACCGAGCAGCTCGTGCAGATCGCGGCAGAAGGCCGCAAGTTCGGCCTCTGGCTGTTCCTCTCGACCCAGCGGCCGACCAAGATCCACCCGAACGTGCTCTCGCAGTGCGACAACCTCGGCCTGATGCGCGTCAATGCGCCGCGCGACATCGCCGAGCTGGCCGAGGTGTTCGGCTTCGTCGGCGAGGACGACATCCGCCGAGCGCAGGGATTCACACAGGGTCAGGCGCTCTTCGCCGGAGGGTTCATCGCGCAGCCGTCCTTCGTGCAGATGGGTGCGCGGCTGACAGAAGAGGCGGGCGGCGACGTCGTCGTGCCACTGCGTGAGTGACGCGGCGTGCGACGGAAAGCGTCAGCGCCAGATCACGGCGATGGCGGCGTTGACGGCCGTCAGAATGCCGACCAGCCAGAACATCGCGACGGGCACGGATCCGGACTTGCGCTGCTTCGCCGTGCCGATGCCGAGAAGCGCGCCGATCGCGAGCAGCACCACGAGCTTCGTGCCGATCTTGGCGTAGTTCATCTCGACGCCCTCGGGAAGGCCCCATGGGGCCGCGAGTGCGAGGCCGGCGATCGCGGCGATCGTCATGCCGATGCTCATCAGTCGGGTGAACTCGCGCTTCCCGCCGAACGCCTGCACTGCCCAGGCCCCGAACAGCACGGCGAAGCCGATGAGATGGACGAACAGAACGACGTGGCGCAGAGTCTCCATGCCTTCACGATACGAGCACGCGGGGCGTGCGCGCCAGCAAGGGCGCCCTGACCTCAGCCGCGCAGATCCCGCACGAGGAGGGCGGTGCGCAGCGCGGCATCCGCAGCCTCCGCGCCCTTGTCCTCCTTCGAGCCCTCGAGTCCTGCGCGGTCGAGGCCCTGCTTCTCGTCGTCGAGTGTGAGAACGCCGAAGCCGACCGGCTTGCCCGCATCGAGCGAGACGCGGGTGAGCCCGTCGGTCGTCGCCGCCGAGACGTACTCGAAGTGCGGGGTGCCGCCTCGGATGATCACGCCGAGGGCGACCACAGCGTCAGCTCCGCCCGCGAACGCGGCCTGCGCGGCGAGGGCGAGTTCGAACGACCCCGGCACGCGCACGAGCCGGTAGGCGGCATCCGCATCGTCGAGCACGCGCTGCGCGCCGGCGATCAGGCCGTCGGTGATGACGTCATGCCAGGTGCCGGCGACGATGACGACCTTGAGGCCGCGTCCGTCGATCTTCTCGGTCTTGGGTGCTCCTGCGCCGCTCATGAGTGATCCTTCTTTCCGTCGGCGAGAGCCTCTGCGAGCTCCGCCTCACCGATGATGTGACCCATCCGGTCACGTTTGGTCTCGAGGTACTGGTGGTTGTTCGGACCGACTCCGACGATCAGCGGAACCTGCTCGACGACGTCGAGGCCGAGGCTGCGCAGCTGGTTCACCTTGTCGGTGTTGTTCGTCAGCAGGCGCACCTTCGAGACCCCGAGGTCGGCGAGGATGCCGGCGGCGGCCGCGTAGTCGCGGGCATCCGCAGGGAGCCCGAGCGCGAGGTTGGCGTCGACCGTGTCGAGGCCCTCCTCCTGCAAACTGTAGGCACGGAGCTTGTTGATCAGGCCGATGCCCCGACCCTCGTGCCCGCGCATGTAGATGACGATGCCGCCGTCCTGCTCGATCGCGTCCAGGGCCGCATCCAGCTGCGGACCGCACTCGCATTTGAGGGAGCCGAACGCCTCACCCGTGAGGCACTCCGAATGCACCCGCACGAGAGCGGTCTCGCCCGGTTCTCCCGAGACGACCGCGATGTGGTCGGTCCCTGTGACCCGGTCCTTGTAGGCGAGGAAGCGGAAGGTGCCGTGCGTGGTGGGCACTGTCGCATCTGCGCGCAGGCTCACTCGGCGGCTGGCGCGTTCCGGTGCCCAGCCTGTGGGGTCGATCTCGTTGAGGTGGGCGATGAGCTGCTCGATCGTGATGACCGGCACCCCGTCGCGGGCGCCGAGCTCGATGAGACCCGGCAGGCGCATCATGCTGCCGTCTTCGGCGACGACCTCGGCGATCGCCCCGACCGGACGGAGTCCTGCGAGCTTCATCAGGTCGACGGCCGCCTCGGTGTGGCCGCTGCGCTCGCGCACGCCGCCGTCGACAGCGCGCAGGGGGAGGACGTGCCCGGGGCGGATGATGCTGGTCGCGGTCGATGCGGGGTTCGCCAGGACGTTCAGCGTGTGTGCGCGGTCGTGCGCGCTGATGCCGGTGGTGACGCCTTCCGCCGCGTCGACGCTCACCGTGTACGCGGTCGAGCGCGCATCTTCGGAGGCGGCGACCATCGGCGGCAGGTTCAGATTGTCGGCGAGGTCGGTCGGCATCGGCGCGCAGATGAAGCCGGACGACCAGCGAACAGTCCAGGCGACCCACTCTGGCGTCGCGAGCTCGGCCGAGAGGATGACGTCGCCTTCGTTCTCGCGGTTCTCGTCGTCCGCGACGAGCACGGGGCGCCCGGCGCGAAGGGCCTCGAGGGCCTCGGGGATGGTGGAAAGGCTCATCGCGAGCCTCCTTCCGGTGCTGCCCGGAACGCGAGAAGGCGTTCGACATGGCGGGCGAGGATGTCGGTCTCGAGGTTCACGCGGTCGCCGATCGCTCGGGATCCGAGGGTGGTGGCGGCGAGGGTCTCGGGGATCAGCGAGATCTCGAACCAGTGGTTCGCCGCATCCGCGGGGCTCACGGCGCTCACGGTGAGAGATGTGCCGTCGACAGAGATCGAGCCCTTGTCGACCACGAGCGGGGCGAGATCGTCGGGCAGTGCGATGCGCAGCACGCTCCACTGCTCGCCAGGCCGCACGTCGATGACACTGCCGACGCCGTCGACGTGCCCCTGCACGATGTGACCGCCGAGGCGCGCGCCGACCGGCATCGCCTTCTCGATGTTCACGCGCGTCCCGACGGATGCTCCGCCGAGGGCTGCGACGTCGAGCGTCTGCTTCATCACATCGGCGTCGAAGGTGTCGGGCGTCGAACCCACGACCGTCAGGCAGACTCCCGAGACGGCGATCGACTCGCCGTGGATCGCGTCCGAGGCGGCCTTCGGCGCGCGCACGGTCAGTCGCCACCCGTCTCCTGCGGGCGAGATCGCGGTGATCTCCCCGATCTCCTCGATGATTCCGGTGAACATCAGGCGACTCCTTCTTCGAGGTCGAGCACGGGGGTGGCGATCGCGAGCAGGTCGGCGCCGAGCGGCAGCCACTCCTCGACCGTCAGACGGTGGGCGGCGTCGATCGTGGCGACGCCGATGTCGGTCAGTGCGAGCCGGTCGCCGCCGATCAGCACCGGCGCGATGTAGGCGAGCACCCGATCGACGAGGCCCTGCGCGATGAACGCGCTCGCGAGAGTGGGGCCGCCTTCGACGAACACGCTCTGGATGCCGCGCGCGTGCAGATCCGCGAGCACGGTGTGCAGATCGTGCGTGTCGTAGAAGAGCGGCGTCTGCGGATGCCGACGGATCGCGGCCGCGTCGGGGGTGGGCCTCGAGCCGATCACGACCGGGACCGGCTGCGTCTCGTAGAGTGCCTCACCGTCGCGCGCCGTCAGGGAGGGATCGTCGGCGAGCACGGTTCCGGTGCCGACGGCGATCGCATCGGCCGCCGCTCGGCGTCGGTGCACGTCGGTGCGGGCCTCGGGACCGGTGATCCACTGGCTGGAGCCGTCGGATGCCGCGGCGCGGCCGTCGAGCGACTGAGCCCATTTCACGGTGACGTGCGGCCGACCCAGCCGCTGGGCGGTGAGCCAGCCGTCGATGAGCCCGTGGGCGACATCGGCCTGCTCGCCGGCGTCGACGCTCACTCCCGCGGCGCGCAGGCGCTCGGCGCCGCCGCCCGACAGTGCGCCGGGATCGTCGAGGGCGTAGACGACTCGCGCGACGCCCGCCTCGATGAGCGCGACTGCGCAGGGTCCTGTGCGTCCCGTGTGGTTGCAGGGCTCCAGGGTGACGATCGCGGTAGCGCCTCGTGCCGCGCCCGGCGCGAGTTTCGAGAGCGCATCGACCTCGGCGTGAGGGGTGCCGGCACCGTGGTGCCACCCTTCGGCGAGGACAGCCCCGTCGGAGTCGAGGATGACCGCTCCGACCTGCGGGTTCACTCCGCGCGGGCCGAGGGCTGCGAGTTCGAGCGCACGGGTCATCGCCCGGCGTTCCGTCTCGTTCACTGCCATCCGTGGTCCTCTCTGAGGCTCCGGGGGTTCTCCTCGTGAGGAGACACAGGCAGAACGCGCGCACGGCGGCGCACCGTGCTGCCTCCCTTCCGGACTAGCGAGGCTGGGCCTCGCACCACCGTCGGTCCCGGAATTCCACCGGATCGGCACCTCGGAGAACCGAGACGCTCGCGGACTGTCACCGCCGGTTCGGATTCTCACCGACCCCGGAGCACGTTGATGCTCTGAGTGTACTCAACGCGTCTGGGGACATTTCATTCCGCGTCGAATTGCTACTTCAGCAGCCGTGACAGGCGGCGGTCGGCGAGCGGCTTGCCCCCGGTCTGACAGGTAGGGCAGTACTCGAGAGAGCGGTCGGCGAAGAAGACGCTGCGCACGGTGTCTCCGCACACGGGGCAGGCTTCGCCCCGGCGGGCGTGCACCTGCATGCCTCGGCGCTTCGCGTCCTTCAGATCGGCCGGGGGTTTGCCCGACGCCTCGGCGACGGCATCCGTCAGCGTCGTCTGCATCGCCGCGAACAGTCGGTCGACCTCGTCGTCGCCGAGCTTGTCGGCGATCGCGTAGGGAGACATGCGAGCCGCGTGCAGGATCTCGTCGGAGTAGGCGTTGCCGATCCCGGCGATGATGCTCTGATCGCGCAGCAGACCCTTGATCTGCGTGCGCCGCCCGTCGAGCAGGCTGCTGAAGACCTCCCGTGTGAAGGCCGATTCGAGCGGATCGGGGCCGAGCCGGGCGATTCCCGGGACCTCCTGCGGATCGCACACCACGTATACGGCGAGGGACTTCTTGGTACCGGCTTCGGTGAGGTCGAACCCGCTCTCGTCGTCGAGTGCGACCCGCAGCGCGATCGGCGACTTGCCCGGCTTGATCAGAGTCGTCGGCAGAGTCTCGTACCAGCGCAGCCACCCGGCCTTGGCCAGATGGAAGACGAGATGCAGGTCGGCGCCGCAGGAGAGCACGATGAACTTGCCCTGCCGCGACGCGGCGGTGATCTGGGCACCGTGCAGCGCGGTGTTCGGCGGATCGTAGGTCTTCAGCGCGGCGATCGCTCCCACGGCCGTACGGATGATCGTGCTCCCCACGGCGCGCTCCGTCAGGAACGTGGTCAGGCCCTGGACTTCCGGCATCTCAGGCATGGGCTCATCCTGCCATCGACGACCGACACCGGACTAGAGGATGGGCCACTCCACAGGCGTGCGGTCGTCTGACGCGAGGAGTCCACCGAACCAGCCGTCGTCGCGACCGCGATCGCTGGTGAGGGCCTGGCGCGCGAACCCTTCGTACCGGAATCCGAGCGCCCGCGCCGCGCGCGCCGACGGGACGTTGCCCGCGACAGCGCGCCAGCCGAGCCGTGCGAGCCCGAGCTCGCCGAAGCCCCAGTCGACGACGGCCCGCGCGGCCTCGACGAGATAGCCGTTGCCGCGGGCGGCGGCGGTGACCCAGTATCCGATCTCGGCATGCCCGCCGGTGTGGTGCTCGACGATGTGGTGCAGGCCGATCGAGGCGACCAGCTCGCCGTCACGGTACGCGCACCAGATCGTCTGGCTGCCGTCCGCCCACCATTCGCCGATCAGACGGACGTACCCTTCACCGTGCTCACGGGTGTACGGGCTCGGCACGGTGGTCCATCGAGGGATCTCCGGGTCCTGACAGGCCGCGGTGATCGCGTCGATGTCGGACTCGTCGGGCACGTGCAGGACGAGGCGCTCGGTGGTGAGAGTGACCGGTTCCATCCCGGCATCCTACGGCTCGCGCAGCGCGTGTCGACAGTGATCCCGATGCCCGTGTCCGTGGCCGCGGCTAGGCTTGTCCGGTGACTGTGCCGGGGATTCTGCGCGCCTTGGAAGAGGCATCTCTTTTTCGTGACGCCCTGACGTGGGCCCAGACCGATGCCGACCTCGGCCTGGTCGACGGCCTCGATGCGCCTGCGCTCGCGGGTCTCCTCGACAAGCGGCGGGCGGCCGGGCAGCCGGCGGCGCTCCTCACCGTCGTTCCGACCGGTCGGCGTGCCGAGAGCCTGGCGGCGGCGCTGGGCGCGTACATCCCCGATGCCGAGGTCGTGACCTTCCCGGCCTGGGAGACTCTTCCTCACGAACGCCTCAGCCCGAGCCCTGACACCGTCGGACAGCGGCTCCAGACCCTCCGCCGCATCGCCGAGTGGTCGGGCGATCACCCGCTCGTCGTCGTCGCCTCGGTGCGAGCAGCGCTGCAGCCCATCGCGGGCAACCTCGGTGAGATCGCGCCGTTGGAGCTGCGTGCAGGAACCCGCGGTCACGAACTCGACCACGTCGTCGAACAGCTCGTCGAGCGCGCCTACTCGCGCGTCGACATGGTGTCGCGACGGGGCGAGTTCGCGGTGCGCGGTGGCATCCTCGACGTCTTCCCGGCGATCTCCGAGCATCCGTTCCGTGTCGAGTTCTTCGGCGACGAGGTCGACCAGATCCGCGCGTTCTCGGTCGCCGATCAACGCTCCCTTCCCGGCGCCGTCGACGGGGTCGACCTTCCGCCGAGCCGTGAGCTACTGCTCACTCCTGATGTCCGCGACCGTGCCAGAGCGCTGATCGGCGGGTTCCCCGCGATCGCCGGCATGCTCGAGAAGATGTCGGAGGGAATCCCGGTCGAGGGAATGGAGTCGCTGCTCCCGGCCGTCTCGGGTCCGCTCAAGTCGCTCGCCGAATACCTTCCCGAGGGCAGCGCGACGGCCATCGTCGACCCCGAGCGATCCAGCGCCCGCGCGATCACCCTGGGCGAGACCAACCGCGAGTTCCTCGACGCCGCCTGGAGCGCGGCCACCTCCGGAGCATCCGCGCCGATCGATCTCGGCGCGGGCGACTTCCTCACGATCGCCGAGCTGCGCGAGGTCGTGCGCGACCGCGGCGGCGTGTGGTGGCGACTGAGCCCGTTCTCGATGGGCGGAGAGGACGCCGAGACGATCGACGCCTCCGTCATCCCGTCGTTCCACGGCAACGTCGACGGCGCGATCTCGTTCGTCGACGCGAAGGTCGCCGACGGGTGGCGCGTCGTCGTCATCGCGGCGGGTGCCGGTCTCGTCGACCGTGCGCGCGACGTGCTCTCCGATCGCGGCATCGCCGCCCGCATCGTGTCCGAGCTCGTCGATGCGCCAGACACCGGCGTCGCGACGCTGGTCACCGGATCCGTCGAGGCCGGATTCCAGATCCCCGACGCGAAGCTCGCGGTCCTCACCGACAACGAGTTCTACGGCCGCACGATCGGTGGCGACCAGCGCGTGGTCAAGAAGCTCGCTTCCCGCCGCAAGAACGTCGTCGATCCGCTGCAGCTCAAACAGGGCGACTTCGTCGTGCACAATACGCACGGCATCGGCCGGTTCGTCGAGATGACGCAGCGCGAGGTGTCCACGGGCGGTCGCAATGCGACCAAGTCCGTGCGCGACTATCTGGTGCTCGAATACGCGCCGTCCAAGCGCGGCTACCCGGGTGACAAGCTCTTCGTTCCCACCGATCAGCTCGACCTGCTGTCGAAGTACGTCGGCGGCGAGGGGCCCACCCTCTCGAAGATGGGAGGCAGCGACTGGTCGCAGGCCAAGGGCAAGGCCCGCAAGGCCGTGCGCGACATCGCCGTCGAGCTGGTCAAGCTCTACTCGGCGCGCATGAGCGCGAAGGGGCACGCGTTCGGGCAGGACACCCCGTGGCAACGTGAGCTCGAAGAGGCCTTCCCGTTCGCCGAGACTCCCGACCAGCTGCAGACGATCGATGAGATCAAAGCCGACATGGAACGGCCGATCCCGATGGACCGTCTGCTCTCGGGTGACGTCGGCTTCGGCAAGACCGAGGTCGCCGTGCGTGCGGCGTTCAAGGCGATCCAGGACGGCAAGCAGGTCGCGATGCTGGTGCCGACGACGCTGCTCGTGAAGCAGCACCTCGAGACCTTCACCGAGCGCTTCGCCGGATTCCCCGTGAAGGTGCGCCCGCTGTCACGGTTCCAGACCGACAAGGAGGCGCGGCTGACGCTCGACGGCCTGCTCGACGGCACGGTCGACATGGTCATCGGCACGCACCGCATCCTCACCGACCAGGTCATGTTCAAGGACCTCGGTCTGATGATCATCGACGAGGAGCAGCGCTTCGGGGTCGAGCACAAGGACACGCTCAAGAAGATGAAGACGAACGTCGACATCCTCGCGATGAGCGCGACGCCGATCCCGCGCACGCTCGAGATGGCGGTCACCGGCATCCGCGAGATGTCGACCCTGGCGACCCCGCCGGAAGACCGGCATCCGATCCTCTCGTTCGTCGGACCCCGCAGCGACAAGCAGATCACCGCGGCGATCCGGCGTGAGATCCTCCGTGAGGGCCAGGTGTTCTTCGTGCACAACCGCGTGCAGTCGATCCAGCGGGTCGCGGCGCAGCTCGCGGAGCTCGTGCCCGAGGCGCGCATCGCGGTGGCTCACGGCCAGATGGGCGAACACGCGCTCGAGCAGGTCGTCGACGACTTCTGGGAGCGCAAGTTCGACGTGCTCGTCTCGACCACGATCATCGAGACGGGTCTCGACATCTCGAATGCGAACACGATCATCATCGACCGCGCAGACAAGTACGGGCTCAGCCAGCTGCACCAGCTGCGAGGCCGTGTCGGGCGTGGTCGTGAGCGGGCGTACGCCTACTTCCTCTACGACGAGATGAAGCCGCTCAGCGAGACCGCGGCCGACCGTCTGCAGACGATCGCGGTCAACAATGATCTCGGGTCGGGCATGCAGGTCGCACTCAAAGACCTCGAGCTCCGCGGTGCGGGCAACCTGCTCGGCGGCGAGCAGGCGGGCCACATCGCCGGCGTCGGCTTCGACCTCTACCTGCGGATGATCGGCGAGGCCGTCGCGACCTTCCGTGGCGAAGACGTCGAGTCCGGGCAGGAGCTGCGACTCGAGCTCCCGCTGGATGCGCGCATCCCCGAGTACTACATCGACAGCGAGCGGCTGCGGCTCGAGGCTTATCAGAAGCTCTCCGCGGCGTCCGCCGCGACGGCGAAGGACGACGCGATCGACCTCGTGATCGACGAGCTCACCGACCGCTACGGCACTCCGCCGGACGAGGTCGAGGGCCTGATCGCGGTCGCCCGTCTGCGTCGCCGCGCGGCCAGGGCAGGGCTCGCCGACGTCGTGGTGATGGGGTCGAACCTGCGCATCGCGCCCGCTCGTCTCGAGGAATCGATCAAGGTGCGTCTGCAGCGTCTCTATCCGAAGGCCAAGCTGGTCGCGGGTGGCGAGGCCCTCGTGGTGCCGATGCCGACGATTCCCGCAGCAGTGGGCGTCGGCCTCGAACCACTGCCGAACGCGGAGCTGCTCGAGTGGGTCGGTCAGCTTCTCACGGCGATCTTCCCCGAGCCTGCGAAGGTCGAGTAGCAGCGTCCGGAGCCGTCGCGCGAGACACAGGGCGCGCGGCGCCTCAGATCTCGCCAGTGTCGCGCCAGGGCCACGTCAGAGCATCGGGCAGGAGGACTCCTCCGTGCACAGCTTCGGAGTCTGTCGCTGACGCGCGGGGGGCGAGGCGGATGCTGCGGCGCGGCGACGCCGGAGTCCGAAGCTGTGCCCGGAGCAGGCGCGATCGGCGCAGCGAACGCCGGTCGAGGATCGACGGGGCGTGTGCGCGCAGCACCGCAGCACTACGCTGGCGTCATGTTGTACGAGCACCTCGGGGCTCGGCCCCGGATCCATGACACCGCCGTCGTCGCTCCCACCGCCGTGATCTCCGGCGATGTCGAGATCGGCGCCGGCTGCCAAGTGCTGCACGGCGCCGTGATCACGGCGGAGGGCGGACCGATCACGCTCGGAGAGCATGTCATCGTGATGGAGAACGCGCTCATCCGTGCGACGGCCGCGAACGCCGTGCACGTCGGCGCGCACACGCTGATCGGCACTCTCGCGAGCATCGCGGGGGCCACAGTCGGTGAAGAGGTGTTCTTCGCATCCGGTGCACGGATCTTCAACGGCGCGCTGGTCGGCGACCGCTGCGAGGTGCGCGTCAACGCGATCGTGCACCGCCGCGCTGTGCTTCCGGCCGGGACGGTCGTGCCGATCGGATGGGTCGCGGTCGGCGACCCGGTGCAGCTGCTCTCGCCCGACCGCGAGGAGGAGATCTCGGCTGCGCAGCCCGAGCTCGACTTCCCCGGTCACGTCTTCGGCGTCGACCGCGACACCCCCGATCTGATGGTGCAGCTGACCGAGCGCTACGGCAGCTCGCTCGCGCGTCACGCCCACGATGTGCGTCTCGACGTCGACGGCCGCGCGGCGGGTCGAGAGTGAGCGACGGTGCAGGGCTCATCCGACCCGATGTGAGTGCGGCCGACGCGGCCGCGATCGCTCGGGAGTGCTACGGCATCGAGGCGGTGGCGAGCGAACTCGGCAGCAATCAGGATCGCAACTTCGTGCTCGTCGAGACCGACGGTTCGCGCAGCGTCCTGCGCGTCGACAACCCGGTGTTCGGCGACGACGCACGCGACGCGCAGCATCAGGCGCTCGAGGCATATCGTGCGGCGGGCGTGCCGGTTCCCGCCGTCCTGCCGGGCCTCGACGGCGCGCTCACGCAGCGATGGCACGGATTCGCGGTGCGACGTAGCGAGTTCGCCGACGGCGAGGCCCTCGTCGATGCCGGATACCTCGCACCGATCGTGCTCGCGGAGTTCGGTGCGCTGGCGGCGGCGTCCGTGAACGCGCTCGCCGGGCTCGAGCATCCGGGGCTCGACCGCGAGCACATGTGGGACATGCGCGTCGCCTTCGAGCAGGTCACGGTGCTCGCGCCGTCGGTGACCGACGCGGAGCTGCGCTCGCGTGTGCGCACCGCATCGGACGACGCGCAGAAGGCGGTGGCGGTCGTGGCCGATCGGCTGCCGGTGCAGCCGATCCATGGCGATCTCACCGACGACAACGTCACCGGTCGGCGTGGCACCGACTCGCGGCTCCATCCGCATGTCGTCCTCGATCTCGGTGACCTGGGCCTCGGCTGGCGTGTGGCCGAACTCGCAGTGTGCGTCTCGTCGATGCTCCACCACGAGCCCGAGCGGCCTCTGCGCGCGCTCGACACGATCGCGGCGTTCCACTCCGACGCGCCGCTCAGCCGCGATGAGGCAGTCGCCGTCTGGCCACTGGTCGTGCTCCGATCGGCTCTGCTGGTCGCGAGCGGCTGGAGGCAGCTCGAGATCGACGGCGACAACGACTATGCACGGGAGCGGATCGCGGGGGAGCAGGCCATCTTCGACGCCGCGACCGCTGTTCCGCTCGCCGAGGCGACGGAGCTGGTGCTCGACAGGCTGGGCTTCGCCGCGCCTGCGTTCGAGGTGCCCGTCGTCACCGGGCCGGTCGTCACCGGGGCGGAAGTCGAGACACCGGAGGTGGACGGATCCGAGGGCGAGGGGCCCGAGCACGAGGGGGCGGAGGATGACGCACCGCCGCATGACGGTGCTGACGTGATCTCACCACTCGCGCCGCTGCTGCCTGAACTCGACGGTCGCATCGTCGTGGTCGACCCTGGCGTGGAATCCGACGCGCTGGACGGCGGACGCTGGGCGGCGCCTGATGCAGAGGCTGAGCTCATAGCCGAGGCCCACGCCCGGGGTGCGCGCGCTGCCGTGGTTCCCTACGGGGTGTACCGCCTCACGCGCACCGAGGTCGACACCCCGGATGCCGCAGCCACCTGGCCGGTCGAGACCGAGGTGCATGTCGCTCCCGGGCCGTCGTCGCGCATGATCGCCCCCGTCGAGGGCGACCTGAAGATCACCGAAGGCAGCGTCCGCATCACGATCGACGGAGGCTGGGAACTCGACGTCCGCGGCCCCGACTTCGAGCCGACGCGCAATGGCAGGGTCGAGAAGGGCGAGAGCATCGGCCGACTCGCGGCGTCCTTCGAACTCAGGACGCTGGTCGTCGGACTCCGTCGAGCGGATGCTCCGTCGCTGCCTGGCGAACCCACTGCCGCACACCGGGTCACGCCCGACCGGGTCGACGCGTGGCGTCGTTTCACCGCCGACCCCGCGGCTCTTCTCGGTCTCGCGTCGCACGCGCAGCGCGACGGCGCGGACGACGAGCTGCGTCGTCGTGAGCGGATCTTCGCCGACGCGCAGGAGCGCTACTACGAGCACCCACCGCAGATCGAGCGCGGCTGGCGGCATCACCTCGTCGACACCACCGGTCGCAGCTACGTCGACATGGTGAACAACGTCGCCGGCCTCGGCCACGGGCATCTGAAGGTCGCGGACGCGGCGAACCGGCAGCTGAAGACCCTCGCCACGAACTCGCGCTTCCTGTTCCGCGACCTCGCCGAGTACAGCGAGCGCCTGATCGCGCTGATGCCAGAGGGGAGCGGACTCGACACGGTGCTGCTGGTGAACAGCGGCTCGGAGGCGGTGGATCTCGGCATCCGTCTCGCGCAGGCGGCGACCGGACGGCGCACGGTCGTGGCGCTCCGTGAGGCCTATCACGGCTGGACCATGGCGAGCGATGCCGTCACGACCAGCGCCTACGACAACCCCGAGGCTCTCGAGACGCGACCCGACTGGGTGCACGTCGCCGACGTGCCCAACCGATTCCGGGGCACGTATCGCGGAGACGACACCACCGACCGGTATCTCGCGGACCTCGCCACGGACCTCGAGCGTCTCGCCGCGGACGGGCGTGACCTCGCGGCATTCCTGTGCGAATCCGTGCTCGGCAACGCCGGCGGTGTGCTGCTGCCCGAGGGATATCTGGCGGGCGCCTACGATCTGGTGCGTGATCGCGGCGGTCTCTGCATCGCCGACGAGGTGCAGGTGGGCTTCGGTCGCATGGGCTCGAGCTTCTGGGGGTTCGAGCAGTCCGGCGTCGTGCCAGACATCGTCACGATCGCGAAACCGATGGGCAACGGATTCCCGATCGGGGGAGTGATCACCTCACGGCGGATCGCCGATGCCCTCAGCAGCCAGGGGCAGTTCTTCTCCTCGGCGGGCGGCAGCACCCTCAGCTGCCGTGTCGGGCTGGCGGTGCTCGATGCCATGGTCGAGGACAATCTGCAGCAGAACGCACTCGAGGTGGGAGCGCACCTGGCCGAGTCTCTCCGGGCGCTGGCGCACCGGCATCCACTCATCGGTCCCGTCCACGGCGAGGGTCTCTACCTCGGGGTCGAGCTCGTACGCGACCGCGAGAGCATGCAGCCGGCGGACGCCGAGGCCGCCGCGATCTGCGAGCGGATGCGGGAGCTCGGCGTCATCGTGCTCACCACCTCCGAGCGTTCGAATGTGCTGAAGATCAAGCCGCCGCTCTGCCTGACGGTCGAGAGCGCCGAGCACGTGGTCGCGATGCTGGATCGGGTGCTCTCCGAAGGCTGGTGATCTCGGATGTCTTCGAATCGCGTGTGGATTCGCCATGTTAAATGCGTATTTCGAATCAGATCCGCTCTTCCGCTGACGATTCTCTCGGGTACATACTGAGCGTCAGTGTCGGACCACCCGAAGTTCGACCCATGCGCTGTTCCCGAAGGAGTACTCATGGCCACGACCGTCAAGACGAAGCCGCTCGCGCAGGGCGGAGGAACACTCCGACGCAACCTCGGACTCTGGGCGATCGTCGGTCTCGGCCTCGGCTACATGACGCCGACCGTCGTGTTCGACACCTTCGGCATGGTGGCCCGCGACACCGACAACGTCGTCCCGGCCGCGTACCTCGTCGCGCTCGTGGTGATGGTCTTCACGGCCATCAGCTACGGCAAGATCTCCAGCGCCATCCCGAGCGCCGGCTCCGCCTACACCTACGTGCGCGAGTCGATCCACCCGAACCTCGGCTTCATGGTCGGCTGGACCTCGCTGATCGACTACGTGCTGCTCCCGATGGTCAACTGCCTCATCATCCGCAGCTACCTCGAGGCGCTGTTCCCCGACATCCCCGGCTGGATCTGGGTGGTGCTGTACTGCATCCTCGTGACGAGCATCATCTACATGACCATGCGCGGCACCTCGAACATGAACATGATCCTGCTCGTGTTCTCCATCGTCGTGATGATCGTGTTCGTCGTCATGGTCGTCGCCCAGCTCATGCGCGGCGAGGGTGCGGCCACGATCGCTTCGGCCGCCCCGTTCATCCACGATGGCGCGACCATCAGCGCGGTGCTCATGGGAGCCACGATCGTCTGCTTCTCGTTCATCGGCTTCGACGCCGTCACGATGTACGCCGAGGAGGCGAAGGACCCGAAGATCATGCCCAAGGCGATCCTCCTGACCGTGATGCTCGGCGGAGCGATCTTCCTGATCGCCGGGTACGTCACGCAGCTCCGCTTCCCCGACTGGAACGAGTTCGCCCCGGGCGGCGACATGCAGTACGTCGAGGACTCCACGCTGCCGATCATCGGAAACCTCGTGGGGGGCAACGTCCTGATGGCGGTGCTGACGGCGGCCGGATTCTGCGCCACCCTCGCCTCAGGCCTCGCCTCTCACGCCTCGGTATCGCGCATGCTGCTGGTGATGGGGCGCAACAACGTCCTTCCGCAGAAGGCGTTCGGCTACATCAACCCCCGCACCCACACGCCGACGTTCAACATCGTGCTGGTCGGAGCGATCTCGCTGCTGGCGATCCCGTTCACGCTGGAGCTGATCGCGGCCTGGATCAACTACGGCGCGCTGATCGCCTTCACGTTCGTCAACATCTCGGTGATCGCGTGGTTCGCGATCCGCAAGGGGCGGCGTCACACGCCGCGCGACATCTTCTCGTACATCGTGATGCCGGGCATCGGCATGCTGCTGACGGGACTCCTGTGGGTGAACCTGCACGCCGATGCCCTCACCGGAGGCCTCATCTGGACGGCCATCGGCCTGATCTACCTCGCCGTGATCACGAAGGGCTTCCGCAAGAAGGTGGTCGCGTTCGACGAGAACCAGGCGGTGACCGGATTCAACAAGGTCGTGAAGGTGCCTGTCGACGAGAGCTGAGTCCTGCGCGCACAGAACAGGGATGCAGAAGAGCCGCCCACCTGGGAGGGGCGGCTCTTCTGGCGTGTGCAGGCCGAGACCGGCGGGTCAGATGACGCCCTGCGCGAGCATCGCGCCCGCGACGCGCTCGAAGCCGGCGATGTTCGCCCCGGCGACGTAGTCACCCGCGACGTCGTAGCGCTCGGCCGCGTCGAATGCGGCGCTGTGGATGTCTGCCATGATCTCGCGCAGCTTGTTCTCGCTGGCGTCGAAGCTCCAGCGCTGGCGGGACGCGTTCTGGCTCATCTCGAGGGCGGACGTCGCGACTCCACCGGCGTTCGCGGCCTTGCCGGGAGCGAAGAGCACGCCGGCGGCCTGGAAGGCGTCGACGGCTGCGGGCACGCAGGGCATGTTCGCGCCCTCGGAGACCGCTCGCACGCCGTTCGCGATGAGAGCCTCGGCCGCGTCGAGGTCGAGCTCGTTCTGCGTCGCGGAGGGCACCGCGATGTCGACGGGCACCTCCCAGACGCTGCCGCCCTCGACGAAGCGCGCACCGGGACGACGGTTGGCGTACTCGACGATGCGAGCGCGTTCGACCTCTTTGATCTGGCGGAGCAGGTCGACGTCGATCCCGGCGTCGTCGACGACGTAGCCGGACGAGTCGGACGCGGTCACGGCGGTCGCGCCGAGCTGCGTGGCCTTCTGGATCGCATAGATCGCGACGTTGCCCGAGCCCGAGACGCCGACGCGCTTGCCGTCGAGCGAGTCGTTGTGCACGCCGAGCATCTCCTGCGCGAAGAACACGGCGCCGTAGCCGGTGGCCTCTGTGCGCACCTCGGCGCCACCCCAGCCGGTGCCCTTGCCGGTGAACATGCCGGACTCGTGACGGTTGGTGATCTTGCGGTACTGGCCGAAGAGGTAGCCGATCTCGCGGCCGCCCACTCCGATGTCGCCCGCGGGGACGTCGGTGTGCTCGCCCAGGTGGCGGTAGAGCTCGTTCATGAACGACTGGCAGAAGCGCATGATCTCGCCGTCCGACCGACCGTGCGGATCGAAGTCCGAGCCGCCCTTGCCGCCGCCGATGCCCTGCCCCGTGAGGGCGTTCTTGAAGATCTGCTCGAAGCCGAGGAACTTGATGATCGAGAGGTTGACCGACGGGTGGAAGCGGAGCCCGCCCTTGTACGGGCCGAGGACCGAGGAGAACTGGATGCGGTAGCCGCGGTTGACCTGCAGGCGTCCGGCGTCGTCGACCCATGGAACACGGAACAGGATCTGTCGCTCCGGCTCGACCAGACGCTCGAGGATGCCGCCGTCGACGAACTGCGGATTGCGCTCGAGCACCGGCGCGATCGAGTTCAGGACCTCATGCACTGCCTGCTGGAACTCGGGCTCGTGCGGGCTGCGGGTGAGGACCGTGTCGAATACGGGCTGCACCGAGTCGGCGAGCGGGTGGAAATCAGCGGAAGACGAAGAGGTCACGCGAAAGAGCTTTCTGAACGGGGGGAAGAAGATGATGCGTGCGATCGTGTCGCGTGAGAGGTCGCCGGATCGGGCAGAAACTTCACTCTAGCGGGCACCCCGACGTGAGGGATCTCACACCGGAATACACGCGACGACGACCACGGGGTGGCTCACCCGGTGTTCTGCAGACCCGCCGCGACGCCGCTCACGGAGAGCAGGAGCAGGCGCCGCTGTTCCTCGTCCGCACCGGATCCGGTCGCCTCAGCCGGGTCGCGCAGCGCACGAAGGGCGCGCAGCTGCAGCAGCGACAGCGCGTCGACGTACGGGGTGCGCAGCTGCACGGCGCGCTGCAGGATCGGCTTGTTCTCGAGCAGCCCGACGCCGCCGGTGAGGCGGATCACCCATTCGCGGGTGAGCGTCATCTCGTCGAGCACGAGCTGGGCGAGGTCGTCGCGATCACCCAGCGCCAGATACTGGCGGGCGATGCGCTCGTCGGTCTTCGCAAGGCTCATCGCGACGTTGTCGATCATGGTGCGCAGCAGCGGCCAGTCGCGGTACGCCTCGATGAGGCGGGCCTCGTCGCCGACTGCGGCCAGCGCGGTGCCGAGACCGAACCAGCCGGCGAGGTTGATGCGCGCCTGCGTCCACGCGAACACCCACGGGATGGCCCGGAGGTCTTCGAGCGACTCGACGGAGAGGCCTCGTCGCGCGGGGCGCGAGCCGAGCGCGAGCAGACCGATCTCCTCCATGGGGGTGACCGTGGCGAACCAGGGTGCGAAGCCCTCGGCCTTCACGAGCGAGAAGAAGCGCTCGCGCGAGGAGCGGTCCATCACCGCGGCGATGTCCGCGAACCGCGCTGCGGCCTCGCTGGTGTGCTTCTCGACTGTCGGCGACGACGCGAGCAGGGTCGCTGCGGCGACCTGGTCGATGTGGCGCATCGCGATCGCGGGCTCGCCGTAGCGGGCGAAGATGACCTCGCCCTGCTCGGTGAGCTTGAAGCGCCCGTCGACCGAGTGCGGCGGCTGCGCGAGGATCGCCGAGTTGGCAGGTCCGCCACCGCGACCGAGGGCACCGCCGCGGCCGTGGAACAGCGTCAGCTCGATGTCCGACTCCTGCGCCCACAGCGCGATCTTCTCCTGTGCCTCGTAGAGGGCGAGGTTGGCGGCCACGGGGCCGACGTCCTTCGACGAGTCGGAGTATCCGAGCATGACCTCGAGGCGGTTGCCGGTGGCGGCCATCCGCTCCTGGAACTCGGGGAACGTCACCGCCTCGGCGAGGATCTCGGGAGCCGCCTGGAGGTCGGCGAAGGTCTCGAACAGCGGAACGACGTCGAGCACGGGCGCGTCGTCGCCGAGCGCATGCCGTGCGAGTGCGTACACGTTCGCGAGGTCGGAGGCCGCCTGCGTGAACGACACGACATAGCGGCCGGCGGCTCGGAGGCCGCGGTCGCGCTGGATCTCGGCGATCGCACGGAAGACCTCGAGCACCTCTTCGGTCTGCGCGCTGATGGCCTCGCCGCTCGCGAGCTCCGCCAGAGCCTTCGCATGCACCTGCGAGTGCTGACGCACCTCGAGCTCGGTGAGGTGGAAGCCGTAGGTCTCCACCTGCCAGATCAGGTGCTGGACGCCGCCGAAGGCGTGGCGCTTCGCACCGGCATCCGACAGTGACGACTGCACGGCGCGGAGGTCGGCGAGGAGCTCCTCGGGGCGGCCGTACCGCTGCTCGTCACCGCGGCGGGTGGCGGCGACGCGGTGGGCGAGCGCGAGCAGCACCCGGCGGTGCGGCTCGCCGGGGGAGCGGGCGCCCAGCTCCTCGGCGCTGCGCGGATCCGCGGCGGCGAAGTCGTCCCACAGCGCCGAGACGGCCGCGCTCGCCGGGGTGTCCTCGGCGTCGAGCGTGAGCGTGCGGCCGATGCGCTCGAGCGCGCGCTCGAGACCGCGGAGCACATGATCCGAGGCGATCTGGGAGGCCTCGCGAGTGACGGAAGCCGTGACGAAGGGGTTTCCGTCGCGGTCGCCGCCGACCCAGGAGCCGATCCGCACGAAAGCGGGGACCACGGGCTCGGAGGCACCGGAGTCGTCACCGCGCAGTGCGTCGTCGATGCGGCGGTAGACGTGGGGGACCGTCGTGAACAGCGTCTCGTCGAAGACGCCCATGACCGTGCGCACCTCGTCGGTCGGCGAAGGCTTCTCGGCGCGCAGCGGCGCGGTGCGCCAGAGGGTGTCGATCTCCTCCAGCATCCGACGACGCGCGCGGTGGTCCTCGGAGCCGCCCTCGCTCGCCGCGTCGTGCTGCGTGAGCAGCTCGGACAGGCGACGGATGCTCGACGACACCGCCCGGCGGCGGGCCTCGGTCGGGTGAGCGGTGAAGACGGGGTGGAAGCGCAGGCCCCGCAGGCGACGACGTGCCTCGTCGTCGCCGACCTCGGTCTTCAGACGGGCGTAGGCCGTGGCGACCGTGTCGGCGGCATCCTCACGGCCGGGCTGACCTGCGCGCTCGCGGAGGACGCGCACACGCTGGTGCTCCTCGGCGAGGTTGACGAGGTGGAAGTAGCACGTGAACGCCCGTGCGACCTCGTCGGCGCGGGCGATGCTGAAGGATCCGGCGATCGCCGCGGCACGCTCGAACGCGTCGGACGTCTCTTCGTCGTAGGCCTGGATGGTGGCGAGGCGCAGCTTCTCGACATCCTCGAAGAGGTCGTCGCCGCCGGCTTCTCGCAGCACCTGGCCGAGAAGGGCGCCGAGCATCCTGACGTCGGAGCGCATCGCGTCCGGGATGCCTCGGCCCGCTTCGAAACGGCCGATGATGCGGATGGCCGAGGTGTCGGTGGGCTCGGGGAAGGCGTGTTCGGGGGTCACCGTTCGAGAGTATCCCGGGTCGGGGTGGTGCTCGGAACGCATGACGATCCGAGACGCCCGCGGCGACCGGCGAACTACCATGGAGGGGATGCGAATCTCCGCGAACCCCCTCCGAGGGCAGCAGTTCCCCGCTGTCCTCCTCCTCGTCGCCGCCGGCCTCGGTCTGCTGCTGGCGAATCTCCCCACGCACGACGCGCTCGCCGCGGTGCTCGACTTCCACATCGCGGTGCCAGGAACCTCCCTGGATCTCTCGATCGAGCACTGGGTGTCCGACGGGCTCCTCGCGGTGTTCTTCCTCGTCGTCGCGATCGAGCTGCGCCACGAACTCACGCACGGAGAGCTGGATTCGCCGCGCAAGGCCGTGCAGCCGGCGATCGCCGCCGCGGGTGGTGTGCTGGTGCCGATCGCGGTCTACCTGCTCATCGCCGGCGACTCGGCAACGGCCACCGGATGGCCGATCCCCACCGCGACCGACATCGCCTTCGCACTCGGTGTGCTCGCCATGTTCGGCAAGGGCCTGCCCTCGACCGTGCGGGTGTTCCTGCTGGCACTGGCGATCCTCGACGACATCATCGGCATCATCTTCATCGCCGTGCTCTTCGCACACGACGTGCAGTGGCTGATGCTGGCACTCGCCGTGGTCGCGGTCGTGGTGTTCTGGATTCTCAGTCGAGCGCTGCACGCCAAGGGCCATCCCGCGATCGCCGTCGCGATGGTCGTCGTCGGAGTCGTGGCGTGGGGACTCGTCGCCGTGTCCGGCATCCATGCCACGATCGCTGGCGTCATGCTGGGCCTCGTCATGTCGCCGGTGCCCGCCGGCCGCACCAGGCATACCCTCGAACCGACGGTGAACGGGGCGATCCTGCCTGTGTTCGCGTTCGTCGCGGCGTTCGTGGTGATCCCGGCTCTGGCTCCTTCCGAGCTCTCTCCGGCGTTCTGGGGCATCGTCGTCGCTCTCCCGGTGGGCAAGATCATCGGCATCTCGCTGTTCGGCTGGCTCGCTATGCGCATCCGGCCCCGAGGTACGGCACCGTCGCTTCCGTTCGCCGACATCCTGGCGGCGGGAGCCCTCGGCGGGATCGGGTTCACGGTGTCGCTGCTCCTCGCCAATCTCGCGTTCGCGTCGGATGCGGGCGTCCGCGACCAGGCGATCCTCGGCGTGCTCGTCGGCTCGCTCATCGCGCTCGTGCTGTCCGGGGTGATCGTGTCGCTTCGCGCTCGCTCCTATCGTCGGCTGAGCGACGCGGCATCCTGACGATGTTCGAGGAGGAACAGTGACCGGAGATCGGGAACGCGATCCGCTGCGCGAGGCCGCCGAGACCATGCGCGCGGTGCGTGAGCGGTGCGTCTGGTCGCAGCAGATCACCCACCGCGACCTCGTGCCGTACCTGATCGAGGAGTCGCACGAGGTGATCGACGCCGTCGAGAGCGGCACGCGCGCCGATCTTCGCGAAGAGCTCGGTGACCTGCTCTGGCAGGTGCTGTTCCATGCGGCGATCGCCGCGCAGGATCCCGACGACCCCTTCGACATCGACGACGTCGCCGACACGCTGACCGAGAAGATGGTCCGCCGTCACCCGCACGTGTTCGCGGGGGAGGTCGCGACCACCCCCGACGAAGTGCTCGTGCACTGGAACGCCGCGAAGGCGGCCGAGAAGCGCACGAGGCGGAGCGTTCTCGACGGTGTTCCGCGAGGGATGCCGGCGCTGGCGCTCGCACAGAAGATCGTCGGACGAGCAGCAGGGGCGGGCGTGGAGGTCGAAGGGCCGACCGGCGGCGCCGTGGCCGCACCCACGACCGAGGCGGAACTCGGCGACGTTCTGCTCGGGCTCGTCGCTGTGGCGCGAACGAACGGGTGGGACGCCGAGCGGGCGCTGCGCGAGCGGCTCCCCGGGCTCGAGGCTGAGGTCCGCGACGCCGAATCCGGCGCCTGACGCCACGGGCCACCCCGCCGACCTGGAAAGATGGGGGCGTGGCTACTGTGAACCCGCCGCGCGGCATGCGCGACATCCTCCCCGCCGACAAGGCCCGCCGTGAGCGCGTCCTCTCCGTCATCCGCGATCGGTACCGGTCGCACGGATTCGACGAGATCGAGACGCCCGCGCTCGAGGAGTACTCGCGGCTGCATGCCGGCATCGGCGGCGACAACGAGAAACTCGCCTACAACGTGCTGCGCCGTGGCCTGGACGCCGAGGCGATCCGGGAGGCGGCGGACGACCAGGGTGCACTCGCCGACCTCGGACTCCGCTACGACCTCACCGTGCCGCTCGCGCGGTTCTACGCGAGCAACCGCGGTCAGCTGCCAGGCGTCTTCCGCGCCATTCAGATCGGCCCGGTGTGGCGCGCGGAGCGCCCGCAGAAGGGCCGCTACCGCCAGTTCGTGCAGTGCGACATCGACGTCATCGGCGATGACTCCGCGCGCGCCGAGGCAGAGCTCATGGTCGCTTCGCTCGACGCGGTCGACGCGCTCGGGCTCGAGGGCGCAACCGTGCGCATCAATGACCGGCGCGCGCTCGACTGGATGCTCGACAGCTTCGGGTTCACCGCCGACGAGCGTCCGGGCGTGCTGATCACTATCGACAAGCTCGACAAGGTCGGGCCGGAGGGCGTCGCGACGGAGCTGCGCGAGCGTGGTGCCGCGGCATCCGCCGTCGACGCGTTCGAGGAGTTCCTGCGCCGCCCGCAGACCATGGAGTACAACCCGTTCGGTGAGCGCCAGATCCGCAAGGCACTCCCCGACAGCGCACCGGATGACATCGTCGGACACCTGGTCGGCATCGGCGAGGCTGTCGCGGCCGGTCGTGGCGCGACCGACATCCCGTTGGTCTTCGACCCGTTCCTCGTGCGCGGAATGGGCTACTACACCGGCACGATCTTCGAGCTCGCGCACCCGTCGGTCTCCTACTCGCTGGGCGGCGGAGGCCGCTACGACGGCATGATCGGGCGCTTCCTCGGCCAGCAGGTTCCCGCGGTCGGGTTCTCCCTCGGCTTCGAACGACTCGTCGACCTCGTGACAGCCGGGGTGGATGCCACCGAGCGCGCCGTCGTGCTGATCCACGACGCCGACGTGCCCGTCGTAGAGCTCGTGACCCACAAGGCCGCGCTCGTGGCGACCGGTGCCAGAGTGCGGCTGGAACGACGCACGAAGAACGTCAAGGCGCTGCTCGAGCGCTCGGCCGCCGACGGGTACACGGAGTTCGCGACCGTCTCCGCGGGTGCGTCTCAGCTGGAGCTCAAGCCCCTCTCCTGAGGCTCAGGAAGCGCGGATGCCGTTCACTCGGCGTTCACACCGGTCGGGTCGAATCGGCGCATGAGACGACAGCATCTCGTCGCCGTCGCCGGGGTCGGCGTCGCGGCGGTGGGGGTGGCCATCGGCATCCGGTTCGTGCTTGCCCATCAGGCGGCAATCGCACGTCGACGCATCGGCAAGCCGCTCGGTGAGAGCTCGATCGACGCCGACCGCGTCTGGCGTCCGTCGCTCGGCGGCGAGCCGATCGAACTGCTCGTGCTCGGCGACTCGCTCGCGGCGGGTCTCGGCGCCGAGCGACGCAAGCAGACGCTCGGTGGTCGCCTCGCCAAAGGCATGGCCCGGCGCATGGGATGGCCGGTCCACCTGCGCACGGCCGCGATCGTCGGCTCGGAGTCGCCCGACCTGGCGGTTCAGCTCGCCGATCTCCCGGAGGACTACGCGCCGCATGTCGCCGTGATCGTGGTGGGCGGGAACGACGTCACGCACCGGATCCCGGTCGCCGTCTCGACCCAGCACTTGCGTGACGCGATCCTGCGACTGCGTCGTCGCGGCACCGAGGTCGTCGTCGGAACCTGCCCCGACCTCGGCGCGCTGCGCCCCGTGCCTCAGCCGCTGCGCCGTCTGGTCTCCAGCATGTCGCGCAGGCTCGCGGAGGCGCAGACAGAGACAGCGCTCGCCGCGGGGGCGCGCCCTGTCGATCTCCGTCGCGCCGTCGGCCCCATGTTCTTCGACGATCCGGATGCGATGTTCAGCATGGACCGCTTCCATCCGAGCGCTCTGGGGTACCGCCGCACGGCCGAGGCGCTCCTTCCGGCCGCGTGCCTCGCCGCCGAGGCCGCGCTCAGCTCGCGTCGTCGGGCGCCGCGCTGAACGACGCCGCCCACTCGGCCACCCGTCGCGCGCTCTCCTCGTCCGACAGGTCTTCGACGCGGGTCATCACCGACCACCGGACGCCGAAGGGATCCCGGATGCTCGCGAAGCGGTCTCCCGACACGAATGCCGACGGAGCCTCCCGCACGGTCGCCCCGGCGGCGACGGCACGCTCGACGACGGCGTCGACGTCGGGGACGTACAGCCCCATCGAGTAGCAGTCGTCGTCGCCCGAGGGCGCGGGAACAAGGTGGTACTCGGGACTCGGCTCGCCCAGCTGCAGACGTCCGAGACCGAAGTCGAGGTCGGCGTGGGCGACGACGCCCCCGAACTCCGTGACGTCGACGACACGGGCGCCGAAGACGTCGCGATAGAACTCGATCGCCTCGCGCGCCGCAGGGATTGCGAGGAACGGGGTGAGCGAGGTCGCGCTGTGTGGTCGTCCGTCCGTGGTGTGTGCGCCGGTCGCGCCGGTCGTGTTCTCGGTGGTCATATCGCCACCGTACGGAGCAGCAGGCACCGTGCGCTTGAACATTCGCGACAGACTCCTGCCCGCGATCGCGGGATCGACGTGCTCCGGCCGGTGCGGGGTCGATCCTGCACCGGAGACGCAGCCCTCGGGTGCGTATTCGACCCCGCACGAATCGCAGGATGCATGTTCGACCCCGCACCGGCAACCAGGACGTCTCGTCGTAGGGTCGAGGGCATGGATGTCGAGTACCTCGGACCCACAGTGTCCGCGATGTGGCTGACCGTGGCGCTCCTCGCCGGCGGGTTCGCGCGCACCCGGAACCGATCCGCGTTGGCGTGGTTCGTGCTGACGGTCTTCCTGGGTCCGATCGCAGCGTTCCTGCTCGTGGTGTGGCCTCCGGCGGAGATTCCGTCGCCGTCTCCGCGCGGGGCCGACTCCTCACCGGCTCGTCCGAGCGACGAATAGACGTGCGCCGGACACGTGGGGTGCTGTATCCGGCACGGCTGCCGGAGTTCCATCGTCTGCCACCTGAGGCGAACGCGCGTGATCTCACTGTGTGGTTCTGGATTCCCGAGTGGAACGTAGAGCCCGGCAGATCTTCGCGGCAGGACATCGTGGGCTATCCGGCGCTGAATCTGGTGGTCGAGCAGGGTGCGGTCACGTTGTCGGGTGCGACGACCCGCGCATCGCATCGTGATCTGAGCGGTTCCGGGTGGGCGGTGGGTGCTCTGCTGCGACCGGCCGCTGTCGCGACGCTCGCCGATGATCCTGCGGCGCTCGTCGACGATGAGGCGATCATCGATGCCCCTGACCTGGTCAGTGCCGTCGGTGCCGCGATGCGCACGGGAGCCGGGCATCGCGCGCGTGCCGTCACGGCATTCTCCGACTGGCTCGCGCACAGGGTCGGTCGGATCGACGGTGCGGCGTCTCAGGCGAACGCGCTCGTCGATGTCCTCATGGGAGACCATGCGGCCGACACGGTCGAGGAGGCGGCGACGCGACTCGCGGTCTCGGTGCGCACTCTGCAGCGCCTCGCCCACCGATACGTCGGCATCTCGCCGGCCGCGATGATCCGGCGGCGCCGGCTCCAGGAGGCCGCCGAGCGGCTGCGACTCGATGCGGGTCTCGATCTGTCAGCGCTCGCGGCCGAGCTGGGCTATGCCGACCACGCACACCTGACGCGGGACTTCCGCAGCGTCCTGGGGATCGCCCCGCGCACGTATCGCGCCGCGGCGGGCGAGGAGCCCGCAGAGGGCGCGGGCCCCTGATCAGCTCGTGATCCGCAGACGGATCACCCGGTAGAGCACTCCTATCAGCACCACAGCGGTTCCGGCGATCGAGGCCAGCACAGGCAGTGTGTTCACGAGCAGCAGACAGCCGAGCGCCCCGACGACCTGCAGCGCTCGAGGATAGCGCCGCGCGGATGCCGGTTGACGGAATGCCGCGGCGTTCGCGATCAGGTAGTACAGCAGGACTCCGAAGGACGAGAACCCGATCGCGTCGCGCACATCGGCGACGAGCACGATCGCGACCACGATGGCGGCGATCAGGATCTCGGCCCGGCGGGGCACCCGCCGGCGATCGTCGACCTTCGCGAGGAACGAGGGCAGATCCTTCTCGCGCGCCATGGCCAGTGACGTTCGTCCGATTCCGGTGAGGAGGGCGAGCAGTGCTCCCAGCGAGGCCGCGGCGGCCGTGATCCGGACGACGGGCGTGAGCGCGCTCCATCCGGTCGATGCGAGTACGTCTGCGAGCGGTGCCGAGCTCGACGCCGCGTTGCCGCCGAGGGTGACGACGACCGTGACCGCCACCAGCAGGTAGACGACCACAGCTCCGCCGAGCGCGAGGGCGATCGCGCGGGGGATCGTCCGTGCGGGGTCGACGACCTCTTCGCCCATGGTCGCGATCCGCGCGTATCCCGCGAAGGCGAAGAAGAGCAGTCCGGCACCCTGGAGAACGCCGTAGGCAGTCGCGGCGGGAAGAGGGGAGGGGGTCGCCGCGGATGCCGCGCCGAGTCCGACCGCGACCACGACGGCCAGCCCGAGAAGCGAGCAGACCACGAGGATCCGAGTCGCGAGCGCCGTCCGGGTGACTCCGAGACAGTTGACGGTCGCGAGGGCTCCCACCGCGGCGATAGCGACGGGCGTCTGCCAGCCGGCGGGGGCGGCGTAGGCTGCGAAGGTCATGGCCATCGCCGCGCAGCTCGCGATCTTGCCGATCACGAAGCTCCATCCGGCGACGAAACCCCACCACGGGCCGATCTCCGCGCGGGCGTAGGCGTAGGTTCCGCCGGCGACAGGATGCACCGCGGCCAGCTGAGCCGATGCGGTGGCGTTGCAGTACGCCACGACGGCAGCGATCGCGAGGGCTGTCAGCAGGCCGCTGCCTGCGACTCCGATCGCCGGCGCCCAGACCGCGAAGACGCCGGCACCGATCATCGAACCGAGTCCGAGGGCTGTGGCGTCGCCGAGCGTCAGGCGGCGTGCGAGGGGCATCCCGTCATCGTCCCATGACCGGGTGAACTCCGGGTGTCTGCTCTGTCGCCAGGGCTCAGCTGCGCGCTGATGTGACCCGCTTCTTCTCGCGGATGTAGACCTCGCGGCGCACCTTCGCGACGACATCACCGTCGCGATCGGTGATCACGGTCTCGAACCACTCGAGCACCTTCGCTCCGCCGTGGGCGCGCTCGCGGATCTCCGCGGCACGCTCCTTGCTGACCTCGAACTCGGCGGTGAGCACGCCGCGGCCGGGCTTGAGGAACTCGATCTCGCCGCGGGTGTCCCAGACCACATAGTCGCGTCCGAGCTGGTGCATGACGAGCATGAAGAAGTAGGGGTCGGTCATCGCCGACATCGAGCCGCCGAACGCCGTCTTGACGTAGTTGCGGGTGAAGACGTTGACGTGCAGCTCGACGGTCGCATGGGTCCAGTCCTCGCTGAAGCGGCGGATGCGGATCCCGCTGAACAGGTTGGGGATCCACAGGCTCATGCCGGTGGCGAGGCGTCGGGGAGTGATGCGCATGAGGTCAGTGTGGACGACGCGGTCAGCGAGGCGAAGCTTGCTGGAGGGTTTCGACAGTTGTTATAGTTCTCCTATAACTAATAGAATTTGAGGAACGCGATGCTGATTCGAATCGATGCCGACAGTGCTCGGCCGCTCTTCGACCAGGTCGCGGCGTCCGTCCGTGCCGACGTCCTGACCGGGCGGCTCGGTCCCGGCGATCGGCTGCCTGCCGCGCGCGAGCTGGCCGACGCCCTCGAGATCAATCTGCACACGGTGCTCCGCGCCTATCAGCAGCTCAGAGACGAGGGGTTGATCGACCTGCGCCGCGGCAGGGGAGCAGTGGTCGCAGCCTCCGCCGCTCCTCTGGCCGAGCTGTCGCAGGACATCACCGCGCTCGTCGCCCGCGCCGCATCCCTCGGTGTCTCTTCCACGACCCTGGCCGCCCTCATCAAGGAGACCGACGCATGACCCCCGAGATCCGCAGAGCCCGCACCGCCTTCTGGTGGGTGGGGGTGATCCTCCCGCTGGGCCTCATCGCGCTCTCGAGCATCGTCGTGGTCGCATGGCTCCCCGACGTGCCTGACCCGGCCGCGATCCACTGGGGTCTCGACGGGGCCGACGGCTTCGGCCCTCGGTGGATGCCCCTCGCCCTCCTGATCGGTGTCGGCGGCGGTACCGTGATTCTGTTCGCCTTCATCGCGCTGTTCTCCCACCGGCTCCCTCAGCGGGGCGCCGCCGCAGCCGTCCCGCAGCCGCAGCGGTCCGCCACAGCACGACTGCTCGGCGCCGTGAACCTCGGCACTGCAGGCATGATGTCTCTGCTCGCCATCGCCTCGACCGCCGCTCAGCGGGGGCTCGCGGACGCGGCGGATGCCGCCGACATCACCCCATGGGTGCCCGTCTTCCTCGTCGTCATGGCGGGACTCGGTGCCGCGGGATGGTTCCTGCAGCCGTCGGTGCCCCTCTCGCCCGAGTCGACGGGCGCAACCGCCACCCCGCTTCCGCTGGCCGATCACGACCGCGCGGTGTGGATCAAGACTGTGACGATCGCCCGGAGCGGTCGGGTGGTGCTCGGGATCAGCGTCTTCGTCACGATCGCCATGAGCGTGCTGCTTCTGGCTCGTGGCGTCGCCGGCGGATGGATCGTGGCGGGCGTCTCACTGATCCTCGTCATCCTCATGGCGACCGGGCTGTCCTTCCGCGTCCGTGCGAGCGACGCCGGCCTTCGGGTGCGCTCCGTGGCCGGGTGGCCCCGACTCGAGATCGCCGCCGACGAGATCGCCAGCGCTCGCGCGGTTCAGGTCAACCCTTTCGCCGAGTTCGGAGGGTGGGGCTACCGCTTCGGTGTGGACGGTCGTCGCGGGATCGTGCTCCGCGAGGGGGATGCGGTCGAGGTTACCCGCACGAACGGGCGGGTGTTCGTGGTCACAGTCGACGACGCGGCCACCGCCGCATCGGTCCTCGCAGCAGCAGCCCGGCGCTGACCCAGCGCCGACCGCGTACTCACCGCATTCGACCGAGGAGAACCATAATGACCCGCATCCGCGTCGCCGCCATCATCGCCTTCACCGTGCTCGCGTGCGGGCTCGCGTGGCTCGTGACCCTGCCGCTGTGGCTGGGCGACGGCCTGGCCGAGCCGATCTCGGGAGCGCTGCTGCCCGCGATGATGCTCACGCCGGCGATCTCGGCGCTCGTGATCACGTTCACCATGCGCATCCCCGCGCCGGGCGAGAGGGTGCGCTTCCTCGGCCTGTGGCCGCTGCGCCCGGCCAAGCGCGTGGTCTGGCTGATGGTCGTCGGCTGGCTCGCCCCTCCGCTTCTCGTGGGTCTCGCCATCCTGCTCGCGGCGGCTCTCGGCTTCGTCCGGCTCGATCCGACCTTCGCCGGGTTCTCTGCCGAACTCGCGAAGATGCTTCCGGAGGGCACACCGATGCCTCCGGTCGAGCTGTTGGTGATCTCGCAGATCGCGATGATCCCCCTCGGAGCGCTCATCAACAGCGTGTTGGCGTTCGGCGAAGAGCTCGGCTGGCGCGGGTGGCTCGTGCCCGCGCTTCGGCCGCTCGGCACCTGGCCGACCCTGATCATCAGCGGAGCGATCTGGGGTCTGTGGCACAGCCCAGTGATCCTGTTGGGCTACAACTTCGGCCGCACCGACATCACCGGTGTGCTCTTCATGATCGGCGGATGCATCGCCTGGGGCGTCCTGCTCGGCTGGCTGCGCCTGCGCTCCGCCTCGATCTGGCCGGCGGTCCTCGCACACGGCTCGCTGAACGCTGCAGCCGGACTCGTGATCCTCTTCGCCGCGTCGCAGCCCGATCTCGCGCTCGCCGGCCCACTGGGCATCGCCGCGTGGATCGTGGCCGCCGTCGTGATCGCAGTCCTCGTCCTCACCGGACAGTTCCGGGAGCAGCCGGAGCTCGCGGGGGCACCCGGGCGGCTGTTGTCCGCCCCTCGCGGGGGAGAGCGCTCGCCGGCCTCTTGACGACCCACGGGCCTCGCGGTTTGCTGAGGTCATGAACTCCACCCCCGACGCCTGGTCGAATGCCGACGCCTACCTCGCAGACCTGCTGGTCGGCCACGATCCAGGGCTCGAGGCTGCTCTGACCGCTCAGCGCGATGCGGGCCTGCCCGAGATCGAGGTCGCACCGGTAGGCGGTAAGTTCCTCCACCTCCTCGCTCGCATCAGTGGCGCTCGCCGCGTTCTGGAGATCGGGACGCTGGGTGGCTACTCGACCATCTGGCTGGCCCGCGCCGTCGGTCCTGACGGCCGCGTCGTCACGGTCGAGGCGGAGGCCGACAACGCCGCCGTGGCGAGGGCGAGCATCGACGCGGCCGGAGTCGGCGACCGCGTGGACATCAGGATCGGACGGGGTGCCGACGTGCTGCCCACGCTCGTCGGCGGGTTCGACCTGGTCTTCATCGACGCCGACAAGGAGTCGAACACGATCTACCTCGACTGGGCAGCGAAGCTCGGGCATCCCGGCACCGTGATCGTTCTCGACAACATCGGTCGTGACGGCGAGATCGTCCGCGAGGACTCCACCGACACGAAAGTGATCGGCACCAGGGACGCGCTGCGGATGCTGGGGGAGGACCCCCGCTTCGACGCCACAGCACTGCAGACGGTGGGGGTCAAGGGGTGGGACGGCGTCGCGCTCGCAGTCGTGGTGTGAACACTCGGGGGCGACCCCGGGGCTCGCGCTCGGGCGGGCTAGACTGGGGCGCGGATCGACGACGCTCCACACACCTTTTCTCTGAGCAAGGAGCACATCAGTGGCACTGATCGAGGCTGTAGGCGCACGCGAGATTCTCGACTCGCGCGGAAACCCGACCGTCGAGGTGGAGGTGCTCCTCGACGACGGCGTCGTCCAGCGGGCCGCCGTCCCGTCCGGTGCATCCACCGGCGCATTCGAGGCGTACGAGCTCCGCGACGGCGACAAGAGCCGTTACGGCGGCAAGGGCGTGCTCAAGGCCGTCGACGCCATCATCGACGAACTCGGCCCGGCGCTCGAAGGCGTCGAGGCCAGCGAGCAGCGGATCGTCGACGAGATCCTGATCGAGACCGACGGCACCGAGAACAAGCAGCGCACCGGCGCGAACGCGATTCTCGGCGTCAGCCTGGCCGTCGCGAAGGCCGCGGCCGACTCGGCCGACCTGCCGCTGTTCCGCTACCTGGGCGGCCCGAACGCGCACGTGCTGCCCGTTCCGCTCTTCAACGTGATCAACGGCGGCGAGCACGCCGACAACGGCATCGACATGCAGGAGTTCTTCCTTGCGCCGATCGGCGCCGAGACCTACTCCGAGGCGCTCCGCTGGGGCGTCGAGACCTACCACGTGCTGCGTGGCGAGCTGAAGGCCGCCGGCTACGCGACCGGCCTCGGCGACGAGGGCGGCTTCGCCCCCGACCTGCCCAGCAACCGCGAGGGCCTCGACTTCCTCGTCAAGGCGATCGAAAAGGCCGGCTTCACGCCGGGCACCGACATCGCGCTGGGCCTCGACGTCGCTGCCACCGAGTTCTTCAAGGACGGCGTCTACCGCCTCGACAACAAGGACTGGACCGGCCCCGAGCTGATCGAGTACTACGAGGGTCTGGTCAAGGACTTCCCGATCGTCACGATCGAGGATGCACTGGCTGAAGACGACTGGGATAACTGGAAGCTCCTCACGGATGCTCTCGGTTCGAAGGTCCAGCTCGTCGGCGATGACCTGTTCGTCACCAACCCGACGCGTCTCGCGGACGGCATCAAGCGCGGCGTCGCCAACTCGCTGCTCGTCAAGGTGAACCAGATCGGAACGCTCACCGAGACGTTCGACGCGGTCAGCCTCGCGCAGCGCTCGGGCTACACGGCGATGCTCTCGCACCGCTCGGGTGAGACCGAGGACACCACGATCGCCGACCTCGTCGTCGCCACGAACGCGGGTCAGATCAAGGCTGGAGCGCCTGCTCGCAGCGAGCGCGTCGCGAAGTACAATCAGCTTCTGCGCATCGAAGAGGAGCTGGGCGATGCAGCGGTCTTCGCCGGACGCTCGGCGTTCCCGCGCTACCAGGGCTGAATGCAGCTGAGACAGACACACGCCGCCTGAGCGGCACGTACGGAGGAGGAGCCGTGGCACGACGACCGGCTCCTCCTTCGGCGTCTCCGGGATCGTCCCGCCCGGCCGCGGCTGCGAAGTCCGCCCCGCGTACCGGGAACTCCCGACCACCGCGTGGAGCGGTGGGCAGGGGAGGTCAGGAGCGACGCGTCGACGTGCGCGAATGGGCATCCGGCATCCGGCTGTCCGCCTTCTCCGTCATCATGCTGTCTCTCGTCGTCCTGGGCGCGTGGGTGCTCGTCCCCACGCTCGGCACCTTCATCGACCAGCGTCAGAAGATCGCCGCTCTCGAGCAGTCGATCCAGGTCTCCGAAGACGAGATCGTCGCGCTCGAGAAGGAGCGCGAGCGCTGGAACGACCCGGCCTACATCACCACCCAGGCGCGCGAGCGCCTCTACTACGTCAAGCCGGGCGAGGTCGTCTACCTGATCGACAACGACCTCGACCCCGCGGCCCTTCCGCAGGAGCAGGGCCCGGTCAGCGACACTCTCGAAGAGACGCCGTCCGACTGGATGGCGCAGTTGCTGCGCACCCTGACCGCCGCCGGACTGAGCGACACTGCCGTGGTCGACCGCTGAACACTGTGGCTCGCGACGCCGCGGCTCCGAGCATCCTCCCCGGCGTCTCCCGTACGCTGGAGGAGTGACCACGCCTCCCTTCGCCGCCCCCACGACCGCCGAGCTCGCCGTGGTGTCGGCCCAGTTGGGGCGTCAGGCGCGAGGCGTCGTCGGCATCGCGGCACGCTGCGTGTGTGGAAACCCCACGGTCGTCGCCACCACGCCCCGACTCCCCGACGGTACGCCGTTCCCCACGTTCTACTACCTGACGCACCCGGCAGCGACCGCGGCGATGTCGACGCTCGAGGCGACGCAGGTCATGCCCGAGCTCGCCGCGCTGCTCGCCGACGATGAAGGCGTCGCGGCAGCGTACCTCGCCGCGCACCAGGCCTACCTGAGCGACCGCGCGCAGTTCGGCGAGGTGAGCGAGATCGACGGGATCTCCGCAGGCGGCATGCCCACGCGCGTCAAGTGCCTCCATGCTCTCGCCGGTCACGCCCTCGCCGCAGGGCGCGGTGTGAATCCGATCGGCGACCTGGCGCTCGAGCGTTCGAGCTGGTCTCCCGAGAAGTGCCGCTGCGACGATCCGGGTGCTGCCGTGCGTGACGCCGAGGCATCGTCGGCATGAGGCCGCGCCGGGTGCTGCGCAACGGCGTCGCGCTGGCGGCCGTCGTGGCATCCGTCCTGCTCCTCGGGGCGGCGGCCACTCCGCCTCCCGTGCCGGACGACCCCGCAGATCCCGTGCGTGCGTCGGAGTACTGGCTCGACGGCGCCGGCATCCGTGACGCCTGGCAGACGACGCGGGGTGACGGGGTGACGATCGCCGTGATCGACACCGGCATCGGCAAGGTGCCCGGGGTCTTCGACGAGGCCGTCATCGGCGGCACGGATGTGTCCGGCACCGGGTCTCCCGACGGGCGCACCCCGGTCGGCGCGATCGACGGCAACCACGGATCCTGGGTGGCCTCTCTCGCCGCGGGTCGTGGTGCCGCCGACGGCAAGGGCATGATCGGCGTCGCTCCGGAGGCGGACCTCCTCTCGATCTCGGTGGGCTTCGGCGCCGCGGCAGCCGTGCCGTTCACCGAGCAGGTCGCGAAGGCGATGCGCTGGGCCGTCGACCACGGCGCCGACATCATCAACCTCTCGTTCACGACCAACACGCTCGACTGGGACCGGAGCTGGGACGACGCGTTCCTCTATGCGTTCGATCACGACGTGGTGGTCGTCGTCGCCGCGGGAAACAGGGGGAGCGGAACCAACATCATCGGCGCCCCCGCGACGATCCCCGGAGTCCTCACCGTGGGCGGCGTCGACCAGACCGGAACAGCGAGCATCGAGGCGTCCACACAGGGCATCACGATCGGCATCGCGGCCCCCAGCGAGGGGCTCCGGGGCGTGTCCGCCGACGGAACGCTCGTGTCCTGGAGCGGAACCAGCGGCGCGGCCCCGATCGTCGCGGGCGTCGCGGCGCTCATCCGCTCGGCGCACCCCGACCTGGATGCCGCCAACGTCATCAACCGCATCATCAAGACGGCGATCCCCGTGCCCGGTGCGGCGAAGCTGCCCGACCCGCTCTACGGCTACGGACTGCTCGACGCCGGGGCCGCGGTCAGCGCCGACGTCGCGAAGGTCGACGAGAACCCGATGGGCGACCTCGCCGAGTGGGTGCGGTTGTATCGAAGGGCCGAGACCGTTCCGGAGCCCGAGCCCACCGTCGCACCGGTCGAGGTGCCGCCGCTTCCTGCAGCCGACGCGCCGACGGATCCCGGTTCACCGCTGCTTCCCAGCGCTGATTCGCTGCGCTACGGTACCCTGCCGCTCATCGCGCTCACAGTCCCTGGTATCCTGGTAGCGCTTGGCGTCACCGCAGCTGCCCGGCGCATCCGATCGGCGAGCGCTCGCACGCCACATCCCTGACTCCCGAGGAGTTGTTCCCCTGTGCCTCAGAACAGCACTGTGCCCAAGATTCTGATCGTCGGTGGAGGCTACGCAGGCTTCTACACGGCGTGGAAGCTGGAGAAGCACCTTCGCAAGGGTGAAGCAGACGTCACCATGGTCGACCCGCTGCCGTACATGACGTACCAGCCGTTCCTTCCCGAGGTGGCCGCCGGGTCGATCGAGGCCCGACACTCGGTGGTCGCGCACCGTCGTCACCTGAAGCGGACGAACGTGCTCACCGCCAAGGTGACCGGCATCAACCACGCCGAGAAGGTCGCGACCATCACGCCGCCGGTGGGTGAGCCCTACGAGTTCGCGTACGACCAGATCGTCGTGACCGCCGGTGCCGTCTCGCGCACGTTCCCGATCCCGGGCATCGCAGACAATGCGATCGGCCTGAAGACGATCGAAGAGGCCGTCGCGATCCGTGACCGCCTGATGTCGAACTTCGACAAGGCCGCGTCGCTTCCGGCAGGACCCGAGCGCGACCGCCTGCTGTCCGTCGTGGTCGTCGGTGGTGGCTTCGCCGGTATCGAGGTCTTCGCCGAGCTGCGTTCGCTGGCCTCGTCGCTCGTGGGCAAGTACCCGCAGATCAGCTTCGAGGACACGCACTTCCACCTCATCGAGGCCATGGGCCGCATCATGCCCGAGGTCTCGCTGCCCACGAGCGAGTGGGTTCTCAAGGACCTCGCCAAGCGCGGTGCCAACGTGCACCTCGACACGCAGCTCACCAGCGCGGTCGACGGCAACGTCGAGCTCTCGACGGGCGAGGTCATCCCGACCGACCTCATCGTCTGGACCGCCGGTGTCATGGCCAACCCGACCGTCGTCCGCGGTGGCGACCTCCCGATCGAAGAGCGTGGTCGCATCCAGACCCGCGCCGACCTGCGGGTCGGCACCCCTGAGGCATTCGTCGAAGGCGCCTGGGCTGCCGGTGACGTCTCGGCCGTCCCCGATCTCTCAGGTGGCGGCGTCGGTGGCTTCTGCGTTCCGAACGCCCAGCACGCCGTGCGTCAGGCGAAGCTCCTCGCGAAGAACCTCGTCGCCGTGCTGCGCGGTGAGGACCCGAAGGAGTACTTCCACAAGAACCTCGGTGCCGTCGCCGGCCTCGGCCTTTACAACGGTGTCTTCCAGTCCGGCAAGATCGCCCTCAAGGGCTTCGTCGCCTGGGTCGCGCACCGTGGTTACCACGGTCTGGCGATGCCCACGTGGGAGCGCAAGTTCCGCGTGGTCTGGGGCTGGTGGAACAACCTGTGGCTCGGCCGCGACCTGGTGAACCTCGAGACGGTGCAGAACCCGCGCTACGTCTTCGAGGAGTTCGCCGCCCGCCCGCGTCCCGCGGCTCCCGCGACCACGGCCCCGGCCGCTCAGGCGACCGCTGCCGATAAGGCGGCAGACGAGAAGCCTGCCGGCCAGAAGACCGCTGCCAAGAAGCCCGCAGCGAAGAAGCCCGCAGCGAAGAAGCCCGCTGTCGAGAAGGCTGCAGAGAAGGCCTCCGAGACGACAGCAGCCAAGTAACGTCTCTTCGCGAACGCCCCGAGTCCTGCGGATTCGGGGCGTTCGCCGTCTCCGGCGCCGAAGGGGCCTCGCACCGGGCTCATAGGAGTGGCCGCTAGGGTCGGTAGAGCAAGGGGAGTACTCCCGTCTGCGGTGGTGTCGTCATTACGGACATGATGTCGTGTCCCGGCCCACCGGCCCGTGAGGGTGGAGGAGACCTGGCGTCCGTATTCGCGGACGACCATGGACCCTCGTCGCACCGCTGTCGGTTCCCGTGGTCGTCCACACGCCACGAAGGAAATCGACACCATGGGAAAACTGACCAAGCTCATCGGCATGGCCGCTCGCGCGCTCGATCTCGACGACGGCGGACGCGACGGACGCAGTGACCAGCGCTCTGCGCAGGCGGCCCCATCGCATGCACACGCGCACCCTGCCGCTCCGCGCCAGACCGTGCACAACCCGTATGCACCGCCTCCCGCGCGTCCGATGGGGCAGGAAGCGACCGCGCCGCGGTCCGTGCGCTCCGGCCGCAGCGCCTCGGTGTCGGATGCCGATCGCGCCGCGATCGCCCGGTACGACTATCTGCTCGAGACGGCCGACCCCCGCAGCGTCGAGCAGATCCACCGCGAGGCGTTCACACGTCTCACCCCCGCGCAGCGTGCACAGGTGCAGGAGCGCATGAACACGGAGCTCTCACCCGGCGAGCGACCCGCGTCATCCTCGATCGATGATCTTGCGCGCGCGGCGGGTCGCACAGAAGCCGCGCGACCCGGGCGCATGCGCGGACTGCTCTCGCGAGTCCCGGGTGGTACCGCGGGAATGGTCGGCGGCGCAGCCGTTGGCGTGCTCGGCGTCGTCGCGATCGGTGCAGTGGGGAGCGCGGTCGCCGGGCCCATCCTCGAACAGGCGGCCGGCCTCGGCGTCGACTTCGACGCCCTCGCTCAGGGCCTCGACGTCGAGGCGATCGCGGGCGGCCTCGGCGGAGAGGAGTTGGCTGGCGCCGCGGAGGGGCTACTCGGATCGGCGGGGGAGACCGTGTCGGGCCTCGGAGACACGGCGAGCGAGTGGGGGCAGCGTCTCGGAGACCTCGGGATCCCCGGCATCGGCGACCTGTTCGGCCGATGAGCGTGACGAGTTCCGTCATCGCCGCCCAGGCGGATCACGGCTTTTCCGGCCTTACCGGTTTCGCAGCTGACGTCCTCACCGCACTCGGCGACGTCGGAGTCGGCGTGCTGGTGTTCGTCGAGGTGCTCATCCCACCCATCCCGAGCGAGGTGATCCTTCCGTTCGCCGGATACCTGAGTCAGAGCGGAGACCTGAATCTCGGATGGCTCATCGTCTGGAGCACCCTCGCGTCGTGGATCGGCGCGCTGCTGCTGTACTGGCTCGGCGCGGCGGTCGGGGTCGAACGAGCCGTGCGATTCCTCGCGGCGACGAAGCTCGTGAGTCGTTCGGACCTCGACCGAGGAGCACAGTGGTTCCTGCACAGCGGAGGATGGACGGTGCTCGTCGGCCGCCTGGTGCCGGGCGTCCGGAGCCTGATCTCGATCCCGGCCGGAGCGACCAGGATGAATCTCGTCCGCTTCAGCCTGTACACGATCGTGGGAAGCGGTCTGTGGAACTCGTTCCTCATCGGGGTCGGCGCCGCCCTCGGCACCCAGCACGAGCAGCTCGAGGGTGTTCTCGGGTACGTTGACTACGTCGTCTACGCGGCGATCGCGATCGCCCTCGGCATACTCCTCGTCCGTCGAGTGCGCGAGGCGCGCGGATCGGAACCCGTGCGGGCGTCTCAGGCTGCTGACCGGCCCGGCGGAGTGCTCGAGTGACAGAGCGCCGGGTGCCCCCGCTGGGACTCGAACCCAGACTGAAGCGATTTTAAGTCGCCTGCCTCTGCCATTGGGCTACGGGGGCGGTCGGCCTTGACTCTGGCTCAGAGTACACGGGGTCAGAGGCGGGCGCCCGTCAGGGGGACGCCCGCCTCTCCAGCATGCGAACTGACCGCCGGCGACCACGGGGAGGCGGGTCGACGGCCGCGGTGCTGCAGACCGCTCCGGAACGGTCCATCAAGCAAGACCTCGATCCAGTAGGAACGTGACGGTGTCCTCCCGAGAATCTCAAAGACGGCCCGCCCCATCTCCGCGAGGACGCGGAAGAGGGACGGGCGTCTCGGCGCCCGTCCCTCTCTCGATGCTGCCGAGACAGCATCGCACCCCCGGCAACCGACCGAACACGGCCGGTGAGTCCGTCTGAACGACGTCCCCGCAGGTTAAGACGATGATCGTGCACGTTCATGACGTCGCTGCGGGCTAATGTATCGGGATTCTTGTTACGCCCCTGGGCGAACTGCTCCGTGCGACTCGATTCCAGAAAGAATGAATCCGAGTTCGTTCACGCCGTAGGGTGGGGGAGTGCTCGACCTCACCGCCGATCTGAGCCCTGAAAAGGGACCCACCGCCGTCTCCCCCGAGTGGCAGGACCCGTCGCGATTCTGGCCGCGCCTCTCCGCGGCCACCGGTCACCTACCTGCTCCCGTGGCGGTGATCGATCGCGAGGCTCTGCGGCACAACGCCATGGACCTGCTTGTCCGCGCAGGAGGGCTGCCGATCCGCGTCGCCTCGAAGTCCGTGCGCGTGCGCTCGGTGCTCGATGCGGTGCTGAAACTTCCCGGCTACCGGGGGATCCTGGCGTTCACCCTCGCCGAAGCGCTGTGGCTCGCAGAGACCCACGATGACATCGTCCTCGGCTACCCGACTGTCGACCGTGCAGGCCTCGCCCAGCTCTTCCAGTCCGAGGAAGCCGCCCGTCGCATCACTCTGATGGTCGACGACTCCGCGCATCTCGACATCATCGACAGCGTCGCTCCCGCCGGAAGCCGCCCCGACATCCGGGTGGCCGTCGATGCCGACGCATCGCTTCGTTCCGCTGCACTCGGTCACATCGGGGTGCGCCGGTCGGGCCTGTTCACCGCTGGGGAAGTCGCCGCATTCGCTCGCACGATCGTCCGCCGCCCGGGCTTCACGCTGGTCGGGCTGCAGATGTACGAGGCGCAGATCGCGGGTCAGGGCGACAACGCCGGGGCGGATGCTCCGGTCATTCGACTCGTCCAGGCGCGTTCGCGCGCGGAACTGCGCGAGCGGCGAGCGGCCATCGTCGGAGCGCTCACCGATATCGCACACCTCGAGTTCCTCAACGGCGGCGGTACCGGTTCGCTCGAGTTCACCGGCAGCGACGAGTCTCTGACCGAGGCGAGCGCGGGCAGCGGACTGCTGGGCGGCCACCTCTTCGACCACTACCGCTCGTTTCGCCCGGCCCCGGCGTCCGCTTTCGCGTTCGATGTGGTGCGGCGACCGACCGCCGACATCGCGACGGTGCTCGGCGGCGGATGGATCGCATCCGGACCCGCGCTGGCGTCGCGTCAACCTCTTCCCGTGTGGCCGCAGGGACTGCGCACGCTCCCGCGTGAAGCTGCGGGAGAGGTGCAGACGCCGTTGCAGGGGCGCGAGGCCGCGCGACTGGGCGTCGGAGACCGCGTCTGGTTCCGGCACTCGAAGAGTGGTGAACCCGCCGAGCGCATCCTCAGTTATCAGCTCGTCTCCGGCGACGAGATCATCGACGAGCTGCCGACGTACCGCGGCGAAGGAAAGGCGTTCCTGTGACGAGGATCGGTGGCACCTGGCAGAACTGGGGGCGATCGGCGCAGGTGAAACCACTCCGCGTGGAGCGCCCTCGGACGCCGGAAGGGGTGCAGCGCGCCGTCAAGGCGGCCGTCGCCCAAGGCCTCACGATCAAGGCGGTCGGCGCCGGCCACAGCTTCACCGGAATCGCCGTGGCACCGGGTGTGCTGCTCGAGCTCGACGACCTCCAGGGGCTGGTGTCGGCCGACGCGGCCACCGGGCGGGTCACGCTGCTCGCGGGCACGCGGCTGCACCGCATCCCCGGCCTGCTCGCGCCGTTCGGGCTGGCGATGGAGAACCTCGGCGATATCGATCGACAGTCCATCTCCGGTGCGATCTCGACGGGGACGCACGGCACCGGCGCCGGGTTCGGCGGACTCGCGACGCAGGTGGTGGGTGCCACGCTGGTCACGGCGGGAGGGGAGTTCCTGCGCATCGACGCGGAGCAGAACGCCGAGATGCTGCCCGCCGTGGCGCTGGGCCTCGGTGCGCTCGGCATCATCGTCGACGTCACGCTCCAATGCGTGCCCGTGTTCGTGATGAAGGCGATCGATGAGCCCGCGCCGCTTGACGACGTGCTCGCGACCCTCGCTCACCGTGTCGCAGCGTCGGATCACTACGAGTTCTACTGGTTCCCGCACACCGACGTCGCCCTGACCAAACGCCAGACCCGCGTGCCGGAGTCGACGAGGCGACAGCCTCTCCCGGTGCTGGGCCGGTGGATCGATGAGACCCTGCTGTCGAACGGCGTGTACCGAGCAGTGTGCGCGGCAGGGCAGGTCGTGCCCGCTGTCACTCCGCCGTTCAGTCGTCTCGCGGTGAAGCTGACGGGCGACCGCAAGTACACCGACCTGTCCCACCGAGTGCTCACGCAGAGCCGCACCGTGCGGTTCCGCGAGATGGAGTACGCGCTGCCCGCCGCGAATGTGGTTCCCGCCTTCCGTGCCGTGCGTGCGCTCATCGAGAAACGCGGGTGGCGGATCGAGTTCCCGATCGAGGTGCGGTTCGCGGCGGAGGACGACCGGTGGCTCTCGACCGCGTACGGGAGAGCGACCGGATACATCGCCGTGCACCGGTACTGGCGAGCCGACCCGACGACGTACTTCGAGGCCGTGGAGCAGATCATGCTCGAGCACGGCGGGCGCCCGCACTGGGGCAAGCTGCACACTCTGGGCTCGGAACAGCTGCGCGACCGGTATCCGCGGTTCGGTGACTTCACGGCGCTTCGGGATCAGCTCGATCCCGATCGTCGGTTCACGAACCGGTACCTGGATCGCGTGCTCGGTGAATGATCCGGATCGCCGCCGACCGTGCGGCGCCGCACCCAGTCGACGCGCAGACTGCGCCGATAGGATGAGACAAACACGAGGAAGGGTGGGCCTCTGATGGAATGGCTCGTGCCGGTACTGATCGTCGTCGGTGTGATTCTGCTCATCGGAATCTACCTGTGGGCGACCTACAACTCGCTGGTGCAGCTGAATGTGCGCGTCGACGAGGCATGGAGCGGCATCACCGTGCAACTCAAGCGCAGAGCTGACCTGATACCCAACCTCATCGAGACGGTGAAGGGCTACGCCTCGCACGAGAAGGCGGTGTTCGAGAACGTCACGCGTGCGCGCGCCGAGACGCTGTCTGCCGGGAGCCCCGGTGAAGCGGGAATCGCAGAAGGGCACCTGCAGCAGGCCCTTCGCAGCCTCTTCGCCGTCGCCGAGGCGTATCCGCAGCTGCAGGCGAGCCAGAACTTCCTGCAGGTGCAGCAGGCCCTGGTCGACACCGAGGACAAGATCCAGGCTGCCCGTCGGTTCTACAACGGCGGCGTCCGCGAGTTGAACACGAAGATCAAGGTCTTCCCCAACAACCTGTTCGCCAAGGGGCTGGGATTCACCGAGCGTGAGTTCTTCGAGGTCGCGGACAGCGGTGCGATCTCCGAACCGCCACGCGTGCAGTTCTGACGTCAGAAGGCCCGATGCGCACCGCCGCATCGGGCCTTCTGCGTACCCGGGCGGGGCGGCATGCTGTGCGTCACCAGACGTCGAGATCGACCCGGTCGTCGTGGACCGCGAGGTCGCCGCGAACGCTCCACGATTCGGTGCGATAGGTCTCGGTTCTCGCGGCTCCGTTCTGCCCGGTTCCAGAGACCGTCGCGACCAGAACTCCGCCGTCAGCGACGAATCCGTCGTCGGTCAGCTCCAGCACGGGCATCCGATCGATCCGGAAGCGCACGCTGTCGACCGCCGCGAACTCCGTACCCCAGGGGATCCGGATGCCGCACTTTTCGGGGACGGCGCCGCCTGCGACCTCTTTCGCCGTGCAGCTCTCGAGATGCTCGTCGAGCTGCTGCTGCGCGAGCGACTGTGCGTCGGCGACGGGTGCGACGGTAGCGGTGGGTGATGCCTGAGATGACGGACGGACGCTCGATGACTGCCACAGCCACACCGCTGCCACGGCGATGACGAGGGCGGCGACGCCTCCGCCGATCGTCCACGCGAGGCGACGTGTCATGGCGTGGCTTCCCTGGCGTGCACGTGCCGCCGGACAGAGGCCCCCGGATGGCCGGAGAGGGCGTCGTGCAGGCTCTCGGCGGCGGTGCCCCACCCCGATACGGAGATGTGGGCGAGCCCCTGCCATGACGCGGCGAGTGCCAGCTCGGCCGCGATCCGCTCTGCATCTTCATGCGGCCTGGCCTGCGGCTCCCACCAGGCCGACTGCACCTGCAGGGTCGAACTCGCCCGATCGGACTTCAGGTCGACCCTGGCGACGATCCGGTCGCCGACGAGCACCGGCAGGGAGTAGTAGCCGTACCGCCGCTTCTCGGCGGGGACGTAGATCTCGATGCGGTAGTCGAGGTCGAAGGCCCGCAGCGCCCGGTCGCGGAACCACACGACGGGATCGAAGGGTGTCAGCAGTGCCGCAGCATCGACCTTTCGCGGGAGCGCGGCCTCGTGGTGGCGCCAGGTGGGGAGTGGGCGCCCGGCGCGCTCCCAGCCCCGCACTGCGACCGGGAGGAGCTCCCCGGCATCGACGAGGTCGGCGATGGACTGCGACACCGCCGCACGATCGCGGATGCGGTGGTAGTCGGCGAGATCGGACTGCGTCGCGACTCCGGAGGATCGTGCCGCGCGGCGCGTGAGCTCGCGGATCGCCTGGTCGCGGGGGACCTTTTGAGAGAGAACGGAATCAGGGATCACGTGCTCGGCGAGCGCATAGCTGCGCTCGAATCCCTTGCGGCCGCTGATCGCCACGTCGCCCGTGCGCCACAGGTGCTCGAGGGCGAGCTTCACGTCGTCCCAATCCCACCAGGTGCCGCGCTCTCGAGGAGCGTCGGCTCTGAGGTCGGCGGGGCGCAGCGGGCCACGATCCCGCAGCTCGTCCTGCACCCAGCGCAGAGTGCGGGCGTTGTTGGTCATCCAGGAGTCCGGCCCCGCCCAGCGCGCACGGAAGTCATCCATGCGGAACCGCCAGAGCGGCCAATCTTCGACCGGTATGAACGTCGCCTCGTGGGCCATGTACTCGACGTAGTGGGTCGTGCGCGAGTGGAACACCCGGTCCAGCAGCGCGGGGTCATATGAACCCAGACGCGAGAACAGCGGCAGGTAATGCGAGCGGGCGAACACGTTGACCGAGTCGATCTGCAGCACGCCGAGCCGATCCATCACGCGATGCACGTGCCGAGCCGCCACCGAACTCGGGCGGGCGCGGGTGAATCCCTGCGCGGCCAGCGCGATTCGACGCGCCTGGGCGGAGCTGAGAGTGTCGGTCACGTCGTCAGCGTATCGCCGGTGTCGGACATCGTGACCGTCGTCATGCCGCCCACGGCAGCGCCGTAGACTTGGGCGATGAGCGAAGAGCAGCGTCCGCGGCTGAGGGATCTCTTCCGTCCGCGCCCGGTGGTGACCGATCGCGTTCCGGCCGCCGACGCCGATGCGTCGGTGCCAGTCGGTCTGCGTGTCACCGCGGCGTACGCGTGGCGGGTGCTGCTGATAGCCGCGGTCGTCGCCGGCTTCATCTGGCTCGTGATCGAGCTCAAGCTCCTCGTCATCCCGCTGATGGTCGGCATCCTGATCACCGCGCTGCTCTGGCCGGGGTTCCAGTGGATGCTGCGCCACCGCGTCCCGCGGTGGCTCGCCGTCGCCCTCTCGATCATCGGCACGCTGGCGATCGTGTCGTTGCTGCTGTGGCTCGTGATCTGGCAGATCCGTGCGCAGCTCCCCGATGTCCAGGCGCGCAGCTCCCAAGCCGTCGATGAGTTCCGCACGTTCCTGCTCGACGGCCCGCTGCACCTGAGCGAATCGCAGATCCAGGGGTGGATCGATCAGGGCCTGCAGATCATCAACGAGCAGACTCAGGCGCTGCTCAACGGCGCCCTCGCTGTCGGCACCACGGCCGCGCATGTCGTGACCGGCGCCGTTCTCTCGCTCTTCATCCTCATCTGCCTGCTCGCCGACGGGCGTGGCATCTGGAGGTGGACGCTGCGTCTCTTCCCGCGCGCCGCACGCCCCGCCGCCGACGCCGCCGCGAGCAACGGGTTCGCCACGATCGTCAATTACGCGCGCACGCAGATGCTCGTGGCGGCGATCGACGCGGTCGGCATCGGAGTCGGCGCCGCACTCCTCGGCGTCCCGCTCGCGATTCCCGTGGCGGTGCTCGTCTTCCTCGGCTCGTTCATCCCGATCGTGGGTGCCGTCGTGACCGGCGCGATCGCCGTGCTGCTCGCGCTCGTCTACAACGGCCCCTGGATCGCACTCGCCATGCTGGCCGTGGTGCTCGGAGTGCAGCAGCTCGAGGGCCACATCCTGCAGCCGATCCTGATGGGGTCGGCCGTGAAGGTGCATCCGCTCGCCGTCGTGCTAGTCGTCGCCGGCGGCTCGATGGTCGGCGGCATCCCCGGCGCGCTGTTCGCTGTGCCGCTCGCGGCGTTCGTCAACGTCGCAGCCGTCACCGTCAGCACCGGGTCGTGGCGCACCGGTGACCAACCCGACGCAGACCTTATCTGGAGTACAGTTCCGCGCGAGCGGAGACGGAGGAATCGATGAGCGCAGTCCCCAGCCTGACCGAGTTCGAGAGCGCCGCTCAGAGTCTGGCTGAGGTGATCACGCGAACGCCGACGTTGCCCTCGCGCGCGCTGTCGGATGTCCTCGGAGCGCCGGTCGTGCTCAAGATGGAGAACCTGCAGCGAACGGGGTCCTTCAAGATCCGGGGATCCGCATATCGTCTGTCCCAGCTGAGTGCCGAAGAGCGCGCACGCGGGGTGGTCGCGGCCTCCGCCGGAAATCACGCGCAGGGCGTCGCCCTCGCGGCGCAGACCCTCGGAATCCCGGCGACCATCTTCGTGCCGATCGGCATCCCGGTGCCCAAGCTGCTGGCGACCAGGAGCTACGGCGCCGAGGTCGTGCTCGAGGGAGAGACCGTCGCGACCTCGCTGCGGCTCGCCGCCGAGTTCGCCGAGCGCACGGGAGCGGTGATCATTCATCCGTTCGACCACCGCGATGTCGTCATCGGGCAGGGCACGCTCGGACTCGAGCTGCTCGAGGACGCCCCAGACGTCGACACGATCGTGCTGGGCATCGGCGGGGGAGGCCTCATCGCCGGTGTCGCCGCCGCGGTGAAGGCGAAGGCGGCCGAGCTGGGCCGCACCGTCCGCATCATCGGCGTCCAGGCCGAGAATGCCGCGGCGATGCTTCCCTCACTCGAAGCGGGATTCCCGGTCGACATCGAGACGAAGCCCACGATCGCTGACGGCATCCTGGTCGCGCGCCCCGGCGCGATCCCGTTCGAGATCATCAAGGACCTCGTCGACGAGGTCGTCACCGTGACGGACGACGACCTCGCACGCGCCATCCTCGTGCTCCTCGAACAGTCCAAGGTGATCGCGGAGCCCGCGGGTGCCGTGGGAGTCGCCGCGATTCTCGCCGGCAAGGTGAAGGCCAGCGGCAAGACCATGGCTGTCGTCTCCGGGGGCAACATCGACCCGCTGCTGCTGCAGCGCGTGGTCTCGCACGGTCTCGCGGCATCCGGCAGGTATCTGACGATCCGCATCCCGCTGCCTGACCGCCCCGGCCAGCTCGCGCGCGTGTCCGAGCTGATCGCCGAGGCGGGAGCCAACGTGATCGAGGCCATGCACACCCGCCACGGCCACGGACTGCAGATCAGCGAGGTGTTCCTCGAGCTCAGCGTCGAGACGCGCGGTGCCGAGCACTCCGAGCACACGCTCGACACGCTGCGTCGGGCGGGCTTCCACCCGATGATCGTCCCGGACTGAGCACCCGAGCACCTGAGCACCCGAGCATACGAAGAGGCCCCGTCCGACCGGACGGGGCCTCTTCGTATGACGGGCGCGATCGCCCTGGCTGGGGTGTCAGCCGGTGTAGGTCTCGACGTTGACGATCTCGACGGCGATGGAGCGACCGTTCGGAGCCTCGTACGACGACTTCTCGCCGACCTTGAGGCCGAGGATCGCCTGCCCGAGCGGGCTGGCCTCGCTGTACACGTCGAGGTCGCTGCCGCCGGCCGCGATCTCGCGGCTGCCGAGGAGGAAGACCTCTTCGCCTCCCGCGACCACCGCGGTGACCACGGTGCCCGGCTCGACGATGCCGCGGCTGGCAGGAGCCTCGCCGACCTTCGCGGTCTTGAGCAGGTTCTCCAGCGTGCGGATGCGCGCCTCCTGCTTGCCCTGCTCGTCCTTGGCCGCGTGGTAGCCGCCGTTCTCCTTGAGGTCGCCCTCTTCGCGGGCCGCTTCGATGCGCTTGGCGATCTCGTCGCGTCCCGTCGTGGACAGGTGTTCCAGCTCGGAGACGAGCCGGTCGTATGCTTCCTGCGTGAGGAAGGGAACCTGAGCGTCAGTAGACATGACGAAGCTCCTTCGGTAGGTACCCGCCGACGATCCGCGGGGGATATGCCAAGACGCCCCGGCAGGTTGCCAGGGCGTCGTCTTGCTGCGACGAGTCTAGGCGACCCAGCAGCTGTTCACCAAACCTGTCGTCGCGGCCGAGACCGTGGGAACGGTGGCCGAGAGGGCTTGGGAATGGGTGTCGCCGGCGGGGATCTCGACGACCTTCCACCCGACGACGCCGAACTCCTCGTCGAGCGCTTCGACGACGCAGGCCACGTCCTTGCCCTGCACTCCTGTGATCTGGAACCGCACGTTGACAGTGTGCTCGTCGACAAGATCGAAACCGAGATCGTCAGAGTCGACCGCGTTCATCTGGGTGGTCACCGTCATCCATCCGAAGGCCCCGACGAGCAGGACGGCGATCGCGATGACCACGATCCACGGGCCTCGTCGCCGGCGGGTGCGGCCGTATCGGTCGTCGAGCTGTTCTGCGGTTGTCACGGGGTGGCGCTTCCGGTCGTTAGGCTGGTAACTCCAGGTTATGCGACCTGCGCATGAAAGGCCGACTCCGTGCTTGCTCTGACCGAGACCCCGATGCCGACGCCCTCGATGACGGTCGACCCCCAGCTGGTCACGCCCGGCTTCGTCGGCTTCGCCGCCGTGGTGATCATCCTGGTCGCCGTGATCCTCCTGATCCTCGACATGAACCGACGGATCCGCCGCGTCCGATACCGGGAAGAGGTCAGAGAAGAGCTCGACGCCGAAGAGGCCGCTCTCCAAGCGGATGAGGCGACCGAGACCGATGCCGACCTGCCGATCGTCCGCGAGGGCGACGACGATCCCGACAAGCGCTGATCAGCCACTGAGCCGCTCAGGCTCGGTCAGGCTCCGAGCGACGGCGACAGCGGCGCCAGGGCGATGAGCAGGCACGCTGTCCAGTGGCACAGGAACGCCAGCACCGTGCACACGTGGAAGATCTCGTGGAAGCCGAAATGGCCGGGCCACGGGTTGGGCTTCTTGAGCGCGTAGACGATCGCCCCGCCCGTGTACAGCAGGCCGCCGACGATGACGAGCACCATCATCGCTGCATTCGCGACGAGCAGGTCGGCCATGTACATCACGGCCGCCCAGCCGAGCACGAGGTACAGCGCGACGTAGAGCCAGCGCGGAGCGTTGATCCAGAACACCCGGAAGAGGATGCCGAGCAGTGCGCCGCTCCAGACGAGCACGAGGAGCAGTGCACCTTTCTCGGGCGGCAGGGCGAGCACGGCCAGCGGGGTGTACGTGCCGGCGATGAGCAGCAGGATGTTCGCGTGGTCGATCCGCTTGAGGACGACCTTGACCTTCGGGCTCCAGTCGAATCGGTGGTAGAGCGCGGAGTTGCCGAAGAGCAGCAGCGACGTTGCCATGAATACCGCGGCCGCCCATTTCGCCGCGCCGCCCTGGGCGACGATGATCAGCACCACGCCGCAGACGATCGCGATCGGGAAGGTGGCCGCGTGGATCCAGCCTCGCCACGTGGGCTTGATCTCTACCGCCGCATCGTGCGCCGCCTCCTCCAGAAGGGGCAGCTGGGGGACGTCAGGTACCGAGGAGTCGGGAGTGCTCACGCTCTCACTCTATGCGGGCCGCCATTCCACCACGCGTACATATCCTGAGCGTGAGCCCACTGTCGCTCGGGCCCCGGCACGATAGCGTAGGGAGGTGATGTCACGTGATGGTCAGGGGCGGGGGCCGCTGTACCGGCTCTACACCAGCAGGCTGCGCCGCCACCTCGACCCGGCGTCCGTTCCGCACCACGTCGCGATGATGATCGACGGCAATCGGCGGTGGGCCCGACAGCTCGGATACGAGACCCCGGCGGAGGGGCATCGGGCAGGCGCCGCCAAGATGCGGGAGTTCCTCGGATGGTGCGACGAGCTCGGCGTCCGTGTCGTCTCGCTGTATCTGCTCTCCAGCGACAATCTGCTCAAGCGCGACTCCGCAGAGCTGGCCGACCTCATCGAGATCATCGCCGAGCTCGCCGAGGCGCTGTCGCAGGAGCCGAACTGGCGGGTCAAGCACGTCGGACGATCTGACATCCTGCCGCCGGAGCTCGCCAGGGTGCTGGACGACGCGCAGGAGCGCACGCGCGATCACACCGGACTCCATGTGAACCTCGCGGTCGGTTACGGCGGACGCAACGAGATCGTCGACGCGGTGCGCAGCATCGTCACGTCGCACCAGGCCTCGGGCGGAACCATCGAGGATCTCGCCGCGCACCTCACTCCCGAGATGATCGGAGAGCACCTCTACACGGGCGGGCAGCCCGATCCCGATCTCGTCATCCGCACGAGCGGTGAGCAGCGCCTGAGCGACTTCCTGCTCTGGCAGAGCGCGCACAGCGAGTTCTACTTCGTCGAGGCCCTCGGTCCGGATCTCCGCCAGGTCGACTTCCTGCGAGCGATCCGCGACTTCGCCGACCGCGATCGGCGCTTCGGGCGCTGATCCGAGGCGTTCTGCACCGCCGTGCCAGAATTGGTCGGTGAGTGCTTTCGACGCCTACATCGACTCCTTCGAGGGCGAGCCGGGCTACCTGAACTGGGCGGCCTTCGGACCGCTGTCTCCGTCCGTGCGCGAGGAGGTGTTCGCCGACGCGGATCTGCTCGCGAGCGGTCGCCCCTCGTCCCTCGCGCTCGTGGCAGAGCGGGTCGGACAGGCACAGGAGCTCATCGCGGAGATGCTCGGCGCGGATGCCGCCGACGTCACGCTGCAGCCCTCGTCGACCCACGGCCTGATGCACGCCCTGTACGGGCTGCACGGATCGGTCATCGCAGGCGGCGCCGAGTTCCCGAGTGTCAGCCTCACCCTCGAGCGTGCCGCCGCGGCATCGCGTGGATCGCTCGCCCCGCGTTGGCTCGCCCCTGCTGACGGACGCATCACGCCGGATGCCGTCGCCGAGGCGCTCGATGCGGATGTCTCCGCGCTCGTGCTGAGCCACGTGGACTTCCGCACCGGCTATCGCGCCGATCTCGCCGCACTGCGAGAGCTGATCGGTCCCGACCGGCTGCTGATCGTCGACGCGGTGCAGTCCTTCGGTGTGCTGGATGCCGACTACTCCGTGGCCGACGTCGTGGTCGGCCACGGATACAAGTGGCTGCGCGCCGGGCGTGGCAGTGGTTTCGCGTGGTTCTCGCCCCGCGCGCGGGAGAGAATCGCGCCTGTGCTCAGCGGCATCACCGGTTCGTCGTCCGCAGGGCTTCCCGTGGATGAGCTGCCGGTGCCTGCTCCGACGGCGCAGGCCTACACGGTCAGCGGCCCCGACACGCTCGCGGCCGGTCGGCTCGCGATCGGCCTGCGCGACATGCGCGACGCGGGTGTCGCGGCGATCGAGGCGCGTCTCGCCGAGCAGGTCGACGCGGTCATCGAGATCGCCGATAGGCACGGCGTCGCGGTGATCTCGCCGCGCGAGCGCGAGCGCCGGGCCGGCATCGTGTCACTGCTGCCCGACGAGCCGGCGCGTCTCGCCGCGTCGTTGGCGAACGCCGGTCTCGTGGTCACCGCGCGCGGCGCATCGATCCGTGTGGCGCCTCACGCAGGCACCGATGCCGCCACCTTCGCGATGCTCGACGAGGCGCTTCAGGGGTGCGGCACCGCCCGTTAACCAACACGTAACGAAGTGATGGCGTGTCGAGTCGGGTTAATGTCGGCACCTGGTCGTAGCTTCTAGGCATCGGGCAAGGTGCCCGTCGGGTCGGCCTCAGGTTGACGACTCGTGACCCCCTGGTCGACTCGTTCGAAAAACCGGGATTCTCCCCGGGTCGGGAGTGGGTCGTGACCTCACGTACAGCGCAGCAGTCCGCAAGCACCGCGCAGCAGTCCACCCGTAAGACGACGACGCGAGCGGCGTCCGCTGATCCTGATCAGGATCTCCGGACCTACGTGCTCGACACGTCCGTCCTGCTGAGCGATCCGCAGGCGTTCTTCCGGTTCGCCGAGCACTCGGTCGTGCTTCCGGTGGTCGTCATCACCGAACTCGAGGGCAAGCGCCACGACCCCGAGATCGGCTACTTCGCGCGGCAGGCTCTTCGTCATCTCGACGACCTGCGCGTCGAGCACGGTCGTCTCGACTTCCCGGTCGAGGTCGGAGAGGGCGGCACTCTTCGCGTCGAGCTCGCCAACACCGATGCTTCGGTGCTTCCCGCCGGCATCCGGCTCAGCGACAACGACACCCGTATCCTCTCCGTCGCCATGCACCTCTCGCAGGACGGCCAGGACGTCACGATCGTCTCGAAAGACCTCCCGATGCGCGTCAAGGCCGCCTCCCTCGGACTCCGTGCCGAGGAGTACCTGGCCGAGCAGGCGGTCGACTCCGGCTGGACCGGCATCACGACCTTGAACCTCTCGGGCGACGAGATCAGCGACCTGTACGAGAGCGAGGTCGGGATCAGCGAGGACGCCAGGGGGCTTCCGGTGAACACCGGACTCATCATCCACTCCGAGCGCGGATCCGCACTCGGTCGGATGACGGGCGACGGAGAGTACAAGCTCGTTCGTGGCGACCGCGACATCTTCGGGATGCACGGACGCTCGGCTGAGCAGCGCATCGCGATCGACCTGCTGACCGACCCCGACGTGGGCATCGTCTCTCTCGGCGGACGAGCGGGCACGGGCAAGTCGGCGCTCGCGCTGTGCGCCGGACTCGAGGCGGTGCTCGAACGGCAGCAGCAGAAGAAGATCATCGTCTTCCGCCCGCTGTTCGCGGTCGGCGGGCAGGAGCTCGGCTACCTTCCCGGAGACCAGGGCGAGAAGATGGGGCCCTGGGGTCAGGCCGTCTTCGACACTCTCGGTTCGGTGGTCTCGGGAAACGTCATGGAAGAGGTCGTCGAACGGGGCATCCTCGAAGTGCTGCCCCTGACCCACATCCGTGGCCGGTCGCTCCACGACGCGTTCGTGATCGTCGACGAGGCGCAGTCGCTCGAACGCAACGTACTGCTCACGGTGCTCAGCCGGATGGGCCAGAACTCCCGCGTCATCCTCACTCACGACGTGGGCCAGCGAGATAATCTGCGCGTCGGTCGTCATGACGGCATCGCCAGTGTGATCGAGACGCTCAAGGGGCACGACCTGTTCGCACACGTGACGCTGATGCGGTCCGAGCGGTCTGCGATCGCGGCTCTCGTCACCGAGCTCCTCGAGGGCGGCGAACTCAGCTGAGCTCGAAACGCCGGATGCCGCAGGGACGAGTCCCTGCGGCATCCGGCGTCTCAGCGTGCGACGATCAACCCGGGTGGGTCATCGAGAGCAGGTCGAGCTTCTCGTCGAGCTGCTCGATCGTGAGGTCGCCCCGCTCGACGTAGCCGAGGTCGATCACGGCGTCGCGGACGGTGATGCCCTTCGCCACGGCGTGCTTGGCGATCTTGGCCGCAGCCTCGTAGCCGATGAGCTTGTTCAGCGGAGTGACGATCGACGGGCTCATCCCGGCGAATGCGGCGGCCCGCTCGAGGTTGGCCTCCAGGCCGTCGACGGTCTTGTCGGCGAGCACGCGCGACGCGTTCGCGAGCAGACGGATCGACTCGAGCAGCGCCGTACCCATCACCGGGATGGCGACGTTGAGCTCGAACGAACCGGATGCGCCGGCCCAGGCGACGGTCGCGTCGTTGCCGATCACTCGGGCGCAGACCATCAGCACGGCCTCGGGGACGACCGGGTTGACCTTGCCGGGCATGATCGAGGATCCGGGCTGCAGGTCGGGGATGTGCAGCTCGCCGAGACCCGTGTTGGGGCCGGAACCCATCCAGCGCAGATCGTTGTTGATCTTGGTCAGCGAGACGGCGATGGTGCGCAGCGCACCGGATGCCTCGACGAGGCCGTCGCGGTTGGCCTGCGCCTCGAAGTGGTCCTTCGCCTCGGTGATCGGCAGCTCGGTCTCGGCCGCGAGCAGCGCGATGACCTTCTGCGGGAAGCCGAGCGGCGTGTTGATGCCCGTTCCGGTGGCCGTGCCGCCGAGAGGGACCTCGGAGACGCGGGGGAGGGCGGACTGCACGCGCTCGATGCCGAGGCGGATCTGACGGGCGTAGCCGCCGAACTCCTGGCCGAGGGTGACCGGGGTCGCATCCATGAGGTGCGTGCGGCCGGACTTCACCGCGTCCTTCCACAGCTCCGCCTTCGCCTCGAGGGCGACGGCGAGGTGGTCGAGCGCCGGGATCAGCGTGTCGATCAGGGCCTGCGTCACGGCGATGTGCACGGAGGTCGGGAACACGTCGTTCGACGACTGCGAAGCGTTCACGTGGTCGTTCGGGTGCACGTTCGCACCGAGGATGCGGGTGGCGAGAGTCGCGAGCACCTCGTTCATGTTCATGTTCGACGACGTACCGGAACCTGTCTGGTACGTGTCGACCGGGAACTCGCCGTCATGTGCGCCCGAGGCGACCAGATCGGCGGCCTGGGCGATCGCGTCGGCGATCGCGCCGTCGAGCGTGCCGAGCTCCTTGTTCGCGAGCGCTGCGGCCTTCTTGATGCGCGCGAGAGCGGCGATCTGCGTCGACTCGAGACCCTTGCCCGAGATCGGGAAGTTCTCGACGGCGCGCTGCGTCTGCGCGCCGTACAGCGCGTTCACGGGAACCCGCACCTCGCCCATGGTGTCGTGCTCGATGCGGTAGCCCTGCGAGTTCTCGCCGCTGAGCTGGTCGGTGTCGGTCATTCCGAACCCTCCTTGGTTGCGGGGCCGTGCCCCTCGGTCTCGATTCCGTCTGTGTCGATTCCGACCGTGATGACGGGCACCGCGGTGCCCTCGGCCAGACGGTAGTTGGCGCCGACGATGCCCAGGCGGCCTTCGGCGACCGCGTTGGAGATCACCTCGGACGACTGCAGCAGATCGCTCACGGTGTTGCGCAGGTGCTCCTGGCCGACCAGGTCGGCGTCGATCTCGTCGACGGTGGTTCCGCCGTTCTCGACGAGCACCTTGCGGGCGGCGGGGACGATCGGCGCGATGAGCTTCCAGATGTGCGGAGGCAGGGGAGCGGCGTCGATCGCGGTGCCGTCGATGGCGGCGCGCACGGCGCCGCACGAGTCGTGCGCGAGGACGACGATCAGGGGCACGTTCAGCACGGCGACCGCGTATTCGAGGCTCGCGACGATGGATTCGCCGATCACCTGGCCGGCGTTGCGGACGACGAAGAGGTCGCCGAGGCCGAGGTCGAAGATGATCTCCGCCGCGAGGCGCGAGTCCGAGCAGCCGAACAGGGTCGCGACCGGATGCTGCGCGGCAGCCAGGTGCTTGCGTCGCGCGACGTCCTGGTTCGGGTGCCGAGGGGCGTCATCGACGAATCGCTGGTTGCCCTCCTGCATCTGCTTCCAGGCGGCGGCGGGCGTGAGCGTATCTGTCATGAGGGCTACTCCGAGAGGTCGCGGATCTGCGGGACGAGGGATTCGGCGAGCTCAGCCGTGGAGTCGGCCGAACGCGAGCCGTAGAGCAGAAGGTAGTCGTCACCCGCCTGGGTGCCGATCGCGTAGGTGATGTTCTGCTTCGCGCCGGCATCACCGGGCTCGTAGACATCCCACTCGAGGCCGCCGATCGACGTCGTGTCCGTCGGCGCGGTTCCGTTCAGACGCTGCGGTGCCCACGACGAATCGGCCCCGAAGGCCTGCGCGAGCTTGACGAAGCCGCGCTCGTCCTCGGCGGACGGGGCCAGCGTCACGTCCCACACCGAGGTCGCGCCGCTCGTGAGGCCGGCCGCGTTCACGCGCCAGAAGTCGTTGAGATCGGGAACGATCACCGGGCTGTCGACGGTGGACTCCACGTCGGCGGCGATGCTGACCATGTCGATGGTGGTGCTCGTCGCTGGTTCGCCGCGGGGCACGGCGAACACGATCACCGCGACGATGGCCAGGGTGGCGATCAGAGCGGCGATCAGGCTGCGCACCGTCTGGCTCGAGCGGTAGGCCTTGCTCGATGCGGCCTTGCGGGCCGCGGTCTCAGCGGGAGTCTCGGGGCGACCGAGCTCCGCGACGATGGGGGCGGGCTTGTTCACGACTCGTCCTTATCGGAGGCGTCGGGGGCGTCGGCGGCGGCGCGGGCGGCCTCGAGGCGACGCTTCGCGCCGAGCAGCCACTCCTCGCATCGGGCGGCGAGAGCCTCGCCGCGCTCCCAGAGGGCGAGCGACTGCTCGAGGGTCGGAGCACCCTGTTCCAGCTCGGAGACGACCTTCACGAGCTCGTCGCGAGCGGCCTCGAACGACAGCGTGTCCACAGGGGTGTCGTTCAGCGCACTCACGCCTCCATCCTACGCGGTGCGCAGGCTGTGCTCATCCGGAGCGAGGCGCCGGTCCCTCGGCGATCTCTCCTTCGGAACGCGCCGCGACCGACCCTCGGTCGACGGTGATCGTCAGAGCGCTGCCGGCCGGTGCATCCGCCGCATCGCGAAGGATCACACCGCCCTCGAGGTGAGCGATCGCGTACCCGCGCGCGAGCGTGGCGGCGGGGGAGAGGGCGCGAAGTGACGCGCGCAGCTCGCTGGTCGCGCGCCCTGCCGCATCGTGCTGGCGCGTGATCGTGTCGCGTCCACGCGAGAGCAGCAACCACACATCCTGAGAGCGCGAGTCGATGATGGGATCGGGTGAGCGCAGCGCGGGGCGGGAGCGCAATTGCTCGAGCTGGGCGATGTCATGCGACAGCCGCTGCGTGAGGCGTGAGGTCGCCCGGGACCGCAGTTGTGCGATCAGCGCGCGTTGCTCGCTGACGTCCGGCACGACGCGCTTCGCCGCGTCGGTCGGAGTCGAGGCGCGGAGATCCGCGACGTCGTCGAGGAGCGGGCGGTCGTTCTCGTGTCCGATCGCGCTCACCACGGGGGTGGATGCTGCGGCTACGGCGCGGACGAGCCGCTCATCGCTGAATCCGAGGAGGGTCTGCGGGTCTCCGCCGCCGCGGGCGATGACGATCACGTCGACATCGGGGTCGGCGTCGAGTCGGGCGAGGGCGGCAAGAGTGTCGGGCACGCACCGGTCGCCCTGGACGGCGGCGTACTCGGTGCGGAAGCGGACCTGCGGCCAGCGCAGCTCCGCGTTGCGGTGCACGTCCTTCTCGGCATCGGAGCGCTCGCCCGTGATCAGACCGATCACGTGCGGGAGGAAGGGGAGACGCTTCTTGCGCGCGGAGTCGAACAACCCCTCCTGGCGCAGCTGCATGCGGAGCTTCTCGAGGCGTTCCAGCTGATCGCCGAGCCCGACGTGCTTCATCGCCGAGACGGTGAAGCTGAAGTCGCCCGCCTTGACGAAGTAGTCGGCTTTGACGGCTGCGACGACGTGGTCGCCCACGGCCAGATCTCCAGGAATGCGGGGGCGGACGCTCGACCACACCCGGATCGAGATCTGCGCGTCCGAGCGGGTGTCTTTGAGCCGGGCGAAGATGTTGCCGCCACGGACGTTCCAGGACGTGATCTCTCCCTCGACCCAGACGGTGTTCCACCGGGCGACGAAATCTCGGATCGTGCCGTTCAGGCGGGCGACGGAGGTCGGGGCGTCCGCCGAAGAGTCACGCGGAGCGACCGCATCCGCCGGAGGAGTCTCGCCCGGACGCGTGGAGGCTTCGAAGACCGTCATCCGCTCAGTGCACCTTCCCGCTCCTGCTCAGGTTCTCGGCGGTAGAATTCGAGTGTGACTTCGACTGCCGTTCATCTGCCTCTGCCGCGCATCCCACGAGTACGTGGGGCGGCCGGGCGGCTTCAGGATAACCCGGTGGTGGGGAACAAGCGCGTTCTGCTCGCGGCACCGCGTGGATACTGCGCTGGCGTCGACCGCGCGGTCGTCGCGGTCGAGAAGGCGCTCGAGCGCTACGGCGCGCCCGTCTATGTGCGCAAGCAGATCGTGCACAACATCCACGTGGTGTCCGAACTCGAAGAGAAGGGCGCGATCTTCGTCGAGGAGGTCGACGAGGTTCCGGAGGGCGCTCACGTCGTCTTCAGCGCGCACGGTGTCTCGCCCGCTGTCGTGGAGGCTGCCTCCGATCGCGGCCTGCACGCGATCGATGCGACCTGCCCGCTCGTCACGAAGGTCCACCGTGAGGCCGTCCGCTTCGCTCGGGATGACTTCGAGATCCTGCTGATCGGCCACGAAGGACACGAGGAGGTCGAGGGAACTGCCGGCGAGGCGCCCGATCACGTGACCATCGTCAACTCTCCCGCTGAGGCCGACACCGTGCAGGTGAAAGACCCATCGAAGGTCGTCTGGCTGTCGCAGACCACTCTCTCGGTCGACGAGACCATGGAGACGGTCAACCGTCTGCGGACCCGCTTCCCGGAGATGCACAATCCTCCGTCCGACGACATCTGCTATGCGACGCAGAACCGTCAGGTTGCGATCAAGAAGGTCGCGGCGAACGCTGACCTCGTGATCGTCGTGGGCTCGTCGAACTCCTCGAACTCCGTGCGCCTGGTCGAGGTCGCCCTGGAATACGGAGCGAAGGCCGCCTACCGCGTGGACTACGCCGAAGAGGTCAAGCAGGAGTGGCTCGACGGCGTCGCCACGGTCGGCGTGACCAGCGGAGCATCCGTTCCCGAGGTGCTCGTCCGGGAGGTGCTCGAGGCCCTCGACGGAGCGGGCTACCGCGACGTCGAAGAGGTCAAGACGGCAGAGGAGGACCTCATGTTCTCGCTGCCCAAGGAGCTCCGACAGAATGCCTCGGGTCAGCGCGATGATCGTGCGCTGGGGGGCCGCGCCTCCGGCGGAAACACCTGACTGTGCCCACCACCGAGGCGGCGCCGACCCTGATCGGATCGGTCCAGCGCGCCCTGCGCCTGGTCGACATCGTGGCGGACTCGCGCCGGCCCGTGCCTGTCAAGGCGCTCGCCGCGCTCACCGGTCTCACCCAGGGCACGACCTACAACCTCGTGCGCACGCTGATTCACGAGGGATACCTGGCCAACGAGCCGGATGGACTCGTTCTCGGCGCCAGCTTCCCGGTGTTCCGGGCGGCTCCGGATGCCGGCGGAGTGCTCCTCGCGCGAGTGCGATCGGCGCTGCGCGAGGTCACGGAAGCAGTGGGAGAGACGGCCTATCTGTCTCGGTACCACGATGGCGAGATGCACCTCGTCGACATCGGCGATGCGGCACGGACTCCGCGGATCGACCTGTCGGTGGCGCTCGAGTCGAGTGCGCACGCGACGGCGCTCGGCAAGCAGATCCTCACCGACCTCACGTGTGGTGAGCGTCTCGACTATCTGTCACGCCATCGCCTGGAGGAGCTCACGCCGCGCACCATCAGCGACCGGGGCGCACTGCTGGCGGAGCTGGAGCGGTCACCGGGCTTCGCCCTGGACCGTGAGGAGTACGCGATCGGCAACACGTGTGTCGCCGTTCCCGTGATCGCACCGAACATCGTGGCGTCGCTGGCGATCTCCCTCCCGTCTGACCGGGCGCACGTCGGCCGCGGCCTCGTCACGAAGCTCAAGCAGACCGCGACACGGTTGTCGTTGCAGCTCGGCGCGGATGCGCTGACGGGCGGAGAACCGGATCTTCAGACGGCGATCTGACGCTCGTCCACGAAAATGTTCGCTATCTGAAGAAATGCCACTAGCGGGTCGGCACGCGCTTTCCTAACATGTGAGGTGTAGTCGCATGTGCAAACGGCACTACTGGTGGTGGAACGTCCCCAGCGTTCCTCGACCCACTTGGATGACGAATGTCCCCAGCGTTCCGAATCCGCGGCCCCGAGGAGTCCCCACTTCTCCGGGGCCGCCATCATGTTCGGGCGGCTCACTCTGAGAGCCGCGCAGAGACGGTGCGGATAGCATGGCGGCATGACCGACCAGCGGCCTCAATACGGCGAAATCGCGACCCTCGAAGAGCAGCGCAAGGCAGCAGGGCTGCCGCCGCTCGACGAGATGCCTCCCGCCGTCCCCGTCGCGCCGGCCCCTGAGGTCGCATCCCGGGGTGCAGCAGCAACAGCAGCCCGGCCGCGCCCGGTCGACAGGTTCATCACCATCGGCCTGCTCGCCTACGGTCTCGTCAACGTCGTGGTGACCGGGTTGTCGTATCTCGACTTCCCCACCGCGATGAACCAGATGATGAGCGTTCTCGGTGTCGACGGCGAGTTCACGAACTTCGCCCAGGGTAAGGTCTGGGGCACGGTTGCCGCGATCGTGCTCGCCGCAGGATGGTCACTCACCGCGTATTTCTCGATCCGTCGGCTGCGCAGCGGCAAGACCTCGTGGTGGGTACCGCTCGCCGGGGCCGCTGTGACGCTTCTCGCGGCGTCGATCTGCGCTGCCATCCCGCTGATGAACGACCCGGCCTTCATCGACTTCGTCGCCAAGACTGCCGGCCAGTAGGTGGCTCAGACACAGAGATGCCCCCGACCGCAGCGGTCGGGGGCATCTCTCTGTCAGGCCGGGATCAGCTCTTCGACTGTCCGTACGAGCCGAGCTGGCGCGTCGACTCGACGACGCGGGCGGCCATCGCCGTCTCCGCGACCTTGCCCCAGGCGCGCGGGTCGTACTGCTTCTTGTTGCCGACCTCGCCGTCGACCTTGAGGACGCCGTCGTAGTTCTTGAACATGTAGTCGGCGATCGCGCGGGTGTACGCGTACTGCGTGTCCGTGTCGATGTTCATCTTGATGACACCGTTGGCGACCGCCAGGGCGATCTCCTCATCGGTCGAGCCGGAGCCGCCGTGGAAGACCAGGTCGAGCGGCTTCGCACCCGTGTTGTACTTCGCGGCGACCTGCTGCTGGATCTCGCCCAGGAGCTCGGGGCGCAGCTTGACGCCACCGGGCTTGTAGACGCCGTGCACGTTGCCGAACGTGAGGGCAGCGATGTAGCGACCCTGCTCGCCGAGGCCGAGAGCCTGGACGGCCTGATCGACATCCGCGAACGTCGTGTAGAGGGCATCGTTCGATCCCTCGTGTGCGACGCCGTCTTCTTCGCCGCCGACGACGCCGATCTCGACCTCGAGGATGGCGTTGATGTTCTTCATGCGGGGAAGGAGGTCCTGAGCGATCTCGATGTTCTCCGCAAGAGGCACGGCCGAGCCGTCCCACATGTGCGACTGGAAGATCGGGTTGCGTCCGGCCTTGACCTCTTCTTCAGAGGCTGCGATCAGCGGCTCGACGAAGCCGCCGAGGGCGTCCTTCGGGCAGTGGTCGGTGTGCAGCGCGACGGTGATCGGGTAGTTCTTGGCGACCTCGGTCGCGAAGCGTGCGAAGGCGAGTGCGCCGGTCGCGCGTGCCTTGACCGTGTGGCCGGCGAAGTAGTCCGCGCCACCGGTGGTGACCTGGATGATTCCGTCGGAACCTGCCTCGGTCAGGCCCTGGAGGACCGAGTTGATCGTCTGCGAGCTCGAGACGTTGAATGCGGGGTACGCGAAGCCGCCGGCCTTCGCGCGGTCGAGCATTTCGGCGTACTGATCCGGGGTGGCGACGGGCATGAGAACTCCTGCGATTTTGGGAAGCCGGGACAGCAGTCACTCTATCGGGGCTGGCTCTCGGTTTCCGGCGGCGAGGCGCGGTGAGCATCCCGCTCCTGCGCTCACGTTAAGAATCGCATTTCCTTCGGCCCCTGTTGCATGAAAACACCCCGATTGACAGTGTCTCGATGGCTAGGCTGACCGCATGGTTAGTCTTACAGCGGATCTCAGCCCCCTTCGTCCCGATCGAAACCTCGCGATGGAGCTGGTGCGGGCCACTGAGGCAGCCGCGATCCGCGCCGTGCCGTTCATCGGTCGGGGTGCGAAGGAAGCGGCGGACGGCGCTGCGGTCGATGCGATGCGCGCGTTCCTCGGCACCGTCGCGTTCCAGGGGCGTGTCGTGATCGGTGAGGGTGAGAAGGACAACGCGCCGATGCTGTTCAACGGTGAAGAGGTCGGCACCGGCACCGGCCCGCAGTGCGACATCGCCGTGGACCCGATCGACGGCACGTCGCTCACCGCGGCGGGTCGCCAGAACGCCCTCTCCGTGATCGCCGTCTCCGACCGCGGGTCGATGCTCGACGCCTCCACCGTGTTCTACATGGACAAGCTCGTGACAGGACCCGCCGGCGTTGGAGTGGTCGACATCCGCCTTCCGATCGGCGAGAACATCCGCAAGCTCGCCGGCGCGCTCGGCAAGCCTGTCGACGAGATCGTCGTCTCGGTGCTCAACCGTCCTCGTCACGAGAAGCTGATCCAGGAGATCCGGGATGCCGGAGCGGGAACGCGTCTGATGAGCGACGGCGACGTCGCCGGCGGCATCAACGCAGCACGTCATGCCGCTCGTACCGACATGTGCGTCGGCGTCGGAGGCAGCCCGGAGGGCATCGTCACGGCCTGTGCCATCAAGGCGCTCGGCGGTCACATCCAGGGTCGCCTCTGGCCGCGCGACGATGACGAGCGTCAGCGCGGTATCGACGCGGGGCTCGACATGGACAAGGTCTACGAGGCCGACGACCTGGTGCGAGGGGACAACACGATCTTCGTCGCGACCGGCGTCACGGACGGGCAGCTCGTCGCCGGTGTGCGTCGTGAGGGCGGCTACATCTACACCGAGAGCGTCGTGCTGCGCGGTGCCTCGGGAACACTGCGCAGAATCGCCTCCGAGCACCTCGTCTCGAAGTGGCTTTGATGCCGGTCGGCTAGGCTCCGCGGGCCATCGTTACCGACCCGGTACCGCTCTGCGGAGTGCTGGGCCCGGCATTCTCGCGTGGCCGTGTCACAATTGTCACTGGATTTGTCGCCGTCGACGGAGCCGCCAGGCACCGCAGGCACAGGAGGGCAGACCGATGACAACGCAGCACACGAGTGGTTCCAAGGCCGCGCCGACCAAAATCGTGACGACGCCCACCGGTCGAATCATGCGAATCAACGTCGATGAGGCCGGGGTGCCGATCGCGTCCGCTACGCCGGCTGTGCCGGTGGCGAAGGCGCCTGCTGTCGCGGACCCGGCTCGCCGTGCGGACGTGCTCTTCCGCAAGCGCCTCGACGAGGGTCACGAGCTCAGCTCCTGGTGGATGATCGGCGCCTTCGTCGTGACGAGCGGCCTGGTCATCCTGCTGCTCAGCGGCGTGCCCGGTATCGCCTGAGCTCAGCGTCTCAGCGTCTCAGCGTCTCAGACCCGTCCGATTCGGAGGTCGTAGGGTTCGCTGCGCCGTGACCGCTCAGGCGCGACCGGATCTCGCCGACGTCCGCCAGAAGCCCTGAGTCCTGCTGTTCGGTGTTCTTGACGAGCTCCGGGTTCTCCGCAGGCTCCGGGTTCTCGACGAGCTCCGTCTTCTCGACGAGCTCTTCGGCCGTGAACCTGCGCGTCTGCGCCGTGATCGTCGGGGGAGCGGAGTCGAGGGTCGTCGCGCTGATGCCGGGGAACTGCCGTGCTGTCACGAGCACTCTGCTCTCGAGCGAGCCGGCGAAGCGGTTGTAGCTGTCTACGGTGCGTTCGAGTGCTCGACGAAGGTCGTCGGCGTGACCGGCCAGGACGCCCAGTCGGTCGTACAGCTGGGTGCCGAGGTTCAGCAGAGACCGTGCCTCGGTGGATACCTCCTGCTGCGTCCAGGTGTAGGCGACGGTCTTGAGCACCGCCCACAGGTTCACGGGGGACGCGAGGGCTACCCGCTTGCTGAAGGCGTAGTCGAGCAGCGTCGGATCCTCGTCGATGGCCGCGGCGAGCAGCGACTCGCTCGGCAGGAAGCAGATCACGAACTCGGGGCTCGCATCGAGCCCCGACCAGTACGCCTTCTTGGCCAGCGCGTCGATATGGGCACGCACCGCCTTGACGTGCTTCTGCATGTGCACCCGGCGCTGCGCTTCATAGGCGTCGCCGATCGGCAGCGCGGAGGCCTCGAGATAGGCATCCAGCGGGACCTTCGCGTCGACCGCGATCGACGTGCCGCCCGCCAGTCGGATCACCATGTCGGGGCGACCCTGGCCGCGGTCGGAGGAGATGGTCGACTGGAGATCGAAATCCACGTGCCTGGTCAGTCCCGCGGCCTCGACGACGCGGCGCAACTGAGTCTCGCCCCAGACGCCGCGTGTGGCTGTCGACCGCAGCGCTCCGGCGAGCGACTCGGTCGTCGAGCGCAGAGCCTCGTCGGACTCCTGCGCGCGCCTGAGCTGCTCTGCGAGGGACCCGAACTGCGCATGCCGTTCCTGCTCGATGGCCGACACCTTCTGCTGCATCTGCTGCAGGCTCTCGCGAACGGGGGCGAGAGCCGTGAGCACCGCATTCTGCTGCTGCACACGCTGCGCCTCGGCGCGCTGCTCGAGTCTCGCGTGCTCGACGGCATCCCGATACAGGTCGTACTGCCGGTCGCGATCGTCTCGGGCGGCGGCGAGCTCTGCCTCGGCACGAGCGAGATCCGCCGCACCGCGGGAGCCACGGAGGAACCATCCCACTGCGGCTCCGGCCACGAGAGCGGCCAGGAGGAGAACGAGAGTGAGAGCATCCATGTGCTCCATGATGCGCTCGGCCACGGACATTCGTCCGGTGCGACTCAGGCGACGGCACGCTCCGGAGTGACGACGACCGGATCGGTCACACGCAGCTTGAGCGCATCGGCCAGGGAGAAGACGTCGGATGCGCCGTTCCGGCGGGCGGCATCGATGATGATGTGCGCGCAGGCGAGCGCGTCAGCGAGCGCGTCATGGTGGGAGAAGCCGGTGAAACCGGCAGCCTCGGCGGCCTTCGGGAGCCGATACGACTCGAGCTCGTAGGTCTTGCGCGCCACCTGCAGGCTGCACAGCGAGCGATACGGCGGGCAGTCGCCACCGGTGGCCTCCGACGCGCGGCGGAGCACGTTGAGGTCGAAGCCTGCGTTGTGCGCCACGAGCACGTCGGCGCCCGCGAAGGCGCAGAGACGGTCGAACTGATCCGACCAGGTGGCCGCGTCCAGCACGTCGTGCGCACGGATGCCGTGGATCTTCGTGTTCCACTCCTGGAACTCGTCGTGCCCCGCCGGCGGGCGGATCAGCCATCCGGCCGTCGCGACGATCCGGCCATCGCGCACACGCACGAGGCCGACGGAGCAGGCTGAGGCGGGGCTGGAATTCGCCGTCTCGAAGTCGATAGCGGTGAAGTCCAGTGGCACATCCCCACTCTCTCCCGGCATCCGAGACGCCCCAGGATGACTCGCCGTAGGCTGGCGACATGAGTACCGACCGAGCGACATCCTTCGGCGCCGAGGCCGCGAACTACGAGGCCGGAAGACCCGACTATCCCTTCGAGGCAGTCACTTGGATGCTCGAGCCGATGCCGCACGGCTCTCGTCGCATCGCCGATGTCGGCGCGGGCACGGGCAAGCTCACGCGGGTCCTCGCTCAGGCACCGGACGCCGAGGTCGTGGCCGTCGACCCGGATGTCACCATGCTCGAGACCCTGCGTCTGAGCGTCCCCGGCGTTCCGACGTTCCAGGGAACCGCCGAGCGGATGCCGCTGCCCGATGCGAGCGTCGACGCCGTCGTGCTCGGTCAGGCGTGGCACTGGGTGGAGCCGTCAGCTGCATCTGCCGAGCTCGGACGGGTCGTCCGCGCCGGGGGAGTCCTGGGGCTGATATGGAACATCCGCGACGAGCGCGTGGAGTGGGTTCGTCGCCTGACCGACATCATGCACAGCAGTGCGGCCGAGAACATGGTCAACGGCCCCGGTTCCGACGGCCCACGCATCGAGGCGCCCTTCACGCATGTCGAGAAGCAGCAGTGGGAGTGGGCCCGCCCGATGAGCAGGGCGAGACTGCACCAGATGGCGCTCTCACGCAGCTACCTCATCACCGCCCCCGCCGACGAGCGCGCGGAGATCACCCGGCAGATGGACGACCTGTTCGACGAGCTGGGGCTCGATGGCGAGACGACGATCGACCTCCCCTACGTGACGCACGCGTTCCGCGCCGTGCGCGCCTGACCGGCATCCCGCAGGGACTGCGCATCCACGGCAGGTAGACTCGACCCCCGTGGCTCTCACTATCGGAATCGTCGGCCTGCCCAATGTCGGCAAGTCCACCCTCTTCAACGCTCTGACCAAGAACGACGTGCTCGCGGCGAACTATCCGTTCGCGACGATCGAGCCGAACGTCGGGGTGGTGAATCTTCCCGATCCGCGTCTCGACAAGCTCGCCGAGATCTTCGGCAGCGAGCGCATCCTCCCCGCCGCCGTGTCGTTCGTCGACATCGCCGGCATCGTGCGCGGCGCGAGTGAGGGCGAGGGCCTCGGCAACAAGTTCCTCGCGAACATCCGTGAGGCGGATGCCATCGCGCAGGTCGTCCGCGGCTTCGCCGATGACGACGTCGTGCACGTCGACGGCGCCGTCAATCCGGCATCCGACATGGAGACGATCAACGCGGAGCTGATGCTCGCCGACCTCGAGACGGTCGACAAGGCGATCACCCGTTACGAGAAGGAAGTCCGCGGCAAGAAGATCGAGTCGGTCGTGCTCGAGACCGCGACCGCGGCGAAGGATGCTCTGGAGCGCGGCGTGCTTCTGTCGGTCGCCGGCATCGACCTGACGCCGATCCGCGAACTGGGCCTGCTGACGGCCAAGCCCGTCATCTTCGTCTTCAACGTCGATGAGGGCGTGCTCACGGACGACGCACGCAAGGCGGAGCTCGCGGCACTCGTCGCCCCGGCCAAGGCGATCTTCCTCGACGCGAAGATCGAGTCCGAACTGATCGACCTCGACCCTGAGGATGCCGCAGAGCTTCTCGCGTCGACCGGTCAGGACGAGTCGGGCCTCGACCAGCTCGCCCGCATCGGCTTCGACACGCTCGGTCTGCAGACATACCTCACGGCAGGCCCCAAGGAAGCCCGCGCCTGGACGATCCCCAAGGGTTCGAAGGCTCCGCAGGCCGCCGGTGTCATCCACACCGACTTCGAGAAGGGCTTCATCAAAGCCGAGATCGTGTCGTTCGACGACCTCGTCGAGACCGGCTCGGTCGTCGAAGCCCGCTCAAAGGGCAAGGCACGCCTCGAGGGCAAGGACTACGTCATGAAGGACGGCGACGTGGTGGAGTTCCGCTTCAACAACTGACATCTGACGGATCGAAGTAAGCTCTCGTCCACGATCCGGGGCAATCTGGTGTCCTTCAGCGTGTATAGCGACAAGAAGTCCGTGAACGGCGTCAATTTTGAACTTGCCGACGACGCAACACAACTGCACGAACGTCCGCCTCGAATAGGTGGGGAACACGGCGCCTAGCCGCTGAGGTCGTGTCCGAGGATCTCGTCTCGGTGACCATCGATAGTCTGTACAGGGCGCAGGAGGTCGCGCTTCGAAGTCGATGCCGAGGTGCTTGCAACGCAGATATGGTCCTTCGCATCGTGGAATGCAACGTTGCTAGGCGGGAGAGTCGAATGCAGTTCGTCGAACTGAGCGTGGAAAACTTCAGAGGGCTCAAAGAAGTCACGATTCCTTTGTCGAAACTTGGGTGCCTCATCGGTGAGAACAACTCCGGGAAGTCCTCCGTGCTGCAAGCGATTCTGCTGTTGATGCCGTCGTCAACTCGCCGGCCGCGTGTCGAAGAGTTCTATGACTCCGGCCGGCCGATTCGAGTTGAACTGCTTGTGCAGGGGGTCACGGACGTTGATTTGGCGCGGATCAAGAACGAGAAGCATCGTGCAGATTTTTCGGGTGTGGTCGAGGACGGAACGGTACGGCTCGTCCGCTCCTTTTCGCCAGGGGAATCGGGCAAGAGCCAGCTCCTGATCAGCCAGCGCGTCCCACGCGAAGAACGGTGGCATGAGGGCACGTTGGCTGAACTGGTGCGGGGGAAGAGAGGAGCTGATCTCCGTGAGGCAGTCATCGCGGTGCTTCCAGAGCTCGACGATGCGCTTGATGCGCGACCAACACAAACGACCGTCAAGGCTGCGAGAGATGCTGCCGTCGCGGTACTGCCAGAGGACGAGTTAGAACTTGGGGATCGTCCACTTCCTACCGGGATAGACGCGGCGATCAAGGACTTCCTGCCAGAGCCCATCTACGTGGAAGCGGTTAAGGACGTCAGCGATGAGGTGAAGACTTCGGAATCCGCGACCTTTGGAAAGCTGATCGGAATTCTCATGGCCGAGATCGAGGATCAGCTTGGGGATGTAGAGAAGCAGTTCCGGGAGATCCAGTCAAAGCTGAGCCGGGTGGTTGGCGAAGACGGAGTCGAGTCTGACACCCGCATTGATCGGGTGAAGGATATCGAGTCGACCATCGCTGGGTTCGTCCGACAGAGCTTCCCTGGCGTAGACCTCAAGATTCATGTGCCGGTGCCGAAAGTGCGGTCACTCATCAACTCGGCCGAGATCGTCGCTGACGATGGGCACACGGGGCCCATCGTCTCGAAGGGGGATGGGCTCAAGCGCGCGGTGACGTTCGCGATCCTTCGTGCGTACGCCGAACTTCGGACGCGTAGCACCGATGGCCAGGCGTCACATCCCGGGTACTGGTTGTTGTTCGAAGAGCCGGAGCTCTACCTGCATCCCCATGCACAACGCCAACTTTTTGCGGCATTGCGCACATTCGCGGAGATCCACTCCGTGATGGTGACGACGCACTCGCCGTTGTTTTTTGAGGCCGACGCGACCGAGACCTTGATCAAGATGCGCAAGATCCCGTCTGCGGGCAACGCCGCCCCCTTCGCCGAGGCCCTCCCCGTTCGTCTTGCCGACAACCTCCCGGCGAAGACCGCGTTCCAGATTGTCTGTCATGAGAACAACAGCATCGGGTTCTTCGCGAAGCGCGTGGTACTAGTGGAAGGGGACAGCGACGCAGTCATTCTTCCCATGCTCGCGAAGCTCTTGAATCCAGAATGGGATGCAGCAGAGCGGAACATTTCCTTCGCAAGAGTTCAGGGCAAGTCGAACATCCAGAGCTATCGAACGTTCTTCGCAAATTTCCACATTCCGGTTTCGGTGGTTTGTGATCTCGATGTCATCACTGATGGATTTGAACGTGTATCGCCGGGAGGCAGCTGCAAAGCCACACGCGACGCGTTGCTGGAAGCACTCGACGAATTGACGTCATCTGATTCGAACATCACTGCTCAGCAAGTACGGGACCTGGAGCGAAGCGGCGAAACGCGGAAACACCTGGGAGAAGCAAGGCTTGCCCATCATGCAGGCGACACAGCTGCGGCGATTGAGTGCCTGGAACGGGTTTTCGCATACGTTCGTCGATCGGATCGCCTCGAGAGCCTGATCGCTCCGGCTGAAGACGGGCATGCGGCAAAGCTGAAGTCTGCGCTTCTTCAGCAGCTCGCGGACGAAGGCTGTCATGTGCTCTCGCGTGGGGCGATTGAGGCTTACTACGCGAGCAAGAATGAGAAGCGCGATAAAGTGAACCAAGCGGTCGCATACCGCGCGAGTCGACCTACTCTGGACTCATATCGGACGTCACTGGGCGAGAGCGCGGACGACGTTGTGGCGGAGCTCAGCAGAATCTTTGGAAAGATTTTCGCGTGACTTAGCAGGTCAGTGAGTCCGACCCGCCTTAAGCGGAATGGCTATCTCGGCAGGACAGCCAGGTGATGATGGTGTTCGCGATTAGCTCGCTCGATCGCCCGAGCATGCAGGATAGCCAGGTCGGCCCCATCCGCTCGCGGGGAGGTCGAGAGTCGAGCTAGTTCACGCCAGGCGGACGATGCGACCTCGAGGAATTGGCTTCCGCGCTAAGGGGTTGCATCACGCAACCTCTTCATCAAACATGCTTTTCGATAATGTAGTGCGGTGGAGTGTTTTTTGCGCTCTAACCCCTGGTGGCGTATGAGGTGAGCGGGAGGCCGTTGGCTTAGTCGGCGAGGGCAGCATTACTATTCAGGGTGCCCAGCGTCGAGTTAGAGGGTTTTCTGGCCACCGTGTAGATTGACGCATCCCTTGGCAGAGTCCCCCTATCACCAACTGCTACATCCGCCACGCAAGTGGGGAGTCGCCCGCTACGTCCCGCTCTCCGGTAGAAAGGTTGACCGCGAAACGATGACGGCTGTTCGAGGTTCCGGCAATGGGGTCATGAAGAACTACGTCGCTGGCCGTCAGATCGATCTGGACGCCGAGATGAGTGATCCCCGCAGCAAGCAGGGGGTTCACGAGGCCCGGTCGGTCCTTGAGCGGGAACTCCCTGAGTTTCTCGTTCATCTTCGGCTGGATGTAGCGGATTAGCATAGCCTCGGCGGCGTCGATAAGGAGAGCCTTGTCCTCCAGCGGCCCATCCGGAGCTGTCATGAGGTTCGCGGCGAGCCGGGCCAGTTCCTCGTTCCCATCCTGTCCGATCGAGCCGAAGAGCTCCCGGCCCTGGACATGCGTGTCCATCAGTACCACGCCGATGTCGGAGTTTCGGTGGTGGTCGTTAACCGCGGCAAGCGCCTTCTGGAGGTCCGCGTGGCCGTCGGTGAGGCGTTTGACGGCCGACTTGCGGACGTCCCTGCCGTACGCCTGGCCGATGTACACGACCGTGTAGTCGAAGAACTTGTCGATCGTGTGTTTCATCCAGCTTTGCGCCTGGAGGGACGAGTCGTCACGTGCTAGATCCAGTGCCTTCCGTGCCAGTTGTACCGCAGTGTAGCGCTCCTCCCCATCGTCGCCGAGATGGACCAGCACTCCGTCGGAGACAGACACGTTTATGGATCGAAACGCGGGGGCAGGGAGGCGCACGGTGCGCGGTCGCCAACCATCCTTGTAATACTCCGTGTCGATCCTCCAGCCGTCTGTGTCCTTGAGCGCGGAGACCACGTTGACCCGCGGGCCGATCGCGACGAGGTAGATGTGGTTCCCTGACGCTTTGCCCCACTCCTCCATCCCCTCGTCGTAGATCTGCGAGGGGACCAGCACCCGGCTCGACAGATTCGTGACGCTAATGAGCCCGGCCGGCGGCTTTCTATCGTAGGCATCCATGACCCCATTGTCGCCGAGATGCCAAGAGGCGTGGTCTGCTCAGGTGCTTCGAGTAACTCTGTTCACGAGCGAATCGACCGTTGGCTGCTGCGGTGGAGCGAGTTTTCGATTGTTGCGGTGGAGCCGGCTGTCGCCGCTCAGCGACGTGCCAATCACCTAACCGTCGCATTCTTGGCGATCTGAGAGCCAACTATCTCGTGAACGACGTTGTCGAGCTCCCAGAGCCACCCTGGGTGCCCGCTCTCGACCGAGAGTGTCCTGACAGCCCACGGATGCCACTGGGCCTGCGTCTGTTGAGCTGGGTCGGTCGGGACGAAACGCCCATAGTGGGCGGTGGCGTTCCGTCGCCCGTAAACGCTGCGAACAAAGTCATAGAGGTCGCCGCCGTCGGGCCACTGGCGTCCGGCGAGGCCAGTTGATCTGACGAGTTCGAAAACGCGAGGGGCCGCTTGGCTTGTAGTGCCCCCATTCGGCCACTGCGTACCATCGTCGAGTGAAACCTTCGCGCCCGCGGCAATCTCGTTGATTGCAACGATCTCGAGAACAGCCCAGAGCTTGAAGTAGCGAGAATCCTCCTGCTTCTCGCGTCGGGCTTCGAGATAGAGGTTGACGTACAGTTCGACCTTGGGCGACATAGCGAGTGCGCTGCCAACGCGGAGAAGCTCGCGAGGGCTCTCGCCACCCATAAAGCCGCCGATGAGATTCCCGGTGTAGACGCCGCGGAGGCTTCGGAAGCGGATGTGCTGCGGTGTGCGGCTCTCGAGCGCAACCAGGATGGGCCGAGGTGCTGCATGCCGCAGGTATGCAAGGGTAAGGACGAGCTTGTCTGTTTCGGCCATCGCAAGGGCGTCGGCTTCAGCCTCGTCCGCGGCCCAGATGTTCGGGAACTCGAACACCGCGAAGTCGTTGCGGTTCAGCTGTTGATTCCACGCTTCGTCGTTGACGCGTCCTGGCCATCCGAGTGTCTCGAGGGAGGCGTTGATAAGGTCGCGAACGTCGCCGTCGCAGACCTCGAGCGCCTGCGGGTGCACGGCGCCGTGCGTGGTCTGGATCGGCTGGGTGATCAGTAACCCGTCGACGAGTACGGCCGCGCGGAACTGGGAACCCTGACCGGGCGTGCCGAGCGGCTGTTCGAATCGGGCTTCCCTGCGTTTCTGAAGGTCGAAGTACAAATCGACGACTTTGTCACTCGCCGTGCTCGGCGAGTTCAACGCAGTCAGCGACACGGACTCGGGACGGACGAACTCCGGCGCGAGCGGAGCTTGCGGAGACGCGGGATCAAACGGTGGTGGGGTGAGTCCGGCCGCCGAAACGAAGACGACGCTTTCGTGTTCGATCTCGAATCCGGAAGCGTGGTGCCAGCTTCCCGTGCCTTCGTCACCGATATCCATCGAGAATGACATCGACATGGTCAGGGGTTCGATGTCGTCGCTCGATTCGATCTGCACATTGATGGTCTTGTTCGACCACTGGGGCGCATCGTTGACGAAAACGGTGAACGGCTGTCCCATCTTGAGGACAGAGGGCTCGATCCGAGCTTCAAAGGTCACTCCTGAACGTTACCCAATGACAATGCTCCCAGATGCTGGCATGTAGCGGCCGCGGCAGAGACGTGAATTAACAGGCCGCGGACCGCGGGCTGATGTTTATTCGGACGGCGACGTGGTGGAGTTCCGCTTCAACAACTGAGCGGGGTCCTGCCCGAGTGCTGAGGAGATCGGCACCGGCTCTTACGAAGCCGCGGGTCGCGAATCAGATCTCGTCGCTACGTCGAGCACGCACGGTCCAGCCGACCTGCACCAGTGCCTTCTCAAGGCGCTCGGCGGCAGCGCGCGCGACATCGAAGCTTGCGTCTGAGCAGACGTCGATGGCGATCGGGGGCGGATCGGCAAAGCGTGGTATCTGCACCTCTGCCCAGGCGTCGGGCGAAAGCGGCACGCGTGGTGACGAGGTGCGTGCGTCTCGGATGGCACTGTCCGCCGCGAAGGCTACGACGTCCAGCGCATGGAGCTTGGTGATCGGCATGTCAACGACGATGGTCACGACGAAAGTCGCGTCTGCGGCATCCCCGAACTCTGGCCTCACCGCATGAAGATATCACTGCGCTGTCGGAGCGAGGGCGAGAACTGGTGTCACTCGACCTCTGACGATCAGAGCGCTGTCGCGAGCGAACTCGGCGCGAACAGCCGGTCTAGCCGTGCCGCTCGACGTCCTGACGCAAGACCTCGGGCCACCCTTCGACGTCCCCTGGGGTGCGGGCGATCGTCAGGGTCGCGTGCGGGAGCAGCTGGGCGAGGTGTTCCGCAGTCGACAGTGGGTGGCCCGGATCGTCCACCCACGCCAAGATCGTCGTCGGCACATCGATCCGCGCGATGTCCTCAGGTGCCGGCAGATCGCTGATTGCCGCACCGCGAAGCAGCGACGGCATGAGAGCGTCGGCGACGTCGGGCCATGTCTCCGGCGCACCGACGGTGGCCGGGGGTGGTGTCGATCCGCGCGTGGCGGCGTGGAACGCTTCCACACCGTCGGATTCGATGAGCTCTGCCGCCGTCCGATAGATCGCGGCTTGATCGGGCCTGGTCTCCCACGCGGTGGGCGGCACCATGAGTGTGAGCCCGGTGAAGCGGTCGGGCTCGCGCGACGCAGCGTGCAAGAGAGTCGCGGCGCCCATGGAGGGGCCGACCCCGTGGACGGGTTCGCCCGGGAACCAGCGATCGAGCAATCGCAGAAGATCCTCGGCGAGGTTCGGCCAGCGATAGTCCTCCGAGACCTTGCGCCCGGTCGACCGACCATGGCCCCGTGCGTCGTACCGCAGCAATCGAGTTCCGCTGAGCCCTCGACCGAGGTCGAGATTGAGCACCCGATCGCGGGCCCGGCTCGACGTGAGTCCGTGCAACTGGACCACCGGGTGCCCGCCTTCATCGCTCAGGGCGACAGCCAGCTCGGCTCCGGCTACCTCGAAAGTGGGCATCGGGCTCCTCGATCGGTGACTTGCCGCGTCGGGTCGGGCAGTCGTGGAGTTTTCAGGTTATCTGGGGGCGATAAGGTACTGCCCATGCGACTGACCAACGTCACGCACCTCCGCCTCCCGTTCGGACGGCTCTGGGGTTACGACGTCAGCGCGTCTGCGCTCGGACGCCCCCTCCCGGTGTCGTTCGATCAGCGGATCCATGTCGGAGCCGGCGATCGACCGGGCTCCTGGATGGCGCTGTCGTTCCGGTTGCCTGCACCGACTCGGCGAGAGTCGATCGCCGAGGCATGGCTGGCTGTCATCGCTCGCCATGGCACGTTGCGATCGGCATTCGCGCCCGGTGCTGATGGCGATCCGATGCTGCACGAGATCGAGATCGGCCCCGGAAGCTGGGTAGAACACGAGGTGGGCCCCGGTCAGGCGGTCAACGACGCGTTGCGGGACATCCTCGATGCCGCGTGTTCGCCGTACCGACGTCCTTCGCACCGGCTGTGTGTGTTGGAGACTGCTGCGGGGCTCACGGTCGTGATCGCGGCTGATCATGCGCACGTCGACATGTGGTCGATGCTGGTGATCGCGCGCGACCTGCTGTCTGCGCTCGACGCGGGAAGGGCTGGCGCGAAGCCGATGCCCGGGCCAGCGCCTGCCTTCGTCGAACACACTCAGGCGCTGCTGGATCGGGATGCCGCACCCGATCGCGTCCGTCAGCGGTGGGAGGCCATCATCGCGGACAGCGGCGGCGTCATGCCGCAGTTCCCGCTGTCGCTGGGGTCTCCAGAGCCGCATCGTGAGCGCGTGGAAGTGCGCGATGTGTTCGACGTCGACGACGCCGCCGCGTTCGCTGCGCAGGCCCGTGACGACGGCGTCTCTACCCTCGCACGCGCGGTCGTCGCGATGACTGCGGTGACCCGCGAGCTGGCGGGCACGGCGTTGCGAGCCGTCTTTCCCGTGCACAGCCGCTTCGAGGAGAACTGGCACGACTCGGTCGGCTGGTTCATCACCAACTCCGTCCTCGAATCGGAGCTCGCCGAACCGCACGCGGCGGCGGCAGCGGTGAAAGAGGCGGTGCAGCTCGGTGCCTGGCCGCTCGCAGATGTACTCGCGCCGTGGGGCGGGATGCCCGTGGCTCCCGGGATGTTCGCGATCTCGTGGCTCGACTTGCGCAGACTCCCCGTGCGGATCGATTCCGTCGGGCTCGACGCGCAATACGTCAGCGCGGCGACCGACACCGACGGTGTCATGCTGTGGTTCATCCTGGACGAGTCCGGTCTGCACCTGAGATGCCGTTATCCCGACACCGCCGAGGCTCGCGCCAACGTCGGTGGCTGGCTCGATCTGCTCGTCGCCAGGTTGCATGCGGACGCACGGTCCTCGGTGCGCGGGCGACTTCAGGTCGCGGGCCGCACCTTCCGGCTCGAGCGCGCGAGCCGCGATGACATCGAGGCCATCGCAGCGCTGCTGTCCGACGACCAGTTCAGTCGAGACCGTGAGGGCGTCGAGCTCGAACGATATGAGGCGGGCTTCAGCGCGGTCGCTCGCGATGCATCCAACTATCTGGGGGTCGTCCGCGACAGCGCCGACCACATCGTCGGCACCATGCAGCTGACCGTGATCCCGGGGCTCTCTCGCGGTGGTTCGACCCGCCTGCAGATCGAGGGGTTGCGAGTCGCGCCAGGGGAACGGTCACAGGGCCTGGGCGCGGCGATGCTCGAGTGGGCACACGAGTTCGGGCGGGCACGGGGAGCGCGACTGTCACAGATCACCACCGACGAAGCGCGGGATCGGACTCGCGCCTTCTACACCAGACTCGGGTATGAGACTGCCCACGTCGGGTTGAAGCGGCACCTCTAGCGGCGCACGGGTGCTTGCCTGCCCGCAGCAGCGCCGGCGGACGGGCGGATGCTGTCAGCTTCGCGCCCATCGCCGTCGTGGCGGCACCTCGCTCCACCGCCGACGATCGATCTCGGTTCTGTCCGCATGCCGGAGGATGGGGTTCCCACGGATGCAGAGCCCCCAGAAGAGCACGCGTCCGCAGTCGAGGCACTCCACGAAGCTGACGATCGTGTACTTCAGATCCGACTCGAGCAGGGGGATCATGTCCTCGAGCGGAACGTCATGACGCAGCTCGCGCATCCTCCCGTTGCCGACCCTCTGGATCAACGCCTCCGTCGTCGCACCGATATCCCACGGCAGCGCGCCGATGCCCGGCACCCCGGCTGAGTCACAGGTCTCGCAATCGTCCACGGTCCCAGTCTGGTCGAGGAGATCCGCAGTAGGCGCTGCGTGTCCGCATCTGTAGGCCTCCGGCGCGGAGCTCGACGGTCGCGATGAGACGCGCTCGACTACGCTGGAACACGATCCCTGAACGCTGAACGAGGAGCCGCGCGCCCATGACCGACACCCAGATCTTCGAGCCAGAAGGCCGCGCCATCCCCTTCGTGGATGAGGGCGACGGGCCGGTCAAGCTCGTGCTGATCCAGGAGCAGGGGCTCGCAGCCGACGTTCTGGGCGTCGCCGCGCACTACCTCGCCGAGGAGGCGGGCTTCCATGTGCTGCGCATCGGCCACCGTGTCGGCGACGCGACTCTGGACGAGCGTGTCGACGACGTCGTCGCCGTGATCGACCACGTCGGCATCGACGACACCTGGGTCGGAGGCCACGGATTCGGTGGAACCATCGCTCGGGCGCTTGTCGCCGCACACGCCGACCGCGCGAACGGCCTCCTGCTGCTGGGTGTCGAAGACGTCGACATCGAGGTGGCCCCCGCGATCCCCGTGCTGATCGTGCAGGGAACCGAAGACACCGACACTCCCGCCGCGAACGCCGAGGCGCTGCAGTCCGCGATCCCCGACCGTTCGAGCATCAAGACGATCGCCGGCGATCACCTCTTCCCGATGCATCACCCGATCGAGACCGGCGTGATCATCGAGGAATACCTGGACTGGGACTGAACCCGATGGCCTCGGGCGAGCGCACCGTCGTCCTCGCGATCGACCTGCAGGCCGGAGTGATGCCCGGATGCCACGACGAGCACGGCGTGCTCGCGCGCGCTGCGGCGCTGGTCGATCGCGCTCGAGCAGCTCACGTTCCCGTGGTCTGGGTGCATCATGACCCCGTCGGAGTGGGAACACCTGAATGGGAGCTCGCGGCGCCACTGCACCGTGCCGAAGGGGAGCCGCTGGTGCGGAAGAGCTATCGCGACTCCTTCGCCGACACGACGCTGAGGCAGACGCTCGACGAGCTCGGCGCGACGCACCTGGTGATCACCGGGGCGCAGTCGGATTTCTGCGTGCGCACCACGATGCAGCGTGCTGCGGCGGAGGGCTACGACGTCACGCTCGTGAGCGACGCGCACACCACCGTCGACACCGAGTGGGACGGCGTGCCGATCTCGGGACAGCAGATCGTCGCACACACGAACATGTACTTCTCCGGGCTGCGTTACCCGGGCCAGCGGTTCGCGATCGCCACGCACGACCGGGTCGCGCTCTGAGGGCGGCATGAGCTGATGCTCTTGAGGCTGTTCAGCGCGGCCGTGATGCCGGGGAACGGAGCGGGGCTCAGAGGTCGCTGAAGTCGTCCGCCGGCGCATCGATGCGCGTCACCACGTCACCTGCGACATCGAACATCAGATACTGCACGCCGGTCTCGCCGGGGCGCACCAGAGATGTCGTGCCCGGGACCTCCATGCCGCCGACTCCGAGGTAGTCGGCGATGCCATCGCCGTCAGCGTCGAAGACGTCCCAGCCTTGCGCTGCGACCACGTCATCCCGGGTGGAGCCGATGGTCAAGCCCTCCTCCGACGCGATCGGGATGCCAGCGACTGCTGCCGACATCACCGTGATCCTGGCAGGAGCCGTGCCTGCGGGATCCATGAAGAGAGTCAACCCGTCCCAGTCGTAGCGCACCGTGTCGGACTCATATCCAGGGGGATCCTCGATCTCGCTGGGCTCGGGGAGCTCGCCCGTCGCCGCCTCGAGCAACGAACGCAGGGCTGCAGCGTCCTTGAAGCTCGCCGTCTGCGTGTCGTCGCCGTCGACGAAGTCGATTCCCTCGATCGTCACCACAAGCTGTGCCGTCGCCTCGGGCGTGGGGGTGGCGCTGGGGGCCGCCTCCGCCGAGGGGGTCGGAGTCGAAGAGGAGGGCGGGCCGGCTTCAGCAGCACACCCTGCGATCAGGACGGCGGTCGCGGCGAGTGCAAGCAGAAATGGGGTGTTGCGGCGCATGGTTCTCAACGTATACGAGAGGTTCGACCTGATCGGTCGGATTGGACCGACCGATCACTTATCGTGATCCTCGCGCCTTGGCATCTGCTTCAAGCCAGCTCGGCGCAGCTCTGCTGCGCTCCTGACAGACTGGTCTGATGACCGCAACCCTCGTCGCCCAGAATCTGGCAGGTGGCTATGGTCACCGCATCCTCTTCGAGGGCCTCGACCTGACCGTCGCTCCCGGAGACGTGATCGGGGTCGTCGGCGCGAACGGTGCGGGCAAGTCCACGCTGCTCCGGATCCTTGCGGGGGTTCTCGCCCCCGCTGACGGAACGGTGTCTCTCGCACCGACCGACGCCTTCGTCGGCTGGCTGCCGCAGGAGCACGAACGTGTCGAGGGTGAGACGGTCGCCGAGTACATCGCGCGCCGCACGGGCTGCGCCGAGGCGACGCAGGAGATGGATGCCGCGGCTGCCGCCCTGGGAGACCCGTCGCTGGCGCCGGCCGGCACGGACCCCGCGGACACGTATTCGCAGGCACTCGACCGATGGCTCGCCAGCGGCGCGGCGGACCTCGATGAGCGCATCCCCGCGGTGCTGGCGGATCTCGGCCTCCCGAGCGGCGGACGCGTGGCCGAGGACGCGCTCATGACGGGACTGTCCGGAGGCCAGGCCGCACGCGTCGGGCTGGCCGCCCTGCTGCTGTCGCGCTTCGACATCGTCTTCCTCGACGAACCGACCAACGATCTCGATCTCGACGGCCTCGACCGGCTGGAGTCCTTCGTGCGCGGGCTTCGCGGTGGCGTCGTGCTGGTCAGTCACGACCGCGAGTTCCTCGCACGAAGCGTCACCCGGGTTCTCGAGCTCGACTTCGCGCAGAACTCCCATCGCGTCTATGGCGGCGGGTACGACGCGTACATCGAGGAGCGTGCGGTCGTCCGCCGCCACCTGAGGGAGAAGTACGACGAGTTCGCCGACAAGAAGGCCGATCTCGTCGCCCGTGCCCGCACGCAGCGGGAGTGGTCGAGCCAGGGCGTGCGAAACGCGATGAAGAAGTCCCCGGACAACGACAAGATCAAGCGCAAGGCGTCGATGGAGTCCAGCGAGAAGCAGGCGCAGAAGGTGCGTCAGATGGAGAGCCGGATCGCGCGCCTCGACGAGGTCGAGGAACCTCGCAAGGAGTGGCAGCTCGAGTTCACGATCGGGTCCGCGCCTCGCTCGAGCTCCGTCGTGTCGACGCTGAACTCCGCGGTGTTCCGGCAGGGCGACTTCACGCTCGGTCCGCTGTCGCTGCAGGTCGACGCAGGCGACCGCATCGGGATCACCGGGCCGAACGGAGCGGGGAAGTCCACTCTGCTGCGCGCGCTCCTCGGACGACAGGCTCCCGTCGAGGGGACCTCGACGCTGGGAAGCAGCGTGCTGATCGGAGAGATCGACCAGGCGCGCTCGCTTCTGGTCGGCGATGCTGCGCTCGCAGATGCGTTCGAAGCGCTCGTGCCCGAGATGTCGTCGGCCGAAGTGCGGACGCTGCTGGCCAAGTTCGGCCTCAGGGCCGACCACGTCACGCGGCCTGTGGACGATCTCTCACCGGGGGAGCGCACGCGGGCGGCACTCGCCCTGCTGCAGGCGCGCGGAATCAACCTGCTGGTGCTCGACGAGCCCACCAACCACCTCGATCTTCAGGCGATCGAACAGCTCGAGCAGGCCCTCGAGTCATATCCGGGCACGCTTCTGCTCGTCACGCACGACCGTCGGATGCTGGAGGCCGTGCAGACGAACCGTCGCTGGAGCGTCGAGAACGGACGGGTCGAAGAGCGCTGAGTCTCGGCGCCCCGGAAGCTCAGCGACCCTGGCGCTTCTTGTACGGCTTGGGCTGCCCCTTGACGATGGGCGCCCGTCCCTTGCCCTTGGACGCCTTGGCCTTACCGCCCGCCGGAGCCGCGGTCTTCGGGGCCGGCGGGGGAGCGGCGGCGACAGTGGCTTGAGCCTCGACCAGGAACAGCTCACCGACACTCGTCAGGCGAGGCGTTCCCTCGCGGTTGATGAGCGTGTGGCCCACCTCTGCTTCGAGCTTGTCGAGCGAGGTGTAGAGCGAGGCCAGCGGGATGCCCAGCTCTTTCGCGGCTCGAGGGAAGTGCAGCGTGTCGGCGAGGACGACGTAGCGACGGAGCAATGCCAACTTCATGCGCGTGAACGGTCCTTCTCGAACCACGACGATCGCGGCTCTGGTTCTAACCTACGCGAGCCGGGGTGCACAGACCCGCGGACGCACGGATGCCGCGGCTCGATGAGCCGCGGCATCCGGGGAGTCTTCGTCAGGCGACCTTCGGCAACACGGCGAAGGACACCGAGCCTTCGTCGTCCACTCCCGCATCCAGGATCTTGTCGTCGAGCGCGGCGGCGGCCGTCTCATCGAGGAACAGACGGGTGCCCGAGACCTCGACGACCTGATCCTCGGGCTCGGGGTCGGGCGTGACCAGGACGGCGAGGCGCGCGCCGCCGTCGGGCCCGGGAGCGGGCGTGGAGTGAATGCGGAGTCCTGCGTCGGTGGCGTCGGTCTGACGGCTGACGAGGGTGTTCACGATTGCGGAGGCGTTATCGGTGAGGGTGAGCATGAGACTCTCCTTCCGGTTGCGTTCACGACGCGGGTGCGGCGTGCGGGCCACGATTCCCCACCCCGCGATGCGTTTCAACCCGACGCGCCCGGTTCGGAGGGGTCTCCCACCTGATGCAGAGGTTTTCTCAGGAAGACCTGTTCCGTCCCGTCGCCATCGGGCACCCGCACCGTTTCTCGGTAGCCGCACGTTTCGTAGAGGCGGATGTTCGCCTCGCTCAGGCTGCCCGTGAAGAGCTCGGCCACACGCGCGGTCGACGTGCGTTCGGCCGCGTCGAGCAGCGTGCGCCCGATCCCCTCTCCCTGCATGTCGGGAGCGATCGCGATTCTGCCGATCAGCAGCACTCCGTCGTCCTCGACGAACCGGATGACCCCGACCAGTCGCCCGTCCTTCCGAGCCGACAGCCCGCTGCTGGAACGCAGCTCGGCCTCCACCTCGGGCAGCGTCTGGGTGAGCGGAGGCATATCGGCGCTGCCGTAGATCTGTGCCTCCGACACGAACGCCGCGCGCTGCAGAGTGAGCACCTCGCCCGCATCGGACTCCGAGGTCGGTCTGATCACCACATCGGATGCGTGGTTATCGACCTCGGTCTGTGCTCTTTCGGATCCCGTCACAGCGCCACGATCTGATGAGACCGGGTGGACTGTCAACCCCCTCGATGCGGGCCTCGAACGGAGCTAGCCTCACAGTTTCCAACCCAGGAGGACTCATGGCTGAGAAGAACACGTCCAAGAGCGCGTCCAAGACCGGCAACGCACCCAAGCGCGGAGCGAAGACGACGAGGCGACAGAACGCCGAGAAGGGCTTCACAGCCTCTTCGACGCTGGCCGCCAACTTGCAGCTCGTGCTCGTCGACCTGATCGAGCTCTCATTGCAGGGCAAGCAGGCGCACTGGAACGTCGTCGGACGCAACTTCCGCGACACCCACCGTCAGCTCGACGAGATCATCGATGCCGCGCGCACGTTCAGCGACACTGTCGCCGAGCGCATGCGCGCGCTGCACGCGGTTCCCGACGGCCGCACGGACACGATCACCGAGACGACCTCGCTTCCCGCGTTCCCGATGGGTGAGGTGTCGACGACCGACACGATCGACCTCATCACTGCGCGCCTCGAGGCCACGATCGGTACGATCCGTGACGTGCACGATGCCGTCGACGAAGAGGACCCCACGTCGGCCGACATCCTGCACGCTGTCCTCGAAAGCCTCGAGCAGTTCGCGTGGATGGTCAGCGCCGAGAACCGGACCCCCGCCGGGAGCTGAGTGAGACGCATCGCTGAGGCGACGCCGGTGGACCGCGGTCAGTCGCGGTCCGCCGACCGCCGAACGAGGCGGGGGAGCACAAGCGACAGGATGGCGATCGTCACCAGAGATGCGACGAGCGCTATCAGGCCCGCCGTGCGGTTGACCGTGAAGTCGATGATCAGCGTAGTCACCCCGACGGTCAGGGCTGCGATCACCACGAGATCGATCTTCACGATGCGAGCAGCCACCCGCACGAGCTCGGGCTTGCGCCGTCGTCCGAAGATGGCCCGATGCATGCCGACGGGCGCCAATGCAAGGATGGTTGCGAGCGCGGCGAGTGCGACGAGCACGACGTACAGGTCGCGCTGGAACTCGTCCATGTCCTCGAACCGAGGTTGGAATGCCACCGCGAGGAGAAATCCCGTGAGGATCTGCGTCCCTGTCTGCATGACGCGCAGTTCCTGCAGCAGCTCGTCCCAGTTGCGGTCCGCGCGCTCGTTGCGGGTCTCATCGCGTCCGTCGACCAGTGCATCGCGTTCTGCCGCGGGCAGGGGCTCCTCGGGTTCCATGGGGTCAGTCTCGCGGGCGAAGCCGGCTCCTGTCCAGGCTCTTGCCACACGCACACCGAGGAGGATCGGATGACGATTCCACCTATTCGCGAATGGTGGTCAGAGCTGTCGCTCGAGGCCCGGGTCGAGGTGCTCGGAGACACCGCCCCGCATCTCGGCGAACGGGCTCGCGAGGAGATCCGCACGATCACCGGCACCGTGGTCGGGATGTCCGAGACGCTGTCAAACGACGATCTCGCCTACGCGCGGTCGGAGGCTCGCGCGGAAGTAGAGGCGGCGGACTCGGACTGATCCGGGCCGCGGTCAGCTGTCTTCGGTCGGATTCTCTTCTCGCAGGCGCGGTTCCGTGCGGCGCTCGGGGCGCACTCCGGCTTTGTCGGCGTAGAAGGCGCGGATCCGATCCATGTCGGCGGGAATGTCGCCGGTCAGGCCGATCGTGGGTCCGAGGCCGGTGGTCATCGTGGTCCGGTCGACGAAACCGAGCGTCACCGGCATGCCCGTTTCACGGGCGATGCGGTAGAAACCCGACTTCCAGTACTCATTGCCCCCGCGGGTGCCGTCGGGGGTGATGACCAGACCGAACACGCTTCCCGAGTGGACCTGTGCAACCACGTCGGTGACGACCCGGGCCGGGTCCGCTCGGTCGACGGGGATGCCGCCGAGGCGGCGCATGATCGGGCCGCGCCATCCGCGGAACAAGCTGCTCTTTCCGAGCCAGTGCACTTCGATGTCGAGGCGCCAGGCGATGGCCAGCATCAGCACGAAGTCCCAGTTAGAGGTGTGCGGCGCGCCGATCAGGATCGTCGGGCGCGTCGGCGTGCCCTCAGCGGTGAGGGTCCAGCGGCTGAGCGTCCAGTACAGGCGGGCGATGAGTCGTTTGAGCACTCGTCAAACGTAGGGGAGCGCGGCTGTCCGTCCGCTGTCGATCGGCGTGTCGATTTCCGCGCCATCCGGTCGGAGCAGGCGTAGCATCTAATGATGGCCAAGACACAGGACTCCGTCGAGCAGGACGCACCGACCGTGCTCCAGCCGCTTCCGGACGCTCTGAACCTGCTCGAGAACGACTCCGCCGGGTACTGCAGCGGCGGCGTCTGCCACTTTCCCGCGCCGAAGACGCAGTAGCAGTCAGACGCCGCCGCGGCGGTGATCAGTGTCCGCCGTGCACTCCGCCGGCGATGTCATCTGCGGGCTTGCGCACGAAGGCGCTCAGCGCGACGGCGGCGAGCGAGATGATGGCGGCGATCAGGAACGCCATTCGTGCGCCCGGTGCGCCGGCCGCAGCCGTCGGCAGCCCTTCGGCCTCGCCGGCGTGCAGGATCGCCGAGTAAGTGACGGTGAGCACGGCGACTCCTGCCGCCCCGCCGACCTGCTGGAGCGTGTTGAGCACAGCCGATCCGTGCGAGTACAGCGAACGCTGGAGGGATCCGAGTGAGGCGGAGAACAGCGGCGTGAACGACATCGCGAGTCCGACCGACATCGCGGCCTGCACCATGATCAGCACCCACCACACGGTGTGCTCGCCCACGGTCGAGTAGTAGAACAGGGCCGCCGAGACGAGGATCGTTCCGGGGATCAGCAGCGGGCGCGTTCCGCGCGCGTCGTACACGCGACCCATGATCGGACCGAGCAGACCCATCAGCACGGAACCCGGCAGCAGAATGAGGCCGGACTCGAGGGCGTTGAGGCCCGCGACGTTCTGCAGATACTGGGGCAGGAGGGTCAGCGTGCCGAACATCGACAGCGCGAGGATCGTCATGATGATGACCGAGAACGTGAAGTTCGCGGAACGGAACACGCGCAGGTCGAGCAGTGCGTCGTCGATGCGCTGCAGGACGAGCTGACGCCACACGAACAGCGCGAGCGCGACGGCGCCCACGATGAGTGCGGTCACGCCGGCGGCTTCGCCGGATCCGCCCTCGCCACCGAACTGGCTGAGACCGAAGACGATGCCACCGAATCCGAGGGCCGCCAGCGGGATGGAGAGCACGTCGAGAGGGACCTCGCGGGTCTCGCCGAGGTTCGTCATCCACTTGGCGCCGATGAGCAGCGAGATCAGCGCGATCGGCAGGATGATCGCGAACAGCGCGCGCCAGTGGAGGGTCTCGAGCACCGCGCCGGCGATCGTCGGACCGATGGCGGGAGCGAGGGAGATGACGAGACCGACACGGCCCATCATGCGACCGCGCGACTGCGGCGGCACCACGTTCATGATCGTCGTCATGAGCAGCGGCATCATGATCCCGGTGCCGGCGGCCTGGATGACGCGGCCGGCGAGCAGCACCTCGAAGCCGGGCGCGACCAGCGCGACCAGGGTTCCGAGCGAGAACGAGATCATCGCGGCGATGAAGACCTGGCGCGTCGTGAAGCGCTGCAGGATGAAACCGGTCGTCGGAATGACCACGGCCATGGTGAGCATGAACGCGCTCGTCAACCACTGACCGAGCTCGGGCGGGATGCCGAGATCCGCATTCAGGTGCGGGATCGCGATCCCCATCGTCGTCTCGTTGAGGATGGCGACGAACGCTGCGACCAGCAGGAGCCAGATCACACGCATGTCACTGCGTGAGATCTCGCCTCCGCCTACGGCAGGGGGCGTGGTGATCGACCCGGTGTCGACGGCAGACATACGGCCTCCTAGGCACTGAGAGAGGGGGGAGATCGCGCGAGTGCGCGGGGACCATTCAGCGTAACCACAGCTTCGGACATTTCATTCCGGATCCGTCTGGATCCGCTCTCAGCGGTGCTTCGGGATGCCGCGGGCGGCCCGGCGTCCGCCACCCTGACTACGCTGGCGACATGAGCATGGGTGGCGGTCGCGGCGGATTCCGCGGCGTTGACGAGAGTGCACAGCGTCGGCTCAATGCCGAGGCGCCGCGGATCAGCGGACTCGGAGCCAGGGTCATCACCCTGTTCCGGCCGTACCGGTGGCGCATCTTCTGGACGGGCGTGCTGGTCGTCATAGGCGCGGCCATCGCGGTCATCCCGCCGCTGATCGTGCAGCGCATCTTCGATGACGCGCTGTTCCCCGTCGACGGCGGCGGTCCGCAGCTGCAGCTGCTCATCTGGCTCGTGTCGGCGATGGTCGGGCTGTTCCTGGTCTCCGCCGTTCTCGGCGTCGCCCAGACCTGGCTCACCTCGACGGTGGGCAACAGCGTCACCGGCGATCTGCGAGTACGGCTCTTCGAGCACCTGCAGGCGATGGAGCTCGGCTTCTTCACGCGCACGAAGACCGGGGTGATCCAGTCGAGGCTGCAGAACGACGTCGGCGGCGTATCGGGCGTGCTGACGAACACGGTCACCAGCATCCTGGGCAACGTCGTCACGGTGATCGCCTCGCTGGTCGCGATGATCCTGATCGATTGGCGGCTGACCCTGATCGCTGTCGTGCTGATGCCTTTCCTGATCATCGTGCAGCGACGTGTCGGCCAGGTCCGTGCGCGCATTGCGGGCGAGACACAGGAGTCGCTGTCTGAGCTCACCTCGATCACGCAGGAGACGCTGAGCGTGTCCGGGATGCTGCTGTCCAAGGCGTTCAACCGGCAGCGCACCGAATCCCAGCGGTACCAGGCGGAGAACCGCAACCAGGTGAAGCTGCAGGTGCGGAGGGCGATGAGCGGGCAGGGCTTCTTCGCCGTCGTCCAGGTGCTCATGGCGAGCGTGCCGGCCGTCATCTACCTCGTCTCGGGATACCTGATCGCGGGCGGCACCGGAGCGATCACCGCCGGCACCGTCGTCGCGTTCACCACGGTCCAGGCTCGTCTGCTCCAGCCGTTGATGGGCCTCATGCGGGTGTCTCTTGATCTGCAGACCTCGTCGGCGTTGTTCGCGCGCATCTTCGAGTACCTCGACCTCGTCCCCGAGATCCAGGACGCACCGGATGCGATCACGGTCACCGAGGCGCCAGGGCCGCGTGGGCGGATCGAGTTCGACGACGTCGTCTTCCGCTATCCCGATGCCGCGCCGGACGCGCGCCCCACACTCCAGGGTGTCTCGTTCGTCGCGGAGCCGGGGAAGCACGTGGCGTTCGTGGGTCCTTCGGGAGCGGGCAAGACGACCGTGCTCTACCTCGCTCCGCGCCTGTACGAGGCTCACGGCGGCGCCGTGCTGTTCGCGGGGGCCGATGTCCGCACGCTCACGCAGGAGTCGATCATCGATCAGGTCGGGATCGTGTCGCAGGAGACCTACCTCTTCCACGCGACGATCCGCGAGAACCTCCTGTACGCGAAGCCGGGTGCGACGGAGGACGAGGTGATCGCCGCCTGCGTCGCGGCGAACATCCATCACATCATCGCCGGATTCGAAGACGGCTACGACACGGTCGTCGGAGAGCGCGGCTACCGGCTCTCGGGTGGCGAGAAGCAGCGCATCGCGATCGCCAGGGTACTGCTCAAGGATCCGCCGGTGCTGCTGCTCGATGAGGCCACATCGGCTCTCGACACCGTCTCCGAGCGCGTCGTGCAGGAGGCGTTGGACGAGGCGGCCAAGGGCCGCACGACCCTGACGATCGCGCACCGACTGTCGACGGTGATCGGCGCGGACGTCATCCACGTGCTCGAGGCGGGGCAGATCGTCGAGTCCGGCACCCATGCCGAGCTCATCGCTCGTGGCGGACTCTATGCCGAGCTCGCCGCACAGCAGGTCGCGGCGTCTCGGGTGATCGAGACCGAGGCCGTCATCGAGGAGGCGGTGGCCGGGGGAGTGAGTGCAGCGCTCGCCGACCGGCGGGCCGATCGCGCCCCGGCGGACTCTGCCGGAGCGGATGCGGTCGCGACCCTGACCGCGTCGGTGCCGCTGCTCGACGCTCCACGCGCCGACGAGAGAGTGTACCCGGCCGAGGGCTGAGCCGCTCTCAGTGCGCTGAGCTGGTGTCGGTGCACCGAGCTGGTGTCAGTGCACCGAGCTGGTGTCAGTGCACCGAGCTGGTGTCAGTGCACTGAGAGGCCGCCGTCGATGAACAGCGACTGACCGGTGACGTAGCTCGATCCCGCACCAGCCAGGAAGACTGCGGCTGCGGCGAAGTCCGAAGGCAGGCCGTTGCGACCGATCATCGTACGGGCGGCGAGGGCGGCGATCTGGGCGGGGTCCTCCTGCAGGCGGGCGTTCAGCGGCGTGAGCACGAACCCGGGGACGAGCGTGTTGCTCGTGACGCCGGTGCCGCCCCAGGCCTCGGCCTCTGACCGCATCAGCGATTCCACCGCGCCCTTCGACACCCCGTAGATCCCGCTGCCGACGAAGGCACGGTGCGCCTGCTGCGAGCTGATGTGGATCAGCCTGCCGTATCCGCGTTCGGCCATGCCGACGCCGTAACGCTGCCCGAGCAGGAACGGTGCGAGTGCATTGACGGTCATCGTCGCGTCCCAGTCGTCCTCGGTGATCTCGGCGAAAGGTGGACGGATGTTGATGCCGGCGGAGTTCACCAGGATGTCCGGCTCCCCGAAGGGAACGGTGGCCGCTTCCGCCACGGCACGGATCCCCTCCCGAGTGCTGAGATCGCCGACGACACCCGCCGCACGGCATCCGGCATCCGAGAGTTCGGCGACGGTCTCCTCGACCCTGGTCTCGCCGCGAGCGACGATCACGGTCGAGGCGCCCGCCTTCGCGAGTGCCGTGGCGATGCCGCGACCGATGCCGGAGCTGCCTCCGGTCACGACCGCCGTGCGACCGTCGAGCGAGAAGAGGTCGGCGAGGTAGCCGTTCATGTGTCTCCTGGGGAGTGCGCTCACCACGCCAGGGCAGCGGTGAGAGCGGGATCGGGGCGGGCATCGGCGTATTCGGGCAGCGCCTGGATCTCGGCGGCGAACGACGCCACGTCCTCGGCGTAGCGGGGGTCGGGGTGGGTGGCGGCGATCTCGAGGAGCGGCGGCAGGTCCATCGCCAGGATCAGCTCGAGGCGCGCGGCGACGGCTGCGTGCGCACCGGCGTCGTGCAGCACGCGGATGCCTCCCCGCAGGGCCCGGAGGTAGTCGCGGAGCACGGGAAGCTGTGCGCGGCCCTGCGTGATCGAGGTGCCGTCGGCCCGCAGGCGCCACCGGACGACCGTGTCGGGGATCACGTCGAAAGCGCGTGCTCGCGAGTACATGAGCTGAGCGACCACCTGATCCTCGTAGGCGACTCCCTCGGGGAATCGCAGGTCGCTCCAGAGCTCGGTGCGGCTGATCTTCGACCAGGCGACGATGTTGGCACTGGCCCGGGGGTGCTCGACGATCGTGGTGCCGAGTCGTGCCGGCGACGTGGCGGCCTCGACCCAGGGCTGCACGCGTCCAGGGACGTAGCGTTCGCCGTCGAAGCGCGAGCGCACGTAGGCACCGGCCACGAAGTCGCTCCCCGTCTCGGTGAGGGTTCCGATGAGACGGTCGAGCGCGGTGGGGGTCAATTCATCGTCGGCGTCGAGGAACCCCACGAGCGGGGTGTCGACGAGGTCGATCCCCACGTTCCGCGCGGCGCCGAGCCCGCGCGACGCCTCATGTCGCACGGCACGGAAGCGCGGATCGGATGCCGCAGCCGCAGCGAAGATCTCGGCGGTGTCGTCGGTAGAGCCGTCGTCGATGAGGATCGCGTGCCACCGATTCTCGGTCTGCGCACGCAGCGAATCGAGTGCGGCCGGGGCGAAGCCGGCGATGTCGCGGCCGGGGACGATCAGGGTCACGATCGGGGCGGGGGCGGTCACCAGCCGATTCTATGGCCGCCTACGGAGGTCTCGCCTCTCAGGCGTCTCGCTCTCAGACATCCATGACGGCGCGCACGGATTCTGCCACGAGGGCTGCGAGTCGGTCGGGCATATCGTCGGGGAGCGGTGCATGACCGAAGGTGAACCGCACGGAGCTCTGCGCGACGGAGGGATCGACGCCGCAGGCGAGCAGGACGTGCGACGGCTCGTCGCTCCCGGCGGCGCACGCCGACCCGCTCGACGACACCACGCCCCGGCGCTCCAGCTCGAGCAGCACGGCCTCGCCGCTCACTCCTGCGAAGGTGAAGCTCGCGGTACCGGGGAGCCGACGGACCGGATCTCCCGTGAGCGCGGCCTGAGGAACTGCTGCGAGGACGGCGGCGATGAGACGCTGCGTCGCCGCTCCGACCCGCGGGCCGACGGCGTCGCGTTCCGCCTCGGCGAGCTCCAACGCCACGGCGAGACCGACCGCCCCGGCGACGTTCTCCGTCCCCGACCGACGCCCGCGCTCCTGACCGCCCCCGTGCAGGAGAGGTTCGAGGGGGACTCGGCCCCGCACGGCGAGGGCGCCGATCCCCTTGGGCGCTCCGAGCTTGTGCCCGGCGATCGCGATCGCATCCGCTCCGACTCCTGAGAGCGGCAGCCACCCCGCGGACTGCACCGCGTCGACATGCAGCGGAACACCGGCTGCGCGGGTCGCCTCCGCGAGCGAGGCCACATCCTGGATCGTGCCGATCTCGTTGTTGGCGTGCCCGAGGGCGACCAGCGCGGTGTCCCGGCGGATCTCCTGTCGCAGGGATGCCGCGGAGATCCGTCCTTGCGAGTCCACAGCCGCCGTCGACACCTGGACATCGTGGAAGCGCCGCAGGTAGTCCGCGGACTCCAGGATCGACTGGTGCTCGATCGGCGAGATCACCAGATGACGGCGGCCGTCCGCGAGAGCGGCGAGCATGATCCCCTTGACCGCGAGGTTGTTCGCCTCGGTGCCGCCCGCCGTGAACACGACATCGCCGGCGCGCATCCCCAGCACCCGCGCGACCCGTGATCTCGCGTCGTCGAGCGCGCTCGCCGCGGCCTCACCGTAGGTGTGGTGGCTGGAGGGATTGCCGAACATGCCGGTGAGGTACGGACGCATCGCATCGAGCACCTCAGGACGGACCGGAGACGTCGCAGCGTGATCGAGATAGAGCATCGGGATCAGTCGATCCGCACGTCCAGGCCGAGATCGAGCGCGCGTGCCGAATGGGTCAGCGCACCGACCGAGATCACGTCCACCCCGGTCCTCGCGATGTCGCCGACCGTGTCGAGGCTCACCCCGCCGGAGGCCTCGACCTGCGCGCGATCGCCGATCAACGCCACACCCGCCCGGAGATCCTCGAGCGAGAAGTTGTCGAGCAGCACGGTGTGCGCTCCGCCGTCGAGCACGGCCGGGATCTGATCGAGCCGGTCGACCTCGACGACCACGTGGGTCGTGTGGGGCAGGCGGGAGAACGCCTCGCGCAGGGCTGTGGCCAGGTCGGCACCGGAGCGCTGCAGCACGGCGAGATGGTTGTCCTTGGCCATCACAGCGTCCGACAGCGAGTAGCGGTGGTTGTGCCCGCGGCCGGAGACCACGGCGTGACGCTCGAAGGCGCGCAGACCCGGGGTGGTCTTGCGGGTGTCGGCGATGCGAGCCGAGGATCCCTCGATCGCCCGCACATAGGCATCGGTCAGGGTCGCGATGCCGCTCATCCGCTGTGCGAAGTTCAGCGCGATGCGCTCCGCGGTGAGGATGCCGCGGGCCGAACCCGACACCGAGGCCAGCACGTCGCCGGGGGCGAAGCGATCGCCGTCGCCGACATGCACGTCGATCGTGATCGACGGATCCGTGAGAGCGAAGGCGGCGGAGAAGACCTCACCGCCGCTGAAGATCCCGGATTCTCTGGCGACCAGGTCGGCGGCGGCGGTGGCGTCTGCGGGAAGCAGCGTCGTGCTGGTGAGGTCGCCCCACGGCGCGTCTTCCTCGAGGGCTGCCCCGACGACGCGGGTGATGAGTGCGTGAGTGAGCATCAGACGGTCTCCAGGAGGGGCGAGGCGACGGGTTCGCGGTAGTGGGCGCCGACCGATTCGGTGCGGGCGAGTGCGGCGGATGCCGTGGCCTCGGCGAGAAGGAGCAGATTCGCGTCCTCGCGCTCGGCGACCGTGGCGGGTGCGGGCGCGGTGGACCGCCAGCCGATGACGGCCTCGAGAGCCCGCTCGAGCCCCTCGTCCGTGCGGAGGAGCCCGACGTCATCCCACATCAGCCGCTGCAGCGCGGGGCGACTGAACGGTCTGCCATCCGGGTGCGGTCGAGCGCCGGCGGTACCGCCGTTCGTGGCGCTGCGAGTGTCCGCGGGCAGGGGTGCGGGGGACGACCTCCAGGGCATGCCCACGGCGGTGGCCGCGCGTGCGCCGAAGACGGCGCCCTCCAGCAGTGAGTTCGAGGCGAGGCGGTTCGCACCGTGGACGCCGGTGCGGGCGACCTCGCCGACGGCGAAGAGCCCGGGGACCGACGTGCGTCCGTCGAGATCGGTGACGACTCCGCCCATCAGGTAGTGCGCGGCGGGAGTCACGGGGATGGGATGCGTGGCCCAGTCGAAACCGCGCTCGCGCGTCACCCTGTCGATCGTCGGGAAGCGATGCGCCAGCACGGGTGCGCCCAGCATCGTGGCGTCGAGACGGACCGGGGAACCCTGAGTTGCGGCCTGGCGCGCGATCGCGCGGGACACGACGTCACGAGGAGCCAACTCGCCGTCGGGGTGGGAGTCGAACACGAAGCGCCGACCGTCGACATCGATGAGTGTCGCGCCCTCGCCGCGCACGGCCTCGGAGACCAGGAACGCCGGGCCCTCGGCGAGGATCGTCGGATGGAACTGCATGAACTCCAGATCCGCGACCGCCGCACCGGCACGCAGGGCCGCGGCGATGCCGTCGCCCGTGGTTCCCACCGGATTCGTCGTGTGCGCGTAGAGGTGGCCTGCGCCGCCGGTGGCGAGGATCACCGCGTCGGCCCCGAGGTCTGAGAGGGCGCCGTCGACGAGAACGCGGATGCCGCGCGCGACGCCGTCCTCGATCACGAGGTCGGCGAGGAACGCGGCCTCGACCACGGTGATGGGCGCACGCCGGGTGGCGGCGACCAGCGCGTCCGCGATCGCGGCGCCGGTCGCATCACCTCCGGCATGCACGATGCGGGCGTGGCTGTGCGCTGCCTCGCGCCCGAGCAGCAGCTCGCCGTCCGGGCTGCGGTCGAAGGCGACTCCTCGCGCGATCAGTTCGGCGATCCGCTCGGCGGCGTCCTGCACGAGCACGTCGACCGCGGCGGCGTCGGACAACCCGGCACCCGCATCGATCGTGTCCGCGGCGTGCTGAGCCGCCGAGTCCGCCGGGCCGTACATTCCGGCGACGCCGCCCTGGGCGAATCCGGTGCATCCGTCGCCGAGTGCACCCTTCGTGACGACCGTCACCGCGTGCCCCGCCTCGTGGGCATGCAGCGCGGCGGTGAGGCCGGCGATGCCCGAGCCGACGACGACGACGTTCATCGGGCGCTCGCCACCACCGGCGGCTTCGCCGCCAGCATCCGCTCGAGGGCGACCCGCGCGGGGTCGGCCACGTCCGGCGTGACCGTGATCCGGTTGGGAGTGCGCCCTGCCACGAGTTCTTCGAGCACCCACGCCAGGTATCCGGGGTGGATGCGGTACATCGTCGAGCACGGGCACACCACAGGGTCGAGGCAGAAGATCTCGTGCTGCGGGAACTGCGCGGCCAGTCGGCGTACGAGGTTGATCTCGGTGCCGATCGCGAAGGTCGTGGGCTCGGTCGCGGCGGCGATCGCCCGGCGGATGTAATCCGTGGAGCCCGCCTCGTCTGCAGCGTCCACGACGTCCATCGGGCACTCGGGGTGCACGATGACACGAACGTCAGGGTGCTCCGCCCTCGCCTGGTCGATCTGGGCCACCGTGAACCGGCGGTGCACCGAGCAGAACCCGTGCCACAGGATGACGCGCGAATCGAGCAGATCGGATGCCGTGGATCCGCCGAGCGCCTTGCGCGGGTTCCACATCGGCATCTGCTCGAGGGGCACGCCCATCGCCTTCGCGGTGTTGCGGCCCAGGTGCTGATCGGGGAAGAACAGCACCCGTCGACCGCGCTCGAACGCCCACTCGAGCACGGTCTGCGCGTTCGAGGAGGTGCACACGATCCCGCCGTGCCTGCCGACGAAGCCCTTGATCGCGGCAGAGGAGTTCATGTACGTGACGGGGATCACCGGGACTCGGCCGTGTTCGTCCTGAGCGTCGAGATCGCCGAGGACATCGGCGAGCTGCTCCCAGCAGTCCTCGACCTGATCGATGTCGGCCATGTCTGCCATCGAGCATCCGGCTGCGAGGTTCGGCAGGATCACGGCCTGGTCGGGGCCGGAGAGCAGGTCGGCGGTCTCTGCCATGAAGTGCACGCCGCAGAACACGATGGCCTCGGCATCGGGTCGCTCCTTCGCCGCGGTCGCGAGCTGGAACGAGTCGCCCACGTAGTCGGCGTGACGCACGACCTCCTCGCGCTGGTAGAAGTGTCCGAGCACGACGGCCCGGTCGCCGAGAGCTGCCTTCGCCGCACGGATGCGCTCGTCGAGCTCGTCTTCGCTCGCCTCGCGATACGCGGCCGGGAGCTCGCCCTGGCGCGGAGATCCGGTCGGGATGACGTCGCCCATCGACGACCCGGGCCCGTAGCCGGGGCGCGTGTCGAAGTCCCAGGGGCCGACGGCGAGGTCGGTCGTACAGGTCTCATCGGTCGAAGCGCCCGTCACGATCGACTGGATCGCGTGGTCGACGGACGCGTCGAGGGGCTGGACTGCCGGGGTCGGAACGAAGGTGATGCTCATCGGGTGCTCGTTTCCTCGGGGCCGAGGGGGCCGTGATCGGCCAGCTCGACATCGGTGTTGTAGCGGTACAGGCGGGCGGGGCGGTGACTGCCGGTGCGGAACTGGTCGGTGGGGAGGAGGTTGCCGGCGGACTCGACCTGTCGGCGGAAGTTGGCCGGGTCGAGATGCTTGCCGAGGATCGCCTCGTAAGCCTCTCGGAGGTCGGCCAGAGTGAACTCGGCCGGCAGGAAGCCGTGCGCGACGCGGCTGTAGCCGACTTTGCTTCGCAGGCGCCAGAGCGCGTAGTCGACGATCTTGCGGTGATCGAAGGCGAGCGGCGGCAGGTCGCCGACATCGAACCAGCGCACGTTCTCGGGAGCGAGACCGGATGCCCGATGCGCGGCGCTCTGCGCGTCGACCTCGTCCTGCCGGAGCAGCGCCCAGTAGACGATGGACACGACGCGGGTGGGGGAGCGGTCGACGGCTCCGAAGGCGTAGAGCTGCTCGAGGTAGCTGGGCGTGAGACCCGTGGTCTCTGCGAGTGTGCGGGCGGCGGCGTCCACCGGTGATTCGGCAGGAGTCAGCCAACCACCCGGAAGTGCCCACTGATCGGCGAACGGCTCGCGGGTGCGGAGGACCAGCGGGAGCGCGAGCACAGCGGCGCCGTCCTCGGTGCGACGCAGCGTGAGGATCACCGTCGACACGGCGACATCGATGCCCCTGGTTTGAGTCATGAGTACCTTAACCTCCGAGACCGATCTTAGTGTCATCGCGACTCTTAGTGCACCTGTGTGACAGACGAGCCCCTGAGGCCGAAACGTTATATACCAGCGTTCTGGCCTCTTGTTGCCCGGATGGCTATTTGTTAGGTTACTGTCCTAACAAATCCCTTTCACGGGGATCTGTCGCGAGTTCCGATCCGGGACTCGGCTCCATCCCGGAGATCCCTCCTGCAGTGCAGCACCGAGAGGAAATACAGAATGATCCGTAACGGAAGGCGCAAGATCGCGCTCACCGCTGTGGCGGGGGCATCCGTCCTCGCCCTGGGTTTGACGGCCTGTGGCGCAGGCGGCGGCAACGAGGGGAGCGGTGGCGACGGCGACCGGGCTCTTCGCGTGTGGGCCGGCAGCCAGACCCCCATCACCGCGAACTACAACCCGTTCGCACCGACCGTGCTCCATGGCGCGCTCGGCCCCATCTACGAGCCGTTGTTCTTCTACAACAAGACGGCCGACGCCGACCCGGTCGGCCTGATCGGCGACTCCTTCGAGTACAACGAGGACGGCACGGTGATCACGATCGCCATCAAGCCCGACCTCAAGTGGAGCGACGGCGAGCCCCTCACGGCTGCCGACGTGGCGTTCTCCTTCACCTACGAGGCCAACAACCCCGAAGGCAACGGTCTCGTCTCAGCCGAGGCGACCGATGACACCACCGTCGTCCTCACCTACACGACCGCGCAGTACACGACCGAGTTCCAGCGTCTGGGGTCGACCTACATCCTTCCCGAGCACGTCTGGTCGGAGGTCGCGGACTTCGCGAACTTCGCCAACGAGGAGCCGGTCGGCTCCGGCGCCTACATCGTCGACAAGACGACGAGCGAGTCGTACACGCTCGTCGCCAACGAGAACTTCCGTGATGCCGACGACCTCGGCGTCAAGAAGGTCCAGTACATCGCGGTCGACAACAACCAGACGGCTCAGGACCTGCTCGCCGCCGGCAAGCTCGACTGGACGGGTATGTTCATCCCGAATCCGGATGACGTCACGGGCAACGGCGCGATCGACTGGATCAACACCCCGCAGGATCCGACCGTGCTCTACACCTGCTCGAACGCCGAGCTCGGCTGCACCGGTCCGCAGACCGATGTCGCCGTGCGTCAGGCGCTCGACGTCGCGATCGACCGCGCCGCGATCAAGGACAAGGCGTTCGTCGGGCTGACCGGCGACATCTCGCCGACCTTCGCGCTGCTGCCCCGCGACGAGAAGTGGGTGGCGGACCCCGCCAACGAGGTCAGCCCGCAGGAGGCGAACGCCGCAGAGGCGGGCGAGATCCTCGAGGCTGCCGGCTACACCAAGGACGGCGACTTCTACTCCAAGGACGGAAAGCCGCTCGAGCTCAGCCTGATCTCGGTCGACGGGTGGACCGACTACAACGACGCCGCGAAGCTGATCGCCGAGCAGGCCGAGGCTGCCGGCATCAAGGTCACCGCATCGACAGTGCAGTGGCAGGAGTTCTCCGACGCCCGTCAGGGCGGTGACTTCCAGCTGATCGTCGGCGGTGTCATCGGCACGTCGGTGGCCGACCCGTTCCAGATCTACCGTGACTGGTTCGGCGGCACCACCGTCGGCTCCACCGCAGCCGTGGGTTCGGAGGTCCCGGCCGGACGCTGGAACTTCAGCCGCTACAGCAACCCCGTCGTCGACGAGGCGGTCCAGGCCGCGATCAGCACGAACGACGAGGCAGAGAAGAAGGAGCTGTACGGCACGATCCAGACCGAGATCGTCCGCGACCTGCCCTACATCCCGCTCGTGATCAATGCGACGCAGACCTTCTACAATACGAAGGACTTCACGGGTTGGCCGACGGAGGAGGACCTCTACGCCTTCCCGCCGTCCTGGGGCGCGATCGCGGCAGGCTATGTCCTGACGCAGCTCGAGCCGGTCAAGTAACGAAATGAGGTCGGGGGAGCAGGAAGCAAGGTCAGTGACATGAAGTTCTATGCACGAAGAATCGGGTTCTACGCGTTCACGCTGTGGGCCGCGATCTCACTCAACTTCCTGCTTCCCCGGCTCATGCCGGGGAACCCGGCGGACATCATGATCGCCAAGATGCAGCGTGCGGGTGGCGAGGTCTCCGAGACCACGATCCGCAACATCAAGCTGCTGCTCGGCGGTGATGACTCCTCCCTCTGGGATCAGTACATCGCGTACTGGGGGCGCATGTTCCAGGGCGATCTGGGTATCTCCGTCACCAAGTTCCCGGCACCGGTGAGCGAGCTGATCGCGCAGGCGTTGCCCTGGACGCTCATCCTCGTCGGCACGGTGACCGTGATCTCCTTCATCCTCGGCGTCGCACTCGGCGCCTGGGCAGGGTGGAAGCGAGGCACCTGGGTCGACCACCTGATCCCGGCGACCACCGTGCTGCAGTCCATTCCGTATTTCTGGATGGCGCTGCTCCTCGTCTCGGTGTTCGCGGTCGGACTCGGCTGGTTCCCGATCTTCGGCGGCTACGACGTCTTCGACTTCCCTGACGGCCCAGAGCCGACCTGGGCGTTCTTCGTGGATGCGCTCTCGCACGCGATCCTTCCCGCGGTGACCATCGTGATCTCGTCGGTCGGCGGGTGGATGTTCGGGATGCGCAACATGATGGTGCAGACCATGGCCGAGGACTACGTGCTCACGGCCGAGGCCAAGGGGCTCCGTCCTCGTCGGATCATGACGACGTACGCGGCCCGCAACGCCGCCATCCCGTCGATCGCAGGCTTCTCGATCACCCTGGGCTTCGTGGTGGCCGGCTCCATCGTCATGGAGCAGGTGTTCACCTACCCGGGCATCGGAAAGCTGATGTTCCAGGCGGTCACGAACAACGACTACGCGCTGATGCAGGGACTCTTCCTCGTCATCACGATCACGGTGCTCGCCGCCAACTTCATCATGGACCTCGTCTATGGCTTCATCGACCCGAGGGCTCGCCAGAATGTCTGACACCGAGAACGCAGTGCTGACCCCCAAGGATCAGCCGACGACCCAGCCCGCGAGCACCATCTCGCTGGCGACCCAGCGGGGGCGCAAGCGCCGCCGCGTGCTCCCGATCACCTCGCCGAAGTTCGTCGTCGGCGCTGTCATCGTCCTGTCGATCGTGCTCTTCGCGATCATCGCGCCGATCTTCTCGCAGGATCCTCGGAGCACCGACAACCCCGCACTGCTCCCGCCCTCGCCGGAGCACTGGCTCGGCACCACCAAGCTCGGCAACGACATGTTCGCCCAGCTCGCGATCGGCGCCCAGGGGTCGCTCCTGGTCGGTGTGGTCGCGGGCGGCATCGCCATCATCCTGTCGCTGCTGTTCGGTGTCCTCGCGGGGTACCTCGGCGGCTGGCGCGAGGACACTCTCGCGCTGCTGACGAACGTGATGATCGTGATCCCCGGCCTGCCTCTGGTGATGGTGATCTCCTCCTTCGTCCCGCAGCGCAGCTGGCAGCTCGTCGCGTTCGTGCTCGGAATCACGTCGTGGGCCGGCGCGGCCTACGTGCTGCGCCTGCAGACACGATCGCTGCGCACCCGCGACTACGTCTACGCATCCAAAGTCGCGGGGGAGCGATCCTTCCGCGTCATCCTGGTCGAGATCATGCCGAACCTGCTGCCGCTGCTCACTGCGCAGTTCCTCTTCGCGATCATCTTCGCGATCCTCGGTGAGGCCGGACTCTCCTACCTCGGCCTCGGCCCGAACTCCTCGATCACCTGGGGCACCATCCTGAACGATGCGCAGTCCGGTCAGGCTCTCGGACGAGGCGCGTGGTGGTGGTTCGTGCCACCGGGAATCATGATCGCCATGCTCGGAGCGGGACTCTCACTCATCAACTTCGCGATCGACGAGGTCATCAACCCCAAGCTGCGCAATGCGCCGGACGCCGCTCGGCGTGTGCGCAAGGCGGCCAAGACGAAGGGGGTCGCCGCATGAGCGCTCCGGATGCCGTGCTCACCGCACGCGACGTGTCGATCGAGTACGAAGTGGACCCGCCCGTCAAGGCGGTCCGCAATGTGTCCCTCACCCTCAACCGAGGAGAGATCCTGGGACTCGCGGGAGAATCGGGATGCGGCAAGACCACCCTCGCCTACGGCATGAACCGGCTGCTCAAGGCGCCGGCGCTCATGACGAGCGGCGAGATCGTCTTCCACGACCGTGACGGTCACGACATCGACATCGTCGCACTCGACGGTGACGGCCTGCGCGCGTTCCGCTGGGACAAGATCTCGATGGTGTTCCAGGGAGCGATGAACTCGCTCAACCCGGTGATCAGCGTCAAGGCGCAGATCTTCGACATCTTCGACACCCATCGGCCCGGCATGTCCAAGAAGGACAAACAGGCCAGAGCCGAGGAGCTGCTGACTCTCGTCGGGGTGGACCCGTCGCGGCTGACGAGCTTCCCGCACGAGCTTTCCGGCGGTATGCGGCAGCGCATGATGATCGCGATGGCGCTCGCACTGGATCCGCAGGTCATGATCATGGACGAGCCCACCACCGCGCTCGATGTGGTCGTGCAGCGGGGGATCATCCGCGAGATCATGCGGCTGCGCGAGCGGCTCGGCTTCGCGGTGATCTTCATCACACACGACCTGCCGATGCTGATCGAGATCAGCGACCGCATCGCCGTCATGCTGCAGGGGCAGATCGTCGAGGAGGGCACGGCGGAGGAGATCTACCGCACGCCCCAGCACGAGTACACCAAGAAGCTGCTGTCGAGCTTCCCGAGCCTGACCGGCGAGCGCGGAGACTTCGTCCGCACCGGCAGCCAGCCCAGTCAGGAGGAGATCCGATGAGCGCTCCCACCCTCGAAGCCCGCAACCTGGTGAAGGACTTCACCCTGCGATCAGGGCTCAAGACGTCGATCCTGCATGCGGTCAAGGACGTCTCGTTCACGATCGAAGCGGGCAAGACGGTCGCCCTCGTCGGCGAATCGGGGTCGGGCAAGTCGACGATCGCCCGGATGCTGATGAAGCTCGAGATTCCGACCAGCGGGCAGATCCTGCTCGACGGCAAAGATGCAGGGATGCGCGGCCGGGCGGTCGAGGACTACCGCTCGCAGGTGCAGATGGTGTTCCAGGATCCGTTCGCCTCGCTGAACCCGTTCCACACGATCATCCACCACCTGGAGCGCCCGATCAGGCTCCACCATCCGAAGCTCTCGGGCGCCGAAGTGCGGTCGCGCGCGATCGAGCTGCTCGAGCGCGTGAGGCTGTCACCGGGCGAGAGCTTCGCCGAGCGCCGCCCGCATGAGCTGTCCGGTGGTCAGCGTCAGCGCGTGGCCATCGCGCGGGCGCTCGCCCCGGGAGCGCGGTTCATCGTCGCGGATGAGCCGGTCTCGATGCTCGATGTCTCGATCAGGCTGGGGGTGCTCAACCTGCTGGCCGATCTGCAGCGGGAAGAGAATCTCGGCGTGCTGTACATCACGCACGATCTCGCGACGGCTCGCCACTTCAGTGACGAGATCATGGTCCTCTACAAGGGCGATGTCGTGGAGCGCGGCCCTGCCGACGACGTCATCCTCAACCCTCAGCACGAGTACACGAAGACCCTGCTGGGCGCAGCGCCGGAGCCCGAGAACCTCGGTCGCCTCCGTGACGAGGTTCGGGCAGAGCTCGCCGGCCGCTGAGCATCCCTCCGGTCGCGCTTCCCCTCCACCGCGACGCATGGCGCGCGGAGCGAAGCGCGACCGGAGGACCACCTGTCTCGTCGGGGGCGACCCGCTAGACTGAACGCACAAGTGAAGACAGGCCGAATGACCCACGCGGGAGAGCCCCGGCGAACGCAGCCGGGCACCGAAGGAGCAAGCCTCCCCGCCAATCTCTCAGGTACGCGTACCGCGCGGTTCCGGCCACTCTGAAAAGCGATTTCCAGCGAAGCGAGAAATCGGGTTGAGCGAGGCCGCCGGAGGCGCCCGAGTCGAAACCCTGGCGACATGCATTCCGCGCGTCTCCGTCTCTTCGCCGGTGGTCCGCCGACGGTGAAAGCCCAGTCTCTGGGTGAAGCTCTCAGGCCCATGACAGAGGGGGAGTTCCGAGGAACGGCGACACCGCTGTTCCGCCCGACCCAGCCCGGGAGAACTCCATGTCCGACCCTCGCTACACCCCGCTCCGCGAGCGCCATGAGGCGCTCGGCGCCTCGTTCACCGACTTCGGCGGCTGGCAGATGCCGGTGCGCTACACCTCCGACCTCGCCGAGCACCACGCCGTGCGTCAGGCTGCCGGGATCTTCGACATCTCGCACATGGCGGAGTTCATGATCACCGGAGACTTCGCAGGGGCCTTCCTCGACTACTCTCTGGCCGGTCGCCTGTCGGCGATGTCCGTCGGCAAGGCGAAGTACTCGCTGATGCTGGCCGACGACGGCGGGATCATCGATGATGTCATCGTCTACCGCCTCGCCGAGGATCGGTTCCTGGTGATCGCGAACGCCGGCAACCGCGGATTCGTCGACGGGGCGTTCGCATCGCGGATCCGTTCGTTTCCTTCGCGGATCGAGCGTGAACGGCCGGCGCTCGCCGACGGCGAGGAGCGCACCTTCGAGGGCTTCCTCGGAGACCGTGGAGTCGACGTCGAGGACGTCTCCGACGACTATGCGCTGCTCGCTGTTCAGGGCCCGGCCTCTGAGGCCATCCTCTCCTCGACGACGGGCATCACCGACCTCGGAACGCCCTGGTCTGAGCAGAAGTACTACGCCTGGGCCGACGCCTCGTTCCTCGGCGGCCCGCTGCTCCTCGCCCGCACCGGGTACACGGGGGAGGACGGCTTCGAGCTCCTCGTCCGCGTCGCCGACGCCCCGGCCCTCTGGGACGCGCTCGTCGAGGCCGGTCAGGCGCACGGTCTCGTCCCCGCCGGTCTCGCCGCGCGCGACACGCTCCGCCTCGAGGCGGGCATGCCCCTCTACGGCCATGAACTCTCCCGTGAGACCAAGCCGTCGCAGGCCGGTCTCGGTCGGGTCGTCGTGAGCGACAAAGAGAGCTTCATCGGCAAGGGAGCGGTGGATGCCGCATCCGACGCCCCGGTGCTGGTGGGCCTCGTGGCCGAGGGCAAGCGCGCCGGCCGTGCTGGATACCCCGTCGTCGATCAGGACGGCGGCGTGCTCGGCGAGATCACCAGCGGTGCGCTCAGCCCGACACTCGGCCACCCGATCGCGATGGCCTACGTCGAATCGTCTTCCGCTGCGGAGGGAACCGCAGTATTCCTTGATGTGCGGGGGACCAGGATCCCCGCGACCGTGACCGCCCTGCCTTTCTACCGGAGGACCAAATGACCGACCTCAACGCCCTCAGCTACACCGACGAGCACGAGTGGATCGCCGCTGACGGCGACACCGTGACGATCGGCATCACCGATTACGCGGCCGACAAGCTCGGCGACGTCGTGTTCGTCGAGCTTCCCGCCGTCGGCACCGAGATCGCCGCAGGCTCCGTCGTCGGCGAGATCGAGTCGACCAAGTCGGTCGGCGAGCTCTACGCACCGGTCACCGGCACGGTCGTCGAGATCAACGACACCGTGGTCGACGACCCCTCGCTCGTGAACGCGGAGCCGTTCGCCGGAGGCTGGCTCATCAAGGTCGCCGTGGCCGCGGGGGCGCTCGAGGGTCTGATGGACCGCGACGCGTACGTCGCTCTGACGGAGGGCTGATCGACCAGTGGTCTCCTTCGCCGATCGTCACATCGGAACCACCGAATCCACTCAGCGCCAGATGCTCGACGCGCTGGGCGTCGAGTCCGCGCTCGAGGACTGGAGCCCGGTCGAGGCGCTGATGCGCCAGGCCGTGCCGTCCTCGATCTTCACCGCAGCCTCCACGGACTCGGTCATCCCTCGCGCGGCGAGCGAGACCGAGGCTCTCGCCGAGCTCCGGGCGATCGCCGCTCGCAACACGGTGAACCGGCCGATGATCGGCCTCGGGTACTACGGCACGATCACCCCGCAGGTGATCCAGCGCAACGTGCTCGAGAACCCCTCCTGGTACACGGCCTACACGCCGTACCAGCCCGAGATCTCGCAGGGGCGCCTCGAGGCGCTGATCAACTTCCAGACGATGGTGGCCGAGCTCACCGGTCTCACCACGGCCAACGCGTCGATGCTCGACGAGTCGACCGCGGTCGTCGAGGGGATGCTGCTGGCGCGCCGCGCGTCGAAGAAGGCATCGAACGTGTTCGCCGTCGACGCCGACGCCTTCCCGCAGACGAGGGCGTTGCTCGAGACCCGCGCCGAGGCGGTGGGTATCGAGCTCGTGACGGTCGACTTCGCCGCCGGCGAGCAGCTCCCCGCAGAGCTGTTCGGCGTCTTCGTGCAGTATCCGGGTGCCTCCGGTCGCGTGTGGAACCCCAGCGCCGTGATCGACGCCGCGCACCTCGCCGGCGGACTCGCGGTCGTCGCGGCCGATCTGCTCGCGCTCACCCTGATCGCCTCGCCCGGTTCGCTCGGCGCGGATGTCGCGGTCGGCACCACGCAGCGCTTCGGCGTGCCGATCGGCTTCGGAGGCCCGCACGCCGGCTACATGGCGGTGCGCGCAGGACTCGAGCGGCAGCTGCCGGGGCGCCTCGTCGGCGTCTCGGTCGATGCGGACGGCAGGCCGGCGTACCGGCTGTCCCTGCAGACCCGCGAGCAGCACATCCGCCGCGAGAAGGCGACCAGCAACATCTGCACCGCGCAGGTGCTGCTCGCGGTGATGGCGTCGATGTACGCGGTCTACCACGGTCCGGACGGACTGCGTGCGATCGCCGCAGAGGTCGCGGCCAAGACCACCATGCTGCGCGACTGGCTCGCCGATGCGGGCGCGGACGTCGTGCACGACTCGTTCTTCGACACCCTCCAGGTGCGGGTTCCGGGGCGTGCGGCCGAGTTCGTGGAGCAGGCCCATCACGGCTTCGGCATTCTGCTGCACGCCGCCGATGTCGACACGATCGGCATCTCGGTCGACGAGACCACCACGGTCGGCGAGCTCCACCAGGTCGCCCGTGTGTTCGGTGGGGCGCAGGAGCGCGCCTTCGGGTTCTACGGCTCGGGGTCGCACGGCGCACTTCCCGCTGATCTGCTCCGACAGGACGAGTACCTCACGCATCCCGTGTTCCACGCGCACCGCAGCGAGACCGCCATGATGCGCTACCTGAAGAGCCTCGCCGATCGCGACTACGCGCTCGACCGCGGCATGATCCCGCTCGGCTCGTGCACGATGAAGCTCAACGCCGCCACCGAGATGGCATCGATCACGTGGCCGGAGTTCGCGGGCATCCACCCGTTCGCCCCGGCATCCGACGTCGAGGGGTACCTCGACATGATCACTCAGCTCGAGGCGTGGCTCGCCGAGGTCACCGGGTACGACGCGGTGTCGCTGCAGCCGAACGCGGGTTCGCAGGGCGAGCTCGCCGGGCTGCTCGCGATCCGCGGCTACCACCTGGCGAACGGCGACACGCAGCGCACGGTGTGCCTGATCCCGTCGTCCGCCCACGGGACGAACGCAGCCTCGGCGGTGCTCGCCGGCATGAAGGTCGTCGTCGTCGCCTGCGATGAGCTCGGCAACGTCGACCTCGACGACCTGCGGGCCAAGATCGCGGCGCACGCCGAGGAGCTCTCCGCGCTGATGATCACCTACCCGTCGACCCACGGTGTGTACGAGCAGGACGTGGTGGAGATCACGACCGCCGTGCACGACGCGGGTGGACAGGTCTACGTCGACGGTGCGAACCTCAACGCGCTGCTCGGCTACGCCCGCTTCGGAGACCTGGGCGGCGACGTCTCGCACCTCAACCTGCACAAGACGTTCGCCATCCCGCACGGCGGCGGTGGCCCCGGTGTGGGCCCCGTCGCGGCCAAGGCGCACCTCGCGCCGTACCTGCCGTCGCACCCGCTCGCGCAGCGGGCGGAGCACGCGGGCGGATTCGTCTTCGAGGGCGGCGCCGTGTCGGCGGCACCATACGGCTCGGCGGGCATCCTCCCGATCTCGTGGTCGTACGTGCGGATGATGGGGGCCGACGGCCTCCGCAATGCGACGGCCGCAGCCGTGCTCTCGGCGAACTACATCGCCGCGCGCCTCGGAGAGCACTACCCGGTGCTGTACGCGGGCGAGAACGGCCGCGTCGCGCACGAGTGCATCCTCGACCTGCGTCCGCTGAAGGACGCGACCGGGATCACGGTCGACGACGTCGCCAAGCGCCTCATCGACTACGGCTTCCACGCCCCGACGATGTCGTTCCCCGTCGCGGGCACGCTGATGGTCGAGCCCACGGAATCGGAGGATCTCGGCGAGATCGAGCGCTTCATCGAGGCCATGATCATGATCAAGGCTGAAGCGGATGCCGTCGCCTCCGGCCGCTGGCCTGCGGACGACAACCCGCTGGTCCACGCACCGCACACCGCGGTCTCACTGATCGCGGGGGAGTGGAACCACGCGTACACCCGTGAAGACGCCGCCTACCCGGTGCACGCCCTGGTCGCCGGCAAGTACTGGCCGCCGGTGCGCCGCATCGACCAGGCGTACGGCGATCGCAACCTGGTCTGCGCCTGCCCGCCGATCGAAGCCTTCGCCTGAGCGGATGAGCGCCCTGGTGCGGCGTCGCGTCCTTCCGGATGCGGCGCCGCCTCTCGTTTCCGTGCATTTCCGCATGTTTCCGCGAGATTACGGATGATCACCACTCAGTAACAGTTCATTAGCCGAGTGCGATGTCCGCAGTATGCCGGGTTACAGTCAACTATCCCTACGCGCTCGATTCTGAGCGCGCAGTCTGATGAATTCCCGTCCACAGGAGGACACAAGTGAAGCGCAACAAGATCGCCCTTGCGGGCACCGCGCTGTTCGCGATCGGCGCCCTGGCGCTCGCGGGCTGCGCGAGCGGTGGAAACGGCAACGAAGGTGACGGCGGCTCCGGCGCGAACGTCGACGCAGATGCCATCATCACCACGAACGGCTCGGAGCCCGAGAACCCGCTGATCCCCACCAACACCAACGAGGTGGGTGGCGGAAAGATCCTCGACGAGATCTTCGCCGGTCTGATCTACTACGACGCCGAAGGCGCCCCGGTCAACGACGTGGCTGAGGAGATCACCACGGAAGACCCGCAGAACATCACCGTCAAGATCAAGGAAGGCCTGACCTTCACCGACGGTGAAGAAGTCACCGCCGACAACTTCATCAAGGCGTGGAACTACGGCGCACAGGCCGAGAACGCACAGCTCTCGGGCTACTTCTTCGAGGACATCGAGGGCTTCATCAACGACCCGGGCGACCCGGCCAACCCCGATGACGACGTCTTCGGTGCGCAGGGCGACATGGCTGGTCTCCAGCAGGTCGACGACTACACCTTCACGATCGCGCTGAACAAGCCGGCCTCCGACTTCGCACTGCGTCTCGGATACTCGGCGTTCTACCCGCTGCCCGACGCGGCCTTCGAGGACATGGAGGCCTTCGGCCAGTTCCCGATCGGCAACGGCCCGTACATGATCGACGGCGAAGACGCGTGGCAGCACGACGTGCAGATCGACCTCGTGCGCAACGACGATTACGACGGCCCCCGCAAGGCGGCCAACGGCGGTCTGACGATCAAGTTCTACGCCACGCAGGAAGCGGCATACGCAGACCTGCTGTCGAACGAGGTCGACGTCATCGACGCGATCCCGACGAACTCGCTCCCCGTCTTCGCCGACGAGCTCGGTGACCGTGCCGTGAACCAGCCCTCGGCTGTGTTCCAGTCGTTCACCATCGGCCAGTTCCTCCCGCACTTCAGCGGCGAAGAGGGCCAGCTGCGTCGTCAGGCGCTGTCGATGGCGATCAACCGCGAAGAGATCACCGAGACCATCTTCTCGGGCACCCGCACCCCGGCCGCCGACTTCACGTCGCCGGTCATCGACGGCTGGTCCGACTCGGTTCCCGGTAGCGAGGTCCTCGACTTCGATCCCGAGAAGGCGAAGGAGCTGTGGGCCGAGGCCGACGCCATCTCGCCGTGGGACGGCGAGTTCAAGATCGCGTACAACTCCGACGGCGGACACGACGCCTGGGTCGACGCGGTGAGCAACAGCATCAAGAACACGCTGGGCATCGAGGCATCGGGCGACCCGTACCCGACCTTCCAGGACCTTCGCACGAAGATCAACGACCGCTCCATCACCACGGCTGCGCGCTCCGGCTGGCAGGCCGACTACCCGGGTCTGTACAACTTCCTCGGACCGCTCTACGCCACGGGTGCCGGTTCCAACGACGGTGACTACTCGAACCCCGAGTTCGACGACCTCATCTCCGCAGGTATCAGCAACCCCGACGCCGACGCGCAGCTCGAGGACTTCACCAAGGCGCAGGAGGTCCTGTTCCAGGATCTTCCCGCGATCCCGCTGTGGTACTCGAACGTGACCGGTGGCTTCAGCGAGAACGTCGACAACGTCACGTTCGGCTGGAACTCGGTTCCGCTGTACTACGAGATCACGAAGGCCGGCGAGTAAGTCTGACGGCACTTCACCTGTGAGGCGGTGACGATTCTTCGTCACCGCCTCACAGGCTTGTGTTCACGTAGCTTTCTTTCCCCTCTAAGAAGGGACTAGCGGATGCTCGGTTATATTCTGAGGCGTCTTCTGCAGGTGATCCCGGTCTTCTTCGGAGCCACCCTGCTCATTTACTTCCTGGTGTTCGCCATGCCCGGCGACCCGATCCTCGCCCTGTTCGGCGACAAGACGCCGAGTCCGGCGGTCGTCAACCAGCTGCGAGAGCAGTACCACCTGAACGACCCGTTCATCGTGCAGTACTGGTACTACATCACCGGTGTGTTCCAGGGCGACCTGGGCACCACGTATTCCGGTCGACCCGTGTCGGCGGTCCTCGCCGCCACGCTTCCCGTCACAGGACGCCTGGCCGTGATGGCGATCGCCATCGAGTTCGTGCTGGCGATCATCATCGGAACGATCTCGGCGCTGCGCAAGGGCAAGCTGTTCGACAACGTGTCTCTGATCGTGGCGCTCGTCGCGATCGCGATCCCGATCTTCGTCGTGGCGTTCCTCGCGCAGTACTTCCTGGCGATCCAACTCGGATGGTTCAAACCCACGGTGGGCGCGGACAACGACTGGGGTGGGCTCTGGCTTCCGGCCATCGTGCTCGGCTTCAGCCTCTACGCCGTGAGCATGCGTCTGATGCGCAGCTCCGTCATCGAGACACTGAACCAGGACTGGGTGCGCACCGCCTACAGCAAGGGGCTCTCGCGCAACCGCGTGCTCCCCGTGCACGTGCTGCGCAACTCGCTGATCCCCGTGATCACCAACTCCGCGACGAACTTCGGTGTGCTGCTCGTCGGCGCGACCGTCACCGAGGGCATCTTCAACGTGCCCGGTGTCGGCAACACGCTGTTCCAGGCGATCCAGCGCGGCGAGGGCCCCACGGTCGTCTCGTTCGTGACCGTGTTCGTCATCCTGTACGTGTTGGTGAACCTTCTCATCGACCTGCTCTACGGTCTGCTCGACCCGAGGATTCGCTATGCCTGATCCCACATCTCAGAAGCACTACGTCGCTCCGATCGAGACGGAGTCGATCGCGGTCGACGCCGTCCGCATCTCTGACAAGCCCAGCAATCTGTGGCGCGACGCCTGGTTCGACCTCCGGCGTCGTCCGCTGTTCTGGTTCTCGATCGTGCTCGCGCTCTTCTTCCTCGTGATGGCGCTGTGGCCCACGCTGTTCACCGCCACCCCGCCGAACGACGACTGCCAGCTGTCCAACAGCAATGGCGGCCCGACCGACGGGCACCCGCTCGGGTTCACGTTCCAGGGGTGCGACATCTACGCGCGCATCGTCTGGGGATCCCAGACCTCGTTGGCGGTCGGCCTGATCGCCACGGTGATCTCGTCGGTCCTCGGCCTGATCATGGGGGCACTCGCGGGCTTCTACGGAGGATGGCTCGACGGCCTGCTGTCGCGCATCGGTGACATCTTCTTCGCGATCCCGTACATCCTCGCGGCCGTGGTCGTGATGACCGTCTTCCGGGATGCACGTTCGGTATGGACCCTCGCCTTCGCCATCGGTGCGTTCGCGTGGGCCTCCACAGCCAGAGTCGTGCGCGCCGAGGTGCTCAGGGTCCGTCAGGCCGATTTCGTCATGGCGTCGCAGGCACTGGGCCAGTCGAAGTTCAAGATCCTCCTGAACCATGTCGTCCCGAATGCGATCGCACCGCTGCTCGTGGTGTCGACGCTCGGACTCGCGGCGGCGATCGTCGCCGAGGCGACGCTCTCGTTCCTCGGGGTCGGTCTCGGCAGCGACGTGATGTCGTGGGGTAACGACATCGCCAAGGCGCAGGCATCGCTGCGTGTCGCGCCGATGGCGCTCATCTATCCGTCGATCGCACTCACCCTCGCGGTGCTGGCGTTCGTCACCCTGGGCGAGCTCATCCGAGACGCCCTCGACCCGAAGGCGAGGGCACGCCGATGAGCGAGCGAATCACCGAACAGGTCCCGCTGCTGAGCATCCGCGACCTCACCGTCGCGTTCCGCACGCAGGAGGGCCTGCGCGAAGTGCTCCACGGAGTCAGCTTCGACGTCATGCCCGGAGAGACGGTCGCGATCGTGGGCGAGTCGGGCTCGGGAAAGTCGACGACGGCCACGGCCATCGTGAACCTGCTGCCCGGCACCGGCCAGGTCACCGCAGGATCGATCACGCTGGAGGGGCGCGAGCTCACGACACTCAACCGTCGCGAGATCGAGGCCGTCCGCGGTCGGGACATCGGCTTCGTGCCGCAGGACCCGATGTCGAACCTCAACCCGGTCTGGAGCATCGGCTTCCAGGTGAAGGAGGCGATCCGTGCGAACGGAATCGCCCAGGGGCGCGACGCCGCGAAGGCACGCACTGTCGAGGTGCTGAAGCAGGCGGGGCTCGCAGACGCCGAGAAGCGTCTGCACCAGTTCCCGCACCAGTTCTCGGGTGGAATGCGCCAGCGCGCGCTGATCGGGATGGGCCTCGCGGCCGACCCGAAGCTGCTCATCGCCGACGAGCCGACCTCGGCTCTCGACGTGACGGTGCAGCGCGTGATCCTCGATCACATGGCCTCGCTCACTCGCGACAAGGGCACCTCGGTGCTCCTGATCACGCACGACCTGGGCCTCGCGGCTGAGCGTGCGGACAAGATCATCGTGATGAACGGCGGCAACATCGTCGAGGCGGGTCCCAGCCGCGAGATCCTCGAGAACCCGCAGCACCCGTACACCAAGCGTCTGGTCGCCGCGGCGCCCAGCGTCGCGTCGCAGCGCATCCAGGCGGTGGTGGAGGACAGAGGGATCGAGACGCTCGAAGACCTCGCCGCCATCCCGCCGACCGTGCGTGTCGCCGGGCTCACGAAGGACTATCGGATCCGTCAGGGGAACTTCCGCAGCGAAGCGTTCCGAGCGGTCGAAGATGTCTCGTTCGAGATCCCTCGGGGCAAGACGCTCGCGCTCGTGGGGGAGTCGGGCTCCGGCAAGTCCACGGTGGCGAAGATGGTGCTGAAGCTCGAGGAGCCGACCAGCGGCACCATCGAGATCGACGGCCAGGACGTGTCGAGGCTCTCGAACGCTCAGGCGTTCGGTCTGCGTCGGCGCATGCAGCCGGTGTTCCAGGACCCGTACGGCTCGCTCGACCCGCTGCGCAACATCGGCAACACCATCGCCGAGCCGCTGCAGATCCACGGTGTCGGCGACCGCACGTCACAGCGGGAGCGGGTCGAGGAGCTCCTCGATCAGGTCTCGCTGCCGCGGGTGCTCGCCACACGGTATCCGAACGAGCTCTCGGGAGGACAGCGGCAGCGTGTCGCGATCGCGCGCGCTCTCGCGCTCAAGCCCGACATCATCGTGCTCGACGAGGCCGTGTCGGCGCTCGACGTGCTGGTGCAGGATCAGGTGCTGCAGCTGCTGGCCGAGCTCCAGTCGGAACTCGGACTCACGTATCTGTTCATCACGCACGACCTCGCAGTCGTCCGCGTCTCGAGCGATCTCGTGTGCGTCATGGAGAAGGGCAGGATCGTCGAGCAGGGCACTGTCGACGAGATCTTCGCGAATCCGCAACAGGAATACACGGATCGTCTGCTGAAGGCGATCCCCGGCGCATCGATCACCCTCGGCGGTCACTGAGAGTGAGCACCGAACCTCGACCGGAGGCCGCACGGACATTCCGTGCGGCCTCCGGGCCTGTCTCCCTCGTGCTGTGCTCGTTGCTCGCGCTCTTCCTGCTGGGCGACGCCGTCGTCCGCGCCGGCTGGGGGCAGATGCTCCTGCTCGCCCCGTGGGTGCTGCTCGGGCTCTGGGTGGTCTACGAGATCGCCTTCGTGTCGGTCGTTCGTGTCGACGCCCAGGGCGCTGTCGTGCAGAACATGCTCCGCCGCACGTCATTCGGCTGGAGTCGGGTGCGCGACATCGACCTGCGCTGGCAGCTGGTGTTCTCCCTCGATGACGGCACCGACCTCTCGTGCTACGGCGGCCCGGCTCGTGCGCGTCCCGTCCGCCGCCCGACGAGCGGCGATGACGAGGCCAAGGCTCCGGCCGGTCTTCGCGACCTGACCGAGATCCGTGATCGCTGGCAGGATGCACCCGCGACAGCGGACGCTCCTCTCCGACGCACCTGGGATTCACGGGCGCTCATCGCGCTCGGTGCGATCGTGCTCTGGGCCGTCGTGTCGGTCTTCATCGCCAACGCGTGAACGCCTGCGTGCGCTCCGGGTCTTGTCAGCTCGGCAGGCCGAACAGCGCGGGGAAGGCGCTCGCGGCCCAGGGGTAGCCGACGAACACGGTCGCATCGATCAGGAAGTGCGCGACCAGGAACGGCATGAGCCGGCCGCTGCGCTGGAACAGCCAACCGAACAGCAGGCCCATCGCGAGGTTTCCGATGAAGGCGCCCGGTCCCTGATAGAGGTGGTAGCTCGCGCGCAGCAGTGAGGTCGTCAGGATGATGGTCCACGGACCCCACCCGAGCTGCTTCAGGCGGGCGAACAGATAACCCAGCACCACGAACTCCTCCTGCAGCGATGCACGGGCCGCCGCGAGAAGCAGGACGGGCACGGTCCACCAGTGCGCGCCCTGGCCTGAGGGGTCTACCGCGACGAAGATCCCTAGGGCTCTTCCGGCCAGATAGAGCCCGATGCCAGGGATGCCGATCGCAGCGACGAGCAGTACTCCCCGCCCGATGTCGGATGCCGTCTTCGTGCCGTCGAGGCCGAGTCTTCCCAGATGAGGCCTCGAGGGCTGCCAGAGCAGATAGCAGACCAGCAGCACCGGGACGATCGAGAACCCGATCGACAGGATCTGATAGATCAGGTCGAAGACCTCCCGATCGCTTCGCGAGGGATTGAGCGTGGCGGTCTGATCGGCGAGAGGCACGTCGCGGGTGACGAGGTCCGCCAGCTCGACGATCGCGTAGACCGCGGACTTGCCGAGGCCGAGGGCCAGCACGATCGCGATCTCCCACCACAGGCGTGCTCTCGGGGATGGGGCGTTCGAGGGGAGGCTCATGGCATCACCGATCGTACTCGCGCGGCTGGCACTGCTATGGCATGGGCGCGTGCACTTCGACAGCCCACGTGCGCATGAGCTGTCGCTCTTCGGCGGTGCAGATGTAGTCGTAGCCGTAGTCGCGACCGTCGAAGGTCAGGGTCCACAGATCCAGATAGGTCAATGCGTAGCAGTCGGCGAACACCTCGCTGTTCCCCTGAAAGTGCCCCTGCTCGACGAGGACGCCAGATGACCCCAGCTCGGCCCCGTTCGCATCGCTGTCGGCTCGCATGTAGAGGTGCGAGAGCTCGTGCAGAACGACCAGACGGATGGCGGTGTCGCCGCCGAGCTGGTCTTCAGGCAGAAGGTGAACCGTCAGCGTTTCCTCGGAGATGCAGCCGATCGTCACACGTCCGTCATCCGGTTCTCCGGGGGTCCCGCACTCGGTGTCCGCGTTCCATGCGATGTCGATGAATCCCTGGCCGGCTTCGTCGACGATCGCCTCGCTGACCGAACCGGAGACGTTCGCTCGTCGCGCGGCGGCGTCGGCGATCCGCTGCTCGAGGCTCTGCCGGATGGCCTTGGCTTCGCTCGCATGGTCAGCGACCGACGCGTCGGTGACAGGGGGCTGCGAGATCGACGCCTCCAGACGTCGGAACGTCATGAGGTCCGCGACGAGGGGAGCGACCGGGTTCGTCTCGATCTGGGCGTAGAGGTCGTAGTACCTGCTACGCTCCGCATCGAACGCCGCCAGCGACTCGGAGCGGGAGTCGGTTCCCTGTGCTGTCGGCTGCTCGGGCGACGAAGAGGACGTGAACAGCCCTGCGACGACGAGAACCACGACGAATGCGAAGCCCATCAGGGCGATTCCACCGCATCCGAGAAGTGCGCACAGCCCGCCCCTTCCGCGCCGCGGAACAGGGGCTGGAGCCGGAGCAGCCGCCACCGCTCGCATCGCGGGATTCACTGCGAGTATCCAGTCGCGCAGCTGCGGGTAACACGCGGGGTGACGTAGCACGAGCGGGTGCAGATCTCCCCGGCGTGCGGCTATCTCTGCGAGCTGAGCCGGTGCCGTCCACGGATTCTGCACAGCGGCCAGGTCGGTGTCGTACATGTGGCCGCTCATGCGGTCACGGTATCGCACAGCCCCTTGGGTCGGCGCGACGCTCGAGGTCGTACTTCGACGCTCAGGAACGACTCGCCCGAATACGATAGTCTGGAACGTCGGCTTCTCGGCAAAACCCCACACTCTTTAGGACATATGCATGGCGCACGCCCTTCGCTCTGACCTCCGCAACGTCGCAATCGTCGCGCACGTCGACCACGGCAAGACCACTCTCGTCGACGCCATGCTGCGTCAGACGGGCTCGTTCGGCGAACACGCCCACGTCGATGAGCGCGCCATGGACTCGAACGACCTCGAGCGTGAAAAGGGCATCACGATCCTCGCCAAGAACACGGCGATCACCTACAAGGGAAAGCACGCTCAGGGCAAGGAGATCACGATCAACGTGATCGACACCCCCGGCCACGCCGACTTCGGCGGTGAGGTCGAGCGCGGCCTGTCGATGGTCGACGGTGTCGTCCTGCTCGTCGACGCGAGCGAGGGCCCGCTTCCGCAGACCCGCTTCGTGCTGCGCAAGGCTCTCGAGTCGAAGCTGCCCGTCATCCTGCTGGTCAACAAGACCGACCGTCCCGATGCTCGCATCGCCGAGGTCGAGGAAGAAGCCCACGACCTGCTTCTGGGCCTCGCATCCGACCTCGTCGACGACGTGCCCGACCTCGACGTCGACGCGCTGCTCGACGTGCCGGTGGTCTACGCCTCCGGTCGTGCGGGCGCCGCATCGCAGAACCGTCCCGCCGACGGTTCGCTGCCCGACAACGACGACCTCGAGCCGCTCTTCGAGGCGATCCTCGAGCACGTCCCGGCTCCGGCGTACGACGACGAGGCTCCGCTGCAGGCCTGGGTCACCAACCTCGACTCCAGCCCGTTCCTCGGCCGCCTCGCGCTTCTCCGCGTCTTCAACGGCACGCTCAAGAAGGGCCAGACCGTCGCTTGGGTCCGTGCAGACGGCACGCACCAGAACGCACGCATCACCGAGCTGCTCAAGACCCGTGCGCTCGAGCGCTACCCCGCCGAGTCGGCAGGCCCCGGCGACATCGTCGCCATCGCCGGATTCGAGAACATCACGATCGGCGAGACCATCGCCGACCCCGAGGATGTCCGCCCGCTCCCCGCGATCACGGTCGACGACCCCGCCATCTCGATGACGATCGGTACGAACACCTCGCCGCTCATGGGCAAGGTCAAGGGCCACAAGCTCACCGCTCGCATGGTCAAGGACCGTCTCGACAAGGAGCTGATCGGTAACGTCTCGCTCAAGGTCGTCGACATCGGGCGCCCCGACGCGTGGGAGGTGCAGGGTCGCGGCGAGCTGGCTCTGGCGATCCTCGTCGAGAACATGCGCCGTGAGGGTTTCGAGCTCACCGTCGGCAAGCCGCAGGTGGTCACGAAGAAGATCGACGGCAAGACCTACGAGCCCTTCGAGCACCTCACGATCGACACGCCGGAGGAGCACCTCGGCGCGATCACTCAGCTTCTCGCGAACCGCAAGGGCCGCATGGAGAACATGACCAACCACGGCACCGGCTGGGTGCGCATGGAGTTCATCGTCCCCTCGCGCGGTCTGATCGGCTTCCGCAGCGAGTTCCTCACGACGACGCGCGGCACGGGTATCGCCAACGCGATCTCCCACGGCTACGAGCCGTGGGCCGGTTCCATCACGACCCGTCAGAACGGCTCGATCGTCGCCGACCGCCAGGGTGTCGTCACCCCGTTCGCGATGATCGCCCTGCAGGAGCGCATGTCCTTCTTCGTGCAGCCCACGCAGGAGGTCTACGAGGGCATGGTCATCGGCGAGAACTCGCGCGCCGACGACATGGACGTGAACATCACCAAGGAGAAGAAGCTCACCAACATGCGTGCGGCGAGCTCCGACACCTTCGAGTCGATGACGCCCCCGCGCCAGCTGACGCTCGAGGAGAGCCTCGAGTTCGCTCGTGACGACGAATGCGTCGAGGTCACGCCCGAGGTCGTCCGCATCCGCAAGGTCAACCTCGACGCGAACACCCGTGCGCGTGAGACCGCTCGACTGAAGCGCCAGGACGCCAACGTCTGAGAATCGTCTAAGAGAAGGGGCCCTGCATTGCCGGAAACGGCGGCGCAGGGCCCCTTTCTCACGAAACGTCCAGGCGGGCCGTTGCAGAATCGTTACCTTGCGCCTGGGGCGATCTCCCGATGAGTGTCCTGTGACGGGCGTACGACGACCCGAAAGTCGAACCCATGCTTCATTCATCCCGTGCGCTTCGGCGCGCCCATGCAGCGGCGTCCGCCCGTGACGCGGTGACCGCACGCCGTCCCAAGATGATCTTCGGAACGGTGGCCGGTGCAGTCCTCGGACTCGCGGTCACCGTCGGTATGGCTGCGGGTCCGGCTGCCGGGGCGGAGATGCCGGATGCTGTGGCCCAGGTGGCCTCGTTCGTCACCGGTGGCGAGCCTCTGGCCAAGATCGCCGACGACTCGGCGATCACGATCGCTCTGGCAGAGGACGCCGCGGCCGCAGCAGAGGCCCTGAACGCGGAGGTGGCGGCCTCGGGCCTCGACCTCGGCGCCGACCCCTCGTCGGTCGCAACCGACGGGCTTGCCGCCGACATCGATCGCCTCAGTGGCGATCGCGACTCGATGTCCGCCCTCCTGCTCTCCTCCGTGACCCTCGAGACGTCCACCGGCACGGACGAGGTCATCGCCGGCACGGCCGCGCTGCAGGCCTCGTTCACGGCAGCCCAGGAGAAGAAGGCGGCCGACGACGCGGCCCGGGCTGCGGCCGAGCAGGCGGCGGCGGAGGCTGCCGCCTTGGCGCAGGCGAACACTCCCGAGGGCGCGAAGGCCACCGCTCGCCAGATGATGGCCGACAAGTACGGGTGGGGAGAGGACCAGTTCTCCTGCCTGAACTCGCTGTGGACCAAGGAGTCGGGCTGGAACTACCAGGCTTACAACTCGTCGGGGGGAGCCACCGGCATCCCGCAGGCGCTTCCCGGAAGCAAGATGGCCTCCGCCGGAAGCGACTGGCAGACCAACGCGGCCACCCAGATCGCCTGGGGTCTGGGCTACATCGACGCCGTGTACGGAGCGCCGTGCAGCGCTTGGGGTCACTCGCAGGCGTCAAACTGGTACTGACGCCTCGCGCCACGAGCGACTGCACCCACCGAGACCCACCCCCGCGACAGTCGCGGCGGGTGGGTCTCGGCGTTTGTGACGATCTGAAACGGTCACTGAAATCTCTAGGCAGCGCGGGCGCGATGGCACTACCGTGAGCGGTGACGGCTGGGGGGTCGTGGATCCGGAGGAGGACCAATGGACGTCGAGGCGCTATCCGACATTCCCCAGAAGGTGTCGACAGGCCGGCTCCCAGGCTGGGACAGCGTCGATGAGCTCGTGCACGAAGCCCACCGTCGCTATTCCGAAGACCGCCACGGAGCGGTGGCCGACTACATCCCGGTGCTCGCCGAGGCCGACCCGGAGCTCTTCGGTCTCGCCGTGATCGAGGTCGACGGAGGTCTGCACGATGCGGGTGATGCCCTGCATCCGTTCTCGATCCAGTCGATCTCGAAGATGTTCGTCTACGCCCTGGCCATCCAGGAGCACGGCCACGAGCGCGTACGCGAGATCGTCGGGGTCAACAACACAGGTCTCGCCTTCAACTCCCTGATGGCCCTCGAGCTCAACGGCGGACACCCCATGAATCCCATGGTCAACGCCGGCGCGATCGCGACGACGGCGCTCATGCCGGGAGCGACCGCCGTGGAGCAGTGGGAGCGCGTGCGCGAGGGGTTGTCGGCGTTCGCCGGTCGCCCGCTGAGTCTCGACGGTGTGGTGTACGCGTCCGAGGCGGAGACGAACGAGCGCAACCGGGCGATGGGCTGGCTGCTGCGCAGCTACGGGCGACTCGACGGTAATCCCGACGAGGTAGTCGACGTGTATACCCGTCAGTGCGCGCTGAGCGTGACGGCGCACGATCTGGCCGTCATGGGGGCGACGCTCGCCGACGGCGGCGTGAACCCGGTCACTGGCGAGCGCGTGGTCTCCGCGGACGTCTGCCGCGACACGCTCGCCGTGACAGCCTCGACGGGACTCTACGAGGCGTCGGGGGAGTGGCTGTTCGAGATCGGTCTTCCTGCCAAATCGGGCGTTGCCGGTGGCATCGTCGCTGTCGCCCCGGGTAAGGGCGCCGTGGCAGGATTCTCGCCGCGTCTCGATCGGGCGGGAAACTCGGTGCGGTCGCAGCTCGCGATCGGTCATCTCTCCCGCGCGCTCGGATTGAACCTGTTCGCCTCCGCCCCCTCGGCGACCGCTCGGTCGACGGACTGACTCCTTCATCCACCGTTCAGAGGACACTCCCATGACACACACCGCACCGGCGTCCACCAAGACATCGTGGATGCCGCTGGTCAGCCTCTTCCTCGCCCAGGTGCTCATGTCGTTCAACGTGGCGGCTCTGCCGATCTCGCTGGGTGGCATGGTGAGCGAGTTCGGCGTGCCACCCACCGTCGCCAGCACGACCATCGTGATGTACGGACTCGCCGTCGCCGCGCTGGTGATGACCGGCGCGAAGCTGGGGCAGCGCGTCGGGTGGGTGCTCATCTTCCGCGTCGTGATCGCGTTGTTCGCCGCGTCGTCCGTGCTGATGATCATGTCTCCGACCGTGGGATGGGCCATCGCGGGGCAGGCGGTCGCGGGGGCGGCAGCGGCGATCATCGTGCCCTCGATCGTGGCGCTGATCGCCGAGAACTATCGAGGCGCCCAGCAGGCCACCGCGATCGGTGCCATCGGCTCTGCGCGCGCGATCTCGGGTGTGACGGCGTTCCTGATCGGCGGCACACTGGGCACGCTCGTCGGGTGGCGTCCGATGTTCTTCATCGTCTTCGGTATCGCGGTCGTCGTCTTCGCCTTCAGCTTCACCCTTCGCGGTGACCGAGGCGACGCCTCCATCCGAATCGACCTCGTCGCCTCGCTGTTGATCGGTGCGGCGATCGTGCTGCTCACCCTCGGTTTCAACAACCTGAACGGGTGGGGCGCGGTGGCGGCCACCGAGGCTGCGCCGTTCAGCATCCTCGGGCTTTCGCCCGCGCCGGCGTTCATCGTGGTGGGAATCGTGCTCGGCCAGGCGTTCTTCGTCTGGACGCGCAAGCGGATGGCCGAGGGCAAGGTGCCGTTGATCGATCTCAGCGTGCTGGGTTCCTCGAAAGAACGGGCAGCGGTGTACGCGATGTTCATCGTCGTCGCCCTCGAAGCGTGCGTGAACTTCACCATCCCGCTGTACATCCAGATCGTGCAGGGACGCACGCCGTTCGACACCTCGCTCGCGATGATGCCGTTCAACCTCACCGTCTTCATCACCGCGACGCTCGTGGTGCGCTTCTACAAGAAGTACCCGCCCCGTGTGATCGGCGTCTTCGGGTTCATCCTGACGACGGTCGCGCTCGTCTGGCTCTCGTTCGTGGTGAACAACAACTGGGAGACCCTCCCGACGATCCTCGGTCTGATCGTGTTCGGCATCGGACAGGGTGCGCTCGTGACCCTGGTCTTCAACGTCCTGGTCACGGCAGCCCCCGCGGAGCTCGCGGGCGACGTCGGCTCGCTCCGTGGGACGACCCAGAACCTCGCGTCGGCGGTCGGAACCGCCCTGGCGGGGGCGCTGCTCGTCTCTCTGCTCGGCCTGAGCATCGGTCGCGCGGTGGTGGAGCATCCCGAGCTGCCGCCCACGCTCGTGGCGCAGGTCGACATGGACAACCTGAACTTCGTCAGCAACGACGATCTCCGCGCAGCTCTCGAGCAGACGGATGCGACCCCCGACCAGATCGACGCGGCGGTGGCTGTCAACGAGGAGTCGCGCCTGGGCACCCTCCGCCTCGGACTGCTGCTGCTCGCGGGTCTCAGCGCCGTGGCGATCCTTCCGGCGTCTCGTCTGCCGAAGTACAAGCCCGACGAGATCCCCGATCCGTCACCGGTCGCGGGTTCGGACTGACCTCAGCGGAGCTCCGAGATGAGCACGGCGCTCGTTCCGGGCACCATGGCCTCGAACACGTGCTGTGCGTCGCCGGCATAGGAGAGGTAGTCGCCAGGATTCAGCAGCACGGGGTCGCCGGCCGGTCCGATCTGCGCCTGCCCGGAGATGAGGACCACGTGCTCCGTCGTCCCGGCATGATGCGGGTCCGAGCGCCGCGGATCTCCGGGTTCCGCCTGGATCAGGTAGACGTCCCGACGCGCCCCGGGCGGGCTGGCGGAGAGCAGCGTCGCGCTGTACGCCGCTGCAGAGGAAGGCACACCGGCGAGATCGTCGGCGCGGATCAGCGTGGGGGCGTTGGTCTGCTGATCGACGAGGACAGCGAACGGCACGCCCAGCGCGACGCCCAGCGCCCAGAGGGTCTCTACGCTGGGGTTGCCCGAACCTGACTCGAGCTGCGAGACGGTGGCCTTCGAGATCCCCGCGCGACGGGCGAGCTCGGACACGGACAATCCGGCGGCCTCTCGCTCTCGGCGCAGGGTACGGGCGATGCGGGTGCGGAGATCCTCCATGTGTTCATCATGTCAAACGATCGTTCGCTTGACTATCCATCGCGCAATGTTCAGAATGATGATCGTGTGTTCACTGAATCGAACGGCCCTCTCGTGAACGCCGAACGCGAGGTCTGGCGTGAAGCGCTCGGAGTCGTGCTCGCCACCAGCGCGTACGGCATCTCGTTCGGAGCGCTCGCCGTGGCATCCGGTCTCGATGTCTGGCAGTCCTGCGTCCTGAGCCTGCTGATGTTCACCGGCGGGTCGCAGTTCGCCTTCGTCGGGGTCTTCGCCGCCGGGGGAGTCTCCGCGCTCCCGTCGGCCATCGCCTCGGCCGCGCTGCTCGGGGTGCGCAACGTCGCCTACGGCATGCGGATGTCGCCGATCGTCGGCACGACCCCTGCGCGGCGGATCGCCGCGGCGCACTTCACGATCGACGAGTCGACGGCGGTCGCGATCTCTCAGGGCGACCCGCGGCTCCGCCAGGTGGGCTTCTGGGTCACGGGCATCGGCATCTTCGTGGGATGGAACGCCACGACCCTGATCGGCGCGCTGCTCGGCGACGTGCTCGGCGATCCGAAGACATGGGGGCTGGACGCCGCCGCGGCTGCGGCCTTCCTCGCTCTGCTCTGGCCACGGCTCAAGCGGCGTCAGGCGATCGCCGTCGGCGTCGCGGCAGCGGTCGTGGCGGCGGCCCTCACGCCGTTCCTCATGCCGGGGCTCCCCGTGCTGGTCGCTGCGGTCGTGGCGATCATCGTCGGATGGGTCAACTGGCTCGGTCGGGACGCCCTGGTCGCCCCCGATGATCCGGAGGCGCAGAGATGAGCGTCTGGAGTGCGATCCTGCTGGCCGCGGTGGTCTGCCTCGCGCTCAAGGCCGTCGGATACCTGGTGCCGCCGAAGGCGCTGGAAGCTCCTCGCCCAGCGCGCATCTCGGATCTGCTCACCGTCGCCCTGCTCGCCGCGCTCGTGGCGGTGCAGACCCTGGGGGCGGGGCACGCCGTCGTGGTGGATGCGCGGGTGCCCGCGCTGCTCGTCGCGGCGGGGTTGCTGTGGCTGCGGCAGTCGTTCCTGGTCGTGGTCTTCGCTGCGGCCGCGGTGGCCGCTCTGCTGCGTCTGCTCGGTCTCGCGACGTGACGCCAGAACGCGGCATGATCCGGGCGCACGGCGACCGCGCGTAGGATCGTCTCGTGCGTATCGGATGGATCTCCCGGGTGCTCTCCTGGATCGCGGCTGCCCTCGTCGGCGGCGTGTTCGGCGTCGCCGGAACGATCGGCCACAGTCTGATGTGGGGGCCGATCCCCGTGGGGCTCATCGTCGGCGCCATCGCCTGCGGCGCGATCCTCGTGGCGATCCGGGCGCTCACGCACGATCGGGGTGCGACCCTCGCCGCCGGTCTCGGGATGGTGGGGATGCTCGTCCTCATCTCCGGCGTCGGCCCCGGCGGATCCGTCGTGGTCGAGGACACGCTCAGTGGTCGGATCTGGACGTATCTGGTCGCCGGTCTCGTACTGCTCGCTGTCGCGTGGCCGTCGTTCTCTCGGCTGCCTGTCCGCACGGATGCCGTGGCGGAACCCGCGGCACCGCAGGCCGGACCGCACGGCGACGATGCGTCCTCGTCCACTCGAGGCCCCGCGCTGGGCGATCGGACAGGTCGCGAGTCGTAGACTGAGGGGGTGACGTATGTGATCGCCCTTCCGTGCGTCGATGTCAAGGATCGCGCCTGCATCGACGAATGCCCCGTTGACTGTATCTACGAGGGCGAACGCTCGCTGTACATCCACCCCGACGAATGCGTCGACTGCGGCGCGTGCGAACCTGTCTGCCCCGTCGAGGCGATCTACTACGAGGATGACCTGCCCGACGAGTGGCAGGACTACTACAAGGCCAACGTCGAATTCTTCGACGAGGTCGGCTCGCCTGGCGGCGCGGCGAAGGTCGGCGTCATCGCGCACGACCACCCGATCATCGCAGCCCTCCCTCCCCAGGGCGAGTAGTCAGTGAGCGTCCGCGACCTCGCAGACTACCCCTGGGATGCCGTCGTCCCGTACCGTGAGCGCGCAGCCCTGCATCCCCAGGGCATCGTCGATCTCTCCGTCGGATCGCCCGTCGATCCGACGCCCGAGCTGGTCCGCCGGGCTCTGTCCGACGCAACCGACGCGCACGCCTACCCGCAGACGGTCGGCACTCCGGCGCTCCGCGAGGCGATCGTCGACTGGTACGCGCGGCGCAGGGGAGTGCCCGACCTCACCGTGGCCAACGTCCTTCCGACGATCGGCTCGAAGGAGCTCGTCGCGCTGCTGCCGACCCTCCTGGGTCTCGGTGAGGGTGACATCGTTGTGCACCCGCGCATCGCCTACCCGACCTACGAGGTCGGCGCCCGCGTCGTCGGTGCCACGCCTCTGGCCGCCGATGACCCCGCCGAATGGCCCGAGGGTGCGAAGTTGATCTGGATCAACACCCCGGGAAACCCCGACGGACGCACGTGGACCGTCGACGAGCTCTCGGCGGCGGTGCGCCGCGCGCGTGAGATCGGCGCCGTACTCGCCAGCGACGAGTGCTACGCGGAGCTCGGCTGGGACGGTCGCTGGGCGAGCGAGTCCATTCCATCGATCCTCGATCCCCGCGTGACGGACGGCAGCAGGGCGAACCTGCTCAGCGTGTACTCGCTGAGCAAGCAGTCCAACCTCGCCGGCTACCGAGCGGCGTTCGTGGCCGGATGCGCGCGCATCGTCGGCGAGCTGCTCACAGCACGCAAGCATCTCGGTCTGATGCCGCCCGAGCCCGTGCAGCATGCGATGGTCGTCGCACTCGGCGACGACGAGCATGTCGCGGCGCAGAAGGAGCTGTACCGGCACCGGCGCGACACCTTGCGCCCCGCGCTCGAGGCTGCGGGGTTCCGCATCGACGGCTCGGAGGCGGGGCTGTACCTCTGGGCGACCGAGGGGCAGGACGCCTGGGTCAGCATCGCGAGACTCGCCGACCTCGGCATCCTCGCAGGCCCCGGCCCCTTCTACGGCCCGCACTCCACGCAGCACGTGCGTCTCGCTCTGACGGCTCCGTCCGAGCGGATCGCCGAGGGTGCGCGGCGCCTGCACGCGCAGGCTCTGTAGCTTCCCTCCCTACCATCGCCTTTCTTTTGTCCGATGTCACAGTAGGCCGGTGTGCCTACTAGGCTGTAAAGGCGATTCGGTCATGTATCGATGATCTCGATCCGACCTGGTGCACAGCGCCGTGACATCGCCACATCCGACTTGATGAAGATCCATGAGGAGGCCCGCGTGAGCGCAGCGGCAGAGCAGCAGGCGACGGCGAAGCTGACGATCGGCGAGACCACCGCGGAGTTCCCGCTCGTGCGCGGTACGGCAGGAACCGACAGCATCGACTTCTCGACGCTGACCCGCCAGACCGGGTACACGGGACTCGACTACGGCTTCGTCAACACGGCGTCGACGAAGTCCGCGATCACGTTCATCGACGGTGACAAGGGGATCCTGCGCTACCGCGGGTACCCGATCGAGCAGCTCGCGGGCTCGACGAGCTACCTCGAGGTCGCCTGGCTCCTGATCTACGGTGAGCTGCCCTCCGCTGCCGAGCTCGCGGAGTTCGACGAGAAGATCCGTCGGCACACGCTGCTGCACGAAGACCTCAAGCGCTTCTTCTCGGCTCTGCCGCACACGGCGCACCCGATGTCGGTGCTCTCCTCCGCGGTCGCGGCGCTGTCGACCTACTACGAGGGTCAGACCGACCCGCACAACCCCGAGCACGTCGAGCTCAACATGATCCGCATGCTGGCGAAGCTCCCGGTCATCGCGGCGTACGCGCACAAGAAGAGCGTCGGTCAGGCGTTCCTCTACCCGGACAACTCTCTCGGGTTCGTCGAGAACTTCCTCAAGCTCAACTTCGGTGTCCACTCCGAGGAGTACCAGGTCAACCCGGTCATGTCGAAGGCTCTCGAGCTCCTGCTGATCCTGCACGAGGACCACGAGCAGAACGCCTCGACGTCGACCGTGCGCCTCGTCGGATCGACCGGTGCGAACCAGTTCGCCTCGATCTCCGCGGGCATCCAGGCGCTCTCCGGCCCCCTGCACGGCGGGGCGAACGAGGCCGTCCTCACCATGCTCGGTCAGATCCGCGACTCCGGTCAGAGCGTGTCGCGTTTCGTCGAGCGGGTGAAGAACAAGGAAGAGGGCGTGAAGCTGATGGGCTTCGGGCACCGGGTCTACAAGAACTACGACCCCCGCGCCAAGCTCGTCAAGGAAGCGGCCGGCGAGGTCCTCGCAGAGCTCGGTGTCACCGACCCGCTTCTCGACCTCGCGCAGGAGCTCGAGGAGCTCGCCCTCGCCGACGACTACTTCAAGGAGCGTCGTCTGTACCCGAACGTCGACTTCTACACCGGCGTGATCTACAAGGCGATGGGCTTCCCGACGCGCATGTTCACCGTGCTGTTCGCGATCGGCCGCCTGCCGGGCTGGCTCGCGCAGTGGCGTGAGCTGCAGCTCGACCCGCAGACCAAGATCGGCCGTCCGCAGCAGCTCTACACGGGGTCCCCCGAGCGCACGTTCCAGACCCGCTGATCCGAGGCGCGATGCCCGTCGTCACCGCTGAGGCCGTCGTTCCGGTCGATCCGGCGACGGCCTTCGCGGTGTCCCAGACGACCGGAGCCGTGCGCAGGCGCTGGGACCCGTTCATCAGCGAGCAGCACTTTCTCGATGGTGCGGATGTCGCGGCCAGAGACGTGCGCACCTACACACGCCAGCGCTTCGGCTTCTCGATGGTGAGCCGGTACGTGTCCTACGCCCCGCCGCGGAACGTCGGCATGGTCATGGAGACCGGACCGTGGTTCTTCACCAAGCTCGGCGGCGGCTGGCGATTCACCGAGGTGCCCGAGGGCACGCTCGCCGTCTGGAAGTACAACTTCTCGTGCCGCCCGGCGTGGATCGCTCCGATCGCCGAATGGATCGGCATGCGCGTGCTCGGCTTCGAGATCAGGCGCCGTCTGGCAGGCTTCGTTCGAGGGTGCTCCGACCCGCAGGTGCTGGACGCCGTTCGTCGCTGACGAGCGACGAGGTCACGCCTCGTCCGAGCCTCGGGAACAGGGCACGAAAAGGCGGGTGCCCCCGATGCCTGAACATCGGCGCACCCGCCTTGACATGTCTGAGGGTCAGCGACCCTGTGAACCGCGACCGCGGCCGCCCTGACTACCTGAGCGGGATCCGCCCTGGCCGCCCTGACGGGATCCGGCCGTTGCGCCCTGCGCGCCCTGACCGCCCGAGCGGGGACGACGGCTGCGGCGCGACGGCGGGTTGGCGGCGGAGTTGCGCTCGCCACCGGCCGGACGCTGCTTCGACGACGGACGCTGCTGCTGCTGCGGCTGCACGGGCGCCGGACGCACGTGCGGCGCGCGCTCGGGCACGAGCTCGGTGACGGCGTCAGAGGTGACAGGCTCGAGGGCAGCTGTGATGGCTGCCTTGCGCAGGAGGTCCTTCACATCGCGACGCTGCTCGGGCAGCACGACCGTGACGACCGTTCCGGCGGCTCCCGCACGAGCGGTGCGACCGGAGCGGTGCAGGTACGCCTTGTGCTCCATGGGCGGGTCGACGTGGACGACCAGGTCGACGTTGTCGACGTGCACGCCACGGGCGGCGACGTCGGTCGCGACGAGAACGCGCACTCCGCCGTCTGCGGGGTCGGAGGAGAACGCGCCGAGGTTGCGCTCACGAGCGTTCTGCGACAGGTTGCCGTGCAGGTCGACGGCCGGGATGCCGGCGGCGGTGAGCTGCTTCGCGAGCTTCTTGGCCTGGTGCTTGGTGCGGGTGAAGAGGATTCGGCGGCCGGTGCCCGAGGCGAGGTCGCGCACGAGGGTGGTCTTGTTGTCGGTCGAGTCGACCACGAGCACCCGGTGGGTCATCTCGCCGACCGGAACGCTCTCTTCGTCGACCTCGTGGCTCACGGCGTTCGAGAGGAAGCGACGCGCGAGCGTGTCGATGCCGCGGTCGAGGGTCGCGCTGAACAGCAGGCGCTGGCCACCCGCGGGGGTCGCGGTGAGGATGCGGGTGACGCCGGGCAGGAAACCGAGGTCCGCCATGTGATCGGCCTCGTCGAGGACAGTGACCTCGACGGCGTCGAGCTGCACGACCCGCTGCTTCATAAGGTCTTCCAGGCGGCCGGGGCAGGCGACCACGATGTCGACGCCGCTGCGCATCGCCTGCTCCTGCGGGCGCTGGCTCACGCCGCCGAAGACGGTGGTGACGCGCAGGCCCTTGGCCTCGGCGAGCGGCGCGATGGTCGCGGCGATCTGGGTCGCGAGCTCACGGGTCGGAGCGAGGACGAGTCCTCGGGGGTGTCCGGGGCGGCTCTTGCGTGAAGAGGCCGTGAGGCGGGAGACGAGGGGAAGCGCGAATGCGATCGTCTTTCCGCTGCCGGTGCGCCCACGGCCGAGGAGGTCGCGGCCCGCGAGAGAGTCGGGAAGCGTGTCGCGCTGAATCGCGAACGCCTCGGTCTTGCCGTCCTTCGAGAGGACGGCGGCGAGGTCGGCGGGCACGCCGAGATCGAGGAAGGAAGTCATGAAGTATCTCCGAGAATGCACGCACGAACCATCGGGCCGGGTGCGGGAAGGTGGGCGACGGCGCGGGATCGCGCATCGTTTCGCCGTTCGAAATGGCCAGAACCAGGCAAGTGGCGCGGGAGCGTGTCGACGACGCAGACGTCTCGCATTGCGAGGAGCGTCGCCTCGACACTATCACGCGTCAGGAGAAGAAGCCTGGGACGATGCCGCCCCAGCGAGTCGGGGTCAGGCGTGCAGCGCCTCGTTGAGGGTCACGCCGACTCCGGCGCGGTGTTTGACCTCGATGGCGCCGCTCACCGAGTTGCGCCAGAACAGCAGGCCGTTCTGCCCGCTGAGCTCCGACGCCTTGACCGTTCGCTTTCCGCCCTGAGACGTGTCGGGCCCGTCTGCGACCACGACCTTCGAACCGGCGGTCACGTAGAGACCGGCTTCTACGACGCAGTCATCACCGAGCGCGATTCCGATGCCCGCATTCGCACCGAGAAGTGAACGCTCGCCGATGGACACACGCACGCTGCCGCCGCCTGACAGGGTGCCCATGATGGAGGCGCCCGCGCCGATGTCGCTGTTCGCACCGACGACGACACCCTGCGAGATTCTTCCTTCCACCATGACCGGTCCGAGCGTGCCGGCGTTGAAGTTCACGAAGCCCTCGTGCATGACAGTCGTGCCAGGGGAGAGATGGGCACCGAGACGGACGCGCGAGGCGTCGGCGATCCGCACGCCGGAGGGCTGCACGTAGTCGGTGAGTCGAGGGAACTTGTCTAGCCCCTGCACCTGGATGCCTGCACGCTGCAGCAGCGGACGCAGCCGTGCCGCGTCATCGGGGTGCACGGGGCCGGCGTTCGTCCAGGCAACGTTCGGCAGGTGGCTGAAGATGCCGTCGAGATTCAGGTGGTTCGGGCGCACGACCAGGTGCGACAGCGCGTGCAGACGCAGGTAGGCGTCGACGGTCGATGCCGGTGCGGCATCCAGGTCGATCTGCAGTTGGACGGTCTCCATCGTGACGTTGCGGCGCTCGTCGGTTCCTGCCAGGGCCTCGAGGGTGACGAGCGCGGCCGCCGCGTCCTCTGCCGACGGCGCTTCGGTGCGCACCTCGGGGAACCATGCGTCCAGCACGGTGCCGTCGCCGGCGATCGTCGAAAGTCCGATACCCCACACGGTGCGCGCTTCAGTCATGCCTCCACGGTATCGCGACCCGAGCCGGGCGATCGTCCAGATGTCGAGGTAAGTAGGCTGGGGGAATGATGCTCGATCTGACCGCGTCCTCCGTCGACCTGACCCGTGCGATCTGCGACATCCCGAGCGTGTCGGGCGACGAGAAGACGCTCGCGGATGCCATCGAGCAGGCGATCTCCGCGTATGCGCATCTCGAGGTGCTCCGCCACGGCAACACGATCGTCGCCCGCACGAACCTGGGACGCGCCCAGCGGGTCGCGATCGCCGGCCACATCGACACCGTGCCGATCAACGACAACGTGCCGACGAAGGACATCGAGATCGACGGTGTCGCCTACCTCTGGGGGCGCGGAACCGTCGACATGAAGAGCGGCACCGCCGTGCAGCTCAAGCTCGCCGCCGAGCTCACCGAGCCCTCGGTCGACATCACCTGGATGTGGTACGACAACGAGGAGGTCGAGGCGTCGAAGAACGGCCTGGCGCTTCTCGCTGCAGTGCGCCCGGATCTCTTCCAGGCCGACTTCGCGATCCTCGGCGAGCCGTCGAACGGCGAGGTCGAGGGCGGCTGCAACGGCACGATGCGCGCAATCGTGCGCACCACCGGAGTCCGCGCCCACGCGGCGCGCGCCTGGATCGGCGAGAACGCGATCCATCGCGCCGCCCCGATCCTCGCTCGTCTCGCCGAGTACCGCTCCAGGGAGATCCCGGTCGACGGGCTGCTCTACCGAGAGAGCATGAGTGCCGTGCGCATCGCGGGGGGAGTCGCGGGCAACGTGATCCCCGACGCGTGCGAGGTCGAAGTCAACTACCGGTTCGCGCCGAGCAAATCCGCCGCCGACGCCGAGGCCCACATCCGCAACCTCCTCGCCGGGTTCGACGTCGAGATCACGGATGCCGCAGAGGGCGCCCGCCCGGGGCTCGACGCCCCCATCGCGCAGGAGTTCGTGACCGCCGTCGGCGCCGAACCCCGACCGAAGTACGGCTGGACCGACGTGGCGCGCTTCTCGGCCCTCGGCATCCCCGCCGTCAACTACGGCCCGGGCGACCCCCATCTCGCGCACCACGACGAGGAGCGGGTGCCGCTCGCGCAGATCGACGCGGTCGAGCGAGGACTGCGCACGTGGCTCAGCTCGCGCTGACCGCCACTCGTCGTTGGGCGAGTGCTCCGCTCCCGCTGCGGATCGCACTCGTCTACCTGACCGCTCGTGCGGTGACCACCGCTCTCCTGATCGCCGCGGCGCTGCAGTCGACGTCGCTGTCGCGATTCGGCGCAGATCCCGGCCTCGCCGACTTCGTCGTCGCCTGGGACGCGCAGTGGTACTGGCTCGTGGCGGAGGAGGGATATCCGTCCGAGCTGCCGCTCACCGAGTCCGGCGACGTCGCCGAGAACGCCTGGGCGTTCATGCCCGTGTTCGCGTTCGCGGCCAAGGGCATCGGCTTCCTGTTGGGGTCGTGGGGGATGGGGGCCTTCCTGCTGTCCTTCGTCGCCGGATACTTCGCGTGCGTCGCACTGCACCGCCTGCTGCGCGATCGCCTCGGGCAGCATGCCGCGATGTGGTCGGTCGTGTTCTTCGCGTCGGGGCCGATCGCTGCGATGTTCCAGGTCGGCTACGCCGAGACGCTCTTCCTCCTCCTGCTCTTCCTCGCTCTCGACGCCACGATCCGCCGTCGATACACGTGGCTGTACCTCCTGATCCCGATCATGGCGTTCACCCGTCCGGGCATCCTGGCTTTCGCGCTCTATCTGGGCCTGCACGGCATCCTCCGCTGGTGGCACCGGCGCGAGGACCCGCTTGCGACCCGAGAGGTGGTGCACATCGTCGCCCTCGGCGCTCTGGCCACGGTCGCCGGATTCTCGTGGCAGGTGATCGCCGGCGTCGTCACCGGAGACCCGGGAGCGTACCTCGCCACCGAGCTGTCCTGGCGCCGGAACTGGCTCGTCGGCGGGGTGGAGGGCTTCATCCCCTTCGAGGGATGGATACAGGCATCCCAGTTCTGGTTCGGTCAGTGGGGACTGCCGACATCGTGGGGGCCGGTCGTGCTCGCACTCCTCGTGGTGGCGGCCGGCGCCGCCCTGATCTACCTGCCGCAGGTGCGCGCACTCGGCCCGGATCTGCGTCTGTGGAGCGCGAGCTACCTGCTCTACCTGCTCGCGGTCTTCTTCCCGCAGTCCAGCACGTTCCGGCTGCTGCTTCCTCTGAGCCCTGCCTGGGGAGCGTTCGCGGTGCCGCGATCGCGCCTCTGGCGAGTGGGCGTCCTGGCCGCCTGTCTGGTGGGCCAGTGGCTCTGGATCTATCACGTCTTCGCCCTCGGGAACACCTTCTGGCAGGTGCCGTGAATGTTAAGGCTTGATGCATTTCTTCATAGGGGACATCCAGGTTCGGGTAACACCCGATAAACTGGTCGCATACCACCGGAGGAAAAGGAGCCCACGATGGCAGCGATGAAGCCGAGGACCGGAGACGGACCCATGGAGGCCGTGAAAGAAGGGCGACTCATCATCGTGCGCGTCCCGCTCGAAGGAGGCGGCCGTCTGGTCGTCTCCGTGAACGACGCAGAGGCGAAGGAACTTCACGACGTGCTGGCAGCCGTCGTGGCGCCCGCCTGATCGAACTCGAATTCGCGCACGCGGATTCACGAAGAGGGCGACGGATCGATGATCCGTCGCCCTCTTTCTGTCGTGGTGGTCCGATCGCTCAGGACTCTCCGACGCTGATCAGCTGCAGCAGTCCCTCGCCGGTCGTCGAGACGGTGGCGAGCACCGCAGACGACTCCTGCGTCTCCTGGATGAGCGAGCGATAGGCCGAGGTGACCTCGTCCCGCTGCACGGGGTCGGCGACGCGGCCTCCACCGAGAACGCGGGGGACCAGGACCATACCGCCGGTGCGCACGAGCCGCAGCCCGTGCTCGACGTAGTCGATGACGTTCTCGGGGTCTGCGTCGACGAGCACGATGTCATACGACGCCTCGTTCATGCGCGGCAGCACGTCGGCGGCGCGTCCGGTGATGAATCGCGCCTTCGTCGCCGGGATGCGCGCATCCGCGAACGCCTGACGAGCGGCGGCCAGGTGCTCAGGCTCGTTGTCGATCGAGGTCAGGACGGCCTGCGGCGCACCGCGCAGCAGCCAGAGCCCTGAGACGCCCGCTCCGGTGCCGATCTCGACGATCGACCGAGCGCCTGTCGCGGCGGCCAGCACGGAGATCTGCGAGCCGACGGCCGCGCTGATCGGCGATGCGCCGAGCTCGACGGCGTGCGCGCGGGCGCGGGCGATCGGCGACGGCTCCACGATGGATTCGCGGATGAAACGTGCGTTCGCATCGTTCTCGCTCATTGCCTGATTCTCCCGACTGAGATGTGTGTTCTCCCAGGGTATGCGCTCGGTGCGCGGCGCACGGGCAGGCGCGGCGGTAGCCTGGACAGATGCAGTTCGGGATCACCTTCGAAAAGCTGCTGCTTATCGGTCTGATCGCTGTGCTGCTCATCGGACCGGAGCGGCTGCCGCGCTACGCCGAGAGCGTCGCCAAGCTCGCTCGGCGTGCCGGCGAGTTCCTGCGGGACACCAAATCGCGCGTCCGTGACGAGATGGGCCCCGAGATCGACGACGTCGACTGGCGCAAGCTCGACCCACGGCAGTACGACCCGCGGCGGATCATCCGGGATGCACTCTTCGAGGACGACCCCGCACCGGGACAGGCTCGCGCGGAGACCGTCGTCGCGGAGCCCGCAGTGAAGCCCGTGCACACGCCCAGGGTGCGACCGGAGTTCTCGCACTCGAGCCCTCCGCCGTACGACCCGGAATCCACCTGAACCGTGCCCTGACCTGCGAGCTGCGGTCAGCCGATCCGCGCGCGCAGCTGCGCGATGTCGGCATCACTCAGCAGCGCCCGCGGGATCGCGGTGATCGCCGATGCGCCACGCAGCTTGAGCAGCACGGCATCCGTGCCTGCGCGCATGCTCTGGAAGGTGCGGTACTCGATGTCGGACGAGCGGCTGCCTGAGCCGATGTGCAGAGCGCTCTCGCCGAGCCGCACCCAGACCACGGTGCCCGGCGGAGTGGCGGCTCGCACAGCGCGTCGAGCTCCGACGATCGTCATCACGACGGCGTAGACCATGAGGGCGATGCTCGCGACGGGAAGCAGCCCCGAGAGCCCGGCGCTGCCTCCGGCCGCGCTCAGGTTCAGGATGCTCAGAGCGAGCGCCGCGGCGAGGGCTATCCACATGACGATCGCCGCAGGGCGGGTGAGAGCGTAGACCGCGGCGTCGCGGGCCATCCCTCGAAGCAGCCGCTCATCGACGGTGAGTGCCATCTGCCGCTCCTATCCGAGAGTCATCGGGAGCGAGCGGCCTGCGAGTCCGCGTCCCTGGGCGGCGAGGGTGCGGGCGAGGTCGCGGATCGCCGTCGCCGCGGCATCCGTGCTGTCGCTGAGGACGATCGGGACGCCGATGTCTCCTCCCGTGCGCAGGGTGGGGCTGAGCGGGATCGAGGCGAGCAGCGGAATGGGTTCAGTCTCCGACAGGGCCTCGGCCACGGCCGCACCTCCACCAGAGCCGAACAGGTCGAGCACCGTGCCGTCCGGCAGGGCGAAGGCGCCCATGTTCTCGACAACGCCGATGACCCGCTGACCGGTCTGGCGGGCGACGAGTCCGCTGCGGATCGCCACATCGGATGCGGCGGCCTGCGGCGTCGTGACGACCAGGACCTCGGCGTGCGGAAGCAGCTGGCCGATCGAGATCGCGATGTCGCCGGTGCCTGGGGGCATGTCGATCAGCAGGATGTCGAGGTCGCCGAAGAAGACATCCGTCAGGAACTGCTGCACCGTGCGGTGCAGCATCGGTCCGCGCCACGCGACGACGGCCTCGCCGTCGCGGAGGAACATACCGATCGAGATGGTCTTCACCCCGTGTGCCACGGGCGGAAGCATGAGGTCGTCGATGCGGGTCGGCTGAGTCCCGGCCGGGATGCCGAGCAGGCCAGGGATCGAGAACCCGTGCACGTCGGCGTCCACCAGGCCGACGGCCAGCCCCTGATCGGCGAGGGCGGCCGCGAGGTTCGCGGTCACAGTGGACTTTCCCACTCCGCCCTTGCCGCTGGAGACGAGGATCACGCGCGTGAGCGAATCCGGGCCGAACGGCATCTGGCGAGCGGGGCGTCCGTCGCGGAGCTTCTCGGTCAGGGCCTTGCGCTCGGCCGGGGTCATCACGCCGACCTCGACGTCGACCTCGGTGACACCGGGCACGGATGCCGCGGCCGCGCGCACGTCGGACTCGATGCGTGCCGCCGCGGGGCATCCGACGATCGTGAGCACGATGGAGACGCGCGCGCGGCCGTCGTCGACCGCGATCTCCCGCACCATGTCGAGGTCGCCGATCGGCCTCCGGAGCTCAGGGTCGCTGACGGCTGCGACCGCCGCGCGGACGGACTCGGCGGAACTCATGATGCGGATCGCCCGCCGGACCGGCGTTCGGCGGCCGGCGCGTCGTCGCTCTCGCCGAGGTCGGCCAGCAGTGCCTTGAGCTCCTGGCGGAGGACATCGCGCGTCACGACCTGGTTGGTGCGCTCCTCGAGCGCCATGCGCAGAGCGACGATCTCACGGGCGAGATACTCGGTGTCGGCGAGGTTGCGCTCGGCGCGCTGGCGATCCTGCTCGATCTGCACCCGGTCGCGGTCGTCCTGGCGGTTCTGCGCGAGCAGGATCAGGGGAGCGGCGTACGACGCCTGCAGTGAGAGCATCAGGGTGAGGGCCGTGAATCCGAGCGCCGCGTCATCGAATCGCAGGTGATCGGGCAGCAGCGTGTTCCAGCAGATCCAGAGCACGCAGAACAGCGTGAGGATCAGCAGGAACGCAGGGGTGCCCATGGCGCGGGCGACCCATTCGGTGAAGCGCCCGAATCGGTCGCGCGACGTCGACCGCTGGCGAGACGTGCCACGGCCCAGAGGAGCGTCGAGCTGGGGCGAGCGGGAGCGTGCCATCAGCGCACCTCCTTCGGGACAGTCGGCTCGTCGCTGTCGTGCGTGCGCCAGTCGTCGGGGAGCAGATAGTCGAGGACGTCGTCGATGCTGATCGCGCCGACCAGGCGGTGCGCGGTATCGATCACCGGCAGCGAGACCAGGTCGTAGCTCGCGAGCATGCGGGCGACCTCAGCCGCCGAGGCCGTGACGTGCACCGGCTCGAGGCTGTCGTCCATGATCGCGCCGAGTCGCTCATGAGGGGGGTAGCGCAGCATCCGCTGGAAGTGCACCATGCCGAGAAGACGGCCCGTCGGGGTCTCGAAGGGCGGCAGCGTCACGAAGACCGCCGCCGCGAGGGCGGGGTGCAGCTCGTGCCTGCGGATGAGTGCCAGCGCCTCGGCCACCGTGGCATCGGCGGAGAGGATGATCGGCTCGGGTGTCATGAGGCCACCGGCCGTGTCAGGGCCGTAACGCAGCAGCATCCTGACGTCCTCGGCCTCTTCCGGCTCCATCAGCTCGAGCAGCTGCTCGAGTCGGTTGGGTGGGAGCTGGGCGAGGAGGTCGGCCGCGTCGTCGGGCTCCATCTGGTCGAGGATGTCGGCGGCGCGTTCGTCGCCCAGGCGATCGAGGATGTGCACCTGCTCGTCCTCGGGCATCTCCTCGAGGGCGTCGGCGAGGCGGTCGTCGGAGAGCTCCTCGGCGACCTCGATCATGCGCTGCTGCGGCAGATCGAGCAGGGTGTTCGCGAGGTCGGCGGCGTGCAGCTCGGAGTAGGACGCCACGAGCTGCTCTGCCGACTGCGCCTCGCCGGGCGAGTGCTGCTCCGCGACCTCGCTCCAGGCGGCGAACGTGGTCGGGCCCTTCGCGAACGGCGACGCGCTGGTCTTCGGACGGCGGAGGAAGAGCTGGCTGACGGCCCACTCGCCGAGGCGGTTGGGTTCGATCGCCACGTCTTCGATCACGGCGGTGCCGCTGCCGTCGACGAGGCTCACCCGCCGGCCGAGCAGCTCGGCCAGGACGCGCACCTCGCCGGCGCGCGGCGAGAACCGCCGCACGTTGATGAGACCTGTGCTGATGACCTGGCCGGCGCGGATCGATGTCACACGGCCGATCGAGAGGAAGACGTGTCGGCGCCCGGGGATCTCGACCACGAGGCCGATCACGCGCGGGGCCGCCGTACTTCGGTACACGATGACGACATCACGGACTTTGCCGAGCCGGTCGCCCACGGGGTCGAAGACGGCGCAGCCTGCAAGGCGCGCGGCGAATACCCGTTGTGTGCTCACTCATCCAGCGTAGTGCGCGGGGCCTGTCCGGGTCCTGCCCGGAACGCCGCACCGACGCCTCTGCCCGACATGCGCCCGGCCCGGGCATCGGCAGGCATGGAACAATGGCGGGATGAGCATGCTGAACCGTCCAGCTGACAGCCGCGATGAAGGCGAGATCGTCGCCTCCACCCGCGATTACGAAGGCGCCCAGAAGACGGTGTCGAAACTGATCGCCCAGGAGGTGCCAGCCAGAGACATCGCGATCATCGGGCAGAGCGTCCGCACGGTCGAGCGCATCACCGGTCGCCTCGGCTACGCGGCCGCGGCTCGGTCGGGTGCCATCAACGGCGTGCTCATCGGTCTCTTCCTCTCGGCGATCCTCGTGATCGGCAACCCGGAGGTGCCGATCCAGCTGTTCGTCGGGTTCGTGTTCATCGGTGTCGCCCTCGGCATGCTGCTGAGCCTGGTCACCTATGCCATCGTTCGGCGCCGCCGCGATTTCGCGAGCGTGACGCAGTTCGCCGCCGACCACTACGAGGTCCGCGTGCAGGCAGCGTCGCTGGCGAAGGCACGTCTGGCCCTCGGCGCAGCCAAGCCCGCCCCGGTGCGCGCACCTGTGGACCTCGACGAGCCGCCCCGCTACGGCGAGCGCATCACCCCCGGAGGCCACACGGCACCGACTCCTCCCGCCACTCCGGTCGAGCTGACTCCCGGCCCCGATCAGGTCCCGGGCTCGGAGCCGACACCGCCCCTCGGCGGCGGACAGACGCCGCCGGCGGAACCGGCGATCCCGCCGCGCCCGGCCGATCCGGCCTCACCGCCCACCGAGACTCCGGACCCCGGCGCGGCCGGCATCCCGCCGAAGTCGGCGGAGCCCGCCTGATGTCGGACACGAACCGCGACAGTCGCACTCCCATGGACGGCATGGCACCGGAGCAGTCGCCGTCGCCGTACGAGTCCGTACCGCCTATGCCTCCTGTTCCGCCTGCTGCGCCGACAGCAGGCCCGCAGACTCCCGTTCCTCCGCAGACGCCGGTCTACGGCGATACCCCACCGCTGGCGCCCGGATACGCACCGCCGCAGGCGTCCGGATACGCCCAGCCGCAGGCGTCCGCCTACGCCCAGCCCCAGCCCCAGGCGCCCGCGTACGGGTACCCGCAGCAGCACCCCGGTCACCCCGCTTCCGGGTATCCCGCGGGCGGCTACCCGGTCGGCTCCTATCCTGCCGCCGTCCCGCCGCGTGGTCTGCTGCCGTGGGCGCTGGGTCTTCTGATCCTCATCCCCTTCCCGTTCCTGGGCGGACTCGCGTCCGGGATCGCGATGGCGGTCAGCGGTGGAGCCTCTCGGCGATTCGGCGGAGTGGCACGCGAGAACGCACGCGCTGCGCTGAACTGGGGACTGACGTACCTGCTCGTCTCGACTGTGCTCCTGGTCTCGCACTTCGTTCTGCTGTTCTCGTTGACGGCTGACTCTCCGACTTCGGGCTTCTACCCGATCGGCATCCCGATCACGATCTACTTCGCGCTCTCGGTGCTGCACCTGGTTCTCGTGATCGTGGGCATGGTCCGTGCAGCGGGCGGCAAGGTCATGCGGGTGCCGTTCGCGATCCCGTACCTTCGCGGCTGATGACGGACATCTCCGTCGAGCTGCCCGCAGGGGCTACGACCGTCTCGACGGACTGGGAGCCCGGAACCAACGGTGCGACCGTCGTCATCGCGCACGGCGCGGGCACGGGCAAGGACCACCCGTTCCTCACGGGCTTCGCCGACGCGCTCGGGGCGCTCGGATTTTCGACGTTGCGGTTCAACTTCCCCTACGTCGAGCAGGGTCGCAGGATGCCGGGGCCGGCGGCGCACGCGATCGCGACGTGGAACGCGGTCGTGGCATTCGCCCGCGAACAGGATCCGGCAGCGACGATCTGGGCGACCGGCAAGTCCTACGGCGGGCGCATGGCCTCCATGGCGGTGTCCGAGGGGCTCACCGTCGACGGCCTCGCCTACCTCGGCTATCCCCTGCACGCCCCGGGCAAGCCAGAGAAGCCGCGCGCGGAGCACCTGCCGCCGATCGCCGTTCCGCAGCTCTTCATCGAAGGCACGAACGATCCGTTCATCCAGCCGGTGGCGCAGTTCGACGACGTCGTCGCCACCTGCCAGAACGCGCGCGTCGTCTGGATCGAGGGCGGCGGCCACACCTTCGAGGTGAAGGGCCGCAAGCGCCCGGCATCCGACATCGGCGCGTCGCTCGCACCTTTCGTCGCGGAGTTCGCCCGGCCCTGACAGCATGGCAGGGTGAGCCTCGAACGTATCGCCCTGATCTCGGATGTGCACGGCAACCTGACCGCTCTCGAGGCGGTGCTCGCCGACATCGGGCGTCGCGGGATCACCCGCATCGTCAATCTCGGCGACACGGCGGGCAAAGGCCCGCGAGGTGAGGATGCCGTGCAGCGCTGCCGCGCCGTGTGCGAGCTGAACATCCGCGGCAACTGGGACGACTTCCTTCCCACGATCCCCGACGACGGACCGCACGAGATGGTGTGGTGGCGCGACGAGCTGTCGTCGTCGAGCAGGGACTGGCTGGCGGCGCTTCCGCTGAGCGCGGATCTCATGCTCAGCGGTCGTCGGATCCGGCTGTTCCACGCATCGGCGCAGAGCCCGCATGTCCGGGTGCACTTCCACCACACACCTGAGCAGTTCTCCGCGATGTTCGAGGCGACCGAGATGACCGGCGACGGCCCTCTCCCCGACGTCGTGGGCTATGCCGACATCCACGACGCGTACATCGAATCGAATGACGGACGCACGCTGTTCAACGTTGGCAGCGTAGGGAACCCGCTCGACACTCCGGTTCCGTCGTACGTGATCCTCGAAGGCGGGGCCTCGTCCGATGATCCCTTCGGCGTGCAGTTCGTGCGGGTGCCGTACGACGTCGAGGCCGAGATCGCGGTGGCCGAGGCGCTCGACATGCCCACCGCCGATGTCTGGTCGGTCGAGCTCCGCACCGCCGTATACCGTGGGCGGCAGTCGTGAAGGGGCTGCATCACGTCGAGATCTGGGTGCCCGACATCGATGAGGCAGCGAGCAGCTGGGGGTGGCTGCTCGCGCGACTGGGCCTCGAGCTCACGGGTGAGTGGGCGGACGGCCGCACGTGGGATTCCGGGAGCGCCTATGTGACGCTCACGACGTCACCGAACCTCACGTCTGCCGCACATGACCGGCGTCGCGCGGGCGTGAACCACCTGGCCTTCTGGGGCGGGACCCGCGAGGAGGTCGATGCCGTGCTGGCGGACGCGGAGGCGCACGGATGGCATCCGCTGTATCAGGAGAGGTATCCGCACGCCGGCGGACCGGACCACTATGCGGGCTGGGTGGAGAACGCGCAGGGATTCAAGGTCGAGATCGTCGCGGAGCCACACGCCCAGGCATCACCCGAGCAGGGGGCGCCCGCCGGATGAGCACGCCTGCAGGATGAGAACACGGTTCTCGTCCTGCAGGCGCGCTCAGATCCTGTAAACGGCGACAGGAGGCTCGGGATTCAGCCCTGGACCCGAGCGATCCACGCCTCGACCTCGTCGGCCGTACGGGGGATGTCGGCCGACAGGTTGACCGGGCCATCCTCCGTCATCAGGATGTCGTCTTCGATACGCACTCCGATGCCGCGGTATTCCGCGGGCACGGTGAGGTCGTCGATCTGGAAGTACAGGCCGGGCTCGATCGTGAACACCATGCCCGGGGCCAGGATGCCGTCGTAGTACATCTCGCGGCGAGCCTGAGCGCAGTCGTGGACGTCGATGCCGAGGTGGTGCGATGTGCCGTGCACCATGTAGCGGCGGTGCTGTCCTCCGGCGTCTCCGTCGAGGGCCTCCTGGGCAGTCACAGGGAGCAGGCCCCATTCGGCGACCCGTGCGGCGATCACCCGCATGGCTGCCTCGTGCACCTCGCGGAAGCGCACTCCGATCCGTGCTGCGGCGAAGGCGGCGTCCGCAGCCTCGCGCACGGTCTCGTAGACGCGGCGCTGGACCTCGGTGAAGGTGCCGGAGACCGGCAGAGTGCGCGTGATGTCGGCGGTATAGAGGCTGTCGGCCTCGACCCCGGCATCGACGAGGATCAGATCCCCGGGGACGACGGTGCCGTCGTTGCGCGTCCAGTGCAGGTAGCACGCGTGAGGTCCGGAGGCGGCGATCGTGTCGTAGCCCTCGCCGTTGCCGTCTTCGCGGGCGCGGCGGTGGAACACGCCCTCGACGACGCGCTCGCCGCGTGCGTGCGCGATCGCCTCGGGAAGCGAGCGGATCACGTCCTCGAAGCCCTGAGCGGTGATGTCGACCGCACGGCGCATCTCGGTGATCTCGAACTCGTCTTTGACCAGACGCAGCTCGGAGACGAAGCGGGTGAGGTCGTCGTCCTCGTCGAGCACCAGCTCGCCCTCGGCGGCTGCGAACCGGTCGAGGTGCTGGGTCGCGACCGCGAGGTCGGTGGCGACCCCTGCGAGCGAGGGGCGGGGACCGATCCAGAACTCGCCGACCGTGGCATCCGCATAGAACTCGGTCGTCGTGCGGTCTGCCCGCTCGCGGAAGTAGAGGGTGACGTCGTGACCGGCGTCGGTGGGGTCGAAGACGAGGATCGAATCGGGCTCGGAATCCGAGGCCCACCCGGTGAGGTGCGCGAACGCCGAATGCGCGCGGTACGGGTAGTCGGTGTCGTTGCTGCGCTGCTTCAGCGAACCGGCGGGGATGACGAGGCGCTTGCCGGGGAACGCGGCCGAGACGGCCGCCCGACGGGTCGCCGCATACGAGGCCTGTGCGCGAGGTGCGGGAATCGATTCGGGTCGCTCCGCCCAACCTGTCGAGATCGTGTCGAGGAAGCCGCGGGGGAAGGGCTGCTTGCGGTTCGTCGTCGTCGCCTCGACGGGGGTCTCTGTGGTGGGCTCTGCGATCGTGTCGCGCTCTGCGGTGCTCATCCCTCCAGTCTGTCACCTGCGCGACGGACGCGGGATGTCAGCCTGCGGGCTCGAGCTGCACCACGAGGCCGCGGTGATCGCTGCCGGTGGCGTCGTCGATGACGACGGACCCGGTGGCGGTCCAGCTCGGGGATGCCATGACGTGGTCGATCGGAGTGCTGAGCAGGGCCGGAAGGGAGCTCGGCCAGGTGCCGCTGTAGCCGTTGCCGGTGCGCGTCGCGGCATCTCGGCAGTACCCCATGTCGCCGCCGTCGACACCGAGGCCGGCCATGTGGTCGATCGTCGCGTTGAAGTCGCCGGCGAGGATGAAGTTCCCTTGGGGGCACTGGTCGGCGATCCAGCGCAGATCGCTCTGCCATTGCGCCATGTCCTCCATGCGGGGTGCGACGGCGTGCACGGCCACGATCGCCGGGCCGCCGGCGTTCCCGCCGACCGGCATCAGCACGACGCTCGGCACGGATCCCGTGTTGCTCGTGCCGTCCTCCGAGGACTCGATGACCGAGTATTCCCCGAGATCGGGAGAGACGAGGACCGTCGTGTGCCAGGACTTCGGACCGTCGACGACATCCGGCTTGAACTGCACGTGGTGCACCCACATCGGGTGATCCTGCTCGCGCAGCAGCACCGCGATCTGCTCGCCGACCTCCTCGGTCGTCTCCGGGAGCGCGACGATGTCTGCACCCCGATCGAGGATCTGCTTTGCGATCTCTTCGGCCGAGACCTCGTCGCCGGCCGTGTTCCATGTCAGGACGCGGATGCTGGAATCCGTCGCCGCAGGAAGGGTGTCTCCACCGAACCCGCGCTGGAATCCGATGGCACCGGTCGCCCCGGCGCCGAGCAGGGCGACGATCAGGACGGATGCGGCGAAGCCGCGCAGCGGCCTGGCGAGGAGGAGCAGCAGTGCGAGAGCGGCGACGACGAGGAATGCGGCGAGCACGACCCCACGGGCTGCGACGACCTGCGCGAACGGATACGTCTGCTCGAGATGGAAGAACTGCGGCCACACCACCACAGCCGTCGCGATCGCGAACAGCACGGTGACGAGGATCCCCAGTAGTCGAAACATCCCATCCAGCCTAGAAGGCGTCTCTGTGAAGTCCCTGCCGCGACGGGCTGCGCGTCCGGCATAGCCCGTCGTCGGTACGCTCGGAGGATGGCCACCGCTCGTTCCCCTCGCTTCGCAGGTCCCGCCGACCTGCACATGCACTCCAACCAGTCCGACGGCACCGAGTCGCCGGCTGAGGTGGTGCGCCAGGCGCAGAGGTTCGGGGTGCGCACGATGGCGTTGACCGATCATGATCGGACGACCGGGTGGGATGAAGCGGCGGCGACCACTGCCGAACTCGGAATGACGTTCATCCCCGGCATGGAGCTGTCGGCGAAGCACGAGTGGCGCAGCGTCCACGTGCTCGGGTACCTCTTCGACCCGCTCGACGAAGCACTCAGGGCAGAGACCGACCGGATCCGCGGCGACCGGATCGGGCGCGCCGAGCGGATCGTCCGCAGCATCGGCCGTGACTACGACCTCAGCTGGGAAGACGTCCTCGCGCAGACCACCCTCGACGCGACCGTCGGACGCCCGCACATCGCAGACGCCCTGGTCGCGCGCGGCATCGTCAGAGACCGCACGGAGGCCTTCGACGGCATCCTGCACCCGCGCGAGGGCTACTACGAGCCTCACTACGCTCCCGACCCGCTCACGGCGGTGCGTCTCATCACGGATGCCGGGGGAGTCGCGATCATCGCGCACCCCGTCACGGTCGGACGCGATCGGATGATGCCGGTGCCGTTCATCGAGAAGCTGATCGCCGCTGGCCTCGGTGGCTTCGAGATCGACCACCGTGAGAACACCGAATCCGGCAAGAAGACGTTGCGCGCGATCGTCGAGAAGCACGATCTGATCGTGACAGGTTCGAGCGACTACCACGGCACAGGCAAACCCAACCTGCCGGGGGAGAACACGACATCGGACGAGATGGTGGCCCGGCTCATCGATCGAGCGACGGGTACTGCGCCGCGCTACGCCTGAGCACGAAGGGCGCGGTGCCGCGACCTCGGGGAGACGACTCTCAGAGAGACGACAGAGGGGGCGGACGCCGCTGATGCGGCATCCGCCCCCCTCTGAGGTCGATCAGGTCGAGACGATCAGGCTCCGACGACCGGGGCTGCACCCGCGCCGCCCGAGCCGCCGCGGCGACGGCGGCGACGACGTGCCGGGGCGGGCTTGCCGTCGTGGTGCTCCTTGCCTGCGCCGTCGTGGGTGCCGGCGCCTTCGGCGCTGCGGTCACCCGACGCAGCGGACTGCGAGTCGCCAGACGCCGAGTCGGTGGTGCCCTCTGCGAACGTCGAACCCACCGGGTTCGAGCCTCCGCGGCGGCGGCGGCGACGACGGGTGCCGCCCTCTTCCGTTCCCTCGGCGGCGGCATCCGCCGCGCGCTCGGGACGAGGCGTGCGCTCGGTCTTCACCGACTGCGTCTTCGGGGCCGAGACGAGGCGGCCCTTGGTGCCGGCCGGGATATCGAGGTCCTCGAACAGGTGCGGGCTCGACGAGTAGGTCTCGACGGGGTCGGGCTGTCCGAACTCGAGGGCGCGGTTGATCAGCGCCCACTTGTGCAGATCTTCCCAGTCGACGAAGGTCACGGCGATGCCGGTCTTGCCCGCGCGGCCGGTACGACCGGCGCGGTGCAGGTACGTCTTGTCCTCATCCGGGATGGTGTGGTTGATCACGTGCGTGACGTCGTCGACGTCGATGCCTCGTGCGGCGACATCGGTCGCGACGAGAACATCGCGCTTTCCCGCCTTGAACGCGGCCATCGAGCGCTCGCGCTGGTCCTGGCCCATGTCGCCGTGAACACCGCCGACGTTGAAGCCGCGATCGCCGAGCTCGTCGACGAGACGCTGCGCCGCACGCTTGGTGCGGGTGAAGATCACGGTCTTGCCGCGGCCCTCTGCCTGCAGGATGCGGGCGATGATCTCGTCCTTGTCGAGCGAGTGCGCGCGGTAGACGAGGTGCTTGATGTTGGCCTGCGTGAGGCCCTCGTCGGGGTCGTTGGCCCGGATGTGGATCGGGTTCGACATGAATCGGCGGGCGAGCGCGACGATCGGGCCGGGCATGGTCGCCGAGAAGAGCTGCGTGTGCCGCACGGCGGGCACGCGCTGGAAGATCTTCTCGATGTCGGCCAGGAAGCCGAGGTCGAGCATCTTGTCTGCCTCGTCGAGCACGACCTCGGTCGCGTTCGAGAGGTCGAGCAGGCGCTGGCCCGCGAGGTCGATGAGACGACCGGGCGTGCCGACGACGATCTGGGCTCCGGCCTTGAGCTGGTCGATCTGACCCTCATAGGCCTTGCCGCCGTAGATCGCGACCACGCTGGTCGAGCGGTTGCTGGTGAGCAGGTCGATGTCCTCGTACACCTGCACCGCGAGCTCGCGAGTGGGAACCACGATCAGCGCCTTGACGCCGTGCTCGGGGTTGAGGCCCAGTCGCTGCACGACGGGGATGCCGAAGCCGAAGGTCTTTCCGGTTCCGGTCTTGGCCTGGCCGATGATGTCCTGGCCGGGAAGACCGAGGGGGATGGTCTGCTCCTGGATCGGGAACGCGTCGACGATGCCCTTGGAGGCGAGTGCGTCGACGATGTCCTGATCGATTCCGAGATCAGCGAAGGTTGTCAATGTTCAGATGCCTGTCCGGCGACCTGCGAGGATCGCCATGTTTCACGGATCCACGCCGTCTCATGTGCCACAGGCGCGGGCCCCGCTCCGACGGCGGGGACAGCACCAGCCTACCCGAGGGGGTGGTGGCGCCCGGAAGTACCGCGTCGCCCGAGTATTGTGAACCCCGTGGTGAACTGGTTCTGGAAGCGTAGGACGCCCCGGCGCACGATGACGTTGCGCAGTCGCGGCGAGCAGAGCGCATCGACGCGCGTCGACTTCGCCGAACTCGCCCCTGAGCTCACCCGGTTCCTCGGACAGGCGGCGTATCTGCAGCTCGGCTACTTCGAGACGCTGACCCGTCTGATCAGAGCGACCCCGGAGCTGTCCGAGAAGGAGTCGCTGTCCCGCGCCGCCGGCGCGGCGCTGACGAAGCACAGGGCGATCGTCGATCTGATCGCCGAGCGCGGGGACGATCCCACGCAGCTGATGCTCCCGTTCCGGGAGAACCTCGACGCGTTCCGCCGAAAGACGATAGGCGCCCGCCCGCGCGAGACCCTCCTCGCCGTCTACATCACGGCGGGGATGCTCGACGACTTCTACTTCGCGCTCGCGTCGAGCTATGGCGACACGGGCGAACGGGTGGCGGAGATCCTCAGCGAGGACGATGCTCGACACGAGATCGTCGCGATCATCCAGGAGACGATCGACGGTGACGGAGAGTGGCGCTCGCTGCTCTCGATGTGGGCTCGTCGTCTGGTCGGCGACACGATCCTCGTCTGTCGGTCGGCTCTGCGTCAGCCCGAGCTCGCCGCCATGAGCGAAGACCGCGTCGAGCTGGTCTACACCGAGCTCATGGGCGCCCATGCCCGCCGCATGGACGCGATGGGCCTGGCCTCTTAGACCACGGCCTCCTGCGCACGCATCCGCTCGAGGCGCCGCGTCAGGCGCCAGGCGATTACAGCCGGGATCGCTCCGATCACGCCGAACGAGATGTCGATCAGCTGCCAGCCGAGCGGAATGCCGCGGATGCTGCCGGCGATGAGGGCGAGCGGGACGATCCCGATACAGGCGATCACCCCGAACTGGATCACCCAGATGTTGCGCACCGGATCGACCAGCGGGCCGATGAACACGACGGCGATCACCAGGTGCGCGAAGGCGAGCCAGTCCGTGCCGTAGGCGATGAACGGGTATCGGGCGTCCACATCGGTCAGAGCATCCGCCACGCGGTCGACCCAGCCGACCGCGTCAGGGAACCAGGTTGCGACGGGACTGTCGTGCAGGAGGTTCGACGCAAAGCCGAGCTCGAGGCGCAGCGGAAAGGCCGTGACGCCGCTCACCAGGAGACCGATCATGAGCACGACGATGCTGATGCGGATCCACCGCAGAGTGCGACGCTCGTCCACGAGCTGTCAGATGCCGAGTGCGGCCTTGGCCGTGGCGTCCGAGCGGCGACGGAACGCGACGATCGCGACGGTCAGCGCAGCGGCCACGACGGCCGCGCCCAGAACGCTGGCGAGCCAGAGCCAGACGCTGTCCTCGCCGACACCCAGCCACTGCAGCCCGGTGTAGACGACGGCGGCCAGAGCCGTGGCGATCGCGGGCGTCAGTGCGACTCCGCGCAGTTCTCGGCCACCGATCATGAAGTGGGCGGCGATGCCGAGCGCGCACGCCCCGATGAGTGCGAGAAGGATGTACATCGCGGTGTCAGGCGAAGAATCCGACGCGACGGGACTCCTCGGTGCCCAGCTCGATGTACGCGAGGTTCGCGGTGGGAACCAGGTACGAGTTCCCCTTGACATCCGAGAAGTTCAGGTGCGAGGTGCTCTGCTCGAGGGCCGAGGCGACCTGCGTGCGGACCTCGTCCGTGCTCGATGCGGTCTCGAAGCTGAGCTCGCGGCCGGTGTTGATGATGCCGATGCGGATTTCCACGCGTACTCCTGTTTTCCAGTCGACGATGCTGTGGTCGAGTCGACCACGGAGGTCGACGACTGCGCCCAACTCTACCGGGCGGCGACGCCCTCGGATCGGCCGAGCGGCCGGTTTCGCCGTGAGCGCACAGCACGCGCGGCACCGCCCGGCCGATGATGTCCGTGCGCCCCAGTAGCGTGGAGGACATGACAGAGGATGCCGCGCAGAACGCCGTGATCGGCGCTGACGTCACGGCATCCGGGGTCATCATCGGCGCACCGGGAACGGGCAAGACCCGCACCCTCACCGAGCACGTCGTGCATCTGCTCGACTCCCGCGGGGTCCGTCCCGAAGAGCTCCTCGTGCTCACGCCCAGCAGGCAGGCCGCGACGGCTCTGCGCGACCGGATCGGCGTACGGATCGGTCAGGCGACCCCCGGCCCGCTCGCCCGCTCCCTCGGGTCGTTCGCCTTCCAGGTCGTGCGTGGAGCGATGGTCCGTGCAGGAGCCGAACCTCCGGCGCTGCTGACCGGTGCCGATCAGGACCGCATCATCGCCGAGCTGCTCGCGGGCGATGCCGAAGACGAGGGCATCGCCTGGCCGGAGGCACTCAGTCCGTCGGTCCGCGCCTCCAAGGGGTTCCGCTCCGAGCTCCGGGCCTTCCTCGCGGAGTGCGTCGAACTCGGCGCACAGCCGTCCGAGCTCCGGGCGGCGGGCGATCCCGCGTGGGCTGCGGTCGCCGACTTCCTCGTCGAGTACCGGGCGGTTCTCGATCTGGCGCGCGCATCGCATCGGGACGCCGCCGACCTGCTCGCCGAGGCCAGTGCGGTCCTGCGTACGGCGGATGCTGCGGACCTCGGCCCTCTCGCGCACCTCAGAGCCGTCCTGATCGACGATGCCCAGGAGCTCACCAGGGGCGGCATCGCGGTGGTCGAATCCCTCCGGGCCCGCGGTATCGCCGTTCTCGCCTTCGGTGATCCCGACATCTCGTCCGGTGCCTTCCGAGGGGCGAGCCCAGAACTGTTCGCCCGGCTCGCGACCGAGCTCGGCGACGTGCACGTCCTCGACGGTCCGCACAGGCAGGCCGCAGCACTCACCGCACTGACGCGGACGGTCACGCAGGCGATCGGCGTATCCGGTCGTGTCGACCATCGGCGTGCCCCGGTCCCTGCCGAGGCGGAGGAGCGCGGAGCGACAGCCGCCGTGAGCACCTTCGTGGCGCCGTCGCCCCATGAGGAGCTCGATCGCATAGCGGGCGTGATGCGCGAATGGCACCTGACGCACGATGTCCCGTGGGACAGGATGGCGGTCATCGCACACGACACCCGCCAGGTGACCCAGCTCGAGACCGAGCTGGCGGCCCGCGAGATCCCGACGCGCGCCGCCGGTGTGCAGCGCCCGCTCGGCAGCGAGTCGATCGTTCGCGACATAGTCGGCATCGTGCGGCTGGCCCTCACCACACCCGACGAGCGCTCCTCTCAGGACTGGGAGGAGTCGCTGCGCACTCCGTTCGGCGGGATGGATGCCATCGGACTGCGCCGGCTCCGGGCACGCCTGCGCCACATCGAGCTCGAGCACGGCGGCTCCACCCCGGCGCGAGAGCTGCTGCGTCAAGCGCTGACCTCGCCCGCCCACCTCGACCTGATCGACTCGCAGGAGTCCCGCAGGGCTGCGCGCTTCGCGCAGACGGTCGCCGAGGTGGCCGATGGGGCCACAGCGGGCGAGACGATCCACGACCTCCTCTGGCGAGTGTGGGATCAGTCCCGTGCGGTCGACGGCCGAAAGCTGCAGGTCGCCTGGCGGGAGATGTCGCTGCAGGCGAGCGGGTCCGAGACCGCGAGGGCGCTCGACGCGCTGGTATCCCTGTTCGGCGCCGCGAAGCGGTTCGTCGAGCGGACCCCGAACGAGAAGCCGGAGGTGTTCGTCCGCGACATCCTCGACAGCGAGGTGCCTGAGGACTCCCTCTCAAGCCCCGATCGACCGGGACGGGTAACTCTGCTCACTCCGGCGACGGCTCTCGGCACCGAGTTCGACGCAGTGGTGGTCGCAGGGATGCAGGACGGCGTCTGGCCCAACGTCCGGCTCCGCGGAGGAATGCTGCAGACCTGGAGGCTTGCTGACGCACTGCTCGCGACCCGCACGGGAACGGCCGAGCAGCCTCCCGATGTGCTCGATCGTCGTCGAGGCGCGCTGCACGACGAGCTGCGACTCTTCGTACGAGCGATCTCGCGGGCTCGTCGTCGACTTCTGATCACCGCCGTCGACGACGACGACATGACGCCGAGCCCGTTCTTCGCCTTCCTCCCGGTGCCTGATCCGCCCGAGATGCACGCATCGGCCGAACATCCCCTCACTCTGCGCGGGCTCGTCGCCCGCCACCGTCGCGTGCTGACGTCGTCGACCTCCGCGACCGCGCGAGAGCATGCGGCCTCCCAGCTGGCAGTGCTCGCGAACGAGCGCGTGCCCGGTGCGAATCCTGCCGAGTGGTACGGCGTGACACCGCCGTCGACGGATGCACCCCTGCATGATCTCGCCGTCGAAGCCGCGCGGGTGTCACCCTCGCGGATGGAGTCCTTCGAGGAGTGCGAGCTGAACTGGGCCGTGTCCGCACTCGGGGGCGACACGGTGATGCCGCCCTCTGCGGGTATCGGAACGATCATCCACGAGGCGATGGAGCAAGTGCCCGACGGTGAACTGGAGCGCCTGCGCGACGTCCTCGCCGAGCATTGGCCGGAGCTCGACTTCGAGACGGCGTGGATCGGACGAAAAGAGCGCCGCCGGGCCGATCTCTACATCGATCGGCTGCACAGCTACCTCTCGGACGTCGCAGCGGACGGGGGCCGCGTGATCGCCGGTGAGGTCGAGTTCCGCTTCGCCGTCGACATCCCCGAGCAATCTGGCGCGGTGCCCACCGCGCGCGCGGCGAGCACCGAGGCGGAGACCCACCCTCACGAAGCGATCGTGCACGGCTTCATCGACAGAGTCGAGGCATACCCGCCCGGCGGCGGCGAGCACGCGAAGGCCCGAGGCCAGAAGTGGACGCGCATGGCGGACGCTCAGAACGGAGAGCGCGTCGTGGTCGTCGATCTGAAGACGGGCAAGTACGAGCCTGAGAGCGAGCAGAAGGTCGCAGACCATGCCCAGCTCGCGGCCTACCAGGTGGCCGTGCAGGAGGGACTCATCGCAGGCGCGGACCCGGCGGCGCTCGTCGGAGCGCGCCTCGTCCTCGTGGCCAAGACACTGGCAGGCAGCGACTTCCGCGTCGCGCACCAGCACACTCTCGCCGGAGAGGAACGGGTGCAGTTCCTCGGCCGGATCGCGGAGGCTGCTCGAGGCATGTCCGCGTCGAGCTTCACCGCACACGTCGAGTCGCACTGCGCAGACACGCAATGGCGTGTCCAGCCGTGCCGTATCCACACCGTCGCCGCGGTGAGCGCATGACCGCGTGGACCGGGGCGGGGAACGGCATCTCCGCCCTCGACGTCGCCGCAGCACTCGGGCTCCCGGCGCCGACCGAGGCGCAGCAGCGGGTGATCGAATCACCGCCCGCGCCCGCGCTCGTCGTCGCAGGGGCGGGGAGCGGCAAGACCGAGACCATGTCCGGACGAGTCGTCTGGCTCGTGGCGAACGGACACGTGCGGCGCGATGAGATCCTCGGGCTGACCTTCACCCGCAAGGCCGCCGGCGAGCTCGCGGAGCGGATCGGTGCCAGGCTCGCCCTCATCGACGAGTACGGCAGGCGAGGGCTCCTGCCGCATCTGCCGGAGATCGTGGCGAGCGGCGCGCTCGATCGTGTGTCCAGAGCGGCGAACGTCCGTCAGCGGGAGGTCGTCAGATCGCAGGTGCTCGACGAGCTCGCAGAACGCTACGGGACCGCGGGAGACGTGACCCCGCCCGCGGTCGAGGATCTGCTGATCCGCCCCAAGGTCTCGACGTACAACGCTTTCGCGGACGGCATCGTTCGGGAGCATGCGGCACGGATCGGCCGCGACTCCGACGTCGCCATGCTCAGCCAAGCCGCGTCGTGGATGCTGGCACGGGACATCGTTCTCCGCGCCGACCTGCCAGAGCTCGAAGAGATCGACCGATCGGTGGCCGGCGTCGTCGACGCGGTCCAGCGGCTGGCCGGCGACTCTCTCGACCACCGAGCGGACCTGGATCGTGCGGATCGCATCGCGCTGCGTCAGGCCGACGCGTTCGACCCGTACCGGAGCAACGCCGACATCTCGACCGTCACGGCGAACCTGCGCGCCCTTCCCGCGCTCTCGGTCCTGGTGCGCGAGTACATCGCCGAGAAGGAGCGCCGCGGCGTGCTGGACTTCGCCGATCAGGTCAGCGGCGCCTACGACATCGTCGAATCATCGCCCGATGTGCGCGACGAACTGCGACAGCAGCATCGTGTGGTGCTCCTGGACGAGTACCAGGACACCTCGGTGATCCAGACGCAGTTCCTCGCCCGACTGTTCCGCGACTCCGCCGTGATGGCTGTGGGCGACCCACACCAGTCGATCTACGGATGGCGAGGTGCCAGTGCAGACAACCTGCACGCCTTCGCGCGGACGTTCTCTGAGAAGGAGTCGGTCGGGAACTACAGCCTGATGACGAGCTGGCGCAATGACCGGAGCATCCTCGGGATCGCGAATCGGATCCTCGGTCCGCTGCGCCGGCCTGGACTGGACGTGCCACCGCTCGAGGCTCGCCCAGGCGCGGGTGAGGGTGCGGTGGAGATCCGGTTCCCGCTCACGGTCGACGACGAGGCACGTGAGGTCGCCGAGTGGTTCGCAGCGCGTCGCGCGGCGCATGGCGACGGTGCGAAGCCACACACCGGAGCCATCCTGTTCCGATCGAAGCGACACATGCAGACGTTCGCGGCGGCGCTCGCCGCGCAGGGGATCCCGCACCGGATTCTCGGGCTCGGCGGACTTCTCGCGACCCCCGAGGTCGTCGACGTCGTCTCGACGCTGCGGGTGCTTCACGACCCCACCGCCGGCTCTGCGCTGATCAGACTCCTCGTCGGGCCCCGATTCGCGGTCGGGATCGCCGACATGGCCGCCCTCCAAGACCTCGCTGCCGAACTGTCGAGGCGGGACAGCGGGCTGCTGCCTCTGGACGATGAGCTCCGGCAGCGCATTCGCGCCTCACGCGGTGCCGACGAGGCGCTCTCGATCGTCGACGCCGTCGACGTGCTCCGCGGTCTCAGCGATGACTACCGCCTTCTGGCACGGATCACTCCCGAGGGCCGGGCCCGGATACGCGCGGCGGGGGAGATGCTCGAACGCCTCCGTCGAGCCTCGTCGCTTCCGCTTCCCGACGTCCTGAGACTCATCGAACTCGAGCTGCGTCTCGACATCGAGCTCGCCGCGAACGAGACGAGGGGCCCCGCGCGGATCGCGGCGACTCAGCTGCGGGCGTTCACCGACGAGGTGCGTACCTTCCTCGCAGCCGACGAGCGGGGAACGATCTCCAGCCTCCTGGCGTGGCTCGACAAGGCCGAGAGCACCGATGAACTGGTGCCGCGACCCGAGCCGCCCGAGCCCGGCGTGGTCCAGCTGCTCACGATCCACGGATCCAAGGGCCTCGAATGGGATGCCGTCGCTGTCGTCCGCTTGGTCGAGGGTGAGCTGCCGTCGCGTCCGACCGACACGGCGGGCTGGTTCGGCTTCGGGGTGCTGCCGTTCGCTCTGCGCGGTGACAGCGCGGCGCTGCCGACCTTCACCTGGATCCCGCCCTCCGATGAGGAGCTCGACCCGGCCAAGCGGCTGAAGGCCGGGATCGCATCGCTCACGAGCAAGAGCAAGACGGCGCCGGGCGCACTCACGGTGTTCAAGGACTCGTACCGCGAGTACCAGCAAGAAGAGGAGCGGCGGCTCGCCTACGTCGCCGTCACCAGAGCACGCAGCGATCTGCTCCTGACCGGCGCTCACTGGGCGGGGCAGAAGCAGCCGAAGGCGCCGAGTCCGTACCTGCTCGAGGCGATCGAGGCGAGCGGCGCGCGGACGATCGACGACGTCGACCCTGACCTCAATCCCTACGACGGCCCCGGCGCGACCCTCTCCTGGCCCATCGATCCGCTCGGTGCGCGACGAGCGGTGGTCGAGAAGGCCGCAGAATCGGTTCGTGCAGCTGCCGAGAGTGACCCGGTGGCTTCTCCCGAGTTGACTCGGTTGCTGGCAGAACGGGCGGCGAGGTTGCGGGGGACGGACGCATCGCCCCCCACTCGCGTGCCCGCCTCCCGTTTCAAGGACTACGTCACGGACTTCGGCGGCACGCTGTCATCGATCGTGCGACCGATGCCCGAGCGGCCGTATCGCCAGACCCGACTGGGCACACTGTTCCATGCCTGGGTGGAGCGGCGCAGTGAACTCGTGGGTGTCGGGCATCGCGTCGATGAGGCCCTCTGGGAGATCGATGAGGACGACCCCGCGTTCGGAGCGGAGGGCAGCGGCGCGGAGGTCTCCCCGGCTGACGCCGAAGATCTCGGCGGTCTCCAGCAGATCTTCGAGCGCAGCGAATGGGGTGGACTGAAGCCGATCGCGGTCGAGATCGAGATCGACTTCGCCCTGGGCGGCGGCACGAGTTCGGGCGAGGGGCACATCGTCATCTGCAAGCTCGATGCGGTGTACCGGCGAGAAGACCGAGGCGGTCGCATCGAGATCGTCGACTGGAAGACGGGCAAGGCTCCCCGCACGGCGCAGGAGCGAGAAGAGCGGATGCTGCAGCTCGCGCTCTACCGCCTCGCGTATCACCGACGTTTCGGAGTGCCGCTCGACGACATCGACGTCGCGCTGTACTACGTCGCGGACGACCTCGTCATCCGAGGTGACCGGGTCTACTCCGAGTCGGAGCTCTTCCAGCGCTGGAGCGCCGCCCGCGCTGCGCGCTGAGCCTCGTCCTCCGGCGAGCCGCCGTCGGTCGTTCCTGCGCGCTGCGCGTCGCGATCCCGGTCGCGGTCGTCGTCACGTCCATCCGTCGCACGGTCGGCTGACGAGCGGTCGGCTGACGAGCGGTCGGCTGAGACTGCCGAGCGCACCGACGTGAGATCCTCCGTCTCGAGCCCACCCACCTGCAGTCGATGCGCGGCATCCACGGCGGCGTCACTGAGATCGCTCGTGCTGTCGCCGTCGGCATCCTCATCGCGCCACAGCTCGTTGGGGTTGTATGCGTCGGTCTGCATCGACGTGTCGACGCCCGAGAGCGTGCTCGCGGGCACGCGGTCGAGAGCATCCAGGGCCGAATCGACTCCTTCGCTGCGCGAGGCGATGACTCCCAGGTCATCGTCGTGCAGTCCATCGGCGAGTGCCTCGAGCAGAGCTGCGGCGTCATCGACGATGTCGGGTCGGCGCAGCGAATCGCCGTGCACCAGCCAGCGCGCGAACTCGAGCTCCGCGAGCAGCCGGGCACGCACCTCGAGTGCAGGGTCGGGAACGCGATCCGAGGCACGCGCGTACGACGCATGCACATCAGCAGATGCATCCGGGGCGGCGGAGAGCCAGGAGAGATCGACCGCGGGGTCGCCGACGGCCAGGGAGTGCCATCCGATGAGGCCCGTGACCTCCGGCCCGAGTTCGGGGTCGTCGCGGAAGATGAACGACGTGGCCTGCACGCCGCCCAGCACGACAGTGGATTCGAAACGCCAGAGATCGTCGTCGGCGACGGCCTCACGCCATCGCACCGTGAGCCTCGCGGGCACTCGTCCGGTCGATGCGGCGGAATCCACGAGTCGGGCGAGTTCGTCGCGGCTCTCCTGCGCCGATCGCGTGATCAGACCGGCGCCGCGGACGACCGACGTGGGGAGGGAATGCACGGCGGCGATCGCCGCGCCCATCGACTCTGCGGCGCCGCGGCCGCCGGGAACCATCGCCGCCTCGATCTGGAATCCGGGCAGCAGTTCGGTCACCAGTGCGCGTGCGTCGCCCAGCCGTGTCTCGCCGATGTACTCAGGGGCTCGGAAGGGGAGCATCGCCCGTGCTCCGGCCGTGAGGGCGCGGAGAGCGAGAGCCTCGCCGGCGAGTTCACGTGCGGTCTCGTCGTCGTCGGCCACTCGGATCGCGAGTTCGCGTCCGTCGGCGAGCGAGGCCACGGCGGAGTCGAAGCGTCCGTCGCCGTCGGCGCTGAGGATGCGGGCTCCGGTGACCTCCGCGCCGGGCAGTGCGGCAGTCACCGCCGCGGCTAGAGTGAATGGAGAGCGTCCCATACCCCCAGGGTAGGTGGACGCGGGGGCGGTCCCGCTTCCGCCACGCCCGTGAGAGAGGGAGCCGATGACCGCGAAGAACACGTCCCTCGACCGAGCCGCAGACCTCAGGACCGAGCCTGGGGTCATCGACCGGCTCCGCTTCGACGAGGCCACGCAGGTCGTCGCGGTGCGGGACGGGCGGGTGCGCATCACCGGTGATGACCTCGACGGGGCCACTCTGCTCAGGGTCTCGCCGTCCGAGATCACGGACGCCGTCTGGGCGCTTCTCGGACGCGACGCCAGCGGTGTCGCCGTCCTGCTCGCCGTGCTGCCCCCCGAAGGCGACACCGTCGACACGACTCCGGACGAGACCTGGCTCGGGCTCCGCGACCTCGGCGCGCGTCTGAAGGCCGAAGACACCGAGCTCCTCATCGAAGCGCTGGCTCTCGGGGGCTGGCTGCGCGATGCGCCGTTCTGTCCCACCTGCGGTGGAGCGACGGAGCTTCGCCAGGCCGGATGGTCCAGGCACTGTCTCGTCTGCGGGCGCGAGCACTTCCCGCGCACCGACCCCGCGGTGATCGTGGCGGTCGAGAGCTCCGACGGCGAACGACTGCTGCTCGGGGCGAACGCGAACTGGGGTGGGCGGATGTACTCCTGCTTCGCCGGTTTCACCGAGGCGGGGGAGTCTCTCGAGTCCACGGTCCACCGTGAACTCGAGGAGGAGTCCGGAGTCCGGTTGGCGTCTCTCCGGTACGTGTCATCGCAGCCCTGGCCCTTCCCGCGGTCGCTGATGCTCGGCTTCCGCGCGGTGGCCGTCGACGACCACGAGCTGCGCCCGGACGGTGAGGAGATCATCGACGTGCGCTGGTTCACCCGAGACGAGATCGGGTCCGCCCTCGCCGGAGACGGTCCCGTCGGCCTGCCGGGACCTGCATCCATCGCCCGTGCCCTCATCATGTCGTGGTTCGAGGAGCGCGCGTGAGCGCGCTCGAAGCCCTCGACGATCGACAGCGCGAAGCGGCATCCGTCCTCCGAGGACCCGTCGCCGTTCTCGCCGGCGCCGGCACCGGCAAGACGAGGGTGATCACCCACCGCATCGCGCACGGCGTGGACACCGGCGCGTACTCGCCGTCGCGGGTCATGGCCGTGACCTTCACGGCCAAGGCCGCGGGTGAACTCCGAGGCCGCCTGCGTGCGCTCGGAGTCGAAGGCGTCGCCGCGCGAACCTTCCATGCGGCGGCATTGGCACAACTGAACTTCTTCTGGCCGACTCTCGCCGGTTCCCCGGCACCGTCGATCATCGACAACAAGGTGCGGATGCTCGGTCAGGCCGCCGACGCGATGCGTCTGCGGCCGAGCACCGCCACGCTTCGCGACATCGCCTCCGAGATCGAATGGCGCAAGGTCTCGATGCTCTCGGTCGAGCAGCACGCGTCACTCGGCCGTTCCATGAGCGGCATCGACACGGCGCAGCTCATGGAGCTGCAGCAGCGCTATGAGGCCTTGAAAGATGAGCGTCGTCAGCTCGACTTCGAAGACGTGCTGCTGGCGTGTGCAGGCATGCTCGAGGCGGAGCCTCGGGTCGCCGCGTCCGTGCACGAGCAGTACCGGCACTTCACGGTCGACGAGTACCAGGACGTCTCGCCCCTGCAGAACCGGCTGCTCGAGCTCTGGCTCGGGGATCGCAAGGACATCTGCGTCGTCGGTGACGCGAGCCAGACCATCTACTCGTTCGCCGGTGCGGAGCAGCGCTTCCTTCTCGAGTTCGAACGACGTCATCCGGAGGCGACGGTGGTGCGACTCGAGACCAACTATCGCTCGCAGGCTCCGATCCTCGAAGCGGCCAACGCTCTCATGAAGGGGCGGCCGGGTGCGCTGGAACTCGTCCCCGCGCGGGAGACCTTCAACGCGGATTCGCCGACCGTGACGGCCTACGACACCGAGCGGGACGAGGCGGAGGGCATCGCCGCCGCAGTATCGGCGCGGATCGAAGCCGGAGCGTCGCCCGCAGACATCGCACTGCTGTACCGCGCCCATGCCCAGTCCGCCGTGCTGCAGCAGGCGCTCGCCGCCGAGGGCATCGCGACATCGGTGCTGGGCGGCACGCGGTTCTTCGCCATGCCCGAGGTTCGGCAGGCGATCCTCGCGCTCCGGGCGGCCGCCGTGGCGCCGACCGAGCACGGATTCCTCCCCGGTGTGCAGCGGGTGTTACGAGAACTCGGACTCACCGAGGAGCCGCCGGAAGCCGGCGGAGCCCAGCGCGACGGGTGGGAGGCGAGGCGGGCGATCCTCCGGCTTGCGGAGGAAGCAGGTCCTGACGAGAACCTTCGCACCTTCAGCGACGCGCTCATGGCGCGCGCCAAAGATCAGCACGAGCCCACGATGCGCACCGTCACCCTGTCGACGCTCCATGCGGCGAAGGGTCTCGAGTGGCCGCACGTGTACCTCGCGGGATGGGCGGAGGGTGCGCTGCCGATCTCGTACGCCACCGGTTTCGAGGCGATCGACGAGGAGCGCCGTCTCGCCTACGTGGGTGTCACGCGCGCCGCGCGTACGCTCTCGCTGTCGTGGTCTCGCTCGGCGGGACGAGGAGAGCGGGCACCGTCGCGGTTCCTGGCAGAGATAGGAACGACTGCTCGCGGCACCGGCATTCTTCGTGAAACGTCAGCGAACGCCACGCGCGCCGACCGTCGCCGCTGACCTCGACGAAGGACCCGCGTGAGGTCGTCGTCGCGAGCAGACGCGCGACCAGGGTCGCAGCCTCCGCGATCCGGGCGACGCTGATCGGACCTGCTTTCTTGCCGATGAGCTGCGCGTGCATCCGCGGCCACGCCGAGTCGCGGTCGCGCTCGTGCGCATCCCGACACGTCAGACAGGGCGAGTCGCCGGGAGAGATCAATGGCCCGATCGTCGTGCGACCGCGCTCCAGCGACACGGGCAGATGGGCGATGTCCTCGCGGAGGTAGCGCGCGAAATGCAGGGCCGCGGCGGCCCCTTCGACGAGTACGACACCGATGTCGCCCGGTTCCTCACGCACGCCTGAGGCCACGCCCTCGTCGAGCAGTGCGTCGCGCATCCGATACTCGCAACGTCCGTCGAGGACGTCGATGCTCTCGACCCAGGCCGCGCGGGGTGCGGCGGAGTCCTCGACGAGCAGCGGCTCGAGGCGGGCGAGGAGCATCCGCGCGTCGGCACGGGGCGCACCCGACGCGTGTGCGATGACGTCGAAGGCCGAGCGTCGGAACCCGGCGGCCATCCGCGCGACAAGGCGCTCGACCCACGGCTCCGCCGCCGAGATGCGGAGGGTGCCCTCGATCCCGATCTGCAGGGTGTCTCCGTCGCGCCAGAGCAACGGCACGGCGGGATCCAGACGAGTGGTGATCTGAGGAGTCAGCGGAGACATCCCTCGATTCTGCGGACTCCGCAGCTCCCGATGTGGCCGTCAGCGGCATCCGTGGACAAGTCGTCGGGTGTTCTGCTCCTCGAAGGGAAACCGGCGAGCAGAACACCGTCGATCACACCGGTCGATCACACCGGTCCATCACCCAGGTCGATCACACAGGGCGGTCGCCGCCCGGACCGTCGTCGCCGTCGGGCTTCTCGCCATCAGGGGTCGGGCCGTCGGATTCCGGAGCATCCGGATCCGCGGAGTCATCCGTCTCGCGCTTCTCGCCCGAGAAATCGTCGCCGTCGAGCAGGCGGGCGAGTGCTTCGTCGAACTCGTCGGCGACGGGCTGCTCGCCACGCGCTGTCGCCTGGAGTCGCGCGACGAGCTTCGAGGGGTCGTCGATGTCGTCGGATGTCGGCATGAGGTCGGGGTAGTCCCAGAGCGCATCGCGTCCGGCGATGCCCACGGCGTCGGTGACCGCCTGCCACATGGCCGAGGCCTCGCGGAGGCGTCGCGGACGCAGCTTCAGGCCGACGAGCGCACCGAGCGCATCCTCTGCAGGCCCGCCCACCGCGCGGCGGCGGCGCGCCGCCTCGGCGATCCGGGCGCCGTCGGGAAGCCGGGAGGTCGCCTGCGCGGTGACCACATCGACCCATCCGTCGATCGTGGCGACGAGGTTCTCGAGACGTGCCAGCGCCTCGCGCTGGGCGTCTGTCTGAGTGGGGAGCAGGGCTCCGCCTTCGATCGCCGCGCGGAGCTCCTCGGGGTTCGAGGGGTCGAGTCGGCTGGCGACGTCTTCGAGGGCATCGACGTCGACCGTGACTCCGCGCGCGAAGTCGGTGATCTGCGCCATGACGTGCAGGTGCAGCCACTTGGCGTGGCGATACAGGCGTGCGTACGCCAGCTCGCGGGTCGCGAGGTACAGGGTGATCTGGTCTTCGGGGATCTCGAGCCCCTCGCCGAAGGCGGTGAGGTTCTGCGGGATCACGGCAGCGGTGCCGGCGGGGAGAACGGGGATGCCGACGTCTCCACCCGACACGACCTCGAGCGAGAGGTTGCCGAGCACCTGGCCGAACTGTGCGGCGAACACCGAGCCGCCGAGCCCGCGCATGAGCTTTCCGGCTCCCTGCACGACCTCGCGCATGTCTTCGGGCACCTGGGTGTCGAGCGCGCTGGTGAGTGCGTCGGCGATGCTCGTGGACACGGGATCGGCGATCTCCTTCCACACGGGCAGGGTCGCTTCGACCCATTCGCCCCTGGTCATCGCACGAGGAGCCTCGGCGAGCTCGGAGATGGTCGTGGCCTCGCCGAGCCAGAGGTCGGCGAGGGCGAACGAGTCGACCAGCGATGTGCGCGAGCCTTCGGTGATCCCGAGCCCGTCACGGTTCGCGATGTGCAACGCCTGACGGAGCGCGTTCTCCCACGCGTCGCCGCCGAAGGCGCCCTGGAGCTGCGACATGATCGTCTGCATCATCGCCGGGTCCAGCTGGATGCCCTCCATGCCCGCGAACGCGTTCTGCAGCGCTTCGGGGTCGATGTCGCCGGCGCCCTGGCCGGACATCATTCGTCGGAGGAATTCCTGGAAGTCCTCGGGGGTCGGGTCGTTGTCTGACATGTCGCTCGCCTCTCAGCACGCCTAAAGCCGTGGCATCTACGCTAGTCACAGGATCGGCCGCGAGACCCCGAAGCGGGCAGATCGCTGTACGCCGCCCGCGAACGACGGAGGAACACTGTGGATCGAACACGGTCTGTGAAGCTCGGGCTCGGAGTCTGGGCGCTGATCGTCGCGTTGATCGCGCTCGTCGTGCTGACCTTCCTCCCCACCCCCTACGTCATCCAGCGACCGGGCCCCGTCTACGACACCCTCGGCACAGCTGCGGGCGCGGACGGCGAGCAGGTGCCTCTCATCCAGATCGAGGGCGCCGAGACCTTCGAGACCGCGGGCACGCTCGACCTCACGACCGTCCAGGTCGTCGGCAACCGCGAGCGCACGCCGAGCTGGTTCGAGCTGGCACTCGCCTGGACGGACTCATCCCGCGCCGTCGTGCCGCTCGATTCCGTCTTCCCTGAGGGAGTCACCACCGAGCAGCGGGACGAGCGCAACGCGACCCTGATGGTCGATTCTCAGCACGAGGCGACCGCGGCGGCACTGAACGAACTCGGTTACGACACCGGCGCCGAGGTGGCGGTGGTCGACGTCGTCGACGGCGCACCCGCCGAGGGGAGCCTCGAGCCCGAGGATGTCATCACCGCGATCGACGGCACGGCGGTGACGTCGGCGAAGCAGCTGCGACAGGCGATCCAGGATGCCGGGGGAGACCCCGTCGAGCTCACCGTGCAGCGCGGGGGCGAAGAGGCGGTCGTCGAGGTGACGCCCGAGAAGCAGGTCGACGCAGGCGTGACCACCTGGCTGATCGGTGTCACCCTGCGCACCGACTACGACTTCGAGATCGACGTCACCCTGCAGCTCGACAACGTCGGCGGCCCGAGCGCGGGGATGATGTTCGCGCTCGGGATCATCGACACCCTCACCGAGGGCGAGCTCAACGGCGGCGAGAACATCGCGGGCACCGGCACGATCGAGGCCGACGGCACAGTCGGGCCGATCGGCGGCATCCGCCAGAAGCTCTACGGTGCTCGCGACGCGGGAGCCGACTACTTCCTCGCACCCAGCACGAACTGCGACGAGGTCACCGGCCACGTGCCGGACGGCCTCACCGTGATCAGCACCTCGACTCTGGAGGAATCGCTCGATGCACTCGAGGTGATCGCGAACGGCGGCGACGTGGGATCGCTCCCGACGTGCGACGTCGTGACCTCCCCGTGATAGGTATGACAGCCGCAGCACAGTAAGGCGTGCCTAGGATGGGAGGGTGACCTCGACTTCTGCACCGAACCCGGCCACTCCCCGAACCTCGCGAAGAATCTTCGGTATCTCGTTGGCGATCATCGCCGCGCTGATCGCCGTCTTCTTCGTCTTCGCGTCGCTCTACACCGAATTCCTCTGGTTCGACCAGGTGGGCTTCGCGGGAGTGCTCACCACCCAATGGTTCGCCACGGCGGTGATGTTCGTCGTCGGATTCCTCGGCATGGCCGTACCGCTGTTCGTCGCCATCCAGCTCGCGTACCGACTGCGCCCCGTCTACGTGCGGCTCAGCTCGCAGCTCGACCGGTACCAGGAGGTCATCGAGCCGCTGCGCCGCCTCGCGATGTGGGGCATGCCGATCTTCTTCGGCCTGTTCGCCGGCTTCTCGGCCGCGAGCCAGTGGAAGACCGTGTGGCTCTGGGCCAACGGCGTCGCCACCGATACGACCGACCCGCAGTTCGGCGTGGACACGGGCTTCTACATGTTCGCGATGCCGTTCTACTCGATCCTGCTGGCCTTCGTGTCGGCAGTCCTGCTGCTCACGCTCATCGTGACGGCGCTCGTGTCGTACCTCTACGGTTCGGTTCGGATCGGCCAGGGCGAGCTGCGGATCTCGAAGCCCGCCCGCATCCAGCTCGCGATCATCGCCGGCCTCTACCTGCTGGTGCAGGCCGCCAGCCTGTGGCTCGACCGTTACAAGACGCTCGTCGCCCAGGACGACCGCATCGTCGGCCCCGCGTACACGGGCGTCAATGCGACCATCCCCGGGCTCGCGATCCTCACGATCATCGCCGCGATCGTGGCCATCCTCTTCTTCGTCACGGCTGTGATCGGCCGCTGGCGCTTCCCGCTCGCCGCGACCGCGCTGCTCATCGTCGCCTCGCTCGTCGTCGGCGTCGGCTTCCCGTGGGCCGTGACCACCTTCCAGGTGCGCCCGAACCAGAACGCCTATCAGGCGGAGTTCTACCAGCGGAACATCGACGGAACGAAGGAGGCGTACGGGGTCGCCGACCTCGAGACCACCCCCTTCGAGGCAGAGACCGATGCCGAAGCCGGTCAGCTGCGCGAGGACGCCGAGACCACGGCATCCATCCGCATCGTGGACCCGAACGTGATCAGCCCGGCCGTGCGTCAGCTCGAGCAGTACCGCGGGTACTACCAGTTCCAGGAGAAGCTCGACGTCGATCGCTACGAGATCGACGGCGAGATGCAGGACACGGTCGTGTCGGTCCGAGACCTCGACATGAACGGCGTCGACGTCACGAACTGGAACAACCGTGCCGCGGTCTACACCCACGGCTACGGACTCGTGGCAGCCGCAGGCAACCAGCGCACCAGCGACGGAGAGCCTGTGTTCCTCGAACGAGGCATCCCTTCGTCGGGCTTCCTCACCGACCAGGAGAACTTCGAGCCCCGTGTCTACTTCGGTGAGAACTCTCCCGAGTACTCGATCGTCGGCGCTCCCGACGGAACCGATCCCGTCGAGATCGATTACCCGCGAGGCAAGGACGGCGCGAGCGAGACGAAGACGACGTTCGAGGGCGATGGCGGGCCGCAGATCGGCAACACCTTCACGAAGCTCCTGTACGCGCTCAAGTTCCAGTCGGAGCAGATCCTCTTCTCGAACCTCGTGAACGACGACTCGCAGATTCTGTACGACCGCGATCCCAAGACGCGCGTGCAGAAGGTCGCACCGTACCTCGAACTCGACAGCGACCCGTACCCGAGCGTCGTGGACGGCAAGATCGTCTGGATCATCGACGGGTACACGACGAGTTCCACGTACCCGTACTCGACGAACGTGAGCCTGTCGGATGCGATCGCCGACTCGAACCTCCCGTCGCCGACACTCGCGATCGACGAGATCAACTACATCCGCAACTCGGTCAAGGCCACGGTCGACGCCTACGACGGTTCGGTCACCCTGTACGCCTGGGATGATCAGGACCCGGTGCTGCAGACGTGGCAGAACATCTACCCGTCGACGCTGAAGTCCGTCAGCGACATGTCGGCCGACCTGATGAGCCACGTCCGCTACCCGACCGACCTGTTCAAGGTGCAGCGCGACATCCTCGGCACGTACCACATCGACACCGCGGGCTCGTTCGCTCAGCAGGACAACCGCTGGCAGACGCCGAACGATCCGCGCAGCGACTCGGTCCTGCAGCCGCCGTACTACCTGACGATGCAGATGCCGGGGCAGGAGTCGCCGCGGTTCTCGATGTTCTCGACGTTCATCCCGTCCGCACAGGGTGGAAGCAACCGTGACGTCCTGATGGGCTATCTGGCCGTCGACTCGGACGCCGGATCCGAGGCCGGCGTGAAGGCTGAGGGCTACGGGCAGCTTCGGATGCTCGAGATCGACACCGATACGACGGTGCCCGGCCCCGGACAGGTGCAGAACACCTACAACTCGGACACGGCCGTGGTGCCGCAGCTCAACCTGCTGCAGCAGGGAGAGTCCGAGGTCCTGTACGGAAACCTGCTCACTCTGCCCGTCGGTGGCGGTCTGCTCTACGTGCAGCCGGTCTACGTGCAGTCGTCCGAGGGCACGAAGCTGCCTCGACTGCAGAAGGTCCTCGTGGCCTTCGGTGACAAGGTCGCGTTCGAGGACACCCTGACCGCGGCGCTCGACACGCTGTTCGGCGGTGACGCCGGTGCGACGGGTGGCGACGATCAGGTCGAGCCCACCGAGCCGGATCCGGACACCGGCGAGGTTCCCACCGAGCCGACCACGCCGACCGACGCCGAGGCCGAGGCTCTCGCCGCGGCGCAGCAGGCGCTCACCGATCGTGAGGCTGCTCTCAAGGAGGGCGACCTGACGAAGTTCGCCGAGGCGGACAAGCGGCTCACCGACGCGGTGAACACGCTTCTCGGGCTGGAGAGCTCGTCGGGGGAGTGAACCCGCAGTGACATCGTCGAATGGGCGCCCGAGAGGGCGTCCATTCGCGTTTCCGAGGCTTCTCGCCGGAGAGGTGCACGCTCGGGCATTCCACGCAACCCCCGCGCCGTGAGCGCCGAGTCTGTCTAGCGTCGAGAGAAGAGGCGATCTCGCGTCTCCCGATCGAAGGGGAGCAGATGGGCACCATCACTCGCATAGTGTTCGACGACGAGGAGTTCGTGCTCACCGCTGAGCAGGATCTGGTCGACCTCATGGGGAAGATCGAGACGGCTGCCCGCACGCGCCCCACGTTCGTCGGCTTCTCCACCCGCGCCGGCATGATGAGCGTTCTGGTCTGCGCCGCCACCCGGGTCAAGGTCACCGTGGAGCCGCGCCAGGAGCGGGATGATCGGCCCCTCGTGCCTGCGGATCCGTCACTCGAGTGGGACTGCTGACCCTCGCCGAGGAAAGCGAAAGGCCCTCTGACCTGGATTTCTCCGAGTCAGAGGGCCTTTCATTTGTTGCGGGGACAGGATTTGAACCTGCGACCTCCGGGTTATGAGCCCGGCGAGCTACCGAACTGCTCCACCCCGCGGCACAAGAAGAAACTTATCACGGATTCTGAGAGCGCGCGAATCGACGCCGGGAACGGTGCCCGGGTCGACGCGATGCGGGAGGATGGGGAGCATGCCAGAGACCTCTGCCGCCATGCCCGTCGCCGTCTGCCAGTTCGCGCCGACGGCGTCGCGCGCGGACAACCGCGAACGCATCGCGCAGCTGACGGCGGATGCGGCGTCGCGGGGCGCCACGCTGATCGTGTTCCCCGAGTACTCGAGCTACTTCGTGGATCCGATGGATGTGACCCTCGCGCAGAATGCCGAGACGTTGGACGGCGAGTTCGTGTCGACGCTGACGGCGCTGGCCGCTGACTACGGCGTCGTGATCGTGGCGGGACTCGCCGAGCGCGCCTCCGACTCGACGCATGTGCGCAACACGGTCGTGGCGGTGCGCGGTGACGGGATCCTCGCGACCTATCGCAAGCAGCATCTGTACGACGCGTTCGGTCAGACCGAGTCCGACTGGGTCGAGGCGGGGGCGACCGGCGTCGCGGCCACGTTCGAGCTCGCCGGCATCCGGTTCGGTCTGATGACCTGCTACGACCTGCGGTTCCCCGAGGTCTCGCGCACGCTCATCGACGCCGGCGCGGACGCCCTCGTCGTGCCTGCCGAATGGGTGCGCGGCCCGCTCAAGGAGCACCACTGGACGACCCTTCTCGCCGCACGGGCGATCGAGAACACCGCCTACGTGATCGCCGCCGACCACCCGACGCCGATCGGCGTCGGACATTCACAGATCGTGGATCCTCAGGGCGTCGTGCTGGCAGGGGTCGGAACGGCGGAGGGCATCGCGGTCGCCGCCGTCGAGCGAAAAGCGATCGATCGGGTCCGCGCGGTCAATCCGTCGCTGCGTGTGCGCCGTTACTCGGTCGCTCCGCGCTGATCAGCCAGCGCACGGTTCGACGGCTGCTCAGAAGCTCGAAGCGAGGCGTGAGGCAGCCTCTTCGAGCACTGCGACCTGCTTGCACGCGGCGAAGCGCACCAGACCCGCATAGTCACCGCGCCGGTCCTCGGAGACGAAGGCCGTGAGCGGGATCGCCACGACTCCGGCGCGCTCAGGGAGCTCACGACAGAACTGTGCCGCGTCCGTCCCTCCGAGGGTGGACGCGTCGGCCACGGTGAAGTAGCCGCCCTGCGGCGGGTGCACCGTGAAGCCTGCGGCACGGAGGCCCGATCCCAGGATCCCGTGCTTCGCCTCCAGCGTCGCGGCGGCCCCGGTGAAGTACTCGTCGGGCAGACGCAGCCCCACCGCGATCGCCGGCTGGAACGGCGAGCCGTTCACATACGTCAGATACTGCTTCACCGTGAGCACGGCGGTTATGAGATCCGCGGGGCCGTGCACCCAGCCGATCTTCCAGCCGGTCGCCGAGAATGTCTTTCCCGCCGATGAGATCGTCAGCGTGCGCTCGGCGCCCCCGGGGAGCGTCGCCACCGGCGTGTGCGGAGCGCGGAAGGCGAGGTGCTCGTAGACCTCGTCCGTGACGATGATCGCGTCGTGCAGTTCGGCGAGCCGGACCACCTCGGTGAGCACCGCACGGTCGAAGACCGCCCCGGTCGGATTGTGCGGATCGTTGATCAGGATGATCCTGGTGCGATCCGTGACGGCCTCGGCGAGCTGATCGAGGTCCGGCTGGAAGTCGGGGGCGCGCAGGGGCACGGTGCGCAGCCGAGCGCCCGCCAGGGCGACTGCCGCGGCGTATGAGTCGTAGTAGGGCTCGAACACGACGACCTCGTCGTCCGGGCCGTCGATCAGAGCGAGCAGCGTCGCCGTCAGCGCCTCGGTGGCACCGGCGGTCACGATCACCTCGCGTGCCGGATCCACCTCGAGTCCGTAGAAACGTCGCTGGTGCTCGCTGATCGCCTCGAGCAGATCGGGGATTCCTCGCCCCGGCGGATACTGGTTGGCCCCGCGGGCGATGGCCTCACGGGCGGCGTCGAGCACCTCGGAGGGGCCGTCCTCATCGGGAAAGCCCTGGCCGAGATTGATCGCTCCGGTTCGGGCCGCGGCAGCGGACATCTCTGCGAAGATGGTGGGCGCGACGCTTCCGTCGGGGGCGAGCAGACCGGCTCCCGCTGCTGTGCGCCGCCATGCGCCTGCGATGACACTCATGAAGAACAGGCTAAGGGCATAGGTGAAACTCATCTTCGCCATACGAAACGCACAGATACACGCGCCATTCTGAAGGAGCGTCGTTGAAGGAGCACACACCATGAACGAAGACAACACCCAGGACCACTCGGTACCCGCGTCGAACGACGCGGTGCCGTCCACCGAGGCAGCAGAGGTCGTCGACCGTTCGACGACGGATGCCGCCGCTGAGACCCCCGGCATCGCAGCCGCGTCGATTCCGAACCAGGGACACGAGGTTCCGCAGACGTTCGCGTCGACGCCCGCGCCCCAGGCGTCCGCCGCCGCAGCCCCGCAGATTCCCACGCCGGTGTTCGAGGCCCCCGCGGCCCCTGTGTCGCCGGCAGCGCAGACGGTTCCGCAGCCGTACTTCGGTGCTCCAGGTCAGCATTCACCCGGTCAGGCGCCCAGTCACCCCGGAGCTGCCACGGCCGCGGCTCCCGGAGCGGCTTTCGGCATCCACACCGCTCAGCCGGAGCAGACCGTCGACGGCGTGACCAAGGTCAAGGGCCAGAAGCCTCGGACCGGCGTCAAGTTCGCCGCGATCGTGGTCGCCGCAGCCCTCGTCGGCGGCGTCGCCGGCTTCGGCGGAGGAGCGCTCCTCAACGGCATCTCGAACCAGAGCTCGACAGGGGTCGCCCAGGGCCCAGACACGGTCACCGTGAACAACCCCGGCTCGGTCAACGAGACCACCGCGGTCGCGACCGCGGCGCTGCCGTCGGTCGTCACCATCGAGGTGGCGGGTTCGGACCAGGCCGGCAGCGGCTCCGGCGTCATCATCAGCGACGACGGCTACGTGCTGACGAACACTCACGTGGTGACCCTCGGCGGGGCCGTCGCCGACCCGACGATCCGTGTCACGACCTCGGACGGGCGCATCTTCACAGCCACCGTCGTGGGTACGGACCCGATCTACGACCTCGCGGTCATCAAGCTCGAGGGTGCGTCGGATCTGACCCCCATCGACTTCGCCGATTCGTCGAAGCTCAACGTCGGCGACACTGCCGTGGCGCTCGGTGCTCCGCTCGGACTCTCGAACTCGGTCACGACGGGTATCGTCAGCGCGCTGAACCGCAGCATCCAGATCGCGTCGTCCGCACTTCCCGACTCGTCGTCCGAGGACGCTCCGCAGGAGGAGCAGACGCCGGAAGACGGGCAGAGCGAGGGCCCGTTCCAGTTCGATCTGCCTGGCAACACCTCGCAGCAGAGCTCGGAGTCCATCTCGATCGCCGTGATCCAGACCGATGCGGCCATCAACCACGGCAACTCCGGCGGTGCCCTCGTGAACAGCAAGGGCGAGCTGATCGGCATCAACGTGGCGATCGCCAGCTCGGGGAGCTCGGAGGAGTCCGGATCCATCGGCATCGGATTCGCGATCCCGGCGAACATCGCCCAGCGCGTCTCGGAGGAGATCATCGCCGGTGGCGTGGCCACCCATGGTCTGCTGGGTGCGTCGGTCCGCGACGCGGCCTCGGTCGAGAACGCCGAGGTCGCGGGTGCGTACATCGCCGATGTCACCGACGGTGGCGCCGCCGCAGCCGGCGGTCTCAAGGCCGATGACATCGTCACCGCCTTCAACGGTGTGCCGATCACGAGCGCCAGCGACCTGACCGCTCAGGTTCGCGCTGCCGCCGCCGGCAGCGAGGCGAAGGTCACCTACATCCGCGGTGGCAAGGAGTACGAAATCGATGTGACGCTCGGAGAGCTCGCAGGCTGACCCTCGGCACCCCGCTCACAGAGAAGGACGCCACCCCGCGATAGGCTCGCGGGGTGGCGTCCTTCTCTTTCGGCTCCGGCAATGCGGCCAAGCTGCTTCGGATCCCTCTCTACCTCGCCGGGCGCATCGGCACGCTCCTCGTGCCTCGGGGCAGCCGCTGGGTCTTCGGCTGCGGTGCGGGCGTAGGCGACGGTGCATTGGCGCTGCAGCGTCACGCTGCGGCAGAGGGTCACGAGACGCTGTGGCTGACCTCATCGGACCGCGAGGACCGCGACGCTGCGGACCTGGGCCTGCGGGCCGTTCGCAAGGGTGGTCTGCGCGGCTGGTGGGCCACGGCGCGTGCCGGCGTCGTCGTGGTGACCCACGGTCTCGGCGACGTGAATCGCTATGCGATCTCCGGCGCCTTCGTCGTGCAGCTGTGGCACGGCATCCCGCTCAAGCGGATCGGACTCGATTCGCCGGCCACGACCCAGGTTCCCGACGTTCCGGGCGCGCCGGTGCTCCGACGTCTGATCGGCATCCTGTATCGCCGTGCCGCTCAGCGGATCCGGGTGCTGCCTGCGGCCTCGCACCGCTCGAGGGGGCGCCTGGAGTCCGCATTCGCGCTCGGCGACGCGCGCGTCGTCGTCACCGGAGAACCCCGCGTCGACGTCTTGTCCACCGGCGAACCGCACGAGCGGCGAGCCGCCGCATCCGCGCTGCTCGGCCGCGTGCTGGGCGATCTGCCACCGGGTTCGCGCACGATCCTGTACGCCCCGACCTGGCGTGACGGCGCGGTCGACCCTGCTGTTCCGGATGCCGCGCAGTGGGTGCAGATCATCCGTGTGCTGGAAGAGCATGACGCGGTGCTGCTGGTGCGCTCCCACCCCCTCGGCGAGGGCGGCTACGCGCCGTCGTTGCCGAGCAGACGGGTGCGGATGCTCGGGGCCGGCGTCCTGCCCGACATCACGCCCGCGCTCCCGGCGATCGACGTCCTGATCACGGACTACTCCTCGCTCGCCTACGACGTGGGACTGCTCGGGATGCCGGTGCTCTACCTGGCACCAGACGCCCAGCAGTACGCCCGCACGCGAGGCTTCTACGGTCGCTTCCAGGATATGGCCGGTGATGACGCCGCGACCGGCTGGGATTCTCTCCTCGTGCAGCTGTCGGCATTGCTGGACGATGACGGCGTGTTCGCTGCGAGGTCGCAGCGTTCCGCTACGCTCAGCGCGGAGATGCACGCGTTCCGTGATGGACGCAACACCCGGCGCGTGTACGAGACGATCCGTGCGCGAGGCATCCCCGCGCCGAAGGGAGCAGCATGACGACGGCCCGCATCGATGAGACGGCAGAGTCGCTGGTCATCGCAGGGGCAGGTCACCGTCCCGCCACCGCGCAGCTGATCGGGCCGCGTGCCCGAGTCGATGCTCGCATCACCGGTGGTGGCAAGACGTGGAAGGCCACGTTCCCGCTGCGTGCAGCGCGATGGGGCGGTCCTGAGCTTCCTCTGCCGGCGGGCGACTACGAGATCCGCATCCCCGACGTCGACCTCGACGGTCTGCACATCGGTCCCGAGGTGCTGACCGGCGTCCGCGTGGCCGTCGACGGTGCGACCGCCCGTATCGCCGCACCGGTCGACCCCGCGTACGAGTCGCCGGAGGGGCAGGCCACGCTCGAAGGGCGCTACCTCGCGCATCAGGGCGCGACCGAGAACGCGGTCTTCTTCGAGAGCTTCTACGGGCGCAGCGTCGGCTGCAACCCCCAGGCGATCGACCGGGCGCTCTCGGCGCAGGCACCCGACGTCGTCCGCTACTGGAGCGTCGTCGACCTGTCTGTCGCTGTCCCGGACGGCGCGATCGCCGTGGTCGAGGGGAGCCCCGAATGGTGGCGCGCCCGCGCAGCGGCGCGACTGCTGATCGTGAACGACTGGCTGCGACGTCGGTTCGCGCGCAAGCCCGGGCAGCGAGTGCTGCAGACCTGGCACGGAACACCGCTCAAGCGTCTGGCGCTGCATCGGCCCGGATTCGATCTCCGTCGCATGGCCGCCGTCGTCAAGGAGTCCCGTCGCTGGGACGTGCTGCTCGCGCAGAACACGTATTCCGAGCGTATTCTCCGCAAGGCATACGCGTTCCTCGGGCGGCCCGTCTGGGTCGAGGGGTATCCGCGCAACGACGCCCTGGTGACGGGGGATCCCACCGCGATCCGTGCTGCCCTCGGCATCGGCGAGGGCGAGCGCGTGCTGCTGTACGCGCCGACATGGCGTGACGACCGCACGGAGATGGTCGACTTCATCGACCCCGAAGAGCTCGCCAGGAAGACCGACTCGGTGGTGCTCGTGCGGGGGCATTCTCGGACGATCGAAACCGACCGCGACCGTGCCGGCGCGCGGGTGATCGACGTCACAGGGTACCCCCAGACCTCTCAGCTGCTGCTCGCTGCGGACGCCCTGATCACCGATTACTCGTCGGTGATGTTCGACTTCAGCGTCACGGGCAAGCCGATGTACTTCCTCGTGCCCGACCTGGATCACTACCGCGGCAAGCTCCGCGGGTTCTACTTCGATCTCGAGACACGGGCACCGGGACCGCTCGTGCACACGCAGGACGAACTCGTCGCAGCTCTCGCCGACCACGGGCACGAGGGTGCCTTCGCGGAGCGCTATGCCGCGTGGAAGGCTCAGTTCAACGCCAGGGACGACGGTCATGCGGCCGAGCGGGTCGTCGCGCGCATCCTCGACCAGGGGTACATCACCCGCTGAGCCCGCCCGGTCATGCGGACCTAGCCGGAGCCGGAGCCGGAGCCGAATCCTGATCCTGATCCGGATCCGGATCCGGATCCGGATCCGGATCAGGGGAGGGGCGTGTTGCGCGTGCCCAGCCTCGAGGCGTCGACAGTGTCGCCGGCGCCGCGCAGCACTCCACCGAGGAAGCCCAGCCCCCAGGAGAGGTGCATGGTCGGCAGCACCGCCAGCGTCCACACCCGCTGACGGAACCGTCCGCCGCCAGGCAGCGACGCGACGGCGATCACCAGCAGCGCGTAAGCGAGGAGCGGCAGGTAGACGACGGCCGAGACGATCGTGGAGATCAGCCCGGTGATCGCGCCGGTCAGCTGCAGGACTCCGACGCTCACGGTCAGCGCGACGAGGACCACGAGAGCGGGGGGAGCGAAGAAGCGGATGCCGTTGCGGCGGCCATAGCGGCGCACGAGCTCTCCGCGCCAGGCGCCGGTGGCCCGGAACTGCCGCGCCAGGCGCAGCCAGCTCTCGCGGGGCCAGTAGGTGACGGAGAGGCTCGGATCGAACCAGACGAGGTGACCGGCCTGGCGGATGCGCAGATTGAGCTCCCAATCCTCGCCGCGGCGGATCGACTCGTCGAAGAGCCCGACCTCCTCGATCACGGTGCGGCGCATCACGCCGAGATAGGCGGACTCCGCCTCGCCCTCCTGGGTGCCGCCGTGATACGCGCCGCCGCCGAGTCCGACGGGGGAGTTGTACAGGCGTGCGACCGCCTTCTGAAAGGGTGTCCGTCCGTCGGCGTGCATGACGCCTCCGACGTTGGCGGCTCCGGTGCGCTCGAGTGTGTCCAACGCACGCGCCGCATATCCCGGTGAGAGCTCCGAGTGCGCATCGACGCGGACGATCGTGTCGTAGCGACTGGCGCGGATCGCCGCGTTCAACCCGACCGGGATGTGCGCCGCCGGGTTGTCGACGAGGCGGATCCTGTCGTCCGCCGCGGCGAGACGCTGCGCGAGTTCGGTCGTGCCATCCGTGGAGGGGCCGAGTGCGAGCACGAGCTCAGCCGGCACCGTCAGCTCCTGTGTGAGCACCGAGCGGATCGCGTGCTCCAGATAGGCGCGCTCGTTGAGCACGGGCATGACGAACGACACCCCGGTCTCGGGAACGTCGATGTCAATGTCAGGCACATGACGATCATGGCATGCGCTTCTCGGACGTTCGCTGATTCGCGACGCCGTGCGCTGCGACGCCATCCGTCGGGCGCGGTGCCCGCACTCGGTATCCTGGAGGGATGGGTGCAGTGTCCGATGCGAAGAAGGCCTACCGTCTGCTGAAGCGGGCGCTCGCCTCGCGTAAGGCGGTGCAGCGGGTCAGGCGTCGCCTGGCCGACCAGGAGCCGCACCCGACCGAGCATTACAAGGTCGCGGTCTACTTCGCGGACGGCGCGGTCAACATGTATCAGATGCGGCAGTGGTACCGCCCGCTGAAAGAGCTCGCGAAGCGCTGGCCCGTGGTGGTGCTGTCGCGCTCCGCCACCGGAGCCGACAAGCTTCTCGACGAGGACGGTCCGCCTGTGGCGTTCGTCCCGACCGTGCGCGACCTCGAACGGTTCATCACCGCGCAGGACATCCGGATCGTGCTCTACGTGAACCAGAACACCCGCAATTTCCAGATGTTCCGCTATGGGCGGCGCTGGCACGTGTTCATCAACCACGGCGAGTCCGACAAGATGTACATGACCACGAACCAGTACAAGGCGTACGACTACGCCCTCGTCGCAGGCCAGGCCGCGCGTGATCGTCTGTCCCGCACGCTGTGGGACTGGGACATCGACCACCGTACGATCGAGATCGGTCGGCCCCAGGCTGATCATTACTCCGGCACATTGCCCTACACCCCCGACTCTCGCACCGTCGTGCTGTACGCACCGACCTGGGAGGGCGATCGCCCGAGCGCCCACTACGGCTCGATCGCGACGCACGGCGAGGCGCTGGTGACGGCGTTGCTCGCCTCGGGCAGCCACCGCGTGATCTATCGCCCGCATCCGCGCAGCGGTGTGGTCGACGACGCGTACGGCGCAGCGCATCGACGGATCATCGCCGACATCGCCGCGGCCAACACCGCCGATCCGACGGCGCAGCACGTGTACGACGACGGTGCGGACCTCGGGTGGCAGCTCGCTGCGGCCGATGTCGCGATCGTCGACATCTCGGCCATGGTCTACGACCGTCTGGCCGTGGGGAAGCCGTTGATGATCACACGTCCCGCCGATGAGCGCGCGTCGATCGACACCAACGGATATCTTTCGGACTGCGAGTGGCTGAGCGCCGACGCCGCGTCGGACATCGTGGCGGAGGTCGAGCGTGTCCGCGCCGACGAGGCGGCCATCGCCCGGCTCCGCATGTGGGTGCAGCACTATTTCGGCGACACGACGCCCGGCGTCGCCACCGAGAAGTTCCATGCCGCGATCGAGCAGCTCATGCAGAAGTGGGATCACTGGCAGGCGCACGAGATCGGCTCTGTGCGCACCGACGAGGACGACGACGACGAAGAGGCCGACGAGGAAGAGGTCTGACGGTGGACCTTCCCCTCTCTCGTTCGGTCGCCTCGCGTCTCGACGTGCTCTCCGAAGCTGGCTCGACGAACGCGGTTCTGCGCGAGCGGGCTGTGGACGTGCAGGCGTGGCCGCACCTCTCCGTGCTGCTCACCGACAATCAGACGGCGGGCCGCGGACGACTCGATCGAACGTGGACGGCGCCGGCCGGGGCCTCTCTTGCTGTGTCGGTGCTGCTGCGGCGGCTCCCGTCCGTTGTCGACGCCCGAGGATGGATCCCTCTCGCCGCCGGGGTCGCGATGGGCGACGCCATCGCCGAGCAGCTTCCCGAGCACGAGGTGGCGCTCAAATGGCCGAACGACGTGCTGGTCGACGGTCGCAAGATCTGCGGCATCCTCGCCGAGGCCACGCACGATGCGGTGATCGTCGGCACCGGTGTGAACACAGCGATGACGGCATCCGACCTGCCGGTTCCCACCGCGACGTCCTTCGCTGTCCTGGGCGCAAAGGCCGATGCCGATCGCCTGCTCTCGGTGTATCTGCGTGAACTCGACACCCTGGTCGCGGCGCTCGCCGCGGCGGGAGACGCGGTGTCGAGCGGACTGCATCAGGCGGCATCCGATCGATGCGCGACCATCGGCCTCGAGGTGCGGGTGTCGCTTCCCGGCGGCCGAGTCCTCGTCGGGACGGCCACGGCGCTGGATCCGGATGGGCGGCTTCTCGTGCGCCGCGACGGCATCGAAACCGCCGTGTCGGCGGGCGACGTGGTGCACGTCCGACCCGCGTGACTCTGACACGCCCGGGCGTGCAGACGCCGATGTCTGCAGTTGCGGGCACAATGGAGGGGTGACCCAGCCCGTGACTCTCGGCGGAAGGCCGACGATGCCACCGCCAGGCGTGCCCACAGAAGAACTGCTCATCGCGCGGTTCAGGGCCCATGCGCGTCGGCTGTCCTGGTCGGCGCTCGTCCTGATCGCGGCGTTCGGCGCCACCGCGTACTTCTACGACAACCTGCCGTCGCCCTTCGAGAACTGGATGCTGCTCGCTGCGGCCGGGGCCCTCGTGCTGCTGCTCGTGATCGTGCCCTATGTCGTCTGGTATTCGCGATCGGTGACGGTCACCACGCGCCGGGTCATCGTCAATCACGGCATCGGCGCGCGCAACCGGCAGGAGATGTCTCACGCCCGTGGCTACACGATCGGCGTGCGCCGCGGCGTGCTCCAGCGAATGTGGGGTGTCGGGACCATCACGCTGTCGAACGGGGTCGACGCGCCTCTGCGGCTCGCGAACGTGCCCAACGTCACGCTCGTGCACGAGGCGCTGGCCGACCAGATCGAAGTGAGTCAGATCCTCGCGCACCGCGACGCGCAGTCGGGGCCGGACGGATACCCCGGATCCTGATCGGCGACGATCACCTCAGGGCTCGGCGCTCAGGGATCAGCCATCAGGGATCAGCGCGAGACGTGTGATCCGTGCGCGCGCCGATGCGCGAGAATGGTCAGGACGAATGGAGGCGGCACATGGCGCTGCGTGTTGGCGTGATCGGTGGAGGCCAGCTGGCCAGGATGATGATCGCCCCGGCGGTCGAGCTCGGACTCGATCTGCGGGTGCTCGCTGAAGACGAGGGCATGTCGGCGCAGCTCGCCGCGACCGCGGTCGGCGACTACCACGATCTCGAGGTCGTGCGCGCGTTCGTGAAGGGCGTCGACGTCGTCACCTTCGATCACGAGCACGTCCCACAGGAGATCCTGCGAGCCCTTGTCGCCGACGGCGTCGCCGTGCATCCGGGCCCTGATGCGCTGCAGTTCGCTCAGGACAAGCTCGTCATGCGTGCTCGCCTCGCCGAACTCGGAGTGCCGCAGCCCGACTGGGCGCCGGTGCGCGATGTCGCAGAGCTGCAGGCCTTCCTCGACGAGCACGGGGGCCAGGGCGTCGTCAAGACTCCGCGCGGCGGATATGACGGCAAGGGCGTCCGCGTCGTCCGTGGCGCCGCAGAGGTTCAGGACTGGTTCGACGGTCTCGCCGACGGTGAGGCGCTGTTGGTCGAGGAGCTCGTCGGCTTCGTGCGGGAGCTCGCACAGCAGGTCGCCCGGCGTCCCAGTGGTCAGATCGTCGCCTACCCGGTCGTCGAGACTGTGCAGCGTGACGGTGTGTGCGCCGAGGTCATCGCTCCCGCCCCGCAGGCCGCCGAGCGTCTGGTCCAGGTGGCCGGCGAGATCGGCCGCTCGATCGCCGAGGGGCTCGGCGTCACCGGCATGCTCGCTGTCGAGCTGTTCGAGACCGATGACGAGCGGATCCTCGTGAACGAGCTGGCGATGCGTCCTCACAACAGCGGCCATTGGAGCCAGGACGGTGCCGTGACCGGACAGTTCGAGCAGCACCTGCGCGCTGTGGCAGATCTGCCCCTGGGGGACACGGCTCCGCGTGCCGCATGGTCGGTCATGGTGAACATCCTCGGAGGACCGAAGGAGGGCTCGCTCGGCGACCGCTTCGCCGGTGCGATGAGAGAGCACCCGACCGCCAAGATCCACACCTACGGCAAGGCTCCGCGTCCCGGTCGCAAGGTCGGCCACGTGAACGTGGCAGGCGATGATCTCGATGACGCCGTGTACGTCGCCAGGGCGGCAGCGGCTCACTTCGACTGAGGCTGTTCCAGAGGTGTGCCGTTCGGGGTTTCTCCCAGCAGTAGACCGTAGCCTGAGGGGGTGACTGAGCCATTGCACTCCTCCGCAGCGCCCCTCGTCGGTGTCGTCATGGGTTCCGACTCCGACTGGCGCGTGATGAGCGATGCCTCTCAGTCGCTGACCGACTTCGGGATCCCGCACGAGGTGGAGGTCGTCTCGGCGCACCGCACGCCCGACAAGCTGATGAAGTACGCGCGGGAAGCGCGTGGCCGTGGCATCCGGGTGGTCATCGCCGGTGCCGGTGGTGCCGCACATCTTCCGGGCATGCTCGCATCGATGACGGCGTTGCCCGTCATCGGCGTCCCGGTGCCGCTGGCCTACCTCGACGGCATGGACTCTCTCCTGTCGATCGTCCAGATGCCCGCCGGGATCCCGGTCGCCACCGTGTCGATCGGGGGAGCGCGCAACGCCGGCATCCTCGCCGCGCGAATCCTGGGTACGTCCGACGATGACCTCGCCGACCGCGTCGAAGCCTATGCGCTCGACCTCGAAGCTCAGGTCGAGGAGAAGAACGAACGGCTGAAGGGGTCACTGTGACCCTTGCGCCGCCGCGCGGGTCGGCGCGGCCGCTGATCGAGACGCGCCCGCTGCGGAATCCGGATCCGACCGATGCCGGGACGATGACGAAGCGCGGCTGGTGGCTGGTGCTGCTGAACGTGCTCGTGCCGGGGTCCGCTCAGGTGCTCGCGGGCAACCGCAGGCTCGGGCGCGTCGGTCTGGGAGCTACGCTGCTGGCGTGGTTCCTGGCGATCGTCGGGGCGGGCCTCGCTCTGTTCGCACGCCCGGTGCTGCTGTGGCTCACGGTAGGCGGCGGCTGGTTCTCGGCCGTGATCCTCACGCTGGTGCAGGTGCTGATCATCGCCTATATCGTGCTGTGGCTCGTCCTCACCTTCGACGTGCTCCGGCTCGTACGGATCGTCAGGATCCCGGCACCGTCGAAGTTCGCGATTCCGATCGTCGCCCTGCTGCTGCTGGGTCTCGTCGGCACGGGCATGGGCTATGCGGCGTCGTACGTCGGTACCGCGCGCGGCACGATCAGCACGATCTTCGGCCAGAGCGGGCCCAGCCTGCCGCCGAGCGAGGGCTACTACAACATCCTCCTGCTCGGCGCCGACAGCGGAGACGGCCGCGACTCCATGCGGTTCGACAGCATCTCGGTCGTGTCGGTGAACGCGACGACCGGCGCCGTCACCATCACGGGCATCCCGCGCGAGCTCCCGAACGCGCCGTTCAGCGAGGGCAGCCCTATGCAGGCGCTGTATCCGAACGGCTTCGAGGGGCACGGCTCGAGTTCCTGTGGATGGAACGGCTGGATGAACCACGTGCGCAACGCCGCGGAGATCTGCCGAGAGGACGAGGGCCAAGGGCTCTATCCCGATGCGCTGGCGCAAGGCTCCGATCCGGGTATCGAGGCGACGAAGGATGCTGCAGAGGGTGTTCTCGGCATCGAGATCCCGTATTACGTCTTCGTCGACATGCACGGCTTCGCGGCCCTCGTGGATGCGCTCGGCGGTGTGGACATCAACGTCACGGAGCGACTGCCGATGGGCGGCCCGCCGGAGGGCACGGATCCATACGATGTCGATGCCTGGGCGATCGGGTGGATCGAGGTGGGCCAGCAGCACATGAACGGTGACACCGCACAGTGGTACGCGCGCTCGCGGTACACGACGAGCGACTGGGACCGCATGAAGCGCCAGCGCGAGCTGCAGGAGGCGATCCTCGCGCAGTTCACGCCGCAGACGGTGCTCACTCGCTTCAACGAGGTTGCCGCCGCGGGGACCGCACTCATCAGCACCGACCTGCCTCAGGACAAGCTGCCCGAGTTCTTCGATCTGATGACGAAGGCCAAGGAGCAGACGATCACGTCGATCGAGCTCACCCCCGAGAACGGCGTGGACGAGCACACACCTGATTACGCGTATATCCACGACCTGATGCAGCAGACGCTGCACCCGCCGACGGAGACCCCGACCCCGACGCCCTGAACAGGCCGGCGCTGACGGGTGCAGGGGATGAGCGCGAGGCTCCGCTGCGTAGGCGCGGTCTTTGATGCCGGTGGACCTGGTGGGCGCGGATCAGCACCGCATCCCGGGTCGGAGTGACGGTCTCGCCCAGGTGGCATGAACAAGCCCACGGCCGCCACCTGAGAGTGAAGGGGGCTGCCGTGGGCCTCCGGTGCGATACCGGATTCGCCAGACGACGGTGATCGGAGGGGGAGGGACCACCGTCGTCCAGTCGACCCCCGCAAGCGGGGATCTGACCTAGGCGCGCTTGCGGCGCGCAGCTCCTGTGGCGATGAGCGCTCCGCCTGCGACCAGCGCAGCGGCTCCACCGCCGAGAACCCATGGCGATACGCTGCCACCGGTGAGTGCGAGCTCGAGCCCGCCACCGGTGAGCGGCATCTCTGTTCCTGCAGCCGCGACCCCGGGGTCGTGGTCGCAGCTCATCGCGGCATCGTGTCCGTCCGTGACCGTGATGGTCGCTGTGTACGAACGCGAGCCGGTGAAGGCGAGCGAGTACGAGCCCTCGCCGTCGGACGGCGGGCGGAAGGTGACGAGGAGGCTGCCATCGGCAGCCGCCGTGTTACCCGATACCGCGGAGTCGCCGGCGTTGAATCCCGAGACGGACACGCCGACGTTCTCAGACGGCAGGAAGTATCCTGCGCCGAAGGCGACGGTCGACACGTCGCAGATGTCGATGATCGGGTCATCGACGCCCACCCGAGGTGTGCCCGAGTATGAGTCGGACTCGGCCGGAACGGCCGGTGCGGCAGAGGCGACAGCCGGTGCCATGAGCACGAGCGCGCCAGCGGTAAGGCTGATTGCAGCCAGTTTCTTCAGCATGATTCTCCCCAGAAATACACGCGGAATCGCCTTCGGATACACCCCTGCATCCGACTGCGTGAGCTCATCCTGTCCCCACGACAGAATTGCAGAACTCAGATATTCCCCAGTGGAATTGACCCTACATCATCGGATCGGGAAAGTCACGATGCGCAACGCAGTTGTTCCCGAGAGATGTCGGGGGTGCTAGTCATCGGGGTGTGGTCGACGACCGTGAGGCGCTCTCCGGCCCCTGTCCCTTGATATTCGACGGTGATCGTCGATGACTCTCCCGGTGCCAACAGGACCTCGTGCTGCACGGCGGAACGCTCGCCCAGGAGGGCGGTCTGCACGCTCTCCTCGGTCCCGTCACGGTCGATGTGCGAAGGGGTCGCGCCTTCGGGCCCGTACACGGTCACGAGAGTGCGCGTCGATCCCGCCGGCACTCCGTACATCCCGTCTGCGGTGACGTAGGGCGGCAGCGACGTCGCGGCATCCGCGGGAGCGTCGTTGGTCCACGTCACCCTGACCTGCGTCGTCGGCTCGCCGTCGCAGGTGCCCACTGCGGTCGTGATCGTCGCGCCTGCGTAGTAGTCCATCTTCCCGCCCGTGGTGTCGTTGAACAGCACGCCGACGTGGGTCTCGGTGTCGTCGGCCGGGAGCGCCCCTCCGAGGGACGTGGACGCGAGCATCTGCTGCTCGTCCTCGTGCGCGCTCCAGATGCGGATGCGGTCTTCGTCCGCCGACGTCGCGAGGGCGGCGACGAGGTTCTGGGGGTCCGTCCCCGACAGTGCGGCTCCGAACATCGCTCCGGCCGCCTGAGCGAAGATCTGGTCCTGCGCGGCGGGGTCGGGGACGGCGGCGTAGATCTCGGAGAGGAGCAGGGGCACGACGTTGTTCTTGTCGACGGTGAACGGTCCGAACGGAAGCGGCCCCGTGGCCGCGAGAAGATGTTTGGTCATCACGGCGTCCACCGCGATCACTCCGTCGATCGGCGTGCCGTAGCGCAGCTGCCAGCGGCTGGCGATGGCAGGACCGGCCTCCGAGAAGTCGGGGATGTTGGTGATGTTCTGCAGGTACCGCCCCGGCCTGTCCTCGAAGAGCGCGATGGTCGAATCGCTGAGAGGCAGGGCGGTCTCGAGAGCGGGGAAGTCCAGCGTGGACGCCTGCTGGACGAGGCTGATGCGCCCGTTCTCGGCATGGATCAGGGCTATGGCCCCGATGATCCCTCCGGAGGAGCGCAGTTCGGCGTTGTTCTGCATGGCGATGACGTAGTTCCGCGGGCCCTCCGCTCCGAGCATCGTCGGAAGCAGCGCAGCGGCACCGTGCAGTGAGCCCACGACGGTCGCCGCCTGCGTGACGGTGGACTGCATCTCCCGAACCGCCTCGGCGAGGGGCGGCAGCGTGGCATCCGCGTCGATCTCGAGTGCTCTGTCCTCTGCGCCGCTCAACGTCGTGCTCGCCTCGGCCAGAGGCGGCTCGATGAGCGTGAACGGCGCGAGGTCGACGACACCCCCTGAGAACCCCAGGCTGGCCAGATCGAGTTCGCCGGCCACCTCGAGCACGGGGATCAGTGCGTCGGCGGCGATATCGTCGGCTATCTCGGCGACGTCGCTCACCGCCGTGAAGTTCGGGCCGATCCAGGGTATGTATCCGAACGCGGTCCAGATCGGATCCGATGTGAGGTCGTGCGCCGATCCCGCGTGGTGCGCGATTCTCTTCGACAGCGAGGCGGCCTTGTCGAGGTCTCCCTGGCCTATGGCTTCCTTGAGCGTGGACGATGACGTCGCTACCTGCTGCAGATCGTTCACCGCGCCGATGCCGCGGATCGTCACCCACCCGATCGCGAGCACGAGGAACGTCACGATCACGCCGATGGTCCACCGCAACCACCGACGACGTACAGGTAGGCGTCCGTCACTCACTCCTGCATTCAAGCATGAAGCGGCATATCGAGGGTGAGCGGGGTCTACCCGGGTCATGCACGGTCACGCTCCCGGGTTGTTCAGCCTCTGACGACTACTGTTGTCGCATGGGTGCTCGGCTGCGTGTTGTACTGGATCAACTGACGCATGTGGTCGATCCGGATCACGCGTCGGCGGCATCGGATCTCGCGACGGCCCTCGTGTCGACGGCCCCGTCCGGTTGCGCTGTGGAGGCGATCATCCCGGCAGGCTCCGAGGTGCGCATCCCCGGCCTCGCCGACGTGCGCAGGCTCTCTCTCGCGCGACGCGAGCTCGCCGCGTCCTGGCAGCTAGGGATCGTTCCGGGAGTCGGGGGTGGCCTCATCCACTCCGCGACCTTGATGGCGCCTCTCGTGCGACATGATCGGGTGCACGATCATGACCAGACGACGGTCACCCTGTGGGATCTGCACGCGTGGGAGTCGCCCAATGCGCTGCCTAAGGCCGCTGTCACCTGGCAGCGCGCGATGTTGAAGCGCGCGGTCAAGCACGCGGATGCGGTCGTCGTGCCATCGCACGCCGTGGGGGAGCGGCTCGCCGAGATCGTCAAGCTCAAGGGGCGCATCCGGGTCATCTCGGGTGCTGCTCCCACGGGCTTCGTCGTCCCGCTCGATGCGGTCGCGCGTCGCGCCTCACTGTCGCTGCCCTCCGGCTATGTGGTGCTGACCGGTACTGCGGAGTCGCTGGATGCCGGATTCCGCGCCGCTGTCGCATCCGGCAAGGAGGCGGTCGTCCTCGATGCGCCGGAGGGAGCCGAGCCGCGGTTCGCAGAGATCGCAGCGGCCGCCGGGCTGCCCGAATCACGTGCGCACGTGCGCGGCCCGCTTTCGGCGGACGACCGGGCAGCGGTGTTCGCGGGTGCATCGGCGCTGGTGGCGACGAGCGCGCTCGCGGCCTGGCCATGGCGTGTGATCGAGGCCATGACCCTCGGTGTGCCGGTGGTCGCCGTCGAGAGCGGAGTGCACCGAGACGTGATCGCGGACGGCGGCGTGGTCGTGGACCCTTCCGATGTCCCTTCGGCAGTCGAGGATGCCGTCGGCGACGGGGCCAGACGCCTCAGTGTGCTGGGTGCGGATCGTTCGAGATCGTTCTCGTGGCTCGGCGCTGCCGAGCGCGTGTGGGGCCTGCACGCCGATCTTTGACCGGCTGAATGCGGGCTGTGTCTTGGAGCGACACGCCGGTGAGCGACATACGTTTTTGAGTAACAGTGGCATCATCCGTCAACTTCCGTCACACTGATCACATGTCTCGACGTGCCCCACGCTCTCGAAACACCATGAGGATGACCCGAGTCCTCGCCACGTTAATCGCCGTGACGGCGCTCGTGGTCGGTGTGATCGCTCCCTCCGGGACGGCTTCGGCCGCATCCGTGTCGTCGTCGACCGTCGTGCAGTCGAGGGATGTCAAGACATCGCTCGTCGGCTTCAACGCCGGCAACATGATGAGCGACGCGGTGTTCACCGCGAGCAACTCGATGACCGAAGGGCAGATCCAGGCCTTCTTCAACAGCAAGGTCTCCCGGTGCCTCGGCGGATCCGACCAGTACGGACCGATCGTCTGCCTGAAGGACTACCGCATCACCTCGGTCGATCGCCCCGCCGACAGGTACTGCAACGGGTATACGGGGGCGCCCAACGAGACCGCCGCGACGATCATCTACCGGGTCGCGCAGTCATGCGGCATCAACCCGCAGGTGCTCATCGTCATGCTGCAGAAGGAGCAGAGTCTCGTCACCCACACCTGGCCCAGCGGGAATCGTTACTCTGCGGCTCTCGGGCAGGGCTGCCCAGATGCCGGAGTCGCCTGCGACCCCAAGTACGTGGGTTTCTTCCACCAGATCTACGGTGCCGCGCGGCAGATGCAGATCTACATGGAAGGCCGCTACTTCACCTACTACGCACCGGGTCGCACCTGGAACATCTACTGGCAGGCGCCCAGCCTGGTGAACGGCGTCTGGTCGTACCCGTGCGGCAGTGGACCGGTCTATGTCGCGAACAAGGCGACAGCTGCGCTCTACTACTACACGCCATATCAGCCCAATGCGGCGGCGCTCGCGGCTGGCTACGGCATGGGCGACGGCTGCTCGGCCTATGGCAACCGCAACTTCTACAACTACTTCACCGACTGGTTCGGATCCACCCAGATGCCTTCGGTTCCGATTCTGTCTTCGGTGAGCACCTCCTCGTACGTCGCGACGATCGACTCCGCCGGGACTCTGTGGGGCTACCCGTTCGCGAAGGGTCTGTGGGGTGACCGCAAGCAGCTGGCTATCGGAGTCGGTGCGACGAGCACGCTCATCGTGCCCGGCGATCTCAACGGTGACGGCTCGAAGGACATGCTGTTCCGTCAAGGCTCGAAAGTGATGCTGCTTCCTGGTGACGGAGCCTCGTTCGCAAACGGCCGGAGCCTCGACCTCGATTGGAGCGCCACTGCGCTGTCCACTGCGGCGGGAGACTTCGACGGCGACGGCGTCCCCGATGTGCTCACCACGAATCTGTCAGGAGACCTTCTTCTCTGGCGTGGTGACGACCGTGGAGGACTCCTTCCAGGCGTTCGTGTGGGGTGGGGCTGGGGTGGATTCGACGCCCTCGTGGGGAACGTCGACCTGAGCGGCGACGGGAACGCAGACCTGATCGCCCGCGACGGAGCGGGTCGACTCTGGATCTACTACGGAAGCGGCAAGGGCGGATTCGTCGGTCAGGCGCAGCTCGGACAAGGATGGTCGGGGATGACCTCGATCTTCGCTCCGGGCGACTTCACCGGCGACGGCGTCCAGGACATCGCAGCTCGTACGGCATCGGGTGATCTGTATCTCTACCCCGGGAACGGCGCGGGGGGGATCACATCCGCCGGTCGCATCGGAAACGGCTGGCACGGCATGAGTTCGATGGCCGGTGTCGGCGATCCGGTCACTTCGGTCCGAGCGCTGCCCGCCGGTGCCGGAGACGTCGATCGTGACAACGCCCCAGATGTTCTGGCGCTGTCCGGCCAGGGACTGCTCACCCTCTACCGTGGCAACGCCGCAGGTTCCTGGCGTGGATCGCAGCAGATCGGGAACGGCTGGGCGTCCGACGACCGATTGGTCACACTGGGCGACTTCAACGGGGACGGTGTCAAGGATGTCGGACGTATCACCGCCGGAGGCGACTTCATGCTCTTCCCGGGGCTTGCCGGAGGAGGATACGGCTCGGCGGTGAGGATCGGCCAAGGATGGCAGACCGTCGGCCTCGCCGTCGGCGGGATCGACTTCGACGGAGACCGGGCGACGGACATCATCGGGCGTGACTCCGCGGGCCGCCTGGTGCTCTACCGGGGAGACGGCCGGGGCGGATTCGCCAGTGGACCGACGGTCATCGGAAACGGATGGAACGGTTTCGACATCGCTCTGCATGCGGGCGACTTCGACGGTGACGGTCGAGCTGACATGATCGCGCGCGCGGCCGACGGGAGCCTCTGGCTCTATCCGACGACCGGGACGGGCAGTTGGGGCAACGGCAGGCAGATCGGTTATGGCTGGGCAGGCTTCACGTCGATCGTCGGCACGGGAGACTTCGACGGAAACGGCACTCCCGACGTCATCACGCGCTCCGCAGCCGGGGACCTGCTGCTCTTCCGCGGCGACGGACGCGGAGGATGGATCAACAGCGTCGGCATCGGTCAGGGGTGGGGCGGCTTCGTGGCTCTCGGCTGAGCTCGGGGTTGCGTGTCTTCGGCGATCCGTCAGGTCGGCGTAGGATACTGAGGTGCGTCGTGGTGACCGCCACCGCATCTGAATGAGTGGGCCAGTGACAGATACCCGAGATCTTTTCGCCGTCGTCCCGCGTTCCGACTTCGAAGTGCCCGGCAAGAGCCGGGGCCTCATCGACGTCGTGCGCTGGCGCTATCTGCTCTACCTTCTGGTGCAGACCGGAGTCACGACCCGATATCGCAACTCGGTGTTGGGATGGACCTGGTCATACGTTCGTCCCGGTGCCCAGTTCCTCGTGTTCTGGGTCGTGCTCGGGCTCTTCCTGAGCCTCAACAGGGACATCCAGAACTACCCGATCTACCTTTTCTCGGGCATCGTCGTCATCAACCTGTTCTCGGAGGCGTTCAAGAACGCGACGACCTCGATCGTGAACAACGCCCCCCTCGTCCGCAAGGTCTTCCTGCCGCGGCAGCTCTTCGCCGTGTCGGCTGTGTGCGTGGCGTTCATCCACTTCCTGCCGCAACTCGCGCTGCTGCTGATCGTGTGCCTCTTCCTGGGGTGGATCCCGGGCGTCACCCTGCTCGGCGTGGGCGCGGCGCTCGCGGGGATGATCATCGTCACCCTGTTCGCGCTCGGGCTCGGGCTGCTCTTCGGTGCTGTGAATGTCCGATTCCGCGACGCGGAGAACATCGTGGAGCTGCTGCTCCTGCTGGCGACCTGGGCATCGCCGGTGCTCTACGCGTGGACGATGGTTCGGGACGCGGCGGAGAAGCTGGGGTGGCCCGACTGGGTCGTCGAGCTTTACCTGCTCAACCCGATCACCCAGGGCGTGGAGCTCTTCCACTACGCCTTCTGGCGCCCGGTCACCGCGGTGACCATGGAACTGCCGCCCAACCTGGGGTGGAACACGCTCTGGGCGTCGCTGATCGCCGTCGGCACGCTGCTCGTGGGGCAGTTCGTCTTCCGACGTCTCGAGGGAAGGTTCGCGCAAGACCTATGAGCACCGTGACAGCTGAACGCCCGAGCATCATCGTCGACGGCGTGCGCAAGAACTTCACCCTCAATCACGCACTGTCGCTGAAGGACACCGTGGTGTCCTGGATACGGCGTCGTAAGACGAGCAGCACCTTCGAGGCTCTCAAGGGCCTGGATCTCGTGATCAATGAGGGCGAGTCGGTCGCGATCCTGGGCCTCAACGGCTCGGGAAAGTCGACCCTCCTCAAGCTCATCTCAGGTGTGATGGAGCCCGACGCCGGGCAGGTCCTCACCCGTGGGCGAGTGGCGGGCCTCATCGAGGTCGGCGCCGGATTCCACCCAGAGCTGTCGGGGCGCGAGAACGTCTTCCTCAATGCGGCGATCCTCGGTATGCAGCGCAAGGAGGTCGAGGAGCGTTACGACGAGATCGTCGCTTTCAGTGAGATCGAGCAGTTCATCGATCAGGAGGTCAAGCACTACTCCTCGGGCATGTTCATGCGTCTGGCATTCTCCGTCGCGATCCATGTGAAGCTCGACGTCCTGCTCGTCGACGAGATCCTCTCCGTCGGCGATGCGCCCTTCCGCGAGAAGTGCCGTCTGAAGTTCGCCGAGCTCATCGAGAAGAAGAAGACTCTCGTCGTCGTCAGTCACGACATGGAGATGGTGCGCGAGCTCTGCACCCGAGGCGTGGTGATCAACAAGGGCGAGCTCATCTACGACGGGCCCATCGAGGGCGCGATCGCTTTGGTGGACGAGTGATCCTGGACTGGGTAGCGCAGTCGGGGCTCTTCGCTCTCGCCGCAGCGGTCGTCTTCGTCCCCGGGCTTCTGATCGGCGCGGCGCTGCGCCTGCGCGGAATGACGCTCTGGGCAACGGCTCCGGCGATTTCGGTCGGAGTGCTCGCAGGGTTCGCTCTGCTGTTCCCGTTCGCCTCGGTGAGATGGGGACTGCTGAGTGCCGGTGCCGGTGTGTCGGTCGTCGCGGCAGTCGCCTGGCTCGTGACGCGGACCCTTCGCCCGAACTCGCCCTCGACGCCCCCACGGGAGCTGTCGCGGGGCTCCTTGCTGCTCCTCGCGGCGGGTCTGGTGGTCGGTGGCGGCCTGAATGCCGCGAGGCTCATGACGTACGTCGGTCGGCCCGACGCCATCTCCCAGACGAACGACGCCGTTTTCCATCTCAACGCGTTGCGGTGGATCGGCGAGACCGGATCCGCGTCATCGCTCGACATCTCCGGGCTCATCGGAGCCGACTCGTTCTATCCGGCCGCGTGGCACGCGGTGACCTCGCTCGTCGCGGTGGACGTAGACGTCATACCCACGGCGGCGAATATGGTGGCGCTGGTGTTCGCCGCGCTCGTGTGGCCGGTCGGGATCGCCTTCCTCACCCGGATCGCGGCGCGCGGTGGCGTGCGAATCGCCGCTCTCGCCGCAGCACTGTCTGCCGGTCTGATGGCATTCCCGCAACTGATGTTCGAATGGGGTGTCCTGTACCCGTACGCCGTCTCGATCGCCGTCCTTCCGGCGACTGTCGCGTGCACGATCCTGATCTTCCGCACCTGGAGGCGGTCGGTTCTCGGCGACGGCGCGCGGTCGAGCGTCGCGCTGATACTCGCATCCGGAGCCGGCGTCGTCGCCATCACACTCTCGCAGCCGTCTTCGATCCTGATCTGGGCGCTCCTGGTGATGCTGTGGGCGACGGGGACCGTGCTCTTACCTGAGCACCCACGCGAACGCCGCGCAGCGTGGTCGATCATCGCTCTGATCGGGGGCTGGTCGGTGCTCGCCATCGCCTGGATCGCACTCGCGTACCTCGCGGGACCGGTGCTGTGGAAGCCCTACCGGAGTGTCGCGGGTGCGGCCGCGGACGTCGTTCTGAACAGTCACTCCCAGCTGCCTGCTGCGCCTGTCGTGTCCGCGCTTCTGATCCTCGGGCTCATCGTGGCCTTGCGCGACCGACGAATGCTGTGGTTGGCCGCGGCTTGGGTGGCCATCTCCGTTCTCTACGTCGTGAGCGTCGGCACGGACCTCCCGGTCATCAAACGCGTCCTCACCGGGCCCTGGTACGGAGACTCCTTCCGGCTCGCAGCCGTCGTCCCGCTGATCGTGGTCCCACTGGCGGCCATCGGGCTGCATGGAGTGATCCGCTGGGCCGCCGACAGGCCCTGGCGGGTCACGGCGGGCCGGACTCGTGAGCTCGCTCTCGCCGCGATCGCCGCCGTCGCGGTGGCAGGATCGGTCGCTGTGGCGCTCGCCCCGGTAGTGCTCCTCCGCGTCGCCGCCGAGACGGACGAGCAGTCACGGTACACGCTCAACGATCGCAGCTACCTCTCCGAAGACGAGTACGAGCTCCTGCGCAGGGTCCCCGACCTGGTGCCCTCCGATGCCCTCATCATCGCGAATCCCTCGACAGGTGCAGCGTTCGCGTACGTGCTCGGGGAGCGCGAGATCATCCCGCGCACCTGGTCGCCGCCGCAGTCGACAGCGTGGGACGTCATCGCCCTGCATCTTCGTAGCGCCGGAGAAGACCCGGCCGTGTGCGATGCACTCGTCGCGTACGGGAGTCCGTCGTACGTGCTCGACTTCGGGATCGGTGGCACGGGGCCGGGCGAGTACCTGATGCCGGGGATGACGGACTTCGACGGTCAGGCCGGCTTCGAGGAGGTCGCCCGAGAGGGCGAAGTCAGCCTCTGGAGGATCGACGCCTGCGACTAGAGTCGAGGGCGGTCGTTCGGGCTGTCGATGTCCGAGTCGACCGGCTCCGGAGTCTTCGGCTCGGTGCCCTGCAGGAGCGCGAGCTTCCTCGCGAGCAGCGTGAGTCGCCGCTGCTGCTCGGCATTTCGCCGCGACTGCGTGTAGACGAAAGCCAGGAACATCAGGATCAGCGCGTACAGCAGCAGATCGGTGCCACGACCGACTCCGATGAGGTTCGCGACGAAGGTGAGCCACTGCGGAAACAGGATTGAGAGGATCGCCGCCAGCACGAACACGCCGAAGAGCAACCTGCGGATGGCGAGATGACTGTCTGCGCCGGTGCGTCGCATGAAGAACGTGCCGATGGCGACGACACCCGCGATGAGGAGGATCTGAATCCACATGTCGTTCACCGCACGACCAGGTCGACAAGGATGTTGACGGAGTTGAGCACGGACTGGCCCTTCGATTTCGAGTAGTCGGTGTAGAGCAGTTCGACGGGATGCTCGATCCACGGGAGACCGGTGTGCCCGAGCTGGAGGACGATCTCCGTGGCATGGGCCATTCGATCCTGCCTCAGCTGGATCTGCGAGGCGGCATCCCGGCGGATCACGCGGAGTCCGTTGTGGGCGTCGGTGAGCTTGACGCTGGTGGTGAGGTTCGTCACCCACACTGCGGTCTTGAGGATGGCGCGCTTCATCCAGCCCGGTTTCGTCCGGTCATCCAGGAAGCGGGAGCCGAAGACGATCGCCGCGCCAGCCTCGCGCGCGGCGGCGACCATGTCGCGTGCATCCTCGACGCGATGCTGTCCGTCGGCGTCGAAGGTGACGATGAACTCGCAGCCGGGGTGCGACAGGGCGTAGTCGATGCCGGTCTGCAGGGCAGCCCCTTGACCGAGGTTGATGGGGTGCTCGACCACCTGTGCGCCTGCACGACGTGCTGCGTCTGCGGATCCGTCCGTCGACCCGTCGTCGACGCAAACGATGTGCGGGAAGGACGGAAGTAGTCCTTCGATCACGCCGCCGATGACGGAGGCCTCGTTGTACAGCGGGACGACGACCCAGGTGTGCGAGTCGGGGATGCGAGGAGAGGTCACGTGTCTATCCTCTCAGGAATCGTGAGAGGGAGCAGATAGGATGAGGTCGACCCCATTTCCCTGTTCCGAGGAGATACCCGTATGGGCTCACCGACCGGTGTGCGAATCGTCGATTCCGCAGATGTATCACCCGAGGCGACGATCGGCTCCGGTAGCTCGATCTGGCATCTGGCGCAGGTGCGCGAACAGGCCAGACTCGGTGAGAACTGCATCATCGGCCGTGGCGCCTATGTCGGGACGGGCGTGGAGATGGGTGATAACTGCAAGGTGCAGAACTACGCCCTGGTCTACGAGCCGGCCAAGCTCGGCGACGGCGTCTTCATCGGACCGGCCGTCGTCCTCACGAACGACACCTATCCCCGAGCGATCAACGAAGACGGCACGCTCAAGAGCGCGCACGACTGGGAACCCGTCGGCGTGACCATCGAGCGCGGGGCCGCGATCGGCGCACGAGCCACCTGCGTGGCGCCCGTGACCATTGGGGCCTGGGCGACGGTCGCAGCAGGCGCCGTGGTCGTGAAGGACGTTCCCGCTTATGCGTTGGTCGCCGGGGTCCCGGCTCGCCGCATCGGCTGGGTGGGGGAGTCCGGTGTGCCGCTGACGGCCGGGCACGACGACAAGACCTGGGTATGCCCGACGACGGGCGCCCGCTACACCGAAAACGACGGAATTCTGACCAAGGAGAGCGTGTGAGCGACTTCATTCCCCCCGCAAAGCCCATCATCGGCGACGAGGAGCGCGCAGCGGTCGACCGCGTGATGCGCAGCGGCATGGTCGCGCAGGGCCCCGAGGTCGCCGCATTCGAGCAGGAATTCTCGGCGCACTTCGTGCCCGGACGTCCCTCCGTCGCGGTCAACTCCGGCACCGCCGGTCTGCACCTCGGCCTCCTCGCCGCAGGTGTCGGCGCCGGTGACGAGGTCATCGTGCCGTCCTTCACGTTCGCGGCGACCGGCAACTCCGTCGCCCTCACCGGCGGGACTCCGGTCTTCGTCGACATCGAGCCCGAGACCTTCACCCTCGACCCCGAGGCGGTGGCAGCGGCCATCACCCCGCGGACCAAGGGCATCCTCCCCGTCCACCTCTACGGTCACCCTGCCCGCATGCGCGAGCTCGAGGCCCTCGCTGCCGAGCGAGGCGTCGCGCTGTACGAGGATGCGGCACAGGCGCACGGAGCGTCGCTCGATGGGCGACCCGTCGGCTCCTTCGGCGAGTTCGCCATGTTCAGCCTCTACCCGACCAAGAACATGACGAGCGGTGAGGGCGGAATGGTCACCACCGCCACCGACGAGATCGCCCGGCAGGTCAAGCTGCTGCGCAATCAGGGCATGGAGCGGCAGTACGAGAACGAGGTCATCGGCTTCAACGCCCGGATGACCGACATCCACGCCGCGATCGGTCGAGTCCAGCTGACCAAGGTCGGCGCGTGGACGAAAACCCGTCAGTCGAACGCCGCCTTCCTGGATGCGAATCTCGAGGGCGTCGTCGTTCCTCCGGTCGCCGACGGTGCCGTGCACGTGTACCACCAGTACACGATCCGCGTTCCCGAGGACCGCGACGGATTCGTCGCCGCCCTCAAGAACGAGCACAATGTGGGTGCGGGTGTCTACTACCCGATCCCGAACCACCGGCTGCCTTCGCTGACCCACTTCGCGCCGGGTCTTGATCTTCCTGAAACCGAGCGCGCCGCACGTGAGGTCGTCTCGCTGCCGGTGCACCCGTCGCTCAGCCAGGACGACCTCGAGCGCATCGTCGCGGCCGTGAACACGGTCGCCGGAGCAGGTGCCTGATGGCGAATCTGAGGGCAGGACTGCTCGGCGTCGGCATGATGGGGCGCCATCACGCGCGTGTCCTGCGCGACGTGGAAGGCATCGATCTCGTCGCCATCGCGGACCCGGGGGGCGACCCTCATGGTGTCGCCGGAGGACTCGAGGTCCTTCCGGACATCGAGAGCCTGATCGCCACCGGAATCGACATCGCGGTTGTCGCAGTTCCGACCAGGTTCCATGAAGATGCTGCTCTCAAGCTGGCCGAGGCGGGCGTGCACACTCTCGTCGAGAAGCCGATCGCCCACAACGTCGAGGCGGGGCGACGCATGACCGATGCTTTCGCATCTCGCGGCCTTGTCGGCGCGGTGGGCCACGTGGAGCGTTTCAACCCTGCGCTGCAGGAGATGCGTCGGCGTCTCGAAGGCGGAGAACTGGGCGATGTGTTCCAGATCGCAACCCGTCGCCAGAGCACGTTCCCCGCGCGTATCGCCGATGTCGGGGTGGCGAAGGATCTCGCGTCTCACGACATCGATCTGACGAGCTGGGTCGCTCAGAGCGAGTATCGGACGGTGTTCGCGCAGACCGCTCACCGCAGCGGTCGTGAGTTCGAGGACATGATCACGGTCACCGGTCGTCTGGCGAACGGCGTCATCGTGAATCATCTCGTCAACTGGCTCTCGCCGATGAAGGAGCGCATCACCGTCGTCACCGGCGAACGCGGCACGTTCATCGCTGACACCGCGACCGGCGACCTCACGTTCTACGCGAACGGCACGATCCCGCTCGAGTGGGATTCGATCTCGTCGTTCCGCGGCGTCTCCGAGGGCGACATCACGCGTTACTCCTACGCGAAGCGAGAACCGCTCAAGGTCGAGCACGAGGCGTTCCGCGATGCGGTCCTCGGTGAGCCGAGTGATCTCGTGACCATGGAGCAGGGTCTGCACACGCTTGAGGTCGTCGAAGGTGCTGTCGCCTCAGCGGCATCCGGCACCTCCATCACCTTCTGATCGCGAGAACATGAAACGCATCTGGCCCGTACTGCGGGATCTCCTTCCACTTCTGCCTGAAGGAGCGCGACGCTACTTCGCGGGATACATGGTCGCGACGACCCTGATCACCGCGCTCGACGTCATTGCGATGTCGCTGCTCGCGCTGATCATCGGTCCGGCACTGTCAGGTGGGACGCTCTCCCTCCCTGTCATCGGCGAGGTGTCGCCGGAGATGATGCCGCTCCTCGCGCTCGGTGCCTGCGTTCTCATCATCCTGAAGTCCGTGCTCTCGGTCACACTGCACTGGTTCGCGACTCGGCGGTTCGCCAAGTACGAACTCGAGATCGGTGACAGGATGTTCAAGGCATACATCAACTCCAGCTGGGAGGAACGCTCCAAGCGCTCCGTCGCCGAGATCACCAGGATTGCCGATGCTGGAATCGCGAACACAATGGCAGGTTTCCTGCTCCCGTTGATGCGCGTACCGAGCATGATCTTCACTTTCGTGCTGATCATCGCGGTTCTGCTCTTCGCCGACCCCTGGACCGCGATCATCGCTTTCGTCTACCTCGGGGTCGTGGCACTGGTTGTCCATCAGGTCGTCACCAAGCGGTCTCTGGAAGCTGCTCAGGTCAACCTGACATACAGCTACAGGGTCGCCATCCTGATGACGGAGATGATGGAGGCGCTCAAGGAACTGAGTCTGCGCAACAGGCTGTCTGAGGTCGCCGAACTGGTATCGAACAACCGAAGCCGTTCGGTTCGAGCTCGCGCAAACGGTGGGTTCCTGGGAATCATCCCCGGCTTCGCCTTCGAGGCGGCCCTGATCGGAGGGGTGATCCTCATCGGAGGATTCTCCTTCTGGCAGGGGGGGCTCACGTCGGCTCTCTCCTCGGTCGCGCTTTTCGCAGCGACCGGATTCCGACTCATCCCCGCGATCACGGGCATCCAGGGCGGCATCGTTCAGGCAGTGGCGAGCACACCGTCGGCACTCGACGTGATCGGCGATCTCACGTCGGCAGAGCGCGACATGAAGACCTCGCAGGCGCCCGACGACACTGCGAAGCTCGCGGAGACCCCGAGAGAGCTTCGCCTGACCGACGTGCGATTCCGTTACCCGAGCGCTGAAGAGGACGTCATCCGCGGGATGTCTCTCGATATCCCGCTGGGCAGCTCGCTCGGCATCGTCGGACCGTCCGGGGCCGGGAAGTCGACGCTGATCGACCTCCTGCTCGGTCTCAGCCAGACCTCGCGCGGTGCGATCACCATCGACGGTGCACCTCTCAACTCCGTGCTGAAGCAGTGGCGCGGACGCGTCGGCTACGTGCCGCAGCGCGTCGCCCTCTTCGACGGCAGCATCGCGCAGAACGTGGCGCTCACGTGGACCGACGAGGTCGACGAAGAGCGGGTGATGCAGGCTCTGGACCGCGCACAGCTCGGATCGCTCATCCGGTCGCGCGCAGGAGGCATGCACGAGAGAATCGGTGAGCGGGGTGTCTCTCTGTCAGGCGGTCAGCAGCAGCGTCTGGGAATCGCCCGCGCGTTGTACACGGATCCGCTTGTGCTGGTCCTCGATGAGGCGACGAGCTCGCTCGACACCAAGACCGAGGATGAGGTCACCAAGTCGATCCGAGCGCTGCAGGGTGAGGTCACCCTCATCTCCGTCGCTCACCGGCTCTCGACGATCAAGGACTACGACCGGATCTGCTACGTCGACGACGGCGTGATCGCCGCGTCGGGAACGTTCCTCGAGGTCGCGTCCAACCTCCCCGCCTTCGCCGAGCAGGTGGTACTCGCGGGGCTCGCGAAGGATCTCGCCTGATCCACCCGCATCCCGTCCGGCGAGGTCAGGGCCGAGCGGCGGAGTGTCAGGCGGTGGTCGATGCCCGCAGCCCGGCGTAGAGCGTGCGGAACGGCGCCTGCCGATGCAGAACGAGGAACGGGTTGCGGGGGAGGAGAGCGCCGATCGTGCGATAGTTCCAGCGCGCGTCGAGCAGATGCAGAACTCGAGCAGCGTTCGGGGCGGCGGCACGGACCTCATCGATGACGAGGCGGTCTACCCGCGCGAGCAGTGAGAGTACGCCGGGGGCCATCCGCTCGACACGGCCGAGGACGTCTGTCAGATCATCCCGCTGGGCGGACAAGCCGTCTGGGGCATTTACGCGTGCGAGTACGGCGTCGAAGAAGTGCACTCGGAGGATTTTGACGGCAAGCGCCTGGCGCTCCCGAGCACCGAGCGAGGGATACCACTGCATCGCCTCTATGGCGTCGAGGAAAGCGAAGTCTTCGGCGACCGAACGACCGGAGAAAGTCACACGGTCGTCAGCGTCGTCGTTGACGAGGTACGCCGGTCCGTGGAGATCGTAGGCGATCTGCTCGCCGGTGAACCAAAGGGTCGCTGAATAGGCGAGGTCTTCACCGGAAGGCAGTCCCTCGGTGAATCTCAGATCCTGGAATCTCTCCCGATCGACGATTCCGAGCGGTGCGCTGCGGTACGCAAGGCGATCCTTCCGTGCGTCGAGCCGGCGCTGGCGGCGGCCATTGCGCACTGGTGGGTACGGGTCGGAGCCCCGACCTGAGATGCGGATGCGAGCCAGAACCGTGGACGCGCCCGTATCGCGTTGGAGGGCCAGCCATGAGTCGATCGCCCCCGCTGCGAGTTCGTCATCAGACCCCATCACGGAGATGAAACGCGCGGTCGCGTTGTCGATGCCGTGGTTCATGGGGCCGGCGGGGGAAGCGATTCCGTCGTGGAAGGGCAAGAGCCGTAGCCGCTCGTCGGTGAGTAGATCACCCAGGTTGGACTCGATGACCTCGGGGTCGATGTTGTGTGCCACCACGTTCACGCGTACCGCCGCGCGGGTGCCGTCGAGCACCGATGCCGCAGCACGCCGCACCGGTCGAGTCGCGGAGTGCACGGGGATGATGACGTCGATCAGTGGGATATCCATCACTGTGATTCTATGGCGAAGCAGGGTTCGGACGGTGCGGCGGGTATCCTGAGTTGTCGCACTCCGTCCACCGATCCGCGAACCGAGAATGCATGTCGTCCCCCCCACGTAACGTCCTCGCCGAACCGACGCAGCGGCTCGACGCCCTCACCGGACTCCGGTGGTGGGCCGCGTTCCTGGTCTTCTTCTACCACATGCTCGTGTTCGCCCCGGTGCCCGGCGTCCTCGCTCAGGTGTTCTCCTACGGGTACTTCGGGGTTACGTTCTTCTTCGTGCTGTCCGGCTTCGTGCTCACCTGGTCCGCCAGACCTGCGGTGTCGACCACCACTTTCTACTGGCGACGGTTCGCGCGGATCTGGCCGTCGCACATGGTCGCACTCGTGCTCGCCGTCCCGGTCTTCTACACGTTCGCGGTCATCCCCGAGGGGAGCTTCCTCAAGCCCTTCGACCTCGGCATCCTGGCTCTCTCCGTAGTGCTCCTACAGGCGTGGTGGTCGAATCCGGTCATCCTGTTCTCGGGAAACCCGGCAGCGTGGACCCTCACGTGCGAGGCGTTCTTCTATGCGCTGCACCCGTGGATCTCGCGGGTACTGATACCCATGGCGAAGCGCGGTGCGCTACTGCTCGCCGCCGGCGTCGTCGTCTACGCCTTCGTGTACCGCGCGGGTGTCGCGATCGCGCCCGACTCCTGGCTCCCGCTGGTGCCGCTTCCCGTGCAGCGACTCCCCGAATTCGTCCTCGGGATGGCGCTCGCCTGGGCTATGCGCAACGGCTGGCGACCGCGCATCCACCCGTTCGTCGGCGTGGGCGCCATGGCCGTCGTGATTCTCGCCATCGTGTTGAGCACGCGCCTGAACGGCATCGTCCCGCTGATCGGTCACGTCAGCACCTTCGCCAACGAGCTCTTCACCGTCGGCTGCGCGATCGCGATCGTGGCCCTGGCCTCCGCGTCACTCAACGGCAAGCGGGTTTACTTCGCCACCCGACTGCAGGTGAAGCTCGGCGAATGGTCGTTCGCGTTCTACCTCGTTCACGCCACCGTGATCTACACGGCGCTGCGCATCTTCGGCCTGCAGCCGCCCTCCTGGGCGAACCTCCTGTGGTACGTCGCTCTGCTGGCCGTGTGCATCGTCGCGGCCTGGGCGCTGCACGCTTTCGTGGAGCGCCCGGTCGAGCGTCGCATGCGCCGTTGGAAGGACCGCAGGGATACCGCCCGTTCAGTCCCGGCGGCCGTGGCCTCCTGAGTCGATCCAGTCCTCGATGAGGACTGCAGCGCTGCGCGCTCCCGAGTGGACGGCGGCGACGTAGTCCGGTCCCGCTGCGGCTGCACGTCGCCCAGCCGCGCGGTCGGCGAGAAGCCCTTCGACGACGGCACCGAGAGTGTCGGGCGTCGCCTCGACGATCGGGAGCGCGAGACCGGTCTCCGTTTCCACGCGCTCGCGCACCGAGGGCAGCACGTGCCCCACGACGATGCGGCCCGCGGCCATCGCCTCGCAGGCGGCGACGCCGTATGAACCCAGGCGGAACTGGTCGAGCACTATGTCCGCCCCGGCGACGACCTCGGGCATGCGCTCAGAGCTGATGCCCGAGATCAGCTCGTAGTCGACAGCGCCCGCATCGATCAGCGCCCGCAACGCCGGCTCGATGTGCTGGCTGCCTTTCTGCACGGCCGAGCTGGACGCGTGCACGATCCGGGCACGCGCGGAGGACAGGACCGGCCGGTCGGTGGCGAAGCGCGGCCCATCGACCACCACGGGGCACCAGCGGGCCCAGGGGACATCGAGCAGGAGATCGGGGGTCGAGACGAACACGGGTCGCCGCAGCTCGTCCAGGAGGGCGATGTTGGCGTCGGCATCCTCTTGGAGCACCGGTGTGCGCGGGTCCTCCGGGTACGGTGACCAGACTGTCCGCTCCTGATGCGCGGCGGGGCTCCGGATGTCGGTGCCGTGCGAGATGAAGGCGACGGAAAGGCCGGCCTCTTCCATCGCCGCCACCTCGGCGGCGACCCGGCGGTCGAACAGACCGCCGAAGATCGGCCGCTCGGCCTCGATGAGCACGTGCGTGAAGTGGCGCACCGCCGCCCACTCTTGGCGCTGCCACTTCGCGGATGCACTGTTGACGGCGATCGGCACTGGGGTGTCGGCGGGGAAGGCGAACCCGCCGGGGATCTCGATGGCCATGTTGCGCGCGCCGATCCGCTCGTCGGCCCGCTCGATCGCTCGTGCCCACAGGTGGCCCTGGCCGGAATAGTTCGTCGGCGCGATGTAGACGCGGAGCTCCGAGTCGGGGACCGACGTCGTCGGCGCGGTTCCGCTGCCCAGCACCGCGTACGCCATCCGCCCGATCAGGCCGTCGGGATTGCGGGCGGGGGCCTCGATGATGCGGTTGACCCAGGCGGGCATGGACGAGCGGCGGCGGACCAGCCACCCCGCGAGATCGTGGACACCTGCCATGTCAGCGCCCCCCGGCCTCTGCTGCCACCTCGGCGATGGTGTCGGAGACGCGCGAGGCGACGACGGCCAGTGAATGCTCGGCGGCCGTCCACCTGCCGAGATCGTCCCGCTCCTCCGAGGAGAGACGCTCTTCGGCCAGGCGGCTCATCGCAGCGGCGATCTGGGTGACGTCGTAGTCGCAGGCGATCCCGGCCCGCACGTGCGTGTTCGCCTCGGCGATGAACCGCGAGGTCGGACCCGGGCCTGCGAACAGCACCGGGCAGCCCGCGGCGAGCGACGAGTAGGCCTTGGTCGTGAACGCGTATTCGTACGCCGTATTCGGGCGGAGCGTCGCGAGGGTCGCCACGGCGCCGTTGAGGTGGGGAAGAAGGTCCTCGGCGGGAACCGCGGCGACGAAGTCCACCGAATCGGCGACGCCCGCCTCGGCGGCGCGCTGCTCAATGACCTCGCGCTCGCTCCCGTTGCCGATGAAGCGCAATCGATATCCCGGGTGGTCGCGGGAGAAGATCGCGAAGGCCTCGGCGAGGGCATCGGCGCCGTGCCACGGCGAATAGCTGCCGGCGTAGACGAAGACCGGTTCCACAGGGACACTGGCGTCAGGCGTGAAGGCGCTCGTGTCGGCGCCGAAGCCGGTAACCTCGATCGGGCGTTCGACCCCCAGCGCGCGGGCGCGGTACACGACCCCTTGCGAGATCGCGACGAGTCGCCGGGCACCGCGCATCCCGAATCGCTCCATGGCGCGCAGCACCCGGATGACGAGGCGCGATCCGGTCGCCTGGTCGGCGGCATCGGACCAGATGTCCGCCGCGTCGTACACATAGGGGATGCGCCGGAGGGCGCAGATGACGCGCACGACGACGCCGGTGGTGGGCGGCGGCTCCAAGAAGACGACGTCCGGGCGCCGGAGGAACAGCAGGCGGAACGCGAGCGGGATGTCGAAGCTCAGGTAGGGGACGTAGCCGCGGATGTAGCCCTGGCGGTCGCGGACGGCGGGGAAGGTGCGGACCTCCTCGACGGAATCGAGCGGTTTCACGCCGCGCGGGAGGCGGGCGGTGAGCACCACGACCTCGTCGCCGCGCGCGGTCAGGTCGTCGGCCACCGCGCCGAGGAACAGCGAGGCGGCGGACGGCTCCGGCCGATAGATCCGGGAGGTGATGGCTACACGCATGGATCAGTCCGTGAGGAAGCGGTCCATGAGGACCCGGCGGGAGAAGGTGCCGTCGTGGAGGCGCCGGACGAACTTCGGTCCGTCGGCGGCCACCGCACGGTAGTGATCAGGGCGGGCGGCGATGTCTCGGAGCACATCCTCGAGCGTATCCGGCGTAGCCTCGATGACGGGGAGCGGCATGCCCGCGTGGCGCTCCACCTCCCGGCGGACCTGGTCAGTGACGTGCGCCAGCACGAGGCGGCCGCCGGCCATGGTCTCACAGGCGGCGACGCCGTAGTCTCCCACCCGGAACTGATCGAGCACGATGTCAGTGGATACCAGCACCGCGGGCATCTCCTCGTTGGGGATCCGGTCGAGCTGGGTGAATTCGATGACCCCTTGCTCGTGGAGCCGGCGAGCGGCCGGGACGATCAGCGGCGTCCCCTTGACGTGCGGATTCGTCGGAGCGTGCACGACGCGCGGACGCGGACCCTCGAGTACCGGAGCGTCGTTGGCCCAGCGGCTCGGGTCGATGACGACACCGAGGAAGTGCGCGTCGGGGAGGTCGATGAGGAGCCCGGCCGTGGAGACGAACGTGGGCAGACCCATCCGGGCGATGACCTCGAGGTTCTTCTCGACCACCGCCTCGACCTTCTCGGCCGCGACCCACTCGTCGCTGTCGGTGAAATGAGACCAGGGCGTGGAGGTCAGATGCGTCGACGGCAGCCGCACCTCGGTGCCGTGCCCGATGAACCCGACCTTCGCGCCGCCTGCCTGCATCAGCGCGATCTGCCTCGGGAGGTCGCCGTCGAAGAGCCCGCCGAGAACGGGGACGTTCGCCTCGATGAGCACGTGGGTGTAGTCCGAGGTGATCGTCTCGGTCATCGCCCGCTGCCACGCGCGGGAGTGTTCGGACGTGCGCCACGGCACCGTGTAGTCGGCGGCGTAGCGGAGAACGTTGTTCTCGGCGTGCACGAAGTTGCGCGCTGAGACCTCCCCGGTCTCCTCGAGAGCCCGCGCCCAGCGATAGCCCTGGCCGGCGTAATTGACCGGCCCGATGAGGAGCCGGATGCCCCGCGAGCGATCGGGGTGAGGAGGGGGCGGGGGAGTGACGCCGCGAAGCCGGTCGACACCGGAAGCGATGCCGTCCTGCACGGGCTTGGGGAGCCGCTTCCAGAGAGACTCAGCTGCGGGATGCATCCTCGATGCCCTCCTCGATCGTGTCGACGGCCGGGGAGATCCACGCATCCCGCAGCACCTGTGCGGCCATCCGGCCGTCGTGGACGTGGTGGACGAAGTCGATACCGGCGCGACGGAGCTCGGAGCGGTCGGACACGCTCGCGAGATCCCGCAGCACGCCGTCGATCGCCTGCGGGTCGCTCTCGACGACGGGGAGCGTCATCCCCGCGCGTGCGAAGACGGCCGCGCGGACGTGCGGGGTGACGTGCCCGACGACGATGCATCCGGCGGCCATCGCCTCGCATGCGGCGACGCCGTAGGAGCCGACGCGCACCTGGTCTATCACGACGTCCGCGGCGGCGAACGCCTCGGGCATCGCCGCGCTGGGCACTCCCTGGATGAGAGTCAGGTCGATGACGCCATCGGCGGCCAGCGCCTCGAGGGCGGGAAGGATGAGCTGCGTGCCCTTCACGGTCGACACCGAGGGGGCGTGCGCGACGCGCAACGGCCCGCTCCGCTCGTGTCGGCGCTTCGAGGCCCAGCGAGCGGGGTCGACGACCACGGGGCACCAGTGCGCCGTGGGAAGGTCATCGAGGAGGTCGGGCGTCGAGACGAAGACGGGTCGCCGGCTTTCAGTCACGAGGCGGATGTTTCGCGCGGCGAGCGTCTCGGCCCGCGGTGTGTACAGAGCGGGATCGGCGTAGTGCGACCACGGATGGGCGGCCATGTGCCGGGACGGCAACCGGACGTCGGTGCCGTGAGCCAGATATGCCACGTCCACGCCGCGTTCGACCAGCGCGGCGACCTGCGCCTCGACGGAGCGTCCAAGGATCCGTCCGAACGGCGGCTCCTCCGCCTCGATGAGCACGTGCGTCGCCTGGCTGGCGGCCTCGAACTGACGGCGCTGCCACTCTGTGCCGTTGTGATACGTGCCCACGGGCACCACGAGGTCCGACTCGAACGAGAAGCCGCCGGGAACGTCGACGGCCATGTTGCGCGCGGAGATCGACGGATCCGCGGCCTCGAGTGCACGCGCCCACTCGCGCCCCTGGCCAGAGTAGTTCACGGGCGCGATGAGCACCCGGGTCGGACGGTCCTCGAAGGTCGTGACCGCGACTGTCCCCGCGGGCGCCGGTACGCCCAGACGACGAGCGGCGATGCGGCCGATCGGGCTCATCGGCGCGTCGGCGATCCGGTCGATCAGCGCGTTGACCCAGCGCGGCAGACGATTGCGGTTCACGAGCGCGGAGCGGACTCGGAACGGATGGCGGTCATCCCGCCAGTCTATCGAGTGCGTCGGTTCCGACCCGGAGCGGGGGCTGCCCCGTCCTAGACTGGATCTCATGGGTGCCCGTACAGCCGCTGATGACGTCCGCCTCACGTTCGACGGGCGTGTGACCGCGTGGTGACGCCGGGGCCGCGCCCCCGTGTGCTCATCCTCTCCTACGACGCGATCGACATCGATCCCCGCGTCCTCAAGCAGATGCGCCGCCTGGCCGACGACTACGAGGTCACGACGTGCTCGCCCGGCGCCAGCCCGGATCCGCGGGTCGAGCACGTGGCTCTGGACCCGGCCGATGTGCGGCCCCGCGGGCGCGTCGGGAACCTCCTCGACGACATCGCCCGCGAGCGGGAGTGGTTCGGGTGGACCTACGACCATCTGCCCCTCGTGGTCCAGACGCGCGCCCGCCTGCGCGGTCGCCGCTTCGACGCCGTGCTGGCCAACGACGCCGAGACCATCGGTGCGGCGATCTCTGTCGCAGGAGCCGACCGGGTGCACGCCGACCTCCACGAGTTCTATCCGGGACTGCCCGTCGAGGACTCGCCGCTCGGATACCGCCAGAGGCGCTACTGGACGTGGCTGATCCGGCGCTTCGCGTCGCGCGTGCGCTCTTCCACGACTGTCGGCGCGGAGATCGCTCGCCGCTACCGCGAGTACGGGGTCGAACCCGGCGTTGTGACCAACGCCGCGCCGTTCCGTGACTTCTCGCCCCGCGCCACCGGGGGGCCGATCCGGCTGGTTCACAGCGGCAACCCCTTCCGCGAGCGAGGTCTGGCGGAGATCATGCAGGCCGTCGCTGACTCGTCGACTGACGTGAGCCTGGACCTCTACCTGACGTACAACCCGCCGACGGACCGCGAGTACCTGGTTGCTCTCGCCGAGCGCTTGGGGTCCCGCATCACCGTGCACGAACCGGTGTCGCAGGCGGAGCTGATCGACACGCTGCATGGCTACGATGTGGGCATCCACGTGTTGCCGCCGACGAGCGAGAACAACGCTCTCGCCCTGCCCAACAAGTTCTTCGACTTCGTCCAGGCGCGCCTCGGCATCATCGTCGGACCGTCGATCGAGATGGCCGGCATCGTCTCAGAACGTGGCCTCGGCATCGTCACGGAGGATTTCTCCGAAGCCGGTATCCTCGCCGCCGTGGACCGGCTGACGACAACGTCGGTCGATGGATTCAAGGCAGCGGCGCATGAGCATGCTGAGGCGCTTTCTGCCCAGTCGCAGGTCGAGAACTGGGCGTCTGCTGTGGCCGAGATCGCCAGGTCGGCCTAATCTGCGGAGTTCAGCTCCGCGAAAGCATCGACGAGGTACTTCTTCGACCACGCCAACGCCAGCCCGACACTGCCCACGTGTAGATCACCGGATTCGCGAGCGTCGACGGTCACGCCCTCCAGCTTCACTCGCGACTCGAGACCCTCGGAGGCGAAGAGGGTGCTCCAGAACTCGGTCTCCGCGGTCGGTGCCGGCCTGCCGATGTAGTGGTTCGCTGGACGCAATCGCCGCACGAGTTCTTGTGCGAACGCCGGCATCAGGTCGAAGAGTTCGGGCCGCGTGCGCGGAATGCGAGGTGGTAGCACCGCTTCGGCACTCACGGGCGTCCCGGTGTTCGCATTGGGGATGTCGCGCAGCGAGACGAGACGCGCGTGGATCATGCGGCGATAGAAGTTCTTCGCGATGATGTCTTCGGGTGCCAGGGTGAGAAGCGCGTCGACGTACGGTCCGGCGAGTACCGGTGTGACGGCGAGAACGTTGTGCGAGAGGATCGCCGGGCTGATGTAACTGAATCGAGGCTGACGTTCGAACATGGCCCATGCGCTGATCGACTGCGCCGCAGAGCGCCCGGGTGAGCGGACAGCGCCCCGACGCAGCGATCGATGGGCGCGCCTGGCGATGGCGTTCGCCCGGGCCCCTGAGATGCGGACTCCTCGTGCGCGCCACAGGGGCGCACGCTTGCGCGCCCAATCCCTGAGTGCCCACCCTCGGAGCGCGGACGACAGCATCGTGGGCATGATCGGAACGTACGATCCGATGAGGCAGTCTCCGGGCCATGCGCCCACCAGAGTCACGTCGCCGTCGGCCCCCTGTCTTGCAACTTCGTAGGACAGGATGTTGCCGGCAGCGGCATGCACGGACACCTGTCCGCCGGTGAGAGACCATCCGGACTTCGCAGCGTGGACTGACATCTCATCGAGTCGCGCAGTCCTGTGGGGGAACCCGAGCGTGGTCGCCACACGACGGGCGATCTCGAGCTCGTCCGGCGTCGACAGATCGAGTGTGACGGCTTCCGGTCGCTCGGCACTTGCGTCGGCCAGGACGCCGAGAGTCAGCCTGCTGTCGAGACCACCGGAGATCTGCAGGGTCACCGTACGGTCGGCATCATGGAGCGGGCCGATCTGCGCGATCGACTCGCGGAGTGCTTCGTACGCAGCGTCCGGGGTGGCGGTCGGTCGAGAGTATCGGGCCACTGAGCGCCTATACCGTCGAGGACCTGCCGAGCCGGATGTCCCGCTCGATGCACGGAGTGCCTCCCCGGAGACGAGTGCGAAGACGCCTGTCAACGTTGTTTCACGACCGACCGTATGGTGATAAGCGAGGAGTTCATACGCACCCTGCTCGCTGATCGTCATGAATCCGAGAGCGATGGCGACGAAGTGAGCGTCGTTGGAGATGACGGTGTGTCGTCCGTTGGACCCGTGGTACAGCGGCCAGGATCCTGCACGATCCGCCCAGACCTCGACCTGAGAGGCATCGGCCCTCGGACGGACTCGCGCGGCTGCGAACTCTCCCCAGGTGTCGATGGACTCTGTGGTGTGAACTCCGGCGGTCCATTCGTCCTCACCGGCGATGTATCCACCTCGCAGGAGGAACCCGCCGTCGCCAGGGCAGTCGAAGATATCAGCGTGCGACGACCCTTCGTCCCAGTACGCGGAGCCTCCCGGGAAAGATCTTCGGGCCATCTTCCCGAATCGTCCCGTCTCGGCAAGGTGGCGGGCGTGTATCTCTGCTGCCCGGTCGATGCGTCCCGATCCCTCGGCCGGGTGAAGACTCACTGCGAAGAACATCGTCGCTCTCTGTCCTGTCAGATTCCGTCCGCGCTCAGTGCGCGAGTGAGTGCGCGGGCGCTGGCGGTGGCCGATGCATGATCTCTGGCCCATCGCCAGCCGCGGTCGGCCTGCGCCGGCATCCGCTCGGGATGGGCGAGGGCATCGAGGAGTTTCTCGTGCAGGGTGTGCACGTCTGCGATGACCCACGCGTCGTCTGCATCCGCTCCGAGGTCGGGCTCGTCCTGCGACCGCGCGCTCGTGACAAGGACGCACCGACGAGCGAGCGCCTCGACACCGAAGACTCCGGGTACCGAAGCGTAGAACTCGTTGAGGGCGATGTGCGCCTCGTCGAGAGCGGCGAGCACCTGCTCGTGCGGCACGCCGATCAGTTCGCGGTACTCGACGTTCGGGTGCGTCTCGGCGATCCTCGCCATGGCCTCGCGGACGGCATCCGTACCCTTGAGCAGCGGGTTCGAGGGGGCGTGCACGACGACGATCCGCTCAGTGTCGTCGAACTTCTCCGTCGTGTCCACGAATTGCGCGTCGGGGTAGAAGTACAGGAAGGGGTGCGTGTGGCCCTCCAGGTACGACAGCTGATCGTTGCGCGCGTTGAAGATCGCCTCCGCATGACGCTCGGCCACCTGCGCCCGGGTGCGACGGGCGAGGTCGTACTCCGGCGTGGCGAAGATCGGGTCGATCGTCGCGAGGATCGACCCGATGTTGGGTCGTCCGGTCTCCTCCGCACGCTGCTGCGACAGCCGGGGCGAGCGGATGTCGTTCCCGGTGAAGTAGCAGACGAGACGTCGCGAGTGGGAACGGATGAACGAGAACTCGAACTCCCGCTCGTCGTGATGCCCCTCGAGGAATGCTCCGCCGCCGACGTAGATGAAGCCGCGGCTCCGGTTGAGCAGCCACGCGAGCAGGATCGGACCCCCGTACAGACGCCGCCAGGTGGCGATGCGGCCGCCGAGTGCCGTCGAGGTCGTCTGGATCACCGCGTCATAGCTCACCGAGTAGAACGGGTTCCGAGCGTGGATCGCGGTGTAGCTGTTCGGCAGAGCTTCGGCGATGTGGGTCGCCATGAGCGCGATGTCCTCCGGACCGATCACCCAATCGATTCGCCGCGTGAGAGCCGCAAAAGGTTTGAAGACCCAGTACAGCGTGCGCAGCAGAGTCCTCTGACGGCGGAAGACCACCGTTGACGCGTCGCTCGTCATCGTTTCGGGCGCGGTGTGCAGAACTTCACATAGAAGCTCTTCGGTACGCGGTTGAGCTTCCACATCAGCCAGAAGAACGGGCGAAGCAGCTCGAATCGACGCTTGTACGTGGGGTAGTCGGTGTAGTCCTTCTTCTCCATGGTCATGATGTGGTCGAAACCGGCGTCGTCGAAACCGACGCGTTTCTTGACCATAGCGATGAGTTCGGGATCGCCATGACGAGGCTCGATGAACTGCGCCGCCGCGACGGTGCGATCCATCTGTCCCGAGCGGACGAGAGCGGACAACTCGATCTGTCGGAAGTTGATCCCGAACCGGGTGGGCAGGAAGTACGTGTGGTAGAAGGCCGTGAAGCGGTTCTCGAGATGGTGGCCGCCGTACCACTTCCAGCCGAACTCGTCCGCGAGGAAGCGCTTGGCATCCTCCTTGTTGTAGTCGATCCAGTAAAGCGGCCGGGTTCGCTGGATGCGACTGAAGGCGGACCACTTCACGAAGTTGGCGAAGTCGAGGTTCGGGTAGGTCTTCATCGGCAGGCGGCCGAACTGCTTATGCACGCCTTTGATGTAGCCGCCGTCCATGTAGAGCCAGCCCATGGGGGAGATGCCCTCCGTGCGGAAGGAGTGGCCCTCGACGATGTGTCGGATACCGTGCTTCTCGGCGGCGCGATACAGCACGCCCATGAAGCCGATGTCGGTCGGCGCCTCGATGTCCTTCACTCCCGCGAGCATGAAGGAACGGTAGATGTCGTCGTACTCCGCGTTGTCCACGACGTAGGTCTCTAGGTCGACCCCGAGCTTGTCGAGCACGGCGAAGATGTTCGACGTCGCCGTGGGGGAGTTCCAGGTGTTGTCGAAGTGCACGGCGAGCGGGCGCACGCCCTTCTTCACCAGCAGGTGGGCGAGGTACGACGAATCGGTTCCGCCGCTCACCCCCATGATGCAGTCGTACTTCTTGCCGCGGCCCGCATCCTTGAGCTCGGCGACGAAACGATCGAGAGCGGCTTCACTCTCCGGGCCGATCGGATACTGCCGGTCGAGAGAGTCGTGCAGGTGGCAGTAGTAGCAGACGCGGTCGACGTCGAACGCTGCGCCTGGTACGTCGGACGTGATGAGGCAGCGGGCACAGACATCGGGCGACGCCAGGAACCGTTGAGCGCCGTCGATGTCGAGGGCGCTCGCGCTCGCGTCGACCACGAGGGTGTCGCCCCGGCCGTCGAACAGGTGGCCGAAGAGAGCGTCGATCTGTGGACGCGTCGGATAGTTGATGAGGACGCTCTCTCGCCCGGATTGCATCACGAATGCTGTGCCGGCTGCGACCGCGGACGCTCCGGCATGTTCGATCGGAGCAACGAGGTCGGTACGGCCGCCCGCGCCGCCGTGTGCGATGACAGGTACGTGGGCGAGTCCGGACACCAGCCGGACGGCATCCAGGTCGATTCCCTTCCTGGTGCCCTCATGGTCGATGTTCGTGACGAGGATCTCTCCGACGCCTACATCGGTGGCCAACTGCACCCAGTCCTCGAGCGAGATCTCAGCGGGTTCGGTGCCACCGGCAGTGTGCACGACGTATCCGCGCTCGGTCAGACGGACGTCGACCGAAGCGACGATCGCCTGCGAACCCAGTGCCTTCACCATCGCTCTGACGGCGTCAGGGGAGGTCACGAGAGCCGTGTTGACGACGATCTTCTCGAATCCGGCCGATATGATCCGCTGCGCCTGCTCTTCGGTCTCGACCCCGCCGCCGTATGCGAGCGGGATGAACGCCTCGGTCGCGATGCGGCCGAGGATCTCGAGAGATGCAGGACTACGCGTGCGGGCGGCACCGATGTCGAGGACGACGAGCTCGTCGACTTCGAGGTCGTTGAAGATGCTGATGACATTGACGGGATCGCCGACGTAGCGCGCGTCGTCGAACGCGCGCGTCTTGACGAGGCGTTCGCCTTCGAGCAACAGGACGGGGATCACCCGGGGATAGACGTGCATCAGACCTCCGCTGCCGCGAACTCGCCGAGGAGAGTGAGCCCGTATCGGTGGCTCTTCTCAGGGTGGAACTGGATGCCGAGCACGTTGTCGCGCTCGACCGAGGACGCATATCGGATGCCGTAGTCGCTCCAGGTCAGGACGTCGTCTTCGTTTTCGGGCATCACGGCGTATGAGTGCACGAAATAGAAGCGCCCGCCCTGGTCGAGCGACGGGGCGAAGCGCGAGGGCTTCGCGGATGTCGCGGAGTTCCAGCCCATGTGGGGCACGAGCAGCCGCGAGTCATCGATCGTGTCCGGGAAACGCACTGCTCGGCCGGGAATCAGCCCGAGGCCGGGCAGGTCACCCTCCTCACTGCCGTCCATGATCAACTGCATGCCGAGGCATACGCCGGCCACAGGGATTCCCCGCTCGCGCGCCGCCGATTCGATCGCCTCGGACAGCCCCGTGGAGCGGAGACGTTCAACCGCATGGTCGAATGAGCCGACGCCCGGGAGGATTATCCGTCGCGCCTCGCGGATGGCGTCGGGGTCGCCGGTCACCTCTGCAGTCTTGCCGACCTTGGACAGTGCGTTTCGCAAGGAGCCGAGATTTCCCACGCCGTAGTCGACGATCGTGACATCAGCACCGGTCATCGTCTTGCGCTCTCCTGGAGGCTCCACCGAAGGGCGTCGGCGATCACGTCCATGTCATCTCCCGTGAGCTGCGGGTACAACGGCAGGGTCAGCGCCTGGTGGTGCGCTCGCGTCGTGCGAGGAAGGTCCTCATCCGCGATCGCGAACCGCTCGCGGAAGTAAGGCTGGAGGTGCATGCCGTAGGTTCCGAGAGTCGTCTCGACGTCCCGGGTCCGCATGTGACGGATGACCTGATCGCGGTCGATCCCGTCGTCGAGCATCACCACGTACGACTGGAACGTGTGCGCTGTCCCAGCGGGCTCGGAGGGCACACGTAAGCCGTCGACGCCGGAGATACGGCTCGTGAGCTCGGATGCGGCGCGCCGACGACCCGCGACGATGTCATCGATTCGAGCCATCTGCGCGAGGCCGATCGCGGAGTGGACGTCACTGAGCCGGTAATTGAAGCCCGCGTCGACGAACTCCATGAAGAGCTCGCCACGCACAGCCCCGTGGGCGCGCAGTACTCCGATGCGTTCGGCAAGTGCATCGTCGTTGGTGGTGATCATCCCGCCCTCCGCGGTCGTGATGATCTTGCGTGGGTGGAAGGAGTAGACGCCGGCAGTGCCGAGCGTGCCGGCATGTCTGCCGTCGTACGTGCCGCCGAGGGCACACGCGGCGTCTTCGAGAACGGGCAGTCCGTGTCGGGCGGCCACGCCGTTTATGGCATCCATGTCGGCGCAGAGTCCGAAGGCGTGAACCGGCATGATCGCGGTGGTCCGCTCGGTGATCGCTGACTCGAGCAGGGCGGGGTCGAGATTGAAGGACGATTCGTCGATGTCGACGAAGACGGGTATCGCTCCCTGCTGGATCACGGCGTTGGCCGTGGCGGGGAAGCTGAATCCGGGTATGACGACTTCGTCACCGGGCTGCACACCCAGCGCGACGAGGGCGAGGTGCAGACCCGTGGTGGCGGAGCTGACAGCGGCCGCGTGTCGTGCTCCGGTGTAGGCGCGGACGGTCGACTCGAACGCCGCCGTCTTGGCGCCCTGTGTCAGGTATCCGGACTCGATGACCTCGCGGACCGCTTCGACCTCCGGCTCACCCGTGAGCGGGATGTTCAATCTCATGACAGCACCGAGGCGTACCAGTCGACGGTCTGACCGAGGGCGTCATCGGTCAGACGCGGCGACTGGTGGCCGAGCGCCGCCTCGAGCTTCGAGACGTCGGCAAGATGACGACGGACGTCGCCGGGACGCTCCTCCGTGTGGAAGACGGGGTGCTCGGGGCGACCCATCAGCCTGAGGATACGTGCGATGAGCTCGTTCACCGAGGTCTCGACCCCGGTGGCGACGTTCAGGACCTGACCGTGGCATGCGGGGCTGTCGTGCACCTGGGCGATCAGATCGGCGCTGTCCTTCACGAAGATGAAGTCCCGGGTCTGCTCGCCGTCTCCGAAGACCTCGATGGGCTCGCCATTGAGGACGCGACGCACGATGATCGGCACGATGCCCGCGTACGAACCCGGATTCTGCCGGGGGCCGATGTTGTTGAAGGGACGGATCACGGTGGCGTCGATCCCGAAGGTCTGCACGTAGGACTCGATGATGTGGTCCGCCGCCGACTTGCTCGCGGCATAGGGCGTGATCGCGTCATGCGGGTGGCCCTCGTCCATCGGGATGTAGCGAGCGGAGCCGTACGCCTCAGAGCTCGAGACGTGGATGAGGCGCTCGATGAGTCCGCGACGCGCGATCTCACAGAATGTCGTGGCGATCCCGACGTTGGTCTGTACAGTCCACGCGGGGTAGGTGAGAGACGTCGGCAGCGGAATGACCGCCATGTCGAAGACCGTGTCGATCTCGTTCGTCGTCACCACATCCTGCATCGCCGCCAGATCCGAGGCGTCGAGGCGGATGACGTCGATGTCGGGCCGGGCTCTGAGTGCATCGGAGAGATTCTCGGCGCTTCCGAGGAAGAAGTTGTCGACGACGGTGATGCGTCTCGGTTCGTCACGGATGAGCCTGTCGACGAGGTGGCTTCCGATGAAGCCGGCTCCGCCGGTGATGAGGATGGATTTCGATCGCACGGACATCTCTTGGAGCTCTCTCGTTTCGAGCGCCCGTGGCATCACGGGAGCGGGCAGACTGCTAAGTATCATATGGGACGGAGGTGCAGACGACCGTGACAAGACCCGACGAGTCGGCGTTGACGCAGAACCCCGACTGGCATGGCCTTCCGGCCAACCGGTTCAATCCTCACGCCTGGATCGTGGGTGAGCCGGAGATCGGTGACGACGTCTGGATCGGAGCCTTCACCGTCATAGACGGCAGCGGCGGGCTCTCGATCGGATTCGGATGCGACATTTCGGCGGGCGCGCAGATCTACACGCACTCCACCGTGGAGCGGTGTGTCAGCGATCGCGCTCGAGATATACGCCGCGCTCCGTCCCGCCTTGGCAGGAACGTGCATGTCGGTGCCAACGCGGTGATCCTGATGGGGGTCGACATCGGCGATCACAGCGTCGTCGCCGCCGGTGCCGTCGTCGCGGAGGGTACCGTCGCGCCCGCATTCAGCGTTCTGCGGGGCGTGCCGGCACGCGTGTATCCCGATGCCGCGCGCAAGTTCGCGGGCTGATGCTCGCAGCCGGCGGAAGAGGCTGACGCTCTTAGAGTGGAGGGGTGAAGATCCTCAGCGTCGTCGGCGCGCGTCCCCAGTTCGTCAAACTTGCTCCGATCCACCATGCCGCCAAAGCGGCCGGAGTCGATCACGTCATCGTCCACACGGGCCAGCACTACGACCCGATGCTCTCCGATGTGTTCTTCGACGACCTCGGGATCGGTGCTCCGGACGTCCATCTCGGTGTGGGAAGCGGGTCGCATGGCGTGCAGACCGGGGCGATGCTCGCGGCGCTGGACGCGGTATTCGACGAACATAGGCCTGACTGGGTGCTCGTCTATGGAGACACGAACTCGACTGTGGCCGCGGCACTGAGCGCCGTGAAGATGCACATCCCTCTCGCCCACCTCGAGGCGGGGCTGCGCAGCTTCAATCGCCGGATGCCCGAGGAGCACAACCGCGTCATGACAGACCATGCCGCCGATCTGCTGCTCGCGCCCACGCAGGTCGCGGTCGACCACCTCACCAGGGAAGGGCTCGCGGACCGCACGATCCTGGTGGGCGACGTCATGACAGACGTGCTTCTCGCGACCCGTGCCGAAGTGTTGACATCGGTGCTGCTCGCCGAACTCGGACTCGCCCAAGGGGAGTTCTACCTCGCGACCATCCATCGAGCCGAGAACACCGACGATCCACAGCGGCTCGAGGAGCTCGTGGAGGGACTGGCCGGGCTCGACAGGCCTGTCGTGCTGCTGGCACATCCGCGGGTGGTCGCGAAGGCCGCCGCGTACGGGATCGACCTCACGCGGGGTGGGCTCATCGCCCACGCCCCGCTCGCGTATCCGGATCTGATCGCCGCGGCTCTCGCGAGCGCCGGGGTGATCACCGATTCCGGCGGACTTCAGAAGGAGGCCTTCCTTCTCGGCGTGCTGTGCACGACGGTTCGAACCGAGACGGAATGGGTCGAGACGGTTCGTCTCGGGTGGAACGTCCTCGCGAACACTGCAGGGGAGATTGCGGCGGCCGCGATGCGCCCCATCCCGCCGGCGTCCGAAGAGGCGCCATACGGTGATGGGCATGCGGCGGAGCGGGTCATCGCAGTTCTCGCCGATGCGCGAGGTTGATGGGCACATCTGCGACGAGCCATGGGGCCGACCCGTGCGCTCGGTCAGTCGAGCGCGCGGGACGCGACGTCGGAGTCGCGTGTCCGCAATAGACTGATTCTCATGCGTATTGCCGTCGTGGCCCTCGGAAAGATCGGGCTCCCCCTCGCCCTGCAGTTCGCGGATCGCGGGCACGACGTGATCGGGGTCGATGTGAACCCCGGACTGGTGGACGCAGTGAACGCCGGCATCGAACCGTTCCCCGGAGAAGCCCACCTGCAGGACAAGCTGACCTCGGCGCTCGCCGCCGATCGCCTGCGGGCGACGACGGACTATGCGGAAGCGATCCCGGGAGCGGATGCGGTCGTCATCGTCGTCCCGCTCTTCGTCGATGAGGAGACCGCTGAGCCCAAGTTCGAATGGATGGATCAGGCGACGACCTCGCTGGCCGCGCATCTCACGCCGGGAACCCTGATCTCGTACGAGACCACGCTGCCTGTCGGCACGACACGCGGCCGCTTCGCGCCGCTGCTCGAGAAGCTCTCCGGGCTGCGAGAGGGACACGACTTCCATGTCGTCTTCTCACCTGAGCGGGTGTACTCGGGTCGGATCTTCGCCGACCTGCGCAAGTATCCGAAGCTGATCGGCGCCCTGTCCGACGAGGGAGCCCGTCTGGCGCGCGACTTCTACGACGCCGTTCTCGAGTTCGATGATCGTCCCGATCTCACCCGCCCGAACGGAGTGTGGGATCTCGGCAGCGCGGAGGCCGCCGAGATGGCGAAGCTCGCCGAGACCACCTACCGCGACGTGAACATCGGCCTCGCGAATCAGTTCGCTCTGTATGCGGCCGATAACGGCATCGACGTCTACCAGGTCATCGAAGCGTGCAACTCTCAGGTGTTCAGCCACATCCACCGTCCGGGCATCGCTGTCGGAGGGCACTGCATTCCCGTGTATCCGAAGCTCTACCTGTCGACCGACCCCGACGCGCGCATCGTGCGCACTGCGCGCGAGCTGAATGAGTCGATGCCGTCGCGTCTCGTGGAGCGAGCGGCAGACATGCTCGGATCGCTCGCCGGACAACGCGCCGTGGTACTCGGAGCGGCGTACCGCGGGGGCGTCAAGGAGACAGCGTTCTCGGGCGTGTTCCCGACCGTCGACGCCCTTCGTGCGCGCGGTGCCGACGTCGTCGTCCACGACCCGCTCTACACCGACGACGAGCTGCGCGGTCTCGGGTTCGAGCCGTATCGGCTCGGCGAGGCTGTCGATGTCGCGGTGCTCCAGACGGACCACGAGTTGTACCGGGATCTGGCTCCGGACCAGCTGCCGGGTATCAAGCTGCTGGTAGACGGACGCGCGTCCACCGACGCGGTGCGCTGGACGGGTGTGCCCCGACTGGTCGTCGGTCGCGGCTGATGACCTGGGCAGATCAGTCGGGGACGCTGCTCCTCGCGCTCATCGTCATCCTCGCGCCGGGGGCGCTCGCCGCGATCACGGTACGCCTGCGCGGGTTCACGGCGCTCGCGGCCGCGGCCCCGCTGTCCCTTGCGATGCTCGCTGCGGCCGGACTCGTGAACGTGCTGCTCCCGTTCCGCTGGGGAGTCGCAGGGTGGGCCGTGAGCGCGGTTCTGCTGGTCGGGGTGGCCTTCGGCGTCCGGGTGCTCATCGAGCGGTTGCGTTCGACGGGCCGCATCCCGATACCGGAGCCCCCGCAACGCGAGACGCTGCACGGCATCATCCCGTTCGCGGTGATCGTCGTCGTCGCGGTGCTGAGTGCGATGCGCCTGATGTCGGCGATCGGTTCGCCGTCGAACATCTCCCAGACCTTCGACAACATCTATCATCTGAACGCCGTGCGGCAGATCCTGGACGGCGGGCTCATCGCCCCGACCCGTCAGATGCTTCCCGGGTTCTATCCCGACTTGTGGCACATCCTGGTCTCGACCGTCGCCCAGCTCAGCGGCGCGGGCGTCGCCGCGTCGGTCAGCGTCGTGAGCGTCGTGCTCGGCGCGGTGGTCTGGCCGATCTCGTGCGTGTGGCTCGTGCGCACGATCGCGGGCGGGCACGTCGGGGCCACCGTGACCGCTGGCGCTCTCTCGATCGGAATGGCCGCGTTCCCGTTGCTCATGCTGGACTTCGGGGTGCTCTACCCGAACGTGCTGTCGATCGCGATCCTGCCGTCGGCGATCGCCGCGACCGTACTCGTGGCGGGGATCGGACGCGGAGATCGTCCCGATGCGATCGTGCGCTGGATCCTGCTCATTGCGCTCGTGCCGTCGGTGGCGCTCGCCCATCCGAGCACGCTCATGGCGTTCTTCCTTCCCGCCTTCCTCATCGGCTTCACCGGCTTCACGCTCTGGTGGCGTCGCGAATCGGCAGCAGGACGCCCGTCGGCGAGTCGATGGTGGTCGCTCGTCGCTCTCGCCGGGGCTTTCATCATCTCGGTGGTGGTGTTCGTGGTCGCCCGTCCGAACACGGTGCTCGCCTTCTGGCCACCGTCGGCGACCATGCAGGACGCGCTGATGCAGATCGTGTCGGGAGGGCTGGTCTGGCGCCCGCCGTCGTGGATCGTCTCGGCACTCGCCGCCCTCGGCATCCTGACCGTCCTCATCGCTCGGACATGGCGTCGCCAGTGGTGGCTCGTGATGTCGACCGCGACCATCATCGCGGTGTACCTCATCTGCATCTCGTTCCCGATGAGCTGGTTCCGGTACGGGGTCACGGGCACGTGGTACCAGGACATCTACCGCATCGCCGCGCTCCTCCCGACGTTCATCGTTCCGCTCGGAGCGCTGGGCGTCGTCGGACTGGTGGCCGTCGTATCGCGGGTGCTGCGAACCGACTCGCGGACATCCGTCGCTTGGGTGCCGACCGCTGCGGGAGCAGCTGCGGGTCTGCTGACCCTCGCCGTCACCCAGACCGGTCCCGCCCTCGCGGAGGAGACATCGAACACTGCGGTGATGTACGCGCAGGAGCAGTGGTCGCCCCTGCTGACGGACGACGAGCGCGCGCTGATCGAGCGGCTGCCCGATACTGTGCCTGAGGACGACGTGATCGTCGGCAACCCCTGGACGGGGACCGCGCTGAGCTACGCGCTGGCCGATCGCCGCGCACTCGTTCCGCACATCTTCCAGGAGCTGTCACCCGACATGATCGTGATCACGGAACGGCTTGATCGGGCGGGGGAGGACCCGGAGGTCTGTGCGGCGCTGGAGCGCACAGGCACACGATGGGTCCTCGACTTCGGTACAGCAGAGATCCACAACGGCGATCACTCGTATCCCGGACTCGCGGATGTCGGCGACGTCGTCCGGCTCGCCGACAGCGAGGGAGAGGCGCGGCTCTACGAGATCGTCGCCTGCCCCTGACCGGCGACGGGTGCGAACGGTGTGCGATCGGGCGCGCCGGGGGTGGCCTGGATGTCGAGCTGCAGTGCCGTGAGCAGCATCTGGAATCCGAGCATCAACGGCACGGCCGCGAGCATCACGGTCGCTGCGGTCGCGACGACGGAGGCTGCGATCTGGAACATCACCCAGACGGTGATCCCCAGTCCGAAGAGCGTGAAGAAGAGGCCCGCGAACAGCAGCAGTGCGATCGGGGAGAACGACCAGAGAACGTAGCGGTACCAGATGCGCGACCAGTAACCCACTGTGAGCCGGTGCAGAAGTTCAGGGATGACCTTCCTCAGACGGATGCTGGAGACCTCCTCGCCGTAGACGGCGGGGATCGGGACGTCGGTGGCGGAGACCTGAGCGATGTTCAGCCTGATGAGCAGATCGTTCTCGAAACTGTACCTGCGGGCCACACGCTCGAGCGCGATCCGGCGGAGCACTTCGGTGCGAACCGCGGTGTAGCCGTTCTGCGGGTCGAAGAGGTTCCAGTATCCGGACGACATCTTCGTGAAGAACGAGAGCACGATGTTGCCGAGCACGCGATACCCGGGCATGCCGTGGAACGACTCCGGAGAGTAGAAGCGATTGGCTTTGGCGAATCCGAAGCCGCCGTCCGTCACCTGGTCCAGCAGCGCGGGAAGGTAGGCCGGGTCCATCTGAGCGTCACCCGCCATCACGACGTTGACGTCCGAACCGAGGTCCATGGCTGCACGGTGCGCCGTGATGATCGCGCCGCCGACGCCCTGATTCTCCTCGTGCCGGATGAGTGTGACGCGAGGGTCGTCGAGCGCGGCCACGACCTCGCTGGTGGCATCCGGGCTGCAGTCGTCGACGATGACGATGTGGTCGACGAAATCGGGCATCGTCGTGACGACCGTCGAGATCATCCGCTCCTCTTTGTAGGCGGGGACGACCGCAGCGATCACGGCATTCTTATACATCGGTACTCCGGGGGCTGCGGGTGGCGAACACCCAGTGACGATACGCGAAGAAATTCCAGACCGTGGTAGCCACGACGGCGACGACCTTGCCGATCAGCCACCCTCCGCCGAGCGCGTCGATCACCCACACGATCCCGGTCGTCGCGATGGTGTTGAAGATGACGAGTGCGGTGTAACGGGCGACGCTCGCCACGACCTTCGCGTCGGAGTCGAAAGCGACGATGCGCTGGAGCGTGTACGTGACGGCGAACGAGGCGAGGAACGACAGTGGCGTCGCAACGGCGAGCGGCATTCCGATGATCTCGTGCGCGAGCCAGAGCAGCGCCACATCGACGACGAAGCAGAATCCGCCGACCACGAGGTACCGGACCGCACTGTTCGACCACAGGCGCTGCGCGGAGGCGCGGACGGGTTGGGGCATGGGACAAGTCTCTCAGACCGTCTGCGCAGGTTCGGCACGCAGCCGCCGATACGATGGAGCCATGGATCTCCTCGTCGTCGGCTCGGGCTTCTTCGGCCTCACCATCGCAGAACGGGCCGCGAATGCCGGCCGCAAGGTCACGGTCATCGACCGTCGCCACCACATCGGCGGCAACGCGTACAGCGAAGCCGAACCGGAGACCGGTATCGAAGTCCACCGCTACGGTGCACACCTCTTCCACACGTCGAACGCGACCGTATGGGAGTACGTCAACCGGTTCACGACCTTCACGAACTACGTGCACCGCGTCTACACGACGCACAAGGGTGTCGTGTTCCCGATGCCGGTCAACCTCGGGACGATCAACCAGTTCTTCCAGTCCGCGTACACGCCCGATCAGGCTCGTGCCCTCGTGCGCGAGCAGGCGGGCGAGTTCGACGTGAAGTCGGCGGCCAACTTCGAGGAGAAGGGCATCGCGCTCGTCGGACGGCCGCTTTTCGAGGCGTTCTTCCGTGACTACACGGCCAAGCAGTGGCAGACGGATCCGCAGAAGCTCTCCGGCGATATCATCAGCCGTCTACCTGTGCGCTACACCTACGACAACCGGTACTTCAACGACACGTGGGAAGGTCTGCCGACAGACGGGTACACAGCCTGGATCGAGCGCATGGCCGATCATCCCAACATCGACGTGAAGCTGAACGTCGACTACTTCGACGACTCGCAGCCCCTCAACAAGAAGGCGACCGTCGGCCAGGTGCCCGTCGTCTACACGGGGCCGGTCGACCGCTACTTCGACTACAACGAAGGCGCGCTCAGCTGGCGCACGCTCGACTTCGAGCAGGAGGTGCTGAACGTCCGCGACTTCCAGGGCACCAGCGTGATGAACTACCCCGACATGGATGCCCCTTACACGCGCATCCACGAGTTCAAGCACTTCCACCCGGAGCGCAAGGACGTCTACGAGTCTGACAAGACCGTCATCATGCGCGAGTTCTCGCGATTCGCCGCACGCGAGGACGAGCCTTACTACCCCGTGAACACCGACGCCGACCGCGAGGGACTGCTGGCCTACCGCGATCTCGCGAAGGGCGAGAAGGACGTTCACTTCGGGGGGCGTCTGGGCACATACCAGTACCTCGACATGCACATGGCGATCGGCTCGGCGCTGTCGCTCTGGAACAACTCGCTCTCGTAGACTCGACATCGTGAGTCACGCTGCTGTCGGGGCGCCCGGGACGCCCCGGCGCTATGTGCATTCTCTGTGGCTGCTCTCGGCCCGAGACCTGAAGGTCCGCTACGCCACGAGCTTCCTCGGGTACCTCTGGTCGGTGCTCGATCCGTTGGTGATGAGTGCGATCTACTGGTTCGTCTTCACTCAGGTCTTCCACCGGAGCGTCGGCGAGGACCCGTACATCGTCTTCCTGATCGTCGCTCTGCTTCCGTGGGTGTGGTTCAACACCTCGGTCTCCGACTTCACGAGAGCGTTCCGCAAGGACTCACGGCTGGTGCGATCGACGGCGATCCCGCGTTCGATCTGGGTCAACCGGATCGTGTTGAGCAAGGGGATCGAGTTCCTGTTCTCGATGCCTGTCCTCGTGCTCTTCGCGGTCTTCAGTGGGGCGACGGTGAGCTGGTCGCTGCTGTGGTTCCCGGTGGCTGTCGTGCTTCAGGTCGTGCTGCTGGTCGGGCTCGGACTGCTCGTGGCCCCGCTGTGCGTCCTCTACGCAGATCTCGAGCGCACGACAGCGCTCATCCTTCGCGCTCTCTTTTATGCATCACCGATCATCTACAGCTTCAACGACCTTCCGGCGCCGTTCGACACGATCGGAGCGTTCAACCCGCTCGCCGGCATCTTCACGCTGTACCGCGTGGGGTTCTTCCCCGAGCTGTGGGAGCCGATCCCTGTGCTCATCAGTGCGATCATGTGCTTCGGCATCCTCGCCCTCGGCAGCTGGACGTTCCGTTCGCTCGAACGCCCCGTGCTGAAGGAGCTGTGATGTCGGCGGCCTCCCGCATGCTCATCTCGGAGCTGGATTCCCCCGCACAGCGCGACCGCTTCACAGGTGATGCGCGTCAAGCGATCACAGAGCTCACGGGGATGCTGCGGATCGCGATGCTGATCTCCGGCGAGGTGCTCGTCACGGATGCGATGCTCCTCGACGGCGAGTACTTCATGACGCTCGGGCCGGCAGGGGTTCTCCGCGAGCTGGGTGGGTCACAATCGCGCTATCCACTGGTCGTCACCGGTCGCCACGATTCTCTGAGGGCAGGATTGGATGCCCGGCTCGCCGACCACGATTTTCTCTGGTCGCTTCGACGGCCTCCCGCCGGCGATGATATCCCCGCCGACGTGCGACAGACGTGGGACGACTGGCTTCGATACGTCGACCAGGGGCTCATCCGCTATGAGCGGCAAGACGGACCACTGGCTCCGATGCCGATCGGCGCGGCGCGGGTGCCCACCCCAGACCATCTTCAACAGCTGCGCGACGCGAATCTCGGCGAGATAAGGCGCAGGAGCACCGCGCTGGCCGTGATCGACGCGCTCCCCTGGAACGACGCCGACCGCGACGGAGTTCGGCGCTGGTGGAACGACGCCTATCTTCGCCTCATCGCGGAGAGCGCCGCCGCCGACTGGGTCAGCTTCGAATCCCGTGCGAAGCATGCGCCGATCAGGCGCACAGGCGATGTCGACCTGGAGGTCTCCGCCGCTCTCATGACCTGGGCGCGCGAGTCCAACCCCACCACGATCGCCGTCGCCTGGGACGCGACCGCCCGTCAGCGCGATGATCTGCAGGCGAAGCCCACGCGGTGGCGTATGCGGAATCTTGCCTTCTCGGCCACGCAGGTGTCCTCCGCGCCGAGTCGCCCGGGAATTCTCTTGGGATCCGCTCTCAAGCTGTTCGCCGCCGCAGCCGTGGTCGCGCTGGCCTTGCCCGTGCTCCAGATCGGCGGCGCAGATAACCCCTGGACGTGGGTGGCCTTCGCCGCGGCCATCGCGACGACCGTACCGTTCGATGCTCTCAAGGCACTGATCGCGCTCATCAAGCCGGACCGTCGCGTGATTCTCGTGCTCCACCGTGAGGGACGATCATGACGGCGGGGTTCACGCCCGTGTATTCGAGCGAGCACGGGGTCCCGATCACCCTTGAGGTCGTCGAACGGTTCGCCGGCGACGGCAGCCCGTATCGTCACCATCGACTGGTCGTCGCCGAGGGGCGCGCGGGCGCTGTCGTCATCGCCGTGCACAGTGATGAGATCCTTCTCGTCCAGAGCGAGCGGCCAGCAGCGGAACGCGTGCTGTGGGAGCTGCCCAGAGGCATGGGCGAGCCCGGCGAGACGGCGTCCGAGACAGCCCTCCGTGAACTGCGTGAGGAGACGGGGCTGCACGCGGCCTCGGCGAGGGAACTCGGTGGCTTCATCACCGACTCATCGGTATTCCCTCAGCGAGTGGTCGTCGTCGCCTGCGCCGTCGACGATCGCGAACGGCGCTCCGCCCCGGACGGGGAGATCAGCGATCAGAGATGGGTCCGTGTCGTCGACATCGCCGGACTCGTGCGCGACGGCACTCTGAGCGATGCTCTCTCGCTCGCAGCGATCGCCATCCATTCGACGGGGGAGGAGCCCTGATGTCCGCGGCAATCGACGTATCCGGACTGGGAGTCCGATTCCGACGCAACCGGAGGGGCCGGCGCAGTTTCAAGGACCTGTTCGCGGGTTCTTCTCGCCGGTCTCGTCCCGGCGAGTTCTGGGCGCTGCGGGATGTCACCTTCTCGGTTCAGGCGGGCGAGTCGATCGGCGTCGTCGGTCGCAACGGCCAGGGGAAGTCGACCCTCCTCCGCCTCGTCGCGGGAGTGCTGCTCGCCGATGAGGGCACGGTCGCAGTGAACGGAGGCGTCGCACCCCTCATCGAGATCACGGGAGGTTTCGTCGGAGACCTCACCGTGCGCGAGAACGTCCGTCTGACCGCCGGGCTCCACGGGATGTCCCGCGATGAGGTCTCGCGGCGCTACGACGGCATCATCGGCTTCGCGGAGCTGGCAGGCTTCGAAGACACTCCGTACAAGCACCTCTCGAACGGGATGAAGGTGAGGCTCGCGTTCTCGGTGGTCTCGCAGCTAGACGAGCCGATCCTCCTGGTCGACGAAGTGCTCGCGGTCGGCGACAAGGCGTTCCGGAACAAGTGCTACCAGCGCATCGACGAACTCCTCGCCGAGGGAAGGACGCTTTTCTTCGTCAGCCACAACGAACGCGACCTGCGGCGGTTCTGCACCCGAGGCCTCTACCTCGACAAGGGATCGCTCGTTCTGGATGCACCGATCGCCGACGTTCTCGACCGGTACAATCAGGACTACAACGAGTGAAACGGCGCGGTCTGACCTTCTGAGGGGCCGATGCGTCGTGTCACAGTCCGACGATCGCCCGCACGTTCTGCAGCGCTGACTGCGCGGTGGACCGCGCAGCAGCGGTGTCGGCGCCTCGGTCGATGGCCGAACGGAGGTCTGCGAGCGATTGCGCGTACGATCCCACGCCGTCGCGCCACGGTGCCGCGATCGACGAGGGCGCCTGGACGTCCGAGAGTCTCTGCGCGTCCTCCTCGAGCGTCAGCGCTACGGACGCGGCATCCTGTCCGCTCAGCCCGGCGAGGAGCTCCAATCCGCGCCCCGCATCACCGAGCCATCCGCTGACCTGTCCGCGGAACGTCTCCACGCTCGGGTCGACGGCAGGGGGAGCCTCGGTCTGCACGGGAGGTTCTGCCGGCTCTTCTGTCGAGCTCGGTGATGCTGTCGGAGACGGTGTCGATGTGGCCATCGGCGATTCGGTGGGAATGGGGGTCCTGCTCGCTGCGGGGTCGGGGGCAGCGCCGCGCGGGATGAGCAGGAAAAGCAGCACACCGGCGATGACGAAAGCGGCGACGATGAGACCGACGATGAGCCCGATGCGTCCACGGTTACTCAAGTTCGGCGGCAGTGGCGCCCAGCCCGACTCGGACCGCTGTACATCGTCCGACATAGTGCTCAGGCCTCCAGGGGTGCCATCGGCTGCCAGGAGCGGTCGCGGCTGATCCTGCCACCCTCCTTCAGCCCGCGGAACAGGTTGCTCGTGCCTCGCACGGTCCGCTCGACGAAGAACAGGCGGATTATCTCCTTGGCGAAGGTCATCCCAGTTCCGAGTCCGAAAAGCACGGGGTTGTAGGTGCCGTGCACGCGGTAGTAGTGCTTGATGTACGCCCGGTTCCGCATGATGTAGAAGCGGTAGGCGTTGCTCGACGCGTTCATGTGCCGGATGCCCATGTCCCACTGCTTGATCTCACGAGTGCGTCGCAGAACGAACTCGTCGACGATCACCGCGGTGGTCTTGCGGGAGGCGAGCCACCCATACATCTGGTCATCCCAGTAGATGAAGAAGCGGTGGTCGGGGAGACCGATCTGCGTGACGATCGAACGGTGGATGAACATGCCCTCGAAGCACCCGCTGTTCATCTCTTTGTAGCCGGAGGCGTCGAAACCCGACGGAGCGAAGGGGATCGGGATCCCCATTCGCTCGGCGATGCGGTACTGCCAGTAGAACTCACTGCCGTCGTAGTCGTAGCGGCGTCCCTGGATGCTCTTGAAGCGCGGAGCCCACTTGCCCATCTTCGCGAGGCCGTCCGGCAACACTTCGACGTCGTCGTCCATCATCCAGATCCACTCGGACCCGAGCTCGTACGCGGTGCGCATGCCCTCGCTGAAGCCTCCGGAGCCTCCGGTGTTGGTCTCCAGACGTCGATAGACGAGCTCCGTCCCGAGTCGTGACCTGAACGACTCGACCACCTCGGTCGTGTCGTCCGCCGACGCATTGTCGATGATCACGACGCGACCGGGCTTCGGCGTCATGGACGTGATGCTTTCGAGGAGTCCCGTGAGCAGGTGCGATCGGTTGAACGTCACGATCACGATGCTCGCCGTTGCCGGATCGAATGCAGTGGGCGCCGCGGTCATGCCTTCTCCTCGAAGATCTTCTGCCAGGAAGCGGGAGAGACGAGTTCCGGGAGAGCCTCGCGATACTCACGCTGCAACTCCGGCCACCGTCGTCTCAGCTGAGAGTGAAGACGGATCGACTCGCGGAGCATGCGTCGAAACTTGACGCGATCGCGAGTGTAGATGTTCTTCCCCGATCCGTCCGCGGCGCTAACGAGCGCGCTGTCGAACGCAGGCACCCGCCACCAGTGTGCGTCCTCCTTGCCGAACTCGACTTCGGGCTGGGTCACATTGGCGTGATCTGGCCGACGCAGCCAGTGCGAGGCGAGCGTCGAAAGTGTGAACCAACGCAGACGCATGCCTTTAGGGTTGTCGAAGTCGTTCTTCGAGAGCTGCTTGTAGACCTGTCGTCCACGACGTGCGTGCAGCACTCTCGACGGATCGCGATGCACCACGGTCTCCGGGTAGTCGGCCGCCAGCGCTCGCGCCGCCGGCATGGAGGTCGCCAGGTTTCGTCTCATGTGGGCAGGTCCCGACAGGACGTCGTGCAGAGCCCTCGCGCGGAGCGCGACAGGGTAGTACTGCATCATCATCAGGTGCTTGAGATCGACGCGGCGGCTGTGCTTCAGCAAGCGTCCGCCGCGGGCAGCTCCGGAGTGCAGCAGACCGGCGACGATGCGATTGCGCGCATGGAAGTACGCCTGCCAGTCGATCGTGTCATCCTTGTTGACCCACGACACGTGCCAGAGCGCTACGCCGGGCATCGACACCGTCGGAAAGCCCGCCTCGCCGGCACGGAGACAGAACTCCGCGTCGTCCCACTTGATGAAGGCGGGCAGGGCGAGACCGACCTCGCGGATCGCATCGACCGGGATGAGACACATCCACCATCCGTTGTAGTCCGAGTCCATGCGCATGTGGAGCAGCGTCGACTGCCGCAGGTTGGCGACGCCGAAATCGTGCGGCATCTTCTCCTGATAGAGATTGCGCCACATGAACGGCGCTTCGTCGACGACCTCGGCCCAACCGTGCAGCTTCGGACGGTCGAGAAGATCGAACATGTGTCCGCCCACCAGCACCGGTGATGTGGCGAACTGGCCGAACACGATCGATCGGCGGAGCGATTCGGGCTCAAGGCGTACGTCATCGTCGAGGAGCTGCACGAAGTCGCTCTCCGGACGCTTCAGAGTCTCCTGCATGGCACGGGCGAACCCTCCGGAACCACCGAGGTTGGGTTGGCGAATCACTTGCAGAGTGTCGCCGAGACGCTCCGCGACATCATCGAAGCCCTCTTCGTCGGCGACGATCTTCGTCCCCTGATCGATGAGGAAGATCCGATCGACGAACTCGAGGGCATCGGGAGAGGAGGCCAGGGCCCGGAGCGTCTCGACGCAGTAGTCGGGCTTGTTGTAGGTCGTGATCCCGAGGGAGGCCTTTCCGGCACGCGCGGGCTCCTGATCGGTCGTCCATTGTGCGCCCTCGAGCACGGCACTCTTCTCGTCGGCCACGACGTCGAACCAGATCCAGCCGCCGTCGCTGTACTGCGTCAGCTCCAGATCGAACGAGGTGGTCGCGTCGCCCGTCACCTCTCGGGTAGCCACGCGCTGACGGATGCCGCTGCCGTTCGAGCGGTACACCAGGATCGTCGCGGGGCCTGTGGTGTGCACGGTCAGACGGACATCGCGCACACTTGTCCAGTGCTGCCAGTATGAGGCAGGGAAGGCGTTGAAGTAAGTTCCGAGCGACACGCGACGGCCTGCCACGATACGGGCGCGGTGTCGGCCGAGGATGTTGCCCAGGTGCGCGCGATTGGACACACGCACTGGTTCGTCCTCGATGACCGACCATGTTTCGGGATCTGCGTACAGAGGCAGAAGGTCGGGGTCACGATCGAGCGGGAAGACGACGTTCTGTAGGACGAAAGCCACGGGATGTTTCTCCGATGTTGGTATCACGAGCCTCCCGGCGGAGGGTGCGCGTGACGGTACGAGCAGTCAGTAGCCTACCCTCCGCACCCTGAAGGACCTCGTGAGCGGGCCCCGGGAAAAGCGCGACCCGATCTGTAGACTGACGCCGATGAAGGTTTTGATCACCGGCGGAGCCGGATACATCGGGTCCACGATCGGCACGGCTTGCATCGAAGCCGGACACGAGGTCGTTCTCCTCGACGATCTCTCGACGGGACTGCGCACGTTCGGAGCGGACAGAAACCTCTTCGAGGGTGACATCGCCGATCCGGATGTGCTCGGACGACTGCTCGAGCGACACCCCGACATCGACGCGGTCGTCCATTGCGCTGCGCGCACGGTGGTCCCCGAATCGGTCAGCGACCCTCTCGGGTACTATCACGCGAACGTCGGCAAGACGATCGTATTGCTGCAGCAGCTGTGCGACGCTGGGATCGACCGCGTCGTGTTCAGCTCATCCGCCGCTGTCTACGCGGGGGAGGGCGGTGGCGGAGTGGACGAGACGGCTGCCGTCGCGCCGGGGAGCCCCTATGCGACGACCAAAGCGATGGTGGAGCAGATTCTCAGCGACGCCGCGGAAGCCGGCGATCTGCGGGCTATCGCGCTGCGTTATTTCAACCCGATCGGCGCGGATCCCCGGCTGCGAACCGGACTTCAGAACCCTGTTCCGAGTCATGCGCTGGGAAAGATCCTGACAGCGCATGCGAACGGCACGGCATTTACGATCACGGGCACCGATTGGCCCACACGTGACGGCTCGGGACTGCGTGACTACATTCACGTCTGGGATCTGGCACTTGCGCATGTCGCGGCGCTCGAGAGATTCGACGACGTCGTCACGGAGGCCAAACCGTACCGGGTGATCAATCTCGGCACGGGTGACGGGGTGACTGTGCGCGAGTTGGTCGCGTCCTTCGAGCGTGTCACCGGGAGCGTCCTGTCGGTCGAGGAGTCTCCGCGCAGGCCGGGAGACCAAGCAGGTGCCTTCGCCGTGGTCGACCTCGCCGACCAGATCCTCGACTGGAGGGCGCAGCGTTCGGTCGATGACGGTGTCAGGGACGCACTCGCGTGGGCGATCAAGTTGCGGTCCCTCTGACCCCACCCCTCAGGCCTGAGGCCGCAGGGTCGGGATCGCCCCGGTGTGCGCCGCGTCGATGCTCTCTCTCCAGGACCGCGTCTGGCCCGCTCGCAAGGCGCAGAGCACCAGCATGAACCAACCGGCGCCCACGAGGGTGAAGCTCTCGAACATCGACTCCACAGCGAGCGTGACCAGCATCAGCGGCGTCCATGCGTACACGACGGAGCGCCGCACGCTCGCGACGAGCCAGGAGCGGATGGTGGCGATGCCGCCGAACAGCAGGAAGAGCACGAGTCCGGCTGTGCCGAGCTGCAGAAGCACGTCGAAGTACGCGTTGAGCGCGCTCTGATGGTGGTCGTCGAGCAGGAAGTTGATGTAGGTGAAGGGATACTCGCCGCGCGCCCAGGAGCCGAACCAGCCCCACCCCTCGACCGGCTTGAGGGCGACGAAGTCGAGGATCGTGTTCCACAGGGTCGCCCTGACCGAGAAGTCGGATCCTGCGTCGAGCAGCGCGATGATGACGTGCCGAAGAGCGAATGCCGCGGCCAGCGCCAGCGCGACGAGCACTCCGAGCACCCTTTGCACGATCGTCCGTCGCTCGGCGGGCGCGTGCCGCACGATCGTGAGGGCCACGGCCACGACGCCGACGGCCGCGGCGAGGACCAGGACCATGGGGGAGGAGGAGAAGAACGCGAGGAGGCTCGCCAACGCGATCGACGGGATGGCGATGCGTGCCGTCAGGGACTGCGAACGCCACTCGACGACGAACGTGATCAGGGCGATCACGGTGACGAAGCCCAGCATGTTGCGGCTGCCGAAGATGCCCTGCACGGGGCCGCCGACGGCCAGCTGCCCCTCGATCCCGAGGAAGGTGAACGGAGTGTCCAGAAGCACACCCGAGAGGATCTCGAGGGCGAGGGAGACGATAAGGAGCAATCGCAGCGTGTCGCCCAGCGCCCGCACCGTCTGCAGAGTGTCGCGGATGTGTCCCACGGTGATGGCGAGGAACGCGAAGCCGAAAAGCTCCAGCCATCCGAGAGCGGTATCGGACTTGTCGGTCGACCAGAAGACGCTGACGGCCGCCCAGCCGAGGAATGCCAGCAGCGACGACGGGGCGATCCGCAGCAGGGAGAGCTCTTCGCGTCTGACCCACAGGATGCAGGCGCCGAGCGCGCAGAGCGCCGCGACGACCGTGGCGAGCGTCACCGGGGACGCCGCGCGCTCGATCGTGAACGCCGCGAAGACCGCCGTCAGCACGGCGATCGTGTAGGCGCGGGCGAACTCGGCTGATCCGAGAAGATCCGCCACACGGCGTCCGAAGGTCACGGAACCCGCCGACTTCTCTCGCCACGCTCGATCACGCGCTCGCGCTCACCGACTCCGACGAGCGGTACGGCCTTGATCTTGAACGACAGCAGGACCAGCAGCATCCAGCCCCACAGCATGATGGGCGTCGACTCGGTGAGTCCCTGCACGAGAAGGACGATGGTGAACAGGCTCGGCAGCAGGGTGATCGCCGAGTAGGAGCGATCGGACTGGAGATCCCACCGAGGCCGGTCGATGGCGAAGAACCAAGAGCGCCACAGCAGGCTGAGGTACGCGAGTGCGACCAGCACCACCCCGAGCGCGCCGAGCTGCATCAGCACGTCGAGCCACATGTTGTGCGCATGGAACACCGTGATCCCGTGGTCCTCGATCCATCCGGCGAAGGCGGGATCGAAGGGCACCCACGGGCTCGAGAAACCGTTGCCGAAGAGCGGATGCTCGGCCGCGCGCTCGAGGACCTTGTCCCAGATCTTGTCGGATCGGCCCGTCAGATCCGCACTTCGGCCGAGCAGCGCGAACAGCGGCTCGCGCAGCAGCCAGACGGCTGTGCCGATGACCGCAGCCCCGCCGATGAAGAGCACATAGAGCCTGGTGCGTGCTCCGGGGGTCTTCGTGCGGCGCATCAGCAGCGCGACCACGAGAACCACCGCCGCTGCCGCGGCGCACGCGTATGCCGTCGCGGATCCGGCCCTGAGCAGGAAGTACGCGGCGAGCAGGGCCCACAGCGCGAGAGTCGTCCGCCAGCGCGTGCGCGCGGCGAACAGCACGCCGAAGGTGAGGATCGCGAACAGGCAGATGATCGCGAGCAGGTTGGAGTTGCCCACGATGCCCTGGATGCGGCCACCGTCGAGGAGGTTGCCGCGCACCCAGTACCAGTGCGCGTTCGTCTCGCCCTCGGGGCGCACGAAGAAGTTCGGCAGGATCGGTCCGTGCACGACGAGCGCCACCCACAGCTCGATCGCGAGCGACAGGCCGAGGATCCACTTGAACGCCGAGGCGAGGGCTCGGACGATCTCGTGCCAGGTGAGGACGTGCACGATGAACAACGCGTTCACTGTCACGGTCGCCAGCAGCACCCACGTGATGATCGTCGCCCCAGGCCACTGCGACCAGGCGACCGAGAGCAGTGCGACGACGGTGTATGCGGTCGCTGCCCAGGGCAGGCGCCGCCAGGCGAAGGCGTGCGGACGCTTACGGGCGATCATCGGGACGCCGATGCCGAGCGTGGAGAGCAGGAACACGACCAGCGTGATCGCTGCACCGATCTCGCCCAGCAGGTTGTACACCGCCGAGTGCGCGAACGTCACGAACAGGACGAGGATGATGTATCCGCGCAGCAGAAGATGCCCCGTCGACTCGCGCTCGGGCGCGGTGGGCGGGGCGGCCACCGGATGCTTCGTGTAGTGCGCCATCGCGTTCAGGCTACAGCGCACAGCTCGCAGAGCACCTGATCGTGCGCTCGTGGCACGGCGGGTTCCGGTGCCAATACTCTGGTGGCATGCTGCTCAGTCTCTCCAACGTGCCCCGCGACTACGCCTGGGGATCGCCGACGCTCCTCGCCGACCTCGAAGGTCGCGTTCCCGCAGGCGGCCCTGAGGCCGAGGTCTGGTTCGGAGACCACCCGGGGGATCCGGCAGACGTGCAGGGCGGCGGAACACTCGACGCCGTCACGGGCGGGTCGCTGCCCTACCTGCTCAAGCTGCTGGCTGCGGCCTCTCCGTTGTCGATCCAGGTGCACCCGACCATCGAGCAGGCCAGGGCCGGATGGGCGCGAGAGGCCCACCTCGGCGCCGACGACCCGAACCGCAACTACCGTGACGACAACCACAAGCCCGAGTTGATCGTCGCGCTGAGCGAGCGCTTCGAGTCCCTGAGCGGACTCCGTCCCCTCGCCGATACCCGGCGCCTGCTGACGGCACTGGGTGACAGTGCGGGCGTGGCAGAACTCGCGTCTCGACTCGGCGCCGACGGAGACGTGCTCCGCGACACGATCGGCTGGCTGCTGTCCGGTGACGCGCAGGCCGTGGTCGACGACGTCATCGCCTCGGTACGCGCCGCGGCCGACTCGGATGCGGGGGAATGGGACACCACGCTGCGGGCTGTGGCCGAGATCGCGGATACGTACCAGGGCGACCCCGGCGTCGTGGTCGCTCTGCTCATGAATCACGTGGTGCTCCGCCGTGGTGAGGGGGTCTTCCTCCGAGCGGGTCTCCTGCACGCCTACATCTCGGGCCTCGGGGTCGAGATCATGGCGGCGAGCGACAACGTGCTGCGCGGCGGGCTGACCCCGAAGCGGATCGATGTGCCCGAACTGCTCTCGATCCTCGACACGACGACCGGAGAAGTGCCGGTGCTCCGCCCGACCGAGGTCGGTGCGATCACCGAATACCCGGTGCCGGTAAGGGACTTCGCACTGAGCCGCGTCGCTCTGAACGGCGAGGCGGTGTCGGTCGACGTCAGCGGGCCGACCATGGTGCTCGCCACGGCCGGCCGCGTCGAGGTCCGCGGCGCGGGCGGCGGCATGCTGATCGTCCCGATCGGCACGGTGGCTTTCGCGACGCCCGACGAGGGGCAGTTGAGCCTGTCGGGTCAGGGGGAGGCGTTCATCGCATCTCCGGCTGATTCCGGCGCTGTGGGCTGAGCCTCGGACGCCGGCGCGACACGCCGTACGAGGCTCAAGAACCTTCAAGACCTGATTGAGGGTTTACGATCCGCGACTTGACCGATGGGAATGACACGGGTGTAATTAGTTGAGCACGGCCCGCCGAGGGGGCGGAATACAGGGGTTGGAGAGCGAGATGACGGGTTACCGTTCAGACGTACCGGAGAACTGGTTCGTCGATCCGATCAACCTCGGTGTTCCCGGGGTTCGGAAGGCCGAGGCCGACGACGAGAACGCTCTTGCCTGGCAGAGCGACGCGCTTTGCTCGCAGACCGATCCCGAGGCGTTCTTCCCGGAGAAGGGCGGTTCGACTCGCGACGCCAAGCGCATCTGCACCTCGTGCGATGTCCGCGGTGAATGCCTCGAATATGCGCTCAACAACGACGAGCGGTTCGGAATCTGGGGCGGGCTGTCGGAGCGCGAGCGCCGCAAGCTCAAGCGCCGCGCAAGCTGACGATCTTCATCGGCGCCGCATCCTGACCACGGTCGAGGTGCGGCGCCGTTGCCGTCTCCGACGGGATGCATGCTTCGCTCATGGCTTCGCGGCCACGCCGGGGCCGCTGGTCCGCGGAATACCGCGGCGCGCATAGGCTGACCAGGTCATGCCAGCCCGAGTTCATGCAATCATCGTCGCGCGCCCCGGTTCCTCCGCCCGTGCGCAACTGCTCCGCACACTGGACGCTCTGCGATCCCAGACCGCTCCGCCGGCGGCGATCACGCTGGTGATGTGCGGTGATGCCGCATCGGCACGTGAGAGCGAGACGGTGGCGGCAGCGGTCGAGGGGATCATCCAGGCGCGCAGCGGCACGTCGTTCGCCGACGCTGTCGAACTCGCCCGCCCGCGCGTCCTCGAGGGGAGTGCGGTCTGGCTGCTCGCGCAGGACACGGCGCCCCATGAGCGCGCACTCGAAAGACTCGTGGGAACCCTCGAGCGCTCCCCGTCGGCCGCGATCGTCGCCCCCAAGCTCGTGCAGACCGACAACGATCGTGAGATCGTCTCTTTGGGCGTGAGCATGACCACCCTCGGCCGCACGGTCGAACTCGCCGCGGGCGAGCTCGACCAGGGACAGCACGACGGTACCGACGACGCGCTCGGAGCGGACATCCGAGGGATGCTGGTCCGCGGCGAGGTGCGCGATGCCCTCAGGCCGGACCCTGCGCTTCCCGGAGCAGACCTGGGACTGGACCTCGGCGTTCGCGCTCGGCTCGGCGGCGGACGCGTGGTGCTCGCGCCCTCGGCTCGGATCTCGGTCTCACCGGACGGCCCCGGCGCTCTGCCGCATGGTCGCAGCAAGCGCGCGTTCGCGACGAGGCTCGCCCAACTGCATCGTCGCCTCGCCTACGCACCCGCGGTCGCCGTGCCGCTGCACTGGCTCACACTCCTCCCGCTCGCACTCTGGCGATCGGTGACGCACCTCGTCGGCAAGCGCCCTGAGGCGGTGGCTCCGGAATGGGGCGCCGCGGTGACCGCGATGTTCCGCTTCGCGGCGATCGCCCGCTCACGCGGCAGCATCCGCGCGTTCCGCACGTCCAGCTGGTCGAGCATCGCACCGCTCCGCGTGAGCAGCTCTGACCTGCGCCGGCGCCTCGACGACGGGCACGGCAGTGAAGGTGGAGCCGTCAGCGAGCTCCGGTTCTTCTCGGGTGGGGGTGCCTGGGCCGTGCTCGCAGCGCTCGTCGTGAGCATCGCCACGTTCACCACCGTCCTCGCGTGGCCCGTCCTGGGCGGCGGGGGGCTCCTGCCGTTGCGGGCGACCGTCGAAGCGCTATGGAGCGACGCGGCCTGGGGGCTGCGCGGACTCGGCGCCGGGGTGGTGGGTCCTGCCGATCCCTTCGCCGCGGTGATCGCCGTTCTCGGATCCCTATGGCCGGGAGCCCCCTCTTTCTCTCTCGTGCTGCTCTGGGTCCTCGCGTTGCCGCTCGCCGTGCTCGGCGGATGGTTCGCCGCCACTCGGGTCACCGACCGAGCAGGTCTCCGCATCTTCGCCGGAATCGTGTGGGCACTCGCCCCCACCTTCCTCACCGCACTGGTCGACGGTCGTCCCACGGGCGTGCTGGTGCACCTGCTCCTCCCATGGCTCTTCCACGCTGCGGTCGTCGCGCATCGCTCATGGGGCGCGGCCGGGGCGGCATCGCTCCTGTTCGCCGCCGTGACAGCGTGCGCCCCTTCGCTCGCGCCCGCACTCCTGCTGCTCTGGGTCGTCGCACTCGGCATCACGCTCGCCGGTGCACGCATCCGCGGAGCGATCCGCCTGCTGTGGGTGCCGGTGCCCGCCATCGCTCTCTTCGCACCTCTCGTGCTCTGGCAATTGCGTCACGGCAGCCTCATCGCCGTGCTCGCCGATCCCGGATACATCTGGGCGGGTCCTCAGGCGACGGCGGATGCCGCCGGTCGGCTCGCGCTGGCCTCAGGCTTCCCCTCGGAAGGTATGGCGGGCTGGACGTCCTGGCTCGGGCTGGAGATGGCACCCTGGGTCGCGCTGCTGCTCGCACCACTGGCGCTGCTGGCTCTCGTCTCGGCCGTCGCGCCTCGCTGGCGGGCAGGCATCACCCTCCTCGTCGTCGCCCTCTCCGGCCTCGCCACCGCATTCCTCGCCGTCGGCGTGACCGTCTCCTTCGCCCAGGGCGTGCCTGTCGCGATCTGGCCGGGCACCGGCTTGAGCCTCGCGTGGATCGGCGTGACGGGGGCAGCGCTCGTGACTCTCGACACCGCGCTCACGATCCCGCGCGTGCGCGTTCTGAGTGCCGCCGTCGCGGGCCTCGCGATCGCGGTGTGCGCCGTCCCGTCGCTCTCCGCGTTCCACTCCGAGTCCTCGGCGCTCCGCGACGGCCCCGCCTCGACGCTGCCGGCGTACGTCGCCGCACAGGCGGGCGCAGATCGGCCCGTCGGCACGTTGGTACTCACACCGCAGAACGACGGTGGGCTCGCGACCGAGGTGGCGTGGGGTGGGAGCGAGACACTGAGCGCGCAGACGACGATCCTGTCGACGGCGACCGAGCTGCGAGGCACCGACCTCACGATCCTCGCGGTCGACCTGCTCTCGGCGCGCGACTTCGATGCCGCGGCGGAACTCGGGGAGCAGGGCATCTCGTACGTGCTCCTGGCGAAGGTGTCCGACGACGAGTCGGACCGCGCGCGCACGCTGCGCACCGTGGCTGTGACATCACTCGATCAGCGCGCGGGCTTCGTCCAGGCGGGGACCACGGATCGCGGCGTCCTCTATCGGCTCGAAGCGGAGGCATCGCCGCGCGCTTCGCTCTCCGCAGCCCAGGAGGCGACTGCGCGCCTGGTGATCACGCTCCAGCTGGTTCTCGTGTTCGCCGCGCTCCTGCTGTCGGTGCCGACGCGTGCGTCTCGACGCGCGGCCCGCGCCAAGTCGCGCATCGTCGGGCGAGCGGCGGAGGAGCCCCTCGTGCTGCCCAGGCACCCGGAAGACCGCGACGAGCATGATTCGTCGGTGGTCCCGGACACTGTGCCGGAGACTCCAGCCGAACCGGATGAAGAAGCGGATGCCGTCGACTCGGCCGTCGGCGAACCTGCCGGCGCGGATTCCCCGGAGACCGTCGACGGAGACTCCACTGCAGAGGTGTCGGCTGCGGACCCCGCGGCGGAGGGCTCAGAGGGCACGCCCGATGAAGGACTTCACCCCGATGACGGACCCCACCACGACGAGGAGCCGCGACGATGAGCACCAACCGCGCATTCCGGGTGGCCGCCACCGGCGCTCGAGTCCTGACCGGCGCGGTCGTCGCCGCGGCGTGCGTCATCGGGACCGTGCTCGCGGTGACGGCGCCGTGGCCCGCCATCACGCATGAGCCCGCGCAGGCCGACGTCACGCCTCTTCCCGGGGACACGGTGCTCGTCTGCAACGGCGACTTCCGCGCGATCGGGCGCAACCCCTCGAAGTCGCTCGAGATGGTTTCCGCGGCGGAGCCGCGCCTGACCGCTCAGGGGTCGTCCGGGCGTCCGGAATCGAGCCCTCTGCCGGCGAAGGACCTCGCCGACGGAGGTTCGGCCCAGCGTCTGGTCGGAGCAGTCGAAGACCGAGAAGCGCCGCTGCTCGGCGCCACCGAGTCGTTCTCGCTCGCCGAGGACGACCTCTTCGGTCTCGCCGCCGCTCCGTGTCGACCCGCCGGCCTCGAGTCCTGGCTCGTCGGCGGCACCGTCGCCACCGGCACGGAGGACCTCATCGTCCTCACCAACCCCGGCGTCGTGCCCTCGACCGTCGCTCTCGGCCTGTACGGGTCGGTCCGCGCATCGAGCACCGTGATCGTTCCGGCCGAGTCGCAGATCGCCCTTCCGCTGACCTCGATCGCGGTCGGGTCCGATTATCCGATCGTCAAGGTGACCGCCACCGGTTCGCCGGTGCGCGCAGTGCTGCAGTCGTCGCTCACGCGGACGCTCGACCCTGCGGGTGCCGATCTGCAGGATGCTGTCGCTGCACCGCAGCGCAATCCCGTCATCCCGGGGATCCAGGTGTTCGAGAACGAGGGCGACAACTCCGACATGGCGGTCGTGCGGCTGCTCTCTCCGGACGTCGATGCCGAGGCGGTGGTGACCCTGAGCAAGCTCGGTTCCGCAGCTGCCGCTGCGGAACTCGAAGTGCCGCTCACGGCCGACGTTCCGACCGAGCTCTCGCTCTCGACGCTCGCGCCTGGAGAGTACACGGCGCGGATCGAGTCCGATGCTCCTGTGCTGGCCGCCGTGCGGCAGCAGGACGGGGCGGGGCCGCAGACCGACTTCGCCTGGGCGTTGCCTGCGCCGGAGATCGAGGACGACGTCTATGTGTCGATCCCGGCCGGTCCGTCGCCCCAGGTCGTGCTCGTGAACAACGAGGACTCCGATTCCACCGTGCAGCTGACCCCTGTAGACGGCGGAGAGCCCATCGAGGTGACGGTTCCTGCGGGGTCGTCCGCGTCGGTGCCGGTGACGGAGCGCACGGTGTACGCCCTGTCGACCTCGGGTCCTGTGCACGCGTCCGTCGCGATGACGGCCACTGGGGCGCTCGCCGTCTGGCCGGTGTGGCCCTCGGCGGGAGCCCAGCAGAGCATCACCGTCTATCCCTGAGGCGCGGGCAGCGCTGAGACGACGGCTCGAACTCAGTGGTCGTGGCCGCCGAGGTCCCAGGGCTCGCGTCCGACGTACTCAGCAGCGGCCCGGAACACGGCGCTCTCGATGGCCATCCGTCGGTGGGCGCCGTCGTCGTGACCAGGGGGGAGCAGCCGCTCGATCGGGAGCCGGAAGAGCACGATTCGCTGCTTCTCGTGATCGAGGTGCCATCGCGGAACCTCGTCCGTCGCCTCGAACGCCGGCATCGCGCCGATCTCGAACCGCACCTCCTGCAGTTCCGGCCAGGTGCCTCGGAGGAACTCCACGGCCGTGCCCACGGTGAGGTCGAACCGGTCGATACGACCGTCGAGCGGTGCCAGGGGAGGACGCACGACCTCGCTGCGTCCCAGACGGCCATGGCGCCCGTGTCGAGCACCGCGGCGCGGAGCGGCGGAGGTGCGGGGACGACGAGGCATAGCGAAAGTCTAGGCCGAGTCTGCGGGCCCGGGCGGCGCGGCATCCGTCCCTCGTGGGAAGGGGCCCGTAACCTGGCGTGAATGGACGCAAGACTCTGCTCGAAGGTCGGCTGCGCGCGTGAAGCCGTGGCGACGCTCACCTACGACTACGGCGATCAGATGGCTGCGCTGGGCCCACTCGGCCTGGCGAATCATCCGCACGCGCACGATCTCTGCGCGCAGCACGCGGATCGACTGTCGGTACCCGCCGGTTGGCTCGTGGTACGGCACGAGGCGCTGCGCGCCTGACCCGATCAGACCGGAACGGCGGCTGAGACACGCCGCCTGCCGGGCTCCGGTCCCTCGGGCATCCCGGCTACGCTGACCGCGGATGCGCCAAGGCGGCGCGGCCGGAAAGGCAGCCGTGATCGTCTGGCGACGCTGGATCTTCCCTCTTCTTCTCGTGCTCGTGTTCGGGGCATGTGCGGCGGCACTCGTGAAGATCGCGTTCTTCCCCGACCGCACCGAGGCGATGGTCAGCCCGGAGTCGTCGATCAGCGATCCGGTCATCCCGGTCGAACGCGGCTCCGTCGTGAACGCGCTCACCCTGAGCGGCAACGTCGCTCGAGACGATTCGTTCCCTGTGCGCAACGAGATCAATGGAACGGTCCTCGCGGTCCACGTCGCAGAGGGGGCATCCGTCGCGGCCGGCCAGAAGCTCTTCACGATCAGGCAAGACGAACCGAAGAAGGACATCGACGTCGTCGCCGCCGAAGCGGGCGACGTGTCGGAGGTCGCCCTCGTGAAGGGACAGGTCACCTCGGCTGGAACAGAGAGCTACACCCTCACCCCGGCGCGATACCACCTGCTCGCGACGGTCGAACCCGCGCAGCTGTATCGACTGGTGAATGCGCCCGCCGAGGCATCCGTGAGCATCACCGGGGGACCTGCGCCGTTCACATGCACGGGGGTGCGCGTGCAGGTGAGCACGGAGGGAACCGCGAGTGTGCGCTGTGCGGTTCCGACCGATCAGGTCGTGTTCGCAGGGCTCCCTGCGACGATGGACCTCGCGCTCGGTCAGGTCGACGATGCGCTGGTCGTGCCGGTCACCGCGGTGCAGGGCGGTGCGGGCACGGGAAACGTCTGGGTGGATGCGGGTGACGGAAGCGAACCGGCGGAGCGACCGGTGACACTCGGAGTCAACGACGGCACCATGGTCGAGGTCGTGTCCGGTCTCGAAGAGGGCGAGTCGATCAGGCAGTTCGTCCCCGGCTTCGTCGCTCCGGTGGAGGAGTTCTGCTATGAGGTCGCACCGGGCGTCGAGCAGTGCGACAGCGGGACGAGCTGGTGACGCTCGTCGCTCTGGCCGATGTGACCAAGAGCGTGCGACTGCCCGATGACTCGGAGCTGGAGATCCTCCGGGGCATCACGCTGGACGTGAGCGCCGGCGATCACGTCTCGATCGTCGGGCGCTCCGGCTCCGGCAAATCGACCCTTCTGAACATCCTCGGGATGCTGGACGCCCCCACCAGCGGCACCGTCGCGTTCGAAGGGCGTGAGGTGCGGCGCATGCGGTCGGGGCGACTGGATCGTCTGCGCGGCGACAACGTCGGTTTCGTGTTCCAGCAGTTCAACCTGCTCCCCGGGCGCACCGCACTCGACAACGTCATGATGCCGCTCGGTCATGCCAAGGGAAGACTTTTCTGGAACCGCCGACAGATCGCCGCCGACATGCTCGAGCGGGTCGGCCTCGGCCACCGCATCGAGCAGATCGCCGACCGGCTCTCCGGCGGCGAGCAGCAGCGGGTGGCGATCGCCAGGGCGCTCGTGCGTCGCCCGGTGCTGATCCTCGCCGACGAGCCCACCGGCGCTCTGGACATCGACACGGGAGCCACCGTCATGTCGCTTCTCGACGAAGTCGCGACCGAGACGGATGCGGCGCTCGTGACGATCACTCACGACCTGCATGTCGCGGCTCGCGCGCGCAGACACTATCGTCTCGACGCCGGCGTGCTCGAGACGGCCGACCTCACCCGCGCCTTCGAAGCGTCGACGCTGGCGGCCTCGGTGCCGTCGAATCTGGCGGCGGTACCGTCGGCATCAGTGCCGGCCACGCGCCGGGAGACGGCCTCATGACCGGGATACTCGGCGCCCTCTCCGACGCATGGGCGGAGATCCGGGTGCACAAGCTGCGGGTGCTGCTCAGTCTGATCGGCATCGCGGTCTCGGTGGCAGCGCTCACGGGTGTCGTCGCGCTCTCGGAGTACCAGCGGCAATTCCAGGCGGAGCAGTCGGACCGGTGGGGCGGACGGGCCGCGACGCTCGTCGTCGGTGTCAGCACGGCCGACGGTCTGCCCGTCGACGTCGATGGCTTCGACGAGCGGTTCGCACGGGTCTCGGAGCGATTCGGATTCAGTCACACCGCGCGGATCGCGCAGGGCATGACCGTCCCCGTGCAGCTGCCGGATGGCATCGTCGACGTCAACGCACGCCTGATCGATCCGCTGTACTCGCAGATCCACCGCGAGCAGCTCCTCGAAGGCCGCTGGCTGCGAGACTCCGACGCCGATGCCCTCGCGCCCCCGGTCGTGATCACCGAAGCGCTCTGGGACCGGATCGGTCGGGTACCGGTGGTGCAGCATCCGACTCTCACCCTCTCAGGAGCGGCTGGCGGCACCTATCAGGTGGTAGGCGTCGTGCCCCGACAGGGTTTCGGTGACGAGGAGCTCCGTGTCGACGTCCTCTACGACGCGTATCGCGCTCGGGTCGACGCCCTTCCCGAAGGAGCCTGGCCGCAGTACGAGGTGTGGCTCGGGCAGACCGAAGTCGATGCGGTCGCCCCTGTGCTCGCGATGGACCTGCGGGCAGGGCTGCCTGAGGGACAGACAGTATCGGTCAGCCGCTCCGATTGGGCGGCGCAGCCGGGAGCCCTGGACGCGCAGGCGACGTTCGAGATGGTCACGGGCGGCATCGCAGCGGTCATCCTCGCGCTGGGAGCTCTGAGCCTGATCAACATCCAGCTGGTCGCGATGCGTCAGCGGGTGCGTGAGATAGGGGTCCGGCGCGCGTTCGGGGCGACATCCGGTCGCGTCTTCTTCTCGGTCTTCCTCGAGAGCCTCGTCGCGACCACGGTCGCCGGGCTCGTCGGCATCGCGATCGTCGTCGCCGTGCTGCGCTCGGAGTGGGTGGTGACGTCGATGTTCTACGGCATCCAAGACATCCCGCCCTTCCCGATGCGGGCCGCGTTCGTCGGTCTCGCGGCGTCGATCATCGTGGGCGCGGTCTCCGGATTCATCCCCGCGCTCGTCGCGCTGCGAGTGAAGGTCATCGACGCGATCCGGTTCTGACGGGGACAGGATGGCGAAGGGGGAGGAGGTCAGACCCCGACGCGACGCCCTGTGAGTTTCTCCGCGCGACGGTCTGCGTTCTGCAGCGCCCGGCGCTCGCGCTCGCGGCGGAGGACCGTGATCCCGACCAGCACGACCTCCGGCGCTGCCGCGGGCAGCGGCGACACGAAGGGGGAGGCCTCGGTGAGCAGGTCCTGCGCCACCCGCGCACGGGCGGCAGGCACCATCCGCGGTGCGCTCTGCAGGAACTGGGAGATGCGGCGGGCGAGGCGATCGGGCAGACGGGCGACATCCGCGATCTGAGCCCAGCCGGCGAGCATGGGCGGGAGGATCGGGACGGAGGGGACCAGCTTCGGAGCCCGCACACGCTGACTGTAGGTGCCGGCGACCATGTCTCCGAGGCGCTGAGAACGGGCGCTGAACGCGCCCGCGAGCACGGCGACGCTTCCGAGCGTCATATAGATCTCCAGAACACCGAGAAGCGCGCGGATGAATGCATGACGGAACCCGGTCGCGCCACCGTCGATGCGCACGATGCGTCCGCCGACCGCGAGTTTGCCGAGGCTTCGCCCCTTGAGCGCGACCTCCATCGTGATCGGGAGCACGACGAAGCTGACCACGATAGACGCGATCGTCGCGATCGTGTCGGTGGCCTCGTCGAGAACACCGAGGTCCAGCAGCCACAACCGCAGGAACAGTGTCAGGAGGAAGACGGCGAACCCGACCAGGAGATCGATGATCGCGCCGGCGGCTCGAAGTATGAAACCGATCGGCTGCACGTCGATCGCCACGGCTTCACCGGAGAGCACCTCGTCGGATGTATCGAGCGGCGCAGACATGAGTACAGTAAATCAGGTGGATGCCGATGCGCTGACAGATGCACGCCGCGCCGAGTGGGAGCGGTTGGAGCAGTTGAGTCGCGCCCGGCTCGACGGCGAGGGAGTCGACGAGATGATCGTCCGCTACCGTGCGGCATCCGCCGATCTCGCCGAACTCAAGACCTCCGTCGGTGAATCACCGCAGGGTGCGTATCTGTCCACGATCCTCGTGCGCGCACGACTGCGGCTGACGGGAGCCTCCGACAGCATCCTCACCCAGACGGCGCGATTCTTCTCCCGGCAGCTGCCCGCCGCGCTCTACCGGCTGCGCTGGACGACTCTCGTCATCGCCGTCTCGTTCATCGCGATCGTCGTCGGGACCGCCGCCTGGATCTCGTCGGATCCCGCGTTGCTCGCGACCCTCGGGCCACCGGATGCGCTCGAGCAGTATGCGGACGAGAGCTTCACCGGCTACTACACCGAGAACCCCGCCGCGGTGTTCATGGGGATGGTCTGGTGGAACAACGCCTGGATCGCCCTGCAGTGCGTGCTGTTCGGCATCACGGGGCTGTGGCCGATCAACGTGCTGGTGCAGAACGCGATGGGGCTGGGCGTGTCGGCCGCGGTGATGACGGCGCACGACCAGGTCGACGTCATGATCCTCTACATCCTTCCCCACGGTCTTCTCGAGATGACCTCGATCTTCGTCGCCGCCGCAGGCGGGCTGCACCTGTTCTGGTCGTGGGTCGCCCCGGGCAACAGATCACGCGGGGAGTCCCTCGCAGCCGAGGGCCGATCGCTCGCGACCGTGGCGATCGGACTCGTCTTCGCGCTGTTCGTCTCCGGACTGATCGAGGGGTTCGTCACCGGCTGGGCGCTGCCCTGGCCAGTCAAGATCGGCATCGGAGTGGCGGCGCTCGCCGCCTTCCTGATCTACATGCTCGTGATCGGCGGACGTGCATACCGCCGAGGCGAGACCGGAGATCTCGTCGAGTACGAAGCGGGGACGCCGCGACTCCTGGCTGGTTGACCCGAGTTCGTCCGACTTCTGCTCCTGTCAGCGGGCGCGTTCAGCCACGCTCTCGCTGCCGCGGTCCGGTACGTCGAACAGCCCTCGATACGCGAACCCTGCGAGCAGGGCGCCGACGACGGGGAAGACGAGAAACACCCACAGCTGGGTGAGGGCCTCTGCGTTCCCGTACAGGGCGGTGGCGATGGATCGGGCGGGGTTCACCGAGGCGTAGTCGATCGGCAGGATCACGAGGTGGATGACCGCGAGAGTGAGGCCCGCGACGACACCACCGATGGGGGTGCCGCGAACCGGGTGCGTCACCCCGAGGATCACGAGGACGAGGACCGCGGCGAAGAGCGCCTCGACGATGATCGCGGCGCCGAGCCCGAACCCCGCGGGCGAGGCGGCGGCGAAACCGTTGCTGGCGAAACCCTCGACGCGCTGCGCCTCGAGCCAGCCGTCGGGACCGAAGAGGCCGATCAGGAATACCAGGGTCGAGGCGATCAGGCCCCCGACGCACTGGGCGACGATGTACGCGGGCACCTCGCGCCACGGCATCCGACCGGCAGCGGCGACGCCGACGGTCACTGCGGGGTTGAAGTGACCACCGGAGATCGGTCCGAACGCGTAGAACGCGGCGGTGAGGGCGAATCCGGCCGCGAGGGCGATGCCGACGAATCCGATGCCCTGGTCGCTCGTGTCGGTGCCCGCGCCGAACCGTGCGGTGAACATCGCGGAGCCGACGATGGCGAGGACGAGTGCGGACGAGCCGAAGGCCTCGGCGGTCAGACGGACCGTCATCGTGGAGGATCGGTTGCGCGCGTCGCTCATGGTCTTCGTCACTTCCTGCGTCCGGTCCGGGTGCTCACAGGCGCCCGGCGGCTTTCAACTCGAGGTACCTGTCGGCGATCCGCGGGGGCAGGGTCTCGGGGTCGGCTGCGATCGCCTCACCGCCGGCACGTCGGACGGCATCCGCCACGTTCTCGGCGTCTCGCATCGTCCGTTCCGCAGCAGCCGCGAGATAGATCTCCTCGCGTGATCCGCGCTGCCGTGCGAGATCGGCGATGCCGTCGTCGGTCACCGACCCCACGAGGATCGATGTCGCCCGCGAGGCGTCCGGGAAGGCTCCGAGGAATCCCCGGGCGGACTCCGCCGCATCCTGCGCGGTCAGCACGACGATCAGCGCGGGTCGCGTCGTGAGTGTTCGCACGGCAGCGAACGCGCCGTGCCAGTCGGTGTCGACGAGACGGGCATGCACAGGAGCCATCGCGTCGGTCAGCGCGGGGAGGAGGGCGTTGCCCTCGACGCCGGTGACGCGTGCGCGCACGACACGGTCGTACATCAGCAGATGCACGTGATCGCCCGCACGCGCGGCGAGCGCGGCGAGCAGCAGAGATGCCTCGAGTGCGGCGTCGACCCGTGTACCGTCGCCGACGCGTGCGGCTGCCGTGCGGCCGGTGTCGATGATGATCACGACGTGGCGGTCGCGCTCAGGACGCCAGGTGCGAAGCATGGTGGTGCCGGCGCGAGCCGTGGCGCGCCAGTCGATCGAGCGGACATCGTCGCCTCGCACGTACTCGCGGAGCGAGTCGAACTCCGTGCCCTGGCCGCGGACCTGGATGCTGGTGTTGCCGTCGAGCTCACGCAGGCGTGCGAGTCGGGAGGGCAGATGCTTGCGCGATGAGAAGGCGGGAAGCACGCGGATGGTTCCACGCACTCGGTGACGTGCCTGCCTACCGGCGATCCCGAGCGGTCCCCGGGAGCGGATCATCACGAACTCACTCGACAGCTCGCCGCGGCGCCGAGGGAGAAGGGGGATGGACACGCGGCGGCGCTCACCCGACGGAACGCTGAGATGCTGACGGCCCTCGACGGCCCCCGCCGTCGGCTGCCAGGCGTCGCGGATCAGCGCATGCAGCGTGCGAGGGCCCTGGTTCTGGAGCGCGACGCTCACCGGTACGAGCTCACCCAGACGGGTGCGCGTCGGCACGCGCCTGGTCACGACGACCGAGCGCGGGCTGGGCGCCAGCAGCACGTCGAGCACGATCAGGACAACGCAGAGTCCCACCCAGACGCCGAGCGCGGCGTACGGCGGATAGCCCGCGAGTCCTGCGAGGACGAGCGGGACGATGCCGACGGCGACGGCGAGCGCGAGACGGCCGGTGACGAACACCTAGATCGGCACCCTGGTCTGCTGCACGACCGAGGTCAGGACCGCATCGGCCGAGACGCCCTCCATCTGGGCATCGGGGCGCAGCTGCAGGCGGTGGCGCCATACCGGCACGAGCATCGTCTGCACGTGGTCGGGAGTGACGGCCGACGACGCGTTGAGCCAGGCCCAGGCCTTCGCCGCGGCGAGCAGGCCGGTCGATGCTCGCGGGCTCGCGCCGAGCTCGACGGAGGGCGATTGCCTCGTGGCTCTGGCGAGATCGACGACGTAGCCCAGCACGTCGTCCGTCACGTCCACGCGTCCGGCTGCGGCCTGAGCCGCACGGATCTCGTCCGCGGTCACCGTGGCTTCGACACCCGTGAGCTCGCGGGGCGAGAAGCCCGACGCATGCTTGCGGAGCACCGACACCTCCGCGTCACGCTCGGGCATGCCCACCACCAGCTTCATCAGGAAGCGATCGAGCTGCGCCTCGGGCAGCGAGTACGTGCCCTCGTGCTCGATCGGGTTCTGCGTGGCCGCGACGAGGAAGGGATCGGGCAGGGCGCGGCTCACGCCGTCGGCCGACACCTGCCGCTCCTCCATGGCCTCCAGCAGAGCTGCCTGAGTCTTCGGTGGTGTGCGGTTGATCTCGTCGGCGAGCAGGATGTTGGTGAACACCGGGCCTGCACGGAAGTCGAACTCGCCCGTACGCGCATCGTAGACGAGAGACCCCGTCACATCGCCCGGCATCAGGTCGGGAGTGAACTGCACCCGCTTGGTGTCGAGGCCCAGTGCTCGAGCGAACGAGCGGACCACGAGGGTCTTGGCGACACCGGGTACGCCCTCGAGCAGCACATGCCCTCGTGCGAGCAGCGAGACCAGCAGACCGGTCACCGTGCCCGCCTGGCCGACGACGGCCTTATCGACCTCGGTGCGCACGCGGTGCATGGCCTGACGCAGCTCGGCGTCGTTGAAGTTCTCAGCGGTCACGTGGTGTCCTCGGCTTCCGTTCGGATGGATGGACGGCGGTTCGGCGTGGTGGTCGGCGGATCACTCCGGTCTCCGCTCGATGGTGGTGGAGTCGTCGACGGCGCTCTCGAGCTCCTGCAGCCGACGCGCCAGGTCGATCAGCGACGGATCGTCGGTGGGGGAGGGACCCGCGAGAAGGTCGTGCAGAGTGCCGCGCGGGATCCGGAGGCGGTCTGAGGCGGCATCCGCGATCTGCTCCGCCGTCGCGTTCACGGCGAGCCCGAGTCTGCGGGCCAGCCTGCGCCTGCTCCCGTCGCGGATGGCTTCAGACGCGTGGGCGGCGTCACCCGCCTTCGCCGTCAGACGGGCACGTCCGTGCATCGTCTCCGACGCGCGGACGGTCACGGGCAGCGTCTCGGCGACGAGCGGGCCGAAGCGCTGGCCCCGCCACAGTGCGGCCGCGAGCCCGGCGATCATCAGCAGCAGGATCGCCGGCGTCACCCAGCCCGGTGTGAGCGAACCGAGGCTGTCGGGCATCTCGCCTTCGATGTCCGTGTCGCTGAAGCTCGGGATGTACCAGACGACACGGTCCGTCTGGCCGAGCAGAGCGAGTCCGAGCGCGGCGTTGCCGTCGTCCGCGAGATAGGCGTTGCTGAACAGACGTGCGCCTTCGACGACGATGCGCGTCGTGCCGTCGTCCTCGTCGACGAGGACGGCCGAGGCGTCGTCAGTGCCGAAGCATCCGTCGACGCCGTCACCCGGGGCGAACATGCGGTCGGGACGGATGTCGCCGACGTCGGCGAATTCGGGGATGCTGCAGTCGGCATCCACCGGGCTCGGGTCCGCTGCGGCGTTGTCCCCCATGCGCAGGAGGTTCAGCAGATGCGTGCTGCTGGAGAGGAAGACGACTCTCTCGGCAGGGGCGATCAGCTCGGTGATCCCGTCGTCGGACAGCGTGTACGGGTTGGCCATCACGAGTGTGGAGTTCTCGTCGAGTGCTGCCCGTGCCTCGGCGCGGGAGCGGAAGACCGAGACTTCGACACCCTGGTCGTCGAGGATCTGAGCGAGCGCCATCGCACCGGAGTCGCTGACGCTTTCGGGATCGAGCGAGCCGCGCTGGTCGGGCATGCGGACGGCGACCTGGGTCGCGACGAAGACTCCTCCGAGCACGAGCGCGACCACGATGGCCCACCCGAGAAGAGACTTCAGACGTCGACCGCGCGGAGCGCGTTCCGCGGTGGATGCCGACGCATCGCGCTGCCCGATGACCGTCACGCGTTCACCGCCTCCGGTCGCAGCGCACTCAGGCGGTCATCGGTCGCGGCGAGCTCGGCATAGCTCGATTCTGTGGCGGGATGCCGCAGATAGCGCACGTCGTCGAACGAGACAGCCGCATCGCGGACGGGTGCCGTCTCGAGAGGGAATACGACAGACACCTCTCGGGCGATCGCCTGCGCGGTCGCCCCGGGGGAAGGATCGATGAGATCCCGCTCCAGAAGACCTCTGGCGAGCGCGCGGAACCGCAGGATCGTGGCCTCGTCCCAGTCGCCTGCCCGTGCGCATCGATCAGCATCTGCCCGTAGCTGCGTCGCGGATCGGTCGTCGTCTGCTCCGAGGAGATCGCCTCGTGCGCGCCGGACGGCCTGGGCTCGACGCGGGCGCCCCCAGATGATGAGCGCCGCGAGGAGCGCTCCGAACACGATGATGCTCACGATGATCAACGCGGAGGGACCGACGTTCGCGCTGTTGTCGGAGTTGAACAGATCGGCGAGGAATCGTCCGATGTCGCGCGCGAGCATGTCGAACCAGGTCGGTTTCGCATCGGCGTAACGCGGGTCGGCGAGCTCCTGCTCCGCCCACTTCCGTGCTTCCTCCCCGTCGGGGATGAGCACGTCGTCGAGAGGACGGATCATGCCGACCCTTCGTCGCCCGCACCGGGCGCGGCCCAGATCGAGTCAGCGGACTCGGCCGGAGGTGACGCGGGCGGCGAGTATGCAGGCGGAGGTGTGGATGCCGCCGGTGGCTGGGGTGCTGCCGGTGGCTGGGGTGCTGCCGGCTGCTGGGCATACGGCGGCAGGGAAGGAGTCTGCTGAGCGGGGTACTGCGGCGCGGCAGGTGGCTGCCCTTGGTACGGCTGCCCTTGGTACGGCTGCCCTTGGTACGGCTGTCCCTGGTAAGGCTGTCCCTGGTACGGCTGCGCGGGGTGCTGTCCCGGATACGGCTGCGCGGGGTACTGTCCCGGATACGGCTGTCCGCCGTACTGCTGGACCGGGTACGGCTGCATCTCATGGCCTGTCGTCATCATCGCCCACTCCGGGACCTGCTGCGGCGGCGGAGCGCTCGACACGGCCCGCTCGGGGTCGACGATGAACGGGTCACCGAGTTGTTCATCCGTCCATCCGAGATCGCGGCGCTCGACGTGGCTGATGAGGGCCTGGTCGAGCCCCTCGTACCGCATCCGGCTGTCGAGGTACACGAGGGTGCCTGCGCTGCTCTGCACCACGAGAGTGATCGCCTGCAGCACGAGAAGCAGGATCTGTGGCGCGAGGAGGGCGAAGACGAACGCCATGATCCCCGCGGTGTCGGACGAGCCCGTCGGCGCGATCACCGAACCGAGCATCGAGCCGACCAGCGAGACGGGCAGGTTCACCACCTGCATCGCGACGCCCATGATGGCGCCGATCAGGAACGTGACACCCCAGGCGACCCAGAACCGACCACGCGTCAGACGCCATGACCGCACGAGCGCGTCGCGGAACTTCGCCCTCTCGAGAACGAGGATCGACGGAACGAGGAGCAGCTTCGTCGTCAGCCAGACGACGAGCGGGATGGTCGCCAGCACGAGCAGCACCACGAGGATCACGATCCCACCGATGGCCTCGGCGGAGCCTCCGAGCCCGCCGGCGATGAAGCCGGCGATCACGAGGAAGACGATCACGATGATGCCGAAGACGAAGATGATGGACAGGGAGGCGAAGCCCGCCAGTCGCCAGAACGACGGGATCATCTTGCGCCAGAGAGTCCCGAGGGTCGCCTTCACACCGATCGCCGCGAAGCCGATCTCGGCCGCGACGACGCCCTGCATCAGCGCGGTGAAGGCGATGGACGCCAGACCCACGGCGATGCCGGCGACGATGTTCATCGCGATGGTGCCGGCGAACACGGCCTCGAAGTCGGGTGAAGCGACAGACAGCGATTCGAGTCGTGTGAACGTCGTGACGAACACGAAGCCCATGACCGTGGCGCTGAGCACCACCACGGCGAGCTGGATCACGACGCCGAAGCCGAAGAGCACCTTCGGGTTGTGACGCAGCGCCGCGAACGACCTGGTCAACAGCATCCCGAACGTCATGGGATGCAGGGGGATGATGCCCTTCTTGGGGGCAGGGGTCCACGTCTGGCCGCTCACCGGCACTCCCTCCGTCGTGCGCTCCCATCGTGTCACAACACCGCTCGGGCGCGTAGACATGGGGGTCGTGGTACTGAGTGCCATAAGGTAACAGTTATGACCTCACGCATTCTTGTGGTCGACGACGACACCGCGCTCGCCGAGATGATCGGCATCGTGCTGCGCACGGAGGGCTTCGAGCCGGTGTTCTGCGCCGACGGTGCACGGGCCGTCGAGGAGTGGCGCACTCAGCGTCCCGATCTCGTGCTGCTCGACCTGATGCTCCCCGGCATGGACGGAATCGAGATCTGCGCACGGATCCGCGCCGAGTCCGGAGTCCCCGTCATCATGCTCACTGCCCGCAGCGACACGGCCGATGTCGTCCGCGGCCTCGAGGTCGGCGCGGACGATTACATCGTCAAGCCCTTCAACCCGAAGGAGCTCGTCGCCCGCATCCGCACTCGTCTGCGCCCCTCGCCTCAGACCGTGGGGGAGCAGCTGCGTGTCGGCGACCTCACCGTCGACGTCGACGCACATGAGGTGCGAAGGGGCACGGCTCCCATCGCTCTCACGCCGCTCGAGTTCCAGCTGCTCGTCGCGCTCGCCTCGAAGCCGCAGCAGGTGTTCTCGCGAGAGATGCTGCTCGAGCAGGTCTGGGGCTACCACTACAAGGCAGACACTCGCCTCGTGAACGTGCATGTCCAGCGCCTCCGCGCGAAGGTCGAGCTCGACCCGGACAACCCCAAGATCGTCATGACGGTGCGTGGCGTCGGCTACCGTGCCGGGAGCGCGGGCTAAGCGCACCATGGCCGCCACCGCAGCGACCACCACGGCGGTCGCTGTCATCCGCGACTGGCGCGGTTGGCCCACCGTCACCCGGGCTCTGTGGCGACGATCCCTGCGGTTCCGGACGCTGACGATCACGCTGCTCCTCACCTCGACCGCGATCCTGATCACCTGTGTGACCATGGCGCTCGTGATCCAGAACGACCTGTTCGAATCGCGCAAGAACGAGGCGCTCGAAGATGCGGCTCGTTCGGTGAACCAGGCGCAGACGACGCTGGACGCCACGGCACTGGGCGATGACCCCGCAGCGCTGCGGGAGCTGTGGGACAGCGTGCAGGAGGACCTCGGCCGCAACTCGACCGCGGAGGGTCTCGCCGGATTCCGGGTCGACGGCGACGCTGGCGCCGTCTCTCTGAACGGCTTCACCGCCGGCCTGAGCGCCAACAGCATCAGCCCGGCTCTCCGGAACCGCGTGGTCAAGTTCGACGACTGGCAGTCCTGGCAGTCCGCGTCGCTCGACGTCGACGGTCGGGCCGTGCCGGGCGTCATCGTGGGGCAGCAGCTCCAGGTGCCCGAGGCCGGACCGTTCGAGGTGTACTTCGCCTACGACCTCGCGGACGCCGACAACACCCTCACCTTCGTGCAGCGCACACTGTGGATCGCCGGCATCGGGCTCATCGCGATCGTTGCCGCGATCTCGTTCGTCGTACTGCGCACCGTCTCGACCCCGATCGTCGAGGCCGCCGAGACAAGTGCCCGACTGGCGTCGGGTGATCTGGCCGTGCGCATCGACGTGCACGGCGAAGACGAGATCGCGACGCTCGGGCGTTCCTTCAACGCCATGGCCGACAGTATCGAGTCCCAGATCAAGGAGCTCGGCGAGCTCTCCCTCGTGCAGCAGAGGTTCGTCTCCGACGTGTCGCACGAACTCAGGACGCCTCTCACGACCATCCGGCTCGCGGCCGACATGCTGAACGATCAGCGCGCGGAGTTCGACCCGACGACGGCACGGACCACAGAACTCCTGCACACCCAGGTGCAGAGATTCGAGACGCTGCTGTCCGACCTGCTCGAGATCAGCCGCTACGACGCCGGGTCCGTGCAGCTCGAACTCGAGGCGACGAGCCTCGCGCACCTCGCCGAGGACATCATCGAGCAGATGCAGCCGCTCGCCGACGGACGTGGCAGCGAACTGCGCCTCGTCGCGCCAGGCGGATACTCTCCGGTCGACATGGACCCGCGCCGCGTGCGGCGAGTGCTCCGCAACCTGATCGGCAATGCGATCGAGCATGGCGAGGGGCGTCCCATCATCGTGACGGTGGACAGCAACCAGCATGCGGTGGCTGCGGGTGTCCGTGACTTCGGATTGGGCATGGACCCGGCGGATGCCGAGCGCGTGTTCGACCGGTTCTGGCGAGCCGACCCGTCACGTCAGCGCACGATCGGAGGCACGGGCCTCGGGCTCTCCATCGCCCTCGGCGACGCGACCCTGCATGGGGGCGCACTCGGCGTGTGGTCGGAGCTCGGCGTCGGCACCAACTTCGTGCTCACCCTTCCGCGCCGAGGCGACGCCCCGGACGGGCCGTCGCCGATCCCTCTCGAGCCCCAGGATTCGCTCGGCGAGATCGGTGATGCCACGCAGCCGATCCAGCTCGCCGATCTTCCGGCCGAGCTCTTCGACCGAGGGAGTCTCGAATGATCTCGCGGACTCGACGCGTGCTGCGCGGGGTGGCGGTCGTCACGGCCGCTCTGCTCCTTTCCGCCTGCTCGGGTCTTCCCACGACGGGGGACGTGCAGCCGGGGCTCGCGCTCGGTGCATCGCCCGAAGATCAGGATTTCCTCCCACTCGCCTCCGGCCCCGCTGAGGGGGCGGGACCCGCGGCGATCGTCGAGGGGTTCATGGAGGCCGCGATCACTCCGGCCGACAACTGGGACACCGCGCGCAAGTTCCTCACGCCCGATCTCGCATCGACCTGGCGCCCGAACACCGGGGTGTCGATCGACATCAGCGGGGCCACGCGCTCCTTCACCTCGAGTGTCGATGATGATGTGGATGCCCGTGACGGGGACTCCGCCGAGGTGAGGGTCAGGTTCGATCAGGTCGCGAGTGTCGACGCGACCGGAGCGTACTCCGAGGCCTTCGGGCCGTCGAACTCCGCCTTCGTCGTCGTGTTCGAGGATGGGCAGTGGCGTATCGCGGAGGCCCCCGACGGCGTCGTGATCGATGAATCCCGGTTCTCGCGGGTCTACGACGACTACGCGCTGCAGTACTACGACCAGACGTGGGAGAGACTGGTTCCCGACGTGCGGTGGTTCCCGCGCCGCGCCACGATCGCCACCACGATCGCGCAGTCCCTGATCGGTGGAGCGCCGAGTCCGTGGCTCGACCCGGCGGTCCAGAGTGCTTTCCCGCAGGGCGTGCAGCTCGCCCGTGACGCCGTGCCCATCGGTCCTGACCAGGTCGCCGACGTCGCGCTGAATCGCGCGGCCCTCGGCCTCGATGCGACGACGCTCGCACGCATGCGCACGCAGCTGCAGGCGACGCTGAACGCCGCAGGGGTGCAGGTCGACCAGGTCATGTTCAGCGTCGACGGGCGCACACTCGACGCCGGCGTCGTCAGAGTCATCGAAGATCCTGCGGACGCGGGCAGCCTCATCCTGAAGGACGGTGAGTTCGGCGCACTCGTCGGCAGCGAGATCACACCGATCCCGGGAGTGTCGGACGAGATCCTCAGTGCCACCCAGCCCATCAGCGCGATCGATGTCGCGATCGACGGTTCGCACGCGGCCGTCCTGCTCGCGGACGGGCATGTGTATGTGACGAGCGATGACGGCTTCAACGAGCTCGATGCCAGAGCGTCGCTTATCCGACCCTCGATGGATCCCTTCGACTACACCTGGTCCGTGCCCTCGAACGCGCCGTCGGCGCTTCAGGCGATCGGCAGTGACGTCTCTCCGCATGCGATCACCGGAGCGTGGCCGGATGCCTCGTCGGTCTCCGCCGTGCGCGTCTCCGCAGACGGCGCTCGCATCGCAGCGGTCGTCGTGATCGGCGGTGAGCGCTGGGTCGTCGTCTCCGCGATCGTCCGCGACGAGGCCGGCGTGCCGACCGAACTCGGTCCCGCTGAGCCGTTGGCGCAGCTCGACAGCGGGGTCAGCGGGCTCGTCTGGCTGGGTGCCGACCGCCTCGGGCTGCTGACCGACCCCGATGACCGGATGGTCCTCACGCAGATCGTGGGAGGACCGGGCACGTCCGAGGTCGCTCCGACGGGGGCCGTCTCGATCGCGGGGTCCCGTGCTCCGGCGGGTGTGCGGGTGCTCGGTGCTGAAGGCGGAGTGTTCGCACGGAGCGGTTCCGCGTGGAGCGAGTCGATCGACGGAGTCACGCTGCTGGCAACCAGAGCAGGACACTGACCGTCGCTTCCGCAGGATCGTCTTCTTCTCCAGAATCGTCTTCTTCTGCAGAGTCGTCCGAAGAGCGGACCTGTTGACAACGACCGGGGGCCGGACCGGCCGAGTGCTCCCCGGCGACGACGTTCGGCGAGGATCGACGGATGCTCTCACTCGCCGCCGTCCGCGCTGTCGGAACGGAGATGCTCGCCCTGCTGCTCGCGGCGTCGTGTGCGGGCTGCGGTGAGCCCGAGACGATGCTGTGCGCGTCGTGTCGTGAGGGCCTTCGATCCGCGCCTCGTGAGTGGACCTCGCCCGGCGGCCTGCGTGTGTGCGCCGCGATGTCCTTCGAGTCGGTCGCAGCCCGGTGCATCCGCCGCGTCAAGGACGAGGGCGAGACCTTGCTCGCCCGTCCGCTGGGGGAGGCGCTCGGCGAGGTGCTCCACGAGGTGCTGGCGGAGTCACCGGGAGAAACCGTCCTCGTGGTGCCCGTTCCGACGACGAGGGCCGCATACCGACGACGGGGCTACCGAGTGCCCGATCTCCTCGTTCGGAGGGCGGGGGCTGCGCCATCCAGGCTGCTGAGCACGCGTGGCCGGAGCACCGACCAGCGAGGGCTCGACGCTGAGGGCAGGGCGCAGAACGTGCGAGGCACCATGCGCGCCCGGCGGCCTGGTGAGGGGCATGCCGTCGTGCTCGTCGACGACGTGGTCACCACGGGTGCGACCTTCGATGAGGCCGAGCGGGCGCTCCGCGCCGCCGGGTTCCATGTGCTCGCGGCGCTCGCACTGGCCGCCACACCACGTCACAGCGAACGGAATGCGAACGCATCGGGGACACGCAGGAAATGACCCGTGACATCCGCGGTCAGGCGGACTACCGTTGGGGGTCACAAGGCGACCACGGTCCGCCCTTGGCCGGGAGGACCGGGACAAGGAGGCAGCAATGGAAACGAGCATCGTTGGCGTCGGGGTGGGTATCACCGACCGATTCCGCACCGTTGTCGAGGAGAAGATCGCCAAGATCCAGACGTTCGCGTCGCGGGCGCAACGACTGGATGTCAAGGTCACCCATCGGGTGTACCGAAACGGGCACGTGCCCGACGAAACGGTCGAGCTGACGCTCGTCAGCAAGGGGCCGGTCGTCCGTGCAGAGGCCACAGACGGCGACAAGTTCGTCGCCCTCGACCTCGCGGTCGACAAGATGGCGGAGCAGCTGCGCAGGGCCAAGGAGAAGCGAGTCGACGGCCGACAGCATCCCCGCGGGGCGCACTTCGAGAAGGAGAGCGGAGCGCTGGAGGGCATCGACGTCCAGCCGGCCTCTGTCGACGTGCTTCGCGCAGTCGCGACGGGTGCAGTGCCCATTCAGAACGACGAGGACGAGGTCTATTCGCCCGTCGTCATCCGCACCAAGAACTTCGGCGCCGAGTGGATGACCGTCGAAGAGGCGGTCGACCGGATGGAGCTCGTCGGACACGACTTCTTCCTGTTCGTCGACGTGCGCACCGATCACCCGAGCGTCGTATACCGACGCAAGGGTTGGGACTACGGCGTGATCGCTCTCGAGACGGCGGCGCCGCCCTCTGAGGCCCTCGCCTCCTGAGATTGACAAGCGAACGGCCCGGCGCCTGAAGGAGCCGGGCCGTTCTCGCGTCTGCGCCGTGCGCGTCAGTCGAAGATGCCGTCCAGGATGCTGCCGATCACGAGGCCGCCGAGGATTCCGGACGCGATGTCTCCACCACCACCTCGTCGCCCGCCGCCGCTCCAGCCGCCGCCACCCCAGCCGTCGCCGCCGCCGCCCCAGCCCTGATCCTGCGGGCGGGACGAATCGATGTCGCGCTGGGCGAGCTGCAATGCCTCAGCGGCGAGGTGTGCCACCCGTCGTGCGCTCGCGAGCGCTTGGTCGCGGGTCTCCTCGGCGGGGAGGAGATCGGACAGATCCACGCGGAGGCGCTCGGCCTCGGCGAGTCGAGTGCGGGCGTCCGCCCCGATCCAGCCGCGGTGTCCGGCGATGAGCCCACGGGCGACGCCGAGCTGGCGGTCAGCATCGTCGATCGCGTGCTGGACCTGCTGGATGCTGGGGAGCGGGTGCTCTGCGCGGTGGCGAGCCGTGGCGATCGCGTCGTCGAGTGCGGTGTTCGCCTCGCGGAGCTGCGACAGCTCGGCGAACGGGTCGCCGGGGGAGCCCGCGGGGGAGAGGGCGCTGAGAGCGTCCTGCAGAGCGGTCACGGCCGTCGCGACGGCGGGAGTCTGCGGCGCTGTGCGCGCGGCGATCAGATCGCCGCGTGAGTCGGCGACGACCTCGGCGAGTGTCGACTCCGCACGCAGAGCCTCGATCTCGAAATCCTCGACCGCGTCGAGCAGGGCGGATGCGCGCCGCGTCGCTTCGGTCGCCGTCTCGAGGGCGAGGTTGGCCTCCTCGTTCTGCTTGGCCGCGCGGCGTCGCTCGGAGACCGCGGCGCCGTGGGTGGCGAAGGCGATGAGCTGCTCTGCCTCGGCGGCGCTGGCGGTGATCTGATGCATCGCCGAGTCCGCGTAGCGTGCGGAGAGACGGGCGACCGTCTCGTTCGTGTGAGGGATGCGCGAGCTCAGCTCGGCGGCATCCTTGCGCACCTGGGCGATGACCTCCGGCGCACGGCGGACCTTCGCGACGGAGGCGGCGAGGTCGGTCGTCTTCTCGTCGAGCAGATCCTGCGCCCAGTCGCAGAGCTGGACGATGCGTGCGTTGCGGGTACGCAGCTCTTCCGCGGTGTCGGGGATCTCGTCGTGATTGAGCTGGTGCATCTGGAACGCCTCGCGCAGATGCGTGCGCACCGCGCTCAGCGCCTTCTTCAGGTCTCCGGTGAGCTGCCCTCCGAGCTCGGCCTCAGCGAACGCGAGTTCGTCGGAGGTGCTTCGGATCCGCTCATCCGCGGCGACGAGCGCCTGCTCGGCACGGCGTGCCAGATCGGCATCCTGTGCGGCCAGTTCTTCCTGCTCGCGCTTGCGTCTGCCCCATATTCCAGCCATAGGACTGATCCTAGTTTCCCGAACGAGAGTGCTGGCTGTGCATCCGCTCCAGGCGAACGCCGATCAGACGAGCGCGGCGACGGGCGGTCGAGCGGGTCTCCCTCTCTTGGGGCGGTCGGCCGTCAGTTCGAGCGCGAGCGCATGCTCCGGATGCTCGGCGAGGCGGCCCTGCACATGCTCGAGCCAGCGCAGCTCGGCATCCGCCGCGAAGATCATCGAATCGACGACGAGTGACCAGGCGAGGCCTTCAGGTGTGTCGTCCTCCCGTGATTCTCTGACATCGCGGAGCGCCCCGAGATGACGGCGAGAGGCCGCGCGCTGCGTTGCGATCACGTCCGTGGCGTCCGCCCCGGGAAGCGTCGCCGCGACGGCCAGCTTGATCGCGAGCTCGTCCCTGGTCGCCGGATTCCGCTCCACGGGCGCTGCGAGCCAGCGGTCGACCTCCGTCATCCCGGCCTCGGTGATCTCCCAGTAGACGTGACCCTGCGCATCAGCGTCGCCGCGGTCCACGAGCCCGTCTCGTTCGAGGCGCTCGAGAGTGTTGTAGATCTGGCCGACGTTCAGCGGCCAGACCGAGCCCGTGCGCCGGTCGAACTCATGACGCAGCTGGTAGCCGTAACACGGACCCTGCGCGAGAATCGCGAGCAGGCTCTGGCGTACCGACATGTGTACCTCCCGGTGTCGTGGATCAATATATACATACTCGGAAACGCGAAGCGGGTGCGCCATGCAGACGACGTGCAGGTCACGGACCGGTAACATGGCAAGGTATGCCTGGCACGCGCCCGACCAGCGGCGCCGCCGGAACCATCGACAGGGAGATGACATCTGTGGCCAATCCTCTTGAGAAGCTGCTGCGCGCGGGTGAAGGGCGGGTCATCCGTCGCCTGAACCAGGTGGTGAAGGCCGTCAACGCGCTGGAAGAGGACATCTCCAAGCTCACCGACGATGAGCTGCGCAACGAGACCGTCGAGCTGCGCGAGCGCTTCGCCAAGGGTGAGTCCCTCGATCAGCTGATGCCCGAGGCGTTCGCCGCTGTCCGTGAGGCGGCGAAGCGCACACTCGGCATGCGCGCCTACGACGTGCAGATCATGGGTGGCGCAGCACTCCACCTCGGCAACATCGCCGAGATGAAGACCGGTGAGGGAAAGACGCTCGTCGCGACCTTCCCCGCCTACCTCAACGCGATTGCGGGTGAGGGCGTCCACGTGATCACCGTCAACGACTTCCTCGCCAGCTACCAGGCTGAGCTCATGGGCCGCGTGTATCGCGCGCTGGGCATGTCGACGGGAATCATCGTCTCCGGCCAGACACCGGCTGTGCGTCGCGAGCAGTATGCATCCGACATCACCTACGGCACGAACAACGAGTTCGGCTTCGACTATCTCCGCGACAACATGGCGTGGCGCAAGGAAGACCTCGTCCAGCGCGAGCACTACTTCGCCATCGTCGACGAGGTCGACTCGATCCTCATCGACGAGGCCCGAACGCCGCTGATCATCTCGGGTCCGTCGTCGGGCGAGGCGAACCGCTGGTTCGCCGAGTTCGCGAAGATCGCGCGCACTCTCGAGGCGGGCGTCGACTACGAGGTCGACGAGAAGAAGCGCACCGTCGGCGTGCTCGAACCCGGCATCGAGAAGGTCGAGGACTACCTCGGCATCGACAACCTCTACGAGTCCGCGAACACCCCGCTGATCTCGTTCCTCAACAACTCGATCAAGGCCCTCGCGCTGTTCAAGAAGGACACGGACTACGTCGTCATGAACGACGAGGTCATGATCGTCGACGAGCACACCGGTCGCATCCTGGTCGGGCGCCGCTACAACGAGGGCATCCACCAGGCGATCGAGGCGAAGGAGGCAGTGCCGGTCAAGGCCGAGAACCAGACCCTCGCGACCGTCACGCTGCAGAACTACTTCCGTCTGTACGACAAGCTCGCCGGCATGACGGGCACCGCCGAGACCGAGGCGGCCGAGTTCATGTCGACCTACAAGCTCGGCGTCATCCCGATCCCGACGAACCGTCCGATGGTCCGCAAGGACCAGTCCGACCTCGTCTACAAGAACGAGACCGCCAAGTTCGCGCAGGTCGTCGAGGACATCGCCGAGCGCCACTCGAACGGCCAGCCGGTGCTCGTGGGCACGGTGAGCGTCGAGAAGAGCGAGTACCTCTCGCGACTCCTCGCCAAAAAGGGCGTCAAGCACGAGGTCCTGAACGCGAAGAACCACGCGCGCGAGGCAGAGATCGTCGCTCGCGCCGGTCGCCTCGGCGCCGTGACCGTGGCGACGAACATGGCCGGTCGTGGAACCGACATCATGCTCGGCGGAAACGCCGAGTTCCTCGCCGTGCAGGAGCTCAAGGGCAAGGGGCTCGACCCGGTCGAGACGCCCGAAGAGTACGAGATCGCGTGGGATGAGACGTACGAGGCCATGAAGGCCGTCGTCTCCGAGGAGGCCGAGAAGGTCATCGAGGCCGGCGGTCTGTACGTCCTCGGCACCGAGCGCCACGAGTCCCGTCGTATCGACAATCAGCTGCGCGGTCGCTCGGGCCGTCAGGGCGATCCCGGTGAGAGCCGCTTCTACCTGAGCCTGACCGACGACCTGATGCGGCTGTTCCAGTCCGGAGCGGCCGAGGCGATCCTCGCGCGCACCAACTTCCCCGACGACGTCCCGATCGAATCCGGTCTCGTCTCGCGCGCCATCCGCAGCGCGCAGTCGCAGGTCGAGTCCCGCAACGCGGAGATGCGCAAGAACGTCCTCAAATACGACGACGTCCTGAACCGCCAGCGTGAGGCGATCTACGCCGACCGCCGTCACATCCTCCAGGGCGACGACATCGCCGACCGCGTGCAGCACTTCATCGAAGACGCGATCAGTGGCGTCGTGCGCGACCACACGGGTGAGGGCCACAACGAGAGCTGGGACTTCGACGCGCTCTGGACCGAGCTCAAGACCCTCTATCCGGTGAGCGTGACGATCGACGAGGTCGTCTCCGAAGCCGCGGGCCGCAAGGGCGGGATCACCGCCGACGGCCTGACCCGTGAGCTGCTCTCCGATGCGAAGATCGCCTACGAGGCCCGCGAGGAGTCGCTCGGTGACGCGGCCACCCGCGAGCTCGAGCGTCGAGTCGTGCTGCAGGTCCTCGACCGTCGCTGGCGCGACCACCTCTACGAGATGGACTACCTCAAGGACGGCATCGGCCTGCGTGCCATGGCGCAGCGCGACCCGCTCATCGAGTACCAGCGCGAAGGCTACGCGATGTTCCAGTCGATGATGGGCCAGATCAAGGAGGAGTCCGTCGGATACCTCTACAACCTCGAGGTCGAGGTCCGTCGTGCAGGCGACTCGCAGACAGCCGAGGTCGAGGCCAAGGGCCTGGCAGACGGCGGCGGCGAGCAGCGCCTCGAGTACTCTGCAGCGAACGATGCAGGCGAGGTCGAGGTCCGCAACGATCGCGGCCAGGTTCAGCAGGCGGCGACCGACAAGCTGCGCCAGGCGGCTGCGGCTCGGCAGGCGCCTGCCGAGGCGGCCGAACCCGAGCAGGCTGCCCGCGGAGCCTTCGGTCAGCGCACCGAGGGGGCGGCGTCGGCAGCGGGAAACCGTGAGCAACGCCGCGCTCAGGGCAAGAAGAAGAAGTAGGCGCGACACGTCGAGAGGGGTCGGATCCGAGTGGATCCGACCCCTCTTTCTGTCGCTGTAGGCTTGGCCGATGACACCAACGCGCCACTTCGACCAGTCGTCGAAGCTCAAGAACGTCCTGTACGAGATCCGTGGAAACACGCTCGTCGAGGCGGCGCGGCTCGAGGCAGAAGGCCATCGGATCCTCAAGCTCAACACGGGGAACCCCGCGATCTTCGGATTCGAGGCGCCCCACCAGATCGTGCACGACATGCTCGCAGCGCTTCCCACGGCGCACGGGTACAGCGACAGCAAGGGCATCATCTCCGCTCGTCGCGCTGTCGTCAGCAGGTACGAGGAGATCGAGGGGTTCCCGCGATTCGATCCCGAGGACGTCTTCCTCGGAAACGGCGTGTCCGAGCTCATCACGATGACGATGCAGGCGCTCCTCGACGAGGGCGACGAGGTTCTCATTCCGGCACCCGACTACCCGCTGTGGACGGCGATGACGAGCCTCGCCGACGGGACCCCCGTGCACTATCTGTGCGATGAGGACAACGGCTGGCAGCCCGATCTCGAGGACATCCGGTCCAAGATCACCCCGCGCACCAAGGCGCTCGTGATCATCAACCCCAACAACCCGACGGGCGTCGTCTACTCCCGTGAGGTGCTCGAGGGGATGGTGCAGATCGCTCGTGAGAATCAGCTTCTGCTGCTCTCCGACGAGATCTACGACAGGATCCTGTTCGACGGCGCCGTGCACATCCCGACGGCGACCCTGGCCCCCGACCTTCTGTGCCTGACCTTCAACGGCCTCTCCAAGACCTATCGCGTCGCCGGCTACCGCTCGGGTTGGGTCGTCATCACAGGGCCGCAGGCGCACGCCAAGGGGTTCCTCGAGGGGATCAACCTGCTCGCCTCGACACGGCTCTGCCCCAATGTCCCGGCTCAGTACGCGGTGCAGGCGGCACTCGGCGGCGTGCAGTCGATCGACTCGCTCATCGCCCCGACGGGTCGTCTGCACGAGCAGCGCGACATCGCCTGGGAGGGGCTCGAGTCGATTCCCGGTGTGTCCTGCGTCAAGCCGGAGGGCGCCCTCTACGCGTTCCCACGCCTCGATCCGAACGTCCACGAGATCAGAGACGATGCCAAGCTCGTCTACGACCTGCTCGTGTCGGAGCACATCCTCCTGGTGCAGGGGACGGGCTTCAACTGGCCGACCCCTGATCACCTCAGACTCGTCACCCTTCCCGAGCCGCGCGTGCTCGCAGAAGCCGTCGAGCGCCTCGGGAACTTCCTCTCGAGCTACCGGCAGTAACGGACTCCGTCGTCGCCGGGGCGTGCGCCGATGCGAAGCGGCGCACTCCGGCTACCAGGGACGAACGCGGGGTGAGATCCGCCATCGGTCGCGCATGGAGCAGGGCGGCATCGGCAGCGCGCTGATCGAACGGCAGAAAGGTGATGTCGGTGATCCCGGCGAACCGCTCGAGGGTGCGTCGGACCTGTCCGCGGGCATCGATGCCGAGAGGGCCGGGGCGCACCCGGTTGACCAGGACCCGTACCGGCGCGGGCGCGGTGAGCCGTCGCAGCTCGGCATGCTCCCGGATGAAGCGACTGATGCCGAGAGGATCCGCCGCCGCGACGGCGATGATCTCGTCGGCCTCCTGCAGCGCTGCGACGGTCGCGGCGTGGCGGCGTGGACCGGAGAGGTCGTACGTGGCCTCGTCATCGGCGTCGAACGCGCTGGAGACGTCGACGACGGTCTCCTCGGCCCATACGCGGCAGGCTCGGAGTGCTGCTTGCAGGCGGTGAGCGCCGAGCTCCTGCCAGCGCCCAGGGCGATTGATCCCTTCAAGAACCTCGATCTCACCCGCGCTCGTGGAGATCACGCTCGCCAGGCGGGTGAGCTCCACGGAGTCCAGGGCGCCGAGATCCGCCCGTCTGCACGCGGCTGCGACGCCGGGTGCGTCGTCGCCGAGCCCCAGGAGCAGCGCGAGCGACGGCGCCACCGTGTCGGCATCGACCAGCGCCGTCTGTCTGCCGAGCCGCCTGCGTTCGACGGCGAGCTGGATCGCTATGGTCGAGCGCCCGGGGGCTCCGGAGGGACCCCAGACGACGGACACGCGATTCGGTGTGGAGTGCGCTCTGACGGCATCCGGAACCTCCGCAGCCAGGGCGCGGGCCACCTCCCAGCCACTCGCCTCTGTCGGCAACGCGGCAGCGAGGCCGTAGCGGACGAGCATTCTGCTGTCCGAGTCGCCCACCGGAATGATCCTCACACCGGCCCGGTCGCACGCCGCGACCAGGTCCGGCGTCAGAACGGCACGAGTGGCGGCGACGATCGCGGCATCAACGCCCTTCGGAAGCGGCAGGATGCCGCTGGGCGGCACGACGGCGACCACGTCGATGCCCTCCATCTCGAGCTCGCTGGCCAGGTCTGCCGCCCGCGCCGCGGGTATCGCCACGACGACCGAGGTCACGAGCCCGCCCCTATCGGGACCACGGACAGCACGGAGCCCCCGGTGATCGCTGCGAGCGCCTCTGCGACCTCCGTGCGATCGATGACGATCTCCACCGTGGTGTCGTCGGTTGCGAGCATCCCGTCGGTCCGGGTGACCGATGCGACTATGGCCTCGGACACGAGGATGCGAGGAACGTCCTGGGCCGCGACCCCGCCGTCGAGAGGAGGTGCGTGCCACAGTTCCACGACGCTTCCGGCGGCGACCTCGCTGGGGACGCCGGTGCTGCTCTCGACGACGATCGTGGTGGTCCTGTTCGCGTCGGCGTCCTCCGCGGCATCGTCGGGCATGAGCTCGCCTTCGGCGACTGTGCGCGAGGCGACCTGCCCCGGATGGAGGTCCTGCGGGGCGAGGTACCGATCAGTGATCGCGCCGAGACCGACCTCGACGATCCGGAAGTCCCCGGAGACGAGCGCCTCGCCCCGGACTATCGTCCGGTTCGCCTGAAGAACTGGTGTCGTCACGCCCGCTGAGGAGACGACGGCCCACACTCCGCCGGTCGACAGGAGGACGAGTGCGATGCCGATCAGGAAGCGGGCATCGCCCCAGACGGCTCGACGAGGACGGGCGAACTTGTGCATGTCGACATGGTCACAGAATTCGGTCAGTCCGCTCGAGACTTATCCACAGCGTCGACCCGGTGGTGGCGGATCCGTACGGTGGGGGGACAATGGGAGGATGCCTGACTCGTCCCCGACCGCGCAGCGCTACCTCGCGCCTGCGCAGGTGGCCGAGCTCCTGAGCATCGACGTCGACGAGGTGATCGAGCTCGTCTATCAGGGGCGATTGCGCGGTTCGCAGCTCGGTTCGCCGGCGCGGTGGCGCATAGAGGAGCCGAGCCTCTCGGAGTATCTCGCGGAGCAGTCCGAAGAGGCGCGGCGAATGGCGCTGTGGCGCCAGGCGAACGAGGCGAGCTTTCCTGAGGTGTGGGGCACGTCTCACAGTCAGGGCATGTGATCGCCGACGGTCTGCACTGACGTCACCGCCGAGAACGGAATGATGCGGAATCCGCGCACTGCCTGTGCCGTGCGCGGTTCGCCCGGGTCGTGCAGCGCGATGTCCAGGTGATCCGCCCCGGCCCTGTCGACGGTGCCGTGGAAGTCGGACCCGTCGACGCTGATGATACGGACCGGGACTCGACGACGCCCGAGATCGCGCAGGACGAAGCCCAGCGACATCCGCTCGCGGAGCACCGGGGCCGCGGCGTCCGAGTCATCCAGGCTGGCGAGGAGTAGACCGTGATCGACGCTGAGACCCCGGACGGCATGCAGCGGGAGGATGCGTGTCGAGCGGGCCGCGCTCGTCTCGTCCGCCTCGACGATCGTGGCGGCGACCCAGTCTGAACCCAGAGAATGCAGACGTGCCCGGATGCGCGTGCCTCCAGGCAGGTCGACGGTCGCGGGCGCAGTCGCCGCGCACAGCACTCTGAGACGGCTTCGCAGCTCGAGGCGGGACACCCGCAATCGCTCCGACTCTGCGTCGAGCGCGGCGCGTTCGCTCTCCCACTCGGCAGCGAGCTGGCCTTCGAGGTCTTCGAACAGTCGATCCCAGTGCACGCGCCCCACCGTAGGTCATCTCGGCGCGAGCATGTACGAGTTATCCACATAGATGTCGGATTCGGTCCGAGCGGCCCGGGAGTGCGTGCTCTACTTGCCGCAGTCTTCCCCGATCGAGAGTGCCACAGATGACGCTTCACGAGTACTTCGCACCCCAGCCCACGTCCAGCGCGGAGCTTCCGGATCCGCAGCCGCTGCTGCGGAGCCTCACGCAGGGTGTGCTCGAGGTCCTCGCCGGGGTCAGAGAAGTCGATCAGCTCGCACGCTGGTTCAACGAGGACGCATACCGGAGTCTGGTGACGCGTGCGAATCTGTCGGCAAGGGCGCGCAGCGCGAGGGGGGTCTCGCCTGCGCGCCCGTCCTTCGAGATACTCTCCATCCGAGTGACGCACCCGGTGGACGGCAAGGTCGAGGCCGTCGTGGTCGTCGCCGGGCCCGGACGCACGCGGGCGGTGGCGATACGGCTCGAGGGTCTGGACCGCCGGTGGCGGGCGACGTCGTTGGCCGTTCTCTGAGCACACGCACTCTAGGCTGGTGGGGTGTCAACCCTCAGTGATCTCGCCCATGCCCAGGGTCGCCTGACCGACAACGACGTCGAGTGGCTGCATCGTCTCGCCGGCGACGGTCAGCTCCTCGCTGACCTCTCCTCGGCGGACATCGTCGTCTGGATCCAGACGGAAGACGGCTCTTTCATCGCGGTCGCGCACGCTCGTCCGAGTGGCGCGGCGACGCTGTTCTACCGCGACATCGTGGGTGAGCGGGTGCGCCCGCAGTGGCGCACGCAGGTCCAGGGCGCGTTCGAGTCGGCGGAGATCGTGGACTCCTCGTCTCCGGACTGGTTCGAGGAGACGCCGACGCGTGTGCGAGCCGTGCCGATCGTCAATGAGCGTCACGGTCGTGATCACCCGGCCGCGGTCATCGGTGTCGTCACGCGCCACACGAACCTCGGCGAGGCCCGAACGCCGTCGCGACAGCAGATCACCTTCGACGAATGCGCGAACGACATCTTCCGAATGATCGCCGACGGCAGCTTCCCCGACCCCGCGGCGCCGACCTCGCCACGACGCGGCGCCCCACGCGCATCGGACGGACTGATCCGCATCGATGTCGACGGCATCACGACCTTCGCGAGCCCCAACGCCCTCTCTGCCTTCAATCGCATGGGCTTCGACGACGAGCTCGAGGGGGAGTCCCTCGCCGAGGTCACCACCCGGCTCGTGCCGCCGTCTCGTCAGGTGGACGAGTCGCTGCCGGTGGTCGTGACGGGACGTGCTCCGTGGCGCACCGACATCGAGGCGCGAGGCGTCACGGTGTCGCTGCGGGCGATCCCGCTCAAGGACCACGGCACGCGCATCGGCGCCATCGTCCTGTGCCGAGACGTCTCCGAGCTCCGCCACCAGGAGCAGGAGCTCATCACCAAGGACGCGACGATCCGTGAGATCCACCATCGCGTCAAGAACAATCTGCAGACGGTGGCATCGCTGCTGCGCATCCAAGCTCGGCGCACGCACTCCGACGAGGCCCGCGACGCTCTGACCCAGGCGATGCGCCGCGTCGACTCGATCGCCGTCGTACACGACACCCTGGCGCAGGGTCTGACCCAGAAGGTCGACTTCGACGAGGTCTTCCACCGCGTGCTGAAGCTGGTGGCCGAGGTCGCCTCGGCGCCGAACACCCGTGCACGCACGCAGTCGACCGGTCGCTTCGGGGTACTGCCGAGCGAGTACGCGACACCGCTGGCGCTCGCGCTGACGGAGGTCGTCACGAATGCGGTCGAGCATGGCCTCGCAGGGCAGGAGGGCATGGTCACGATCGATGCGCATCGCACCGAGGAGAACCTGCGGGTCACGGTCCGGGACACCGGAAAGGGTCTGCCCGAGGGACGGATCGGTCAGGGACTGGGAACGCAGATCATCCGGACGCTCATCCAGGGCGAGCTCAGCGGCTCCATCGAGTGGCGGGGGAGTGACGGCGGGGGCACCGAGGTCGTCATCGACATCCCGCTCCGCTGGCTGACCAAGTAGACGAACTGCCCACACCGGCCGGGTACGAAGAAGCGGCCCGAGACGAATCGTCTCGGGCCGCTTCTTCGATGATCAGGAGGCGCGGCGGGCGCGGGCGGCGCGGCGCTTGAGAGCGCGGCGCTCGTCTTCGGAGAGGCCGCCCCACACGCCCGAATCCTGGCTGGACTCGAGGGCGTACTGCAGGCAGATCTCGGTCACCGTGCAGGTGGCGCAGACGGTCTTCGCCTTCTCGATCTGGTCGACAGCCGGGCCGGTGTTCCCTACGGGGAAGAACAGCTCGGGGTCGACAGTCAAGCAGGCGGCCTTGTCGCGCCAGTCCATGGGGGCTCCTCGGTGTGGATTGCGTAGATCATCGCGACGCGACGACTCGGATTTCGGGTGCAGATCGGGTTCGGCTACCCTGTATGAGATACGGACGGATGCCCGCATTCTGTGATGCGAGCACGAAGCCCGCCCCACGCCGCTGTGGGAGCACATGACGCTGTCTATTCTGTTACATGAAACCGGCGAAATCAAGGGTTTCGCCGGTTCTCATTCGATTCTCAGGAGACACATCGTGCGCTCACCCGGCCTCGCTCTGGCAGCTGCGGCAGTCCTCGCGGCGGAAGGCGCAGCGCTCGTCGTCTTCGCGCTGATCGAGCTCTTCGGCCTCGGCGCCGGCGACGCGGCATCCCTGCCGACGGCGCTCGCGCTGATCGTGCTGACACTGATCGGAGCCAGCGCTCTCATCGCATTCGCGATCGGCACCCGAGCCGGTCATTCGTGGGCGCGTTCGGGCGGCATCGTCTTCCAGGCGCTGGCGCTGGCGCTGGCGCTCGCCTCGCTCACCATCGAGCCGATCGCGTGGGTCTTCACCTTCGCGGTCGGAGTCCCCGCGCTGCTGTGCTTCATCCTTCTGATCGCGAGCACGCGCGCCGAGAACCAGCCTCCGGTCGACTGACGGACGGCTCGCTGCCACCCGGGCTCAGGCGTCGATGCCGAGCAGCTTGCGCAGACGCGCGACGTGCCCGGTGGCCTTGACGTTGTACTGGGCCAGAGTGATCGTTCCCTCTTCGTCGAGGACGAAGGTCGAGCGCAGCACGCCCTCGACGACCTTGCCGTAGTTCATCTTCTCGCCCCATGCGCCGTAGGCCACGTGCACGGCGTGGTCGGGGTCGCTCAGCAGGGTGAAGGTGAGTCCGTCGCGCTCGCGGAACTCCGCGAGCTTCGCCGGCTCGTCGCGCGACACACCGACGACTCGGTACCCGGCGCCCTGCAGCGAGGAGATGCTGTCCCGGAAGTCGCAGGCCTGAGTCGTGCAGCCGGGAGTCATCGCGGCCGGGTAGAAGTACAGCACGGTCTTCTGTCCGCGCAGATCCTCGAGTCGGACGGTCTCGCCGTCCTGGTCGAGGAGGGCGAAGTCGGGGGCAGCGGTTCCGGGTTCGAGGCGCACAGTCACCACTCCAGCCTAGCGGCCGGGTGCCTGCTCGGCCTTGTCGGCGAAGGTCTGCAGCAGCCGCTGCAACGAGTCGAGACGCGCGCGCCCCGTCTCGTTCAGCTCACCGCTCTCGGCCGCTTCGATGAGGGCGCAGTCAGGAGCATCCGCGAGATGGGTGCAGCCGCGAGGACAGTCCTGGGCGATGACCGCGAGCTCCGTGAAGGCGGCGAGGATGTTGGCCGGATCGACGTGTCCGAGACCGAAGGAGCGGACGCCGGGGGTGTCGATGACCCATCCCCTGCCCTCCGGCCCCGCGTAGCGCAGCGAGACGGTCGATGACGACGTGTGGCGACCGCGCCCGGTCACCTGGTTCACGTGGCCTGTGGCGCGCAACGCGCTCGGCACGAGGGCGTTCACCAGCGTGGACTTGCCCACACCGGAGTGTCCGACGAACACCGTCGAGTGACCGACCAGGGACGCGCCGATCTCATCGACGGGCATCTCCTCCTGCGCGCTGGTGAAGACCCGCAGATCGAGTCCGTCGAAGTGCGACAGGAACGCGGTGGGATCGGCGAGATCCGTCTTGGTGACGACCAGGAGGGGCCTGATGCCGGCGTCCAGCGCAGCGACGAGATAGCGGTCGACGAGTCGTGCTCTCGGCTCCGGGTCCGCGGCCGCGACCACGACCAGCATCTGATCGGCGTTCGCGACGATCACCCGCTCGACCTGGTCGGTGTCGTCGGCGCTGCGCCTCAGCAGAGAGGAGCGATCGACGATGCCGATGATCCGCCCGAGCGTCCCGTCTTCGCCGGACGTGTCTCCGACGACCTTCGCCTGATCTCCCGTGACGATCGGGTTGCGACGGAGCTCTCTCGCCCGTGCCGCCGTGATCATGCGCTCGTCGGGGGTGTCCTCGTCGAGCAGCACGGAGTATCGGCCCCGGTCGACGCCCAGAACGCGTCCGATCTGCGCGTCGTCGTGCGCGGGGCGGCGCTTGGTGCGAGGGCGGTTCGCCTTGGGATTCGGGCGCGTGCGGATGTTGCTCTCGTCGTACTCCTCGAAGCCGTCCTCGAGGTCGTCGGAGTCGTCGAGCCAGCTCACGCGGATACGCCCCGCAGCATCCGCTCCCAGAGAAGTGTGAACTCGGGAAGCGTCTTCGACGTCGTGCCGATGTCGTCGATCTCGACACCGGGCACGCGGAGGCCGATGAGGGCTCCTGTCGTCGCCATCCGGTGATCGTGGTGCGCGGCCCATCCGCCGCCGTGCAGCGGGCGCGGAATGATGCGGAGGCCGTCGGAGAGCTCTTCCGCCTCCCCGCCGAGGGCGCGGAGGTTGCCGATGAGCGCGGCGATCCGATCGGTCTCATGCATCCGGATGTGACCGATGCCGCGAATCGTCGTGGGGCTCGAGGCGAAGGCCGCCAGTCCGACCAGCGTCGGGGTCAGTTCGCTCGCCGCAGAGAGGTCCATGTCGAGTCCGTGGATCTCGGAACCGGCCTTGACCGTCAGCGTGCCGCTGTGGCGGCCGACGTGGGCGCCCATCGCCTGCAGGATCTCGGGAAGAAGCGCTCCGGGTTGCGTCGAGTGCACGGGCCACCCCGGCACCGACACCGAACCCCCGGTGATGAGCGCCGCGGCGAGGAACGGCGCCGCGTTCGAGAGATCGGGCTCGATCGCGATCTCCTTGGCGCGGGGGACACCGGCCTCGACGAGCCATTCTCCGGTCGCGGGACGTTCGATGCGGATGCCGCGGCGGCTGAGCGCCTCGATCGTCATGTCGATGTGGGGGAGGCTCGGCAGGTGCGACCCCGTGTGCACGAGATGGAGTCCGACATCGAAACGCGGGGCGGCGAGCAGGAGCCCCGAGACGAACTGACTCGAGGCTGAGGCGTCGATCTCGACGCGCCCGCCGCGGATGCGGCCGTGGCCGCGGATGGTGAACGGCAGCGCCCAGGTGCCCTCGTCGTCGATGTCGACACCGAGGTCGCGAAGAGCGCTGATCAGTCCGCCCATGGGTCGGTGCAGAGCGGTCTCGTGAGCCGTGAGATGCACGTCGTGCTGCGCGAGCCCTGCCAGCGGGGCGATGAACCGCATCACCGTGCCTGCCTGACCGCAGTCGACCGTCGTACCGCCGACGAGCTTCGCGGGCGTGATGACGAGATCGGGTCCGAACTGCCCACCGCCCTCGACCTCCTCGATCCCCACGCCGAGAGCACGCAGCGCGTCGACCATGCGGCGGGAGTCGTCGGAGTGCAGAGGCGCGATCAGGCGGCCGGGGCCGTCGGCGATCGCGGCGATGATGAGCTCGCGATTCGTGAGCGATTTCGACCCGGGGATCGTCACGGTGGCGTGGACCGCAGCGGTGGTGAACGGCGCAACATAGACGCCCTGGACAGGGGAGGGGGAATACCTGTTGGCGCTCATCGGTTCCCACCTTAGTAAACGCGAGTGTCCGTCAGAGAGAATGGCGTCCGCTCGACGAGAAGGAGAGAGCATGCTCGCAACGCTGGAACGCGAGTCCGTGGACCTCAGCCGCCTAGACTGGCCGGTGATGGATGACACGGCAACCGCAGAAACGGTCAGCGACCCTCGGCGCGAATTCGAGGAGCAGGCGATCCCTTTCATGGATCAGCTCTACGCCGCGGCCATGCGCATGACAAGGAACCCCGCCGATGCGGCGGATCTCGTGCAGGAGACGTTCGTGAAGGCGTACGGCTCGTGGGCGACGTTCTCGCAGGGCACGAACCTGAAGGCGTGGCTCTACCGGATCCTCACGAACACGTACATCAACATCTATCGCAAGAAGCAGCGCGAGCCGTTCCAGGGCACGATCGACGAGCTCGAGGACTGGCAGATGGGCGGTGCGGAGTCGACCACGGCGACGCACGGCCGATCGGCCGAGGCTGAGGCGATCGACCACATGCCGGCATCCGTCGTGAAGGACGCGTTGCAGGCCGTTCCCGAGGACTTCCGATTGGCGGTGTACCTCGCTGACGTCGAGGGCTTCGCCTACCAGGAGATCGCGGACATCATGAAGACGCCCATCGGCACCGTGATGAGTCGCCTGCATCGAGGCAGGCGGATGCTGCGGGAGCTGCTGGCTGACTACGCTGCGGAGCGGGGAATCTCCGCGGCCGACCCGAGGAGCAAGAAATGACCGATTGCGGCTGCGACAAAGCCCGCAAGGATCTCGAGGAGTACCTCCGCAACGAGGTCTGCAACACCGAGCACACCGAGATCCGTGAGCACCTCGAGAACTGCCCGTCCTGCAGGGACGAGGCGCTCGTCGCGACGACCCTCACCGAAGTCGTGGCGCGTGCATGCAAGGAGACGGCCCCCGAGGAGCTGCGCGACCAGGTGTTCGCGCGACTTCGCGAGGTTCAGTCGGCTCAGCACTGAGCGCGCCCTCCGCAGATCGCAGCTGCCCATAGGGTGGATGCATGACGGTCATCGACTCACGCGACATCCCTGCCGATCCGGAATCGACCGAGCGTCTCGCCGCCGGGGCGCTGACTTACCGCGTCGTCGACGGGTCAGACGCGACCCGGGCCGACATCTTCCAGCGAGCGACCACGCGAGGCTTCCTCGGCGCTGAGCCGTCGGCGGAGGAGCTGGCCTTCGGGCAGCAGACCTTCGACGCCCGTCGCAACACGGGCGTCTACGAGACCGCTGAGGCCGACACGATGCCGGTCGCGACCATCGACTCGTGGGTGACTCCGGTGACGCTCCCCGGCGGCGGAGAGCTACCGATGTGGGCGATCAGCGGTGTCACCGTCTCTGCCACGCATCGACGCCGGGGGATCGCCAGGGCTCTTCTCGAGGGCGAACTGCGGTCTGCAGTGGCCGCGGGAGTGCCGATCGCCGGTCTCACCGTCTCAGAAGCGACGATCTACGGCAGGTACGGCTTCGGCTCGGCGCTGCCGATGGCGAAGTTCACCGTGGACACGCGCCGCGCCGGTTGGGCAGGGCCCGTCGTCGAGGGGCGTGTCGAGTACGTCGATCGGGAAGCCCTCGCCGAGGCGCTCGGCGCCGTGCACGACCGTGCACGGAGCGCGCGCTCCGGACAGATCCCCGGCTGGCCGTCGCGGTGGACGGGTATCGCAGGGCTCGCGCCCGGCAACACCGACGGCACCAAGGTGCGCGGCATCCGCTTCATCGATCGGGACGGCGAGGTGCGCGGAGCGATGGCGATCGTCCTGCGTGACGGCAGCGGATCCTTCCGCTTCGGCCTCGACGTCCGGCTGCTCGTCGCGGAGACTCCCGAGGCGACGGCCGCGCTCTGGCAGTTCGCTCTGCAGCACGACCTCGTCGACGAGGTCACCGCGGATCTCCGTCCGCTGGACGACGCTCTTCCCTGGCTCGTGCGCGACCCGCGCGGTGTGACGCAGACCGTTCACGACCACGGCTGGCTGCGGATCCTCGACATTTCGACCGCGCTCACCGCGAGGACGTATTCCGCGCCGCTCGATGCTGTGCTCCGCGTCAGCGACCCGCTCGGCTTCACCTCCGGCGACTGGCGCCTGCGCGTGGATGCAGAGGGTACACCGGCGCTCGAACCGGTCGAAGCCGCAGACGCGGTGGATGCCGAGCTCGACATCTCGGCGCTCTCGATCCTGTACGCCGGAGGCGTCCGTGCCGCATCGCTGCACGGCGCAAGGCGCATCGTCGCCGACCGGGACGTCGTCGAGGCCCTGGACCGCGCGTTCGTCTCCTTCCCCGCTCCGGCGCTCGACATCTGGTACTGACGAATATGTGAAGCGGCATCCTGCCGCGCACATGAGAGCCGCGCGTAAGAAGAAGGAGCCTCGACGAGATCGTCGAGGCTCCTTCTTCTTACCGTGTTGTCGCTCAGCCGAGCGTGAGTGCGTCGCGGAGCAGCTTCGCCTGCTCTGCGGCGTGCACCTTGGACGATCCCGTGGCAGGAGAGGCGGATGCCGGACGCGACACCGGACGGAAGGTCCGGTCGCCGGGGACATCGGCGAAGGCGAGCGCGAGGAACGGCCATGCGCCCTGGTTCTCAGGCTCCTCCTGAACCCAGACCAGCTCCGCGTTCGGGTAGGAGTCGGTGATCGCCTTCAGACCCTCGATCGGGGTCGGGTACAGCTGCTCGAGCCGGACGAGGGCGACCTCGGGGTTCGGATTCTTCTCGAGCTCGGCGCGGAGATCCCAATGCACCTTGCCGGAGTGCACGAGCACGCGCTTGACGGCGTTGCGGTCGAGATCGCGGGAATCGTCGAGGACGGGCTCGAACCGGCCCTGCGTGAAGGCCTCGACCGGGCTCGTCGCGCCGCGCAGACGCAGCATCGCCTTCGGAGTGAAGACGATCAGCGGCTTGCGCGGACGGGCGTAGGCCTGACGACGCAGCAGGTGGAAGTACGACGCGGGCGTCGACGGGCGCGAGACGATCATGTTGTCCTGCGCGCACATCTGCAGGAAGCGTTCGATGCGCGACGACGAGTGATCCGGTCCCTGGCCCTCGTAGCCGTGGGGGAGGAGGAGGGTGACGCTGGACTGCTGTCCCCACTTCTGCTCGGCTGCCGAGATGTACTCGTCGATCACCGACTGCGCGCCGTTGACGAAGTCGCCGAACTGCGCCTCCCACAGCACAAGAGCTTCAGGAGCCTCGACCGAATAGCCGTACTCGAATCCGAGCGCCGCATACTCGCTGAGCAGCGAATCGTAGACGAAGAAACGGCCCTGTGAGTCGGAGAGGTTCGACAGCGGCAGCCATTCCTGGCCGTTCGCGCGGTCGTGCAGAGTCGCGTGACGCTGCACGAACGTGCCGCGGCGCGAGTCCTGGCCGGCGAGACGCACGGGGGTGCCCTCGACGAGGAGCGAGCCGAATGCGAGAAGCTCGCCGAAGCCCCAGTCGATGTTGCCGTTGCGGCTCATGTCGAGGCGCTTCTCGAGCTGCTGCTGCAGCTTGGGGTGCACCGTGAAGCCCTCGGGCTTGTTGACGAACGCGTCGCCGATGAGCTGGATGACCTCGTTCGAGACCCCGGTGACCTCCGGGGCGCCGACCTGCTCGTCGACGGGCGGGAGCTCCTTGGCGACCGGGTTCGCGCCGGTCTCGGCGGCGTGCGTCTCGGCGAAGGCGATCTCCAGTCGGTTCTGGAAGTCGGCCTTGGCCTCGTCGTACTCCTCTTCGGTGATGTCACCACGACCGACGAGCGACTCGGTGTACAGCTTTCGCACCGACCGCTTCGCCTGGATGAGGTCGGTCATCAGCGGTTGCGTCATCGAGGGGTCGTCGCCCTCGTTGTGCCCGCGGCGGCGGTAGCAGACGAGGTCGATGACGACGTCGCGGTGGAAGCGCTCGCGGTACTCGAAGGCGAGCTGCGCGACGTGGATGACGGCTTCGGGGTCGTCGCCGTTCACATGGAACACGGGCGCCTGGATCGTCTTGGCGACATCGGTGGAGTACACCGAGGTGCGAGAGTCGTTCGGGAGGGTCGTGAAGCCGACCTGGTTGTTCACGACGACGTGGATCGTGCCACCCGTGCGGTATCCGCGAAGCTGCGACATCTGCAGCGTCTCGACGACCACACCCTGGCCTGCGAAGGCGGCGTCGCCGTGCACGAGGATCGGCAGCCAGGCGAAGGTGCCGATCGGCTTGCGGTCCTGCTTCGCGCGGACGATGCCTTCGAGCACGCCGTCGACCGTCTCGAGGTGAGACGGGTTCGCAGCGAGGTACACCGGCAGCTCGGACCCGTCGTCGGCGACGAACGTGCCCTCGGTTCCGAGGTGGTACTTCACGTCACCGGATCCGCGCTGGTTGCCCGGGGTCTGCGTGCCCTCGAACTCCTGGAAGACGTGACCGTAGGTCTTGCCGGCGATGTTCGTCAGGACGTTCAGACGACCCCGGTGCGCCATGCCGATCGCCGCGCCCTCGAGGCCGGCGGTGGCCGCACCCTGGAGGATCTCGTCGAGCAGGGGGACGAGCGATTCGCCGCCCTCGAGCGAGAAGCGCTTCTGGCCGACGAACTTCGTCTGCAGGAAGGTCTCGAAGGCCTCGGCCTCGTTCAGCTTGCGAAGGACTCGCAGCTGCTCGTCGTGGCCGGGCTTCTGGTACTTGACCTCGACCTTCTCCTGGAACCAGCGGCGCTGCTCGGGGTCCTGGATGTGCATGTACTCGATGCCGAGCGTGCGGCAGTACGAGTCGCGCAGGACGCCGAGGATGTCACGGAGTTTCGCGATGCGGCGTCCGCCGAATCCACCGGTCACGAACTCGCGGTCGAGGTCCCAGAAGGTGAGGCCGTGGCTCTCGATCTCGAGGTCCGGGTGCGAGCGCTGCACGTACTCCAGCGGGTCGATGTCGGCCATCAGGTGGCCGCGGACGCGGAACGAGTTGATGAGCTCCTGCACGCGGGACTGCTTGTCGACGCGCTCGGCGAGGTCGACCGCGATGTCGGGGTTCCAGCGGATCGGGGCGTACGGGATGCGGAGGGCCGCGAAGATGTCGTCGTAGAAGCCTCGCTGGCCGATGAGCAGCTCGTGCACCTTCTTGAGGAACTCGCCCGAGCCCGCGCCCTGGATGACCCGGTGGTCGTAGGTGCTGGTCAGTGTGATCGTCTTGCCGATCGCGAGCTCGTTGAGCGTGCGCTCGCTCGCTCCCTGGAACTCGGCCGGGTACTCGAGGGCGCCGGCGCCGATGATGCAGCCCTGGCCCTTCATGAGACGCGGCACGGAGTGGACGGTGCCGATGCCGCCCGGGTTGGTCAGCGAGACCGTGGTGCCCTGGAAGTCGGCAGCGGTGAGCTTGTTGTTGCGGGCGCGAGTGACCAGGTCCTCGTACGCGACGAGGTACTCGCTGAACGAGAGGGTGTCAGCGCGCTTGATGCTCGGGACCATGAGGGCACGGGTGCCGTCGGGCTTGGGCAGATCGATCGCGATGCCGAGGTTGACGTGCGCAGGCGCGACCACCGAGGGCTTGCCGTCGATCTCGGCGTAGAAGACGTTCTGGCTGCGGAACTCGTCGAGGGTGCGGATCAGCGCCCACCCGATCAGATGGGTGAAGCTGATCTTGCCGCCGCGGGTGCGCGCCATGTGGTTGTTGATGACGATGCGGTTGTCGATCATCAGCTTCGCGGGCACGGTGCGGACACTGGTCGCGGTCGGGACGGTCAGCGACTCGTCCATGTTCGCCGCGAGAGTCTTGGGGAGGCCGCGAAGAGGCGTGACCTTGTCTTCTTCGACGGGCTCGGCGGACTCCGGTGCCTCGGCCTTGGGAGCAGGCTTCGGGGCCTGCGCCGGGATCGGCGCCGCAGCGGCGGGCTTCGTCGTCGTGCGTGCGACGGGCTGTGCGCCGATGACGGGGATCGGGGCGGTCACAGGGTGCGCGGGCTGCTCGGCAGCGGGTGCGGGAGCTGCGGTACCGGTCGCGGCATCGGACTGGTACTTCTCGAGGATCGGCCACCACTCCTTGTCGACGGAGTCGCGGTTCACCTTGAACTGCTCATAGAGCTCTTCGACGAGCCAGGAATTGGCTCCGAACCCCCCGTCGCCCCCGACGCCGGTCACCTGGTTCGACACGCTGGATCGCCCTCTTTCATCGCTGAATCCCATATGTGCACGCCACGACGCAGGATGCGTTCGGGCCCGCACACTCTCGATCTCCAAGCCTAACGTGTTTCCACACGCAATCGTCGAAGGCGTGCGCCTTCGACGCCCGATCTGAGTAGCGTGGGGATATGGAATTCTCCGGCGAGTCACCCACAGTCGATCTGACCTATTCCGACGTGTTCCTCGTGCCGCGCCGATCGGCCGTCACCAGCCGTCTGCAGGTCGACCTCGCTCCGCAGGACGGAACCCCTGCGACGCTTCCGCTGGTGGCGTCCAACATGAACTCCGTCACCGGTCCACGTCTCGCGGCCGTCCTCGCACGACGGGGTGGACTCGGAGTGCTGCCGCAGGACATGCCGCTGCAGGATCTCGACGCCGCGATCCGCGACGTCAAGGCGCAGCCGGTGCTGTGGGACACGCCTCTCGTGCTGCCCCCTGAGGCGTCGGTGTCGGATGCGCTTCGCCTGATGCCGCCGACAGCCGGGCACGGGATCGTCGTCGCGTCGGGGCCGGCTCCGCACCATGTGGATCAGATCCTGGGAGTGCTCCCCGCCACACGGCTCGCGACGGCGCTGCCGGATGCGCAGCTGGGCGACCTCGTGCACACCGGAACGCCCTCGCTCGACGCGGACGACATCGGATCCGAGCGCCACGCCTTCGACGTGATCACCGACGCGGGCGTCGAGATGGTGACGATCGCGCACCACGGGCACCTCGTCGGCGCGCTCAGTGCGCGCAGTGCGCTGCGCTCGACTCTGTATCGTCCGGCGGTCGACCGCGACGGCCGTCTCGCCGTCGCCGCAGCGGTGGGGATCAACGGCGACGTGGCATCGAAGGCCAAGGCGCTCGCCGCCGCCGGCGTCGACGTACTCGTGGTCGACACCGCACACGGACACCAGGAGGGCATGCTCCGCGCTCTGAGCGCCGTATCGGAGCTCGGACTCGGCATCCCGATCGTCGCGGGCAACATCGTCACCGCCGACGGGGTCAAGGACCTGGTCGAGGCGGGTGCCTCCATCCTCAAGGTCGGCGTGGGTCCCGGTGCGATGTGCACCACCCGCATGATGACGGCCGTCGGACGCCCGCAGTTCTCCGCAGTGCTCGAGACCGCCGAGGCGGCTCGCGAGCTCGGTGCGCATGTCTGGGCCGACGGTGGGGTGCGTTACCCGCGCGACGTCGCACTCGCGCTCGCCGCGGGTGCCGCATCCGTCATGGTCGGGTCGTGGTTCGCGGGCACGATCGAGGCGCCCGGCGAGCTGCAGAGCGATGCCGAGGGTCGTGTCTTCAAGGAATCGTGGGGCATGGCATCCACGAAGGCCGTGCAGGCGCGGTTCGGACGCCTGGACGCGTACGAGCGGGCTCGCAAGGAGCTCTTCGCGGAGGGGATCTCCTCGTCGAAGATCTACCTCGACCCGCTCCGCCCCGGCCTCGAAGACCTGCTCGACATGATCACGTCCGGCGTGCGCTCCTCGTTCACCTACGCCGGAGCGTCGTCCGTTCCGCAGTTCCACGAGCGGGCGCTGGTCGGTCTGCAATCAGCCGCCGGGTACGAAGAGGGCAAGGCCCTGCCGGTCAGCTGGTAGCCGCCCGCGCACGCAGAGCGATCCCGTAGAATCGTGCTCATCATGGACGACCCTCCCAGTTGTAGTACATCGCCCCACTGCCCGCCCCTCGCCCGCGAGGGGAATCGTTGATGGATTACATCCTGCTGGGCGTGGGGCTTCTGCTCACTGTCGGCACCGGATTGTTCGTCGCGAGCGAGTTCGCTCTGGTCAATCTCGACCGTGCCGATCTCGAGGCCCGTCAGGCCCGGGGCGAATCCCGTCTCTCCCTGACGATCAGCGCCCTCAAGCACACGTCGACCCACCTGTCGTCGGCGCAGCTGGGCATCACTCTGACGACGCTGCTGACCGGTTACACGATGGAACCGGCGCTCTCGAACCTTCTCGGTCCGACGCTCATCGCGTGGAGCATCCCCGAGGCGGCCGTCGGCCCGATCGCGACGATCGTCGCGATGCTGGTCGCCACCGTGCTCTCGATGATCCTCGGCGAGCTGGTGCCCAAGAACTTCGCGCTCGCGCTTCCGCTCGCGACGGCCAAGCTCGTGATCCCGTTCCAGGTCGCCTTCACGACGATCTTCAAGCCGGCAGTGGTCGTGCTCAACGGCAGCGCCAACGGAGTGCTCCGGAGCATGGGGATCGAGCCGAAGGAAGAGCTCTCCGGTGCCCGCAGCGCCGAGGAGCTGTCCTCCCTGGTGCGGCGTTCCGCGAGCGCCGGATTGCTCGAGGCCGACACGGCGAGCCTCCTCGACCGGACGCTCACGTTCTCGCGGCTGACGGCCGCCGACGTGATGACCGCTCGTCCCAGCATGCATGCGCTCGCCGCGGGCGACTCGGCGGACGACGTCATCCAGCTCGCCCGCCGAACGGGGCACAGCCGCTTCCCGGTCTACGACGACGATCTCGACGACATCACGGGCGTCGTGCACCTCAAGGCGGCGATCTCGGTTCCCCGCGATCGACGGGCCGAGGTGCCGGTCGGCGCCATCTCGACGGATCCGCTGCGGGTGCCCGAGACCGTGCACGTGGATGCTCTGATCTCGGAGCTCCGAGCACGCGGATACCAGCTGGCGGTCGTCGTCGACGAGTATGGCGGCACCGCCGGACTCGTGACTCTCGAGGACCTGGTCGAAGAGCTGGTGGGAGAGGTGTCCGATGAGCATGACCGCACCAGGGCCGGCGTCATCCGCGGCCGCGACGGCATCACCTTCCCCGGTGAGCTGCGGCCGGACGAGCTGCGTCATCGTGCGGGCGTCGAGGTGCCGGAAGGCGACGTGTACGACACTGTTGCCGGGTACGTCATGAGCGTGCTCGAGCGCGTGCCGTCGGTCGGCGACGAGGTCGCCCTCGACACCGGAAAGCTGCAGGTCGTTCGCATGGACGGACGCCGCGTCGACCGCATCCGATACGTTCCGAGTCCCGGCGATCCAGGAGAGGTGGTCTCCCGATGAACGATTGGGGAGGACTGGCCTGGCTGGTCGTGCTGCTCGTCGCGAACGCGTTCTTCGTCGGCGCCGAGTTCGCGGTGATCTCCGCGCGCCGTTCGCAGATCGAGCCCAAGGCCGATCGAGGATCACGCGCCGCGAAGACCGCGCTGTACGCGATGGAGCACGCGACCCTGATGCTCGCGACCTCGCAGCTCGGAATCACGATCTGCTCGCTCCTGATCCTGAACGTCTCGGAGCCGGCGATCCACCACCTGCTCGCCGTGCCGCTGCACGCGATCGGCTGGTCGGACGGTGTCGTCGACGCCGTGTCGTTCACGATCGCACTGCTGATCGTGTCGTTCCTGCACGTGGTGTTCGGCGAGATGGTGCCGAAGAACCTCGCGTTCTCGATCCCGGATCGGGCCGTGCTGATCCTCGCGCCGCCGCTCGTGCTGGTGTCGAAGATCTTCATGCCGGTGATCTGGGTGCTCAATGCGGCGGCCAACGGCGTGCTGCGGCTGTTCCGGGTCGAGCCCAAGAACGAGGCTGCGTCGACGTTCACCCTCGACGAGGTGGCGACGATCGTGGATCAGTCGCGCCGCGAGGGTGTGCTCACCGACACGGCGGGCACGGTCGCGGCGGCGGTGGAGTTCACCGACAAGAAGGCCAGCGATGTGGCCGTCCCGCTGAGCGATCTCGTGACGTTGCCGCAGTCGACCACACCGGATGACATCGAGAAGGCCGTCGCTCGCTACGGGTTCTCGCGCTATGTGATCGTCGACGGTGAGGACGTGCCCGTCGGGTACGTGCACCTCAAAGACATCCTGCGGGCCTCGGACGGGCCCGATGCCGCCGAGAAGCTCGTCGAGCCGCTGCCGTCCAAGCGCATCCACCACATGGTGCCCGTGCAGGAGGACACCGATCTGGAGGATGCTCTGGCGGTCATGCGTCGTGCGGGCCGACACCTGGCGAAGGTGCGGGATTCCCAGGGCCGCACGACCGCCGTGCTGTTCCTCGAGGACATCCTCGAGGAACTCGTCGGAGAGGTGCAGGACGCGACCCGTCGCATCCGCGGTCACTAGCCACCGCATCACGGCGAAGCCCTCCGGTCCTGTGCGGATCGGAGGGCTTCGCCGGATTCTCGGAGCGGGTCAGCGCCAGTGAGCGCGCTCGTACTGCGGAGGCCACGACACGTCGGTGCCGAGCTCGTGGGCCGCGCGCAATGCGAAGTGCGGATCACGCAGCCATTCCCGGCCGGCGAAGATCGCATCGGCCGCGCCGTCGGCGAGGACCTTCTCGGCCTGCTCCGCCGCCGTGATCATGCCGACCGCAGACACGGGGATGCGTCCACCCTGGCGCACGGTCTCGGCTAGCGGCACCTGATAGCCGGGGAACACGCTGATCTGCTGATGCGCGACCAGCCCTCCGCTGGAGACGTCGATCAGGTCGGCCCCTCGCTCGGACGCCCACCCGCCGACGATGGCGGCCTCATCGGGGGTGAAACCGCCCTCGGCGTGATCGGTCGCCGAGATGCGCACGAACAGGGGCACGTCGTCGCCGGCGACGCCGCGCACGGTCTCCACGACGCGCAGGAGGAGACGCGCCCTGTTCTCGAGAGAACCGCCGTACTCGTCCTCTCGCAGGTTCGACAGGGGGGAGAGGAACTGGTGAAGGAGGTATCCGTGCGCGCCGTGGATCTCGAGGACGTCGAAGCCGGCGTCCAACGCCCTGCGCGACGCAGTGGCGAAGCCGTCGACCACGGCCTCGATGCCGTCGGCATCCAGCGCGACGGGGGAGGCGAAGCCCTCGAAAGCGACGGCGGACGGTGCGGTCGTGGTCCACCCTCCCTCGGTCTCGGGCACGGATCCTCGCTCGTCGGCCCACGGCCACCAGGTCGACGCCTTGCGTCCGGCATGCGCGAGCTGGATCCCGGCGGCCGCACCGCGAGCGTGGATCGCGTCGACGATCGGCGTCCACGCATCGCGCTGCTCGTCGTTCCAGAGCCCGACGTCGCGCGGCGAGATACGGCCCTCCGGCACCACGGAGGTCGCCTCGGCGACGATGAGGCCGGCACCGCCCGAGGCGAACTGGGCGAGATGCGTGTGATGCCACTCCTGCACGACGCCGTCGACGGCGCTGTACATGCACATGGGGGATACCCAGAGGCGGTTGCGGAACGTGACGGATCGGATGCTGACGGGGGAGAAGAGAATGCTCACCCTCCGACGCTACTGCCGAGGTGAGGTGGGGAGGGTCGTCGCACTAACGTGGAGTCATGTCCGATGTGCGCGAATGGTCCCGTCACGACGCCGCGCGGTTCCTGCGGGTTCCGTGGGCTGAGGACGACAAATACTCGCGCGGGGTGGTCGGACTGCGAACCGGCTCTGCGACCTACCCCGGCGCCGCGGTGCTGGGCGTCGAGGCTGCATGGCGCACGGGCGCGGGCTTCGTGCGGTACATCGGAGACGGCCGCGCGGCGGACGCCGTGATGGCGCGGCGCCCCGAGACCGTCGTCAGCCCCCAGGCTTCCTGCGCGCGTGTCGGAGCGTGGGTCATCGGGTCGGGGACGGACCCGGCGATGCGCACGGCGGACGACGAGCACGAGCTGCGGGAGATCCTCGACGGCGAGGTGTCGGTGGTGGTCGATGCTGGCGCATTGGACCTTGCCGCAGGATCGCGAGCGCCGCTGCTGCTGACCCCGCACGGGCGGGAGTTCGCGCGGCTGCAGGAGCGAATCGGATCGGCTCCGCACGAGGACCGTGCGCGCGCGGCGGCGGATGTCGCGACACGGCTCGGCGCGGTCGTGCTTCTCAAGGGCGCGCAGACGCTCATCGCGGACCCCGACGGCTCGGTGATCCGCGTGGACGCGGGCACCGGGTGGTTGGCGACGGCGGGAACCGGCGATGTGCTCGGCGGCGTGCTCGGTGCGCTGCTCGCCGCGAATCCCGATGCGCCGCTCGCAGAGGTCGCCGCGTCCGGAGCCTGGCTGCACGGACATGCGGGGCGGATCGCGGCGGGCGTCGGAGCACAGAGCGGCGGGCACGGGCATCCGATCGTCGCCCTCGATGTGGCGGAAGCGCTTCCTCGCGCGGTCGCGGACGTCCTCGCGTGAGACGCAACCCGACCATGCGCACCTTCGCGCTCTGGAGCGCCTTCCTGCTCGTGCACGTCGTCGTCGCGGTGACGGGGTGGCTCTACCCGAGCCAGCCGATGGGCGATGTCGTGCTGGTGTACGAGCCCTGGTCATCGGCGGCGCTCTCGGGCGGTCCGATCGTCGGGATCACCGAGACGTGGGTGTACCCCCAGCTCGCGCTCGTGCCGATGCTCGTGGCGAAGGTCCTTTCCGTGCCCCTGATCGCGGTGCTGGGCGTCTCGGAGGCGTACCTGATCGCCTGGGCGGTGCTCGTCACCGTTCTCGACGCGGTCGTATTCGGCGTGCTTCTCGGCCGCTCGCCCTCGCAGCCACGACGAACCGCCGCGTGGTTCTGGACCGCCGCGCTGCTCCTCCTCGGGCCGATCGCGCTCTACCGGATCGATGCGATCACGGTGCCCCTCGCGGTGATCGCGGGGCTCTGGCTCACCCGTCGACCGGCCACGGCGGCCGCGCTGCTCACGATCGGCGCCTGGATCAAGATCTGGCCCGGAGCACTGCTGCTCGCGGCGGTCGTGGCGGCCAGAAGCAGAATGCGGATCCTGCTCACCGCCCTGGCCGTGACGGCCGGCGTCATCGCGTTTCTGCTCCTGCTCGGAGCCGATACCGAGATCCTGGGGTTCCTGACCCAGCAGACCGGACGCGGCCTGCAGATCGAGGCGGTCGCCGCCACGCCGTTCCTGTGGCTCGCGGTGGCCGGATCCGCTCGTATCGAGTACAGCTTCGAGATCCTCACGTTCCAGATCGAGGCACAGGGGGCGGATGCCGTCGGTGCGGCGCTGACTCCTCTGATGGCGGTTCTCGTCATCGTCATCTCGGTCATCGGCGCGGTCAAGGCGATGCGGGGAGCATCCTTCCCTCGCCTCTTCCCGCCGCTCGCACTGTCGCTCGTCACCGCGCTGATCGTCCTGAACAAGGTCGGTTCGCCGCAGTTCCAGACCTGGCTGATCCCGCCGGTGATCCTCTGGCTCGTGCTCGATCGCGCGCGAGCCGCGGTTCCTGCCGTCCTCGTGCTCGCGCTCTGCGCGCTCACGTGCTTCGTCTACCCGCTGAACTACGACGCGCTGCTGCGCGCCGAGATGCTTCCCGTCGCGATTCTCAGCCTGCGCAACGTCCTGCTCGTCGTGGCCTTGGTCGTCGGCATCCGCGCCGTCGTCCGAGTGCCCGCACACCGACCCTCAACGAACCGGGAGTGAAACCCATGCTGATCGCCTTCTCCGTCGCCCCGAGCGGCGCACCCTCCGACGGATCGGAGCGCTCGGACGCCTCCGTGCACGACGCTGTCGCCGCCGCCGTCCGCGTCGTGAGGGAATCGGGCCTTCCGCACCGCACGACCAGTATGTTCACCGAGATCGAAGGACCGGACTGGGACAGCGTCATGGACGTGGTCAAGCGCGCGACGGAGGCCGTGATGCCGTTCGGCTCGCGGGTGTCGCTGGTGCTGAAGGCCGACATCCGCCCCGGCTACTCCGGCGAGCTCGAGGCGAAGATCGAGCGACTGGAAGCGGCGATCGACGAGTCCGAGTAGGGCTGAACCACCCTCCTCAGTCGTGGAGGCGCGCTCCCTTGGTCATCCGATCGATCGCGTTGCGGGGACCGCGCAGTGCGACGCCGACGAGATCGAGGTCGTGGGCCGCGACGGCGGCGACGGCCGCTCGATTGGCGTCATCGTGCCCTGTCGCGAACAGCTCCCTCGTGTACACGGCGATCGTCACGTCGGGACGGGCTGTGGCCTTGCCGCGTGCGGCGCTCAGCAGTGCGGCATCCGCCGTCATCACCAGGACCGGCTGGCGGAGCATCGGGAGGTAGACGTTGTCGTCGGCGTCCCGGTACGGCTGGCCGGTGAGACCTGGTGTGCTGACGGCGATGCCGGACATCAGGAACGACGTGATGTTCAGCTCCTGCCACGCGGTGAGCCCTTCGCTCAGGAGCACGACGACTTTCGTGTCGAATCGGTGAGACGTGGCGGACGGGAGAGCGGTCGGCAGTGAGTCAGTGGCCATGGTTCCACGATCGCGCCGACGCACAAGATCGTCTTGTACGTTTCTTGCATGCCGGAACTTCTGCGAGCGTGGCACCCTGCGGTGCCGTCGGTGCGCGAGGTCTATCACGCGGCGTTCGGCCATGCCTATCCTCCGCACGCGCATGACGGGTGGACGGTGATGCTCGTGGACGAGGGAGCCGTCTCGTATGATCTGGGGCGATCCGCACACATCGCGGCACCCGGGGCAGTGACCGTCCTGCCTCCTGGGATCTCGCACAACGGGCGGTCCGCGGTCGACGGTCGGATCTATCGCAAGCGCGTGGTGTATCTCGACAGCGCCTGGCTTCCCGCGCACGCCTCGGGCCTGTCGGTCTCACGCCCGACTGTGCCGAGCACGACAACGCTGATGGCTGCCCGACGGGTTCATGCGGCCCTTGCCGAGCCCGGAGACCTGCTCGCCGCGGAGCATTGGACTCTCGTGCTGCGACAGTCGATCCTCACCCATCTCGGGTCAGCGGGGAACGGCCTCGATGACGCACCACTCGCCCGCCGGGTGCACGCGCTCCTCGACGAGCGGTTCTCCGAGTCGTTCACGTTGGCCGAGGTCGCGGCGGAGTTCGGGGCGCACCCCAGCCACCTCTCGAGGGTGTTCTCCCAGACATACGGGCTCGCGCCGCACCAGTACGTGCTCAGCCGACGGATCGACCTCGCGCGTCGGATGCTCGTCGACGGCGTCTCGCCAGCGTCGGCCGCGGCGCACGCAGGGTTCTATGACCAGGCCCACCTCACGCGCCACTTCCGACGGGTGCTCGGCACGACGCCGGGGGCGTTCGCGACCCGTAGAATCGACGGGTGAATCCCTCGACTGAATCGAGGGGTGCGGCGAAGTGGGCGCTCCTCTCCCTCGCCATCGGCAGTTTCGGCATCGGTATGACCGAGTTCGTCGTCATGGGCCTCCTGCCCAACATCGCAAGCGAGCTCCTGCCCACGCTGTGGGCCAGCAGCCCCGAAGACGCATTGAGCCAGGCCGGCTGGCTGATCTCGCTCTACGCCCTCGGTGTCGTGGTCGGCGCGCCGACCATCGCCGGCTTCGTCGCGCGCTACCCGCGGCACCGCGTGATGATCGGCCTCGCGGTGGCACTCACCGTCTTCAACGCGCTCACGGTGTTCCTGCCGACGTTCGAGCTCGTCGGCGCGTCGCGCTTCCTCGCGGGTCTGCCGCACGGAGCATACTTCGGCATCGGGGCGCTCGTCGCCGCCGAGGTCATGGGGCCGGGCAATCGCGCCAAGGGCGTCGCCTTCATCCTCACGGGTCTCACCGTGGCGAACGTCGTCGGGGTGCCGCTGGGAACCTTCCTCGGTCAGATCTGGGGCTGGCGGGCGGCCTTCGCCGTCGTCACGCTCGTGTTCGCGCTCGCGACGGTCTGCATCGTCTTCTTCGTGCCGGAGCACCCCGGTTCACCCGGGCGGACGATGCGTGAAGAGCTCGGTGTCTTCCGCATCCCGCAGGTCTGGTTCACGCTCGGAGTGGGGGCGATCGGCTTCGGCGGATTCTTCGCGGTCTACAGCTACATCGCCCCGCTCGTGACGGATGTCGCCGGCTCACCTGAGTGGGCGGTTCCGATCATCCTGGTCCTGATGGGGCTGGGGATGACGGTGGGGAACCTCGTGGGCGGGCATCTCGCGGACATCGACCTCCGCCGCACGCTGCTGTTCGGACTCGCCGCCATGGCGGTGGTGTTCGCGCTTCTCGCCGTGTTCTCGTTCTGGATCATCACGCTCGCGCTGCTCGTGTTCGTCGTCGGATTCGTATCGTCGGTGCTGTCGCCGACCATCCAGACCCGGCTGATGGACGTGGCGGGAGACAATCAGTCGATCGCGGCCGCCATGAACCACTCGGCGCTCAACATCGGCAACAGCCTCGGCGCTTTCCTCGGCGGTGTCGTGATCGCCGGCGGCTGGGGCTTCACGGCTCCCTCGTGGACCGGCGCGGCGCTCGCGGTGGCAGGGCTGCTGATCGCACTCCTGTCGTATCGGGTGGAGGCCCGCAGGCCCGCGTTCGCTTCGACCTGACCCGGTGCTGCGGTCGTAGAGTGAGCGTGTGACCGAGCCGGACGACCTTCCCGTCGCAGGCACGGCTGTGCTGTTGCGAGCCACTGCGCAGGGCTTCGAGGTGCTGCTGATGCGCCGCCCTGACCGCGGATCTTTTTCCGGCGCCTGGGTCTTCCCGGGAGGCAAGGTCGAGCAGCGCGATCGCCGCGACGGCGACGATGAGCAGGACGACGCCCGCCGTGCCGCCGTCCGCGAGACGTTCGAGGAGGTCGGCCTCGTCATCACCGACCCTGTCGTCGTATCCCGATGGCAGCCGCCAGTCGGGGCGCCGGTCCGCATCAGAACCTGGTTCTTCCTGGCGAATGCCCTGGACGCCCCGCAGGGCGCGCTGCAGGTCTCTGCCGACGAGGTCGTCGATGCGACCTGGATCACGCCCGCCGACGCGCTGCGGAAGCACGCCGCCGGGGAGTGGATGCTCTTTCCCCCGACCTGGGTGACGCTGCATCAGCTGAGTCGGTTCGGGAACCCCGGGGAGGCGCTCTCTGCGGGTGGCGTCGCGCGCCACTTCTCGACGAGGATCGTCGAGTCGGACCTGGGCACCGCCTTCGAGTGGGAGGGGCTGCGGCTCGAGACCGGCTCGCTGCCGTGGCGGATCGTTTCGAGCTAGCTGTCGAGCAGCCGGCGCAGATGCCTTCCGACCGCTTCGGTCTCGATGAGGAAACCGTCGTGACCGAAGTCGCTGCTGAGGACGACCGCCTCGTCGCCGTCGAGGGTGTTCGGGATGCTCCGCGCGATGCGGTGCTGTCCATCGACGGGGAACAGCCGGTCGCTGTCGATCCCGAGTACGAGGGTGGTGGCGGTCACTGCGCGGAGCGCCTCCTCGACCCCTCCGCGGTCACGTCCGACGTCGTGCGAGTTCATCGCCTCGACCACGGTGATGTAGCTGTTCGCGTCGAAACGCCGGGTGAACTTGTTGCCGTGGAAGTCGAGGTACGACTCGACCGCGAATCGTCCGCCGTGCCCGAGAGGCGACACGCCTGACTGCCACGAGCGCTGGAACCGCTGATTGAGTTCGATGGGGCTGCGATAGCTCAGCAGCGCCATGCGGCGAGCGAGAGCGAGGCCACGGTGCGGACCGTCTCCGTCGGCGAGGTCGTAGTACTCGCCGCCCTGGAAGCGCGGATCCATGCGGATCGTCTCGAGCTGCACCGTATTGAGCGCGATCTGGTCGGCGGTCGTCACCGGGGGAGACGACAGCACGGCGAGGCGTTCGACGCGCTCGGGATGCGAGACCGCCCATTCGAGCGCATGCATGCCGCCCATCGAGCCGCCGACGACGGCTGCCCAGACGTCGATGCCGAGAACGTCGGCGAGTCGCACCTGGGCGGCGACCTGGTCGCGGATCGTCAGGTACGGGAAGCGCGATGCCCACTCGTATCCGGACGGCGCGATGCTCGCGGGGCCCGTGGATCCCTGGCATCCTCCGAGCATGTTCGACGCGATGACGAACCAGCGGTCCGTGTCGATCGGGGCACCTGGGCCGACGATGTCGTCCCACCAGCCGGTGGTGGGGTGCCCTGCGCCGGCGGCGCCGCGCACGTGGCTGTCGCCGGTGAGAGCGTGCAGGATCAGGATCGCGTTGTCGCGCGCCGCATTCAGTTCTCCCCAGGTCTCGTAGGCGAGGCGGATGCCGGGGAGCTCCGAGCCGCTCTCGGTGGGGAAGGCGCCGAAGGAGGCGAATCGGCGTCCGCCGGCGGGGTCTCCGTCGCGCCAGGCGCCGGTCGCGGGTGGTCGCGCGCGGAGCAGACGTACGTCGGCCTCCGTCACGGGCGCCGAGGGCACCGTGTCTTCAGAGGTCGTCTGCCAGTCCATGCTTCCATTCTCGCCCGGCAGGCGATGCGTCGGACGAACGTTACGGTTCCCGGGTGCGTCGTGCGGAGGCCGCGGCGGGATGGCTCTCAGCCGGCCACGGTCGTGACCGTGGCGAGGTGGTCGCTGTTCCCGACGCGCGCCGTCGTCGATTCGAGCACCGTCAGTCCTCGCACGAAGACATGATCGATGCGGGCGAGGGGAAGCGCTGCGGGCCAGGTGAGGCCGAGGGTGCCGTCGGTCGGTCTGACCCAGTCCAGCTGCGCGCGGACGGCGCTGAGAGCGGGGTCGGCTGATGCGGCGTTGAAGTCGCCCACGACCACGATCGACTCCGCAGGGTCGGAGGCGACGGCGTCGGCGATCCCCGAGAGCATCGTGTCGCGCTCCTGCTGCACGCCGGGACGCACGGACGCTGCGTGCATGACATACACGGCGACGTCGGCCTCCGGCGCGTTCACGACGACCCGGAGCGCGCGCTTCCAGTCGAGTCCGAGGGTCAGCGGCTGTGCGTCCGCGATCGGATAGCGGCTCCAGACGGCCACCGTGCCGATCGCGTACGAATGCGGATAGGCGGAGGCGAGGGTCTCTCGTGCGGATTCGAGGCTGTCGCCGTCGAGCTCGGTGAGGGCGATCACGTCGGCGGACATGTCGGCGAGCTCGGCCGCCGATGCCGCCGCTCCTCCCGAGTGGGCGCGCACGTTCTGGCTGACGATCTCGATCGGCGTGCTCTGCGGGGGCGCGGCCGCGGCGAGACCGGGAGCCGACGGGAGCATCGCGAGGGTCCAGACGAGGACGGGCGCGAGCAGGACCAGCGTGACGCGACGCGCCAGGACCAGCGCGAGGACGACGAGCACGGCGAGGGCGAGCCCGCACCACGGCAGAGCAGCGGCTGCAGCGGTGCCGACGACGCCGGGGACCCAGGTGCAGATGATCCCGACGAGAAGCGCCAGCCCGACGACGGCGATGACGCGTCCGGCACGCGGGGACGCGTGTCGACGTGCGGTCGGCTTCGTGGTGACGTCGATCATGGACTCCTCCGGGCAGGCCTTCCATTCTCGACGCAGACGTCTGTGCGCCAGCCGAGCGCTCTGCTCGCCGGGCGCAGAATGGCTTGGCCCTGGACGCGAAGATGCCCCGAGCCGCAGCCCGGGGCATCTCCTGACAGCTGAGCGCCTGATCAGGCGCGAGCGGCCTCCGACACGCGGCGAGCCGCGGCGAGAGCCTCGTCGAGGTCTGCCTTGAGGTCGTCGATGTTCTCGATGCCGACCGACAGTCGCACGAGGCCGGGCGTGACGCCGGCGGTGAGCTGCTGCTCGGGCGTGAGCTGCGCGTGCGTGGTCGACGCGGGGTGGATCACGAGCGAGCGCACGTCACCGATGTTGGCGAGGTGGCTGAACAGCGAGAGGCTGTTGACGAACTCGCGACCGGCCTCCACGCCGCCCTTCAGCTCGAACGACAGCACGGCTCCGACGCCCTTGGGGGCGTACTGGTTCGCCTTGGCGTACCAGGGGGAGGAGGGCAGGCCGGAGTAGTTGACCGAGGCGACGTCGTCGCGGCTGTCGAGCCACTCGGCGATCTCCTGGGCGTTCTGCACGTGGCGCTCGATGCGCAGCGACAGGGTCTCGATGCCCTGGATGAGGTTCCAGGCGCTCTGCGGTGCGATGGCCGATCCGAGGTCGCGGAGCAGCTGCACGCGCGCCTTGATGATGTAGGCGAGCGGGTCGCCGACCGCCGCGGTGTAGCTGGCGCCGTGGTACGAGGGGTCGGGCTCGGTGAGGCCGGGGAACCGCTCGACGTTCTTCGACCACTCGAACGTGCCGCCGTCGATGATCGCGCCGCCGATGGTGGTTCCGTGGCCGCCGAGGAACTTCGTGACCGAGTGCACGACGATGTCGGCGCCGTGCTCGAACGGACGGATCAGGTACGGGGTCGCGATCGTGTTGTCGACGATCAGCGGCACGCCGCCCTCGTGCGCCACGTCGGCGACGGTGCGGATGTCGAGGATGTTGATCTGCGGGTTGCCGATGGTCTCGGCGAAGAAGAGCTTCGTGTTCGGGCGGATCGCGCGGCGCCACTCTTCGGGGTCGTCCTGGTTCTCGACGAACGTGACCTCGATGCCGAGCTTCGCGAGCGTGTACTTGAACAGGTTGTACGTGCCGCCGTAGATCGAGCTCGACGACACGATGTGGTCGCCGGCCTGCGCGATGTTCAGGACCGCGAACGTCGACGCTGCCTGGCCGCTGGAGAGGACGAGGGCGCCGGTGCCCCCCTCCAGCGCGGCGAGGCGCTGCTCCAGGACGTCCTGGGTCGGGTTCTGGATGCGGGTGTAGATGTTGCCGAACTCGGCCAGGGCGAACAGGTTCGCCGCGTGGTCGGCGCTGTCGAACACGTACGACGTGGTCTGGTAGATCGGCGTGGCGCGGGCCTTGGTCACCGGGTCGGGAGCAGCGCCGGAGTGGATCTGCTTGGTCTCGAAACGCCAGGTCTCGGGTGCGGACATGTGTTCCCCCTGGAACTGTTGGAAGGTCGATTCGACTGATGTCGTTGCAAGAGACAGTACGGAATATCGGCAGCTGTCAACAGCGAGTGGGACATGTGACGTAATGAACACGGCCCGCGCGCGGCCAGAGCCGGTCGGGCGCTCAGTCCTGCGCCAGCAGTGCCGCCGCCCAGGTGCGCGCGATCGCGAACGGCTCGGCGAACGTCGCCATCCCCACCGTGACGATCGCGCCTTCGTAGAGCAGCATCATCGCCTGGGCCATCGCGCGGGGATCGCCCACGCCGGCCTCGGCGCAGAGTTCCTCGAACACGTCGAGCAGCCAGATCTTCTGCCGGGAGACCTCGGGGAACACGGGGTGGTCGTCGTTGCCCTCGCCGATCTCGGCGCGAGCGTTGATGGCGCTGCACCCCTTGGGGCTGTTCTCGTCCGACCATGAGATCGCGGCATCGAAGATCGCGAGCACGCGCTCGGGGCCGGGTTCCGGCACTCGGGCGAGCTCTGACGCGACGTGGTCGCGCCATCGGGCGTCACGGTGCTGCAGATAGGAGACGACCAGGGCCTCCTTCGACCCGAACCGGTCGTAGAGCGTCTTCTTCGTGACCCCGGCGGCCTCGGCGATCGTGTCGACGCCCACGGCATGGATGCCTCGCTCGTAGAAGAGCTTCGAAGCGGCGTCGAGGACACGCCGTCCTCCCGGGGTCAGGGGGACGAGTTCCGGAACCGGCTGCGTCATGGGAATGACTATACCCGTCTGTATAGTCGTTCCCATGAGTAAACAGATCGGTGTACTTCGTGCTGTGGGGACGGTCGCCGCCTCGGCTGCCTTCGTCGTGACCTGGAGTTCGGGGTTCATCATCCCGGCGTTCGCCACCGTCGATGTCTCCGCGCTGACGCTCCTCGTCTGGCGCTTCGTGCCGCTCGCCGTGGTCCTCCTCGCCGTCGTCCTGATCACCGGCGCGGGCAGGGGAGTGAGCGGTCGTGATCTGCGCGCTCAGGCGTCGATCGGACTCTTCGCGCAGTTCGGATACTGCGTCGCGGTGTACGGGTCCGTCGCCGCGGGCATCGCGACGGGAACGGTCGCTCTGATCGACGCCGTGCAGCCGCTCGTGGTCGCCGTGCTCGTCGGTCCGGTGCTCGGTCTGCGCGTGCGAGGTTCGCAGTGGGTGGGACTCGGGGTCGGGGCGGTCGGAGTCCTCCTGGTCGTCCGCTCGCAGTTCGGATCCTCGGCTGCCCCGCTGGTCGCCTATCTACTGCCTGCCGTCGCGATGGTGTGCCTCATCGTCGGAACGCTGCTGCAGCGGAAGTCGTCGGTGGAGACCGGGGTGCTCCTGACTCTCACGGTCCACGTCACGGTGACGGCGGTGCTGCTGCTGGTGATCGCGGCAGTGGCAGGCGCCTTGACCCCGCCGTCGTCGGCGTCGTTCTGGCTCGCGGTCGTCCTGACCGCCGTGTTCCCGACCCTGGCGGCGTACGGCCTCTACTGGTGGCTTCTGCGGCGGGTGGGCATCACCGCGCTTCAGGCGCTGCTGTTCCTGATCGCGCCTGCCACCTCGCTCGCCGGCGGCATGCTGCTCGGGGAGCCGCTCACCCTCGTCACCGTCATCGGATTCGTTCTGTGCGGAATCGGAGTCGCCGTCGTCCTGATCGGCGACCCCCGCCCCGACGACGATGACCGGAAACCGCGACCCGGCGGCGTGCACCAGCGTTCGCGGCCGGGACATCGTACGGTGGAGGCATGGTGAACAGGCGTGCAGTGGTGACCGGTGCGAGTTCCGGAATCGGGGAGGCGACGGTGCGTGCTCTGCGCGCCCGCGGCTGGGGAGTGGTCGGGGTCGCCAGGCGCGCATCCCGCCTGGCCGCGCTCTCGGAGGAGACCGGAGCGTCGACGATCGCCTGCGACCTGACGGATCCGGATGCCGTGGCGGCGCTGATCGGAGAGCTCGAGGCCTCCGGTCCCGTGCACGCGCTCGTGCAGGTCGCCGGTGGCGCACGCGGTACCGACCGCATCGAGAACGCGTCGACGGACGACTGGCAGTGGATGTACGACGCCAATGTCCTGTCCAGCCAGCGGCTGGTCGCGGGGATGCTGCCCCTCCTGCGCCGCGCGGCAGCGGCGGACGGACACGCGGACACGGTGTTCGTGACCTCGACCGCCGCGCAGGTGGCCTATGCGGGAGGCGGCGGATACAACGCGGCGAAGGCCGCGCAGTCGATGCTGGTGCACGCGCTGCGCCTCGAATTGAACGGCGAGCCCATCCGCGTCGCGGAGATCGCTCCGGGGATGGTGCACACCGAGGAGTTCACGCTCAACCGGCTCGGTGGCGACGCGGTGGCCGCTGAGGCGGTGTACTCGGGTGTCGAGGCGCCGCTGCGCGCCGAGGACGTGGCCGATGTCATCGCGTACGCGCTGGATGCGCCGGGCCATGTGAACCTCGACCTCATCACGATGCGCCCCGTCGCGCAGTCCGCGAACCACCTGCTCGCCCGCGGCCCGCTGCGGGTGCGCCCGATCGACTGATCGATGGCTGCGCGCACTCTCGCCGAACTCGCTGCCGACGACCTGATCGACCCCGAGTGGGCTGGCGCTCTGGCTCCGGCGCAGGACGCGATCACGGCGTTGGGTGAGCGCCTCCGCGAGGAGCAGGACTCGGGGCGCGGCTATCTTCCGGCGGGCGACCACGTGCTGCGCGCGTTCCGACGCCCGATGTCGGAGGTCAAGGTGCTGATCACCGGTCAGGACCCGTATCCGACTCCCGGTCATCCGATCGGGCTGTCATTCGCGGTCGACCGCGACGTCCGTCCGCTGCCTCGGAGCCTCGGCAACATCTACAAGGAGCGCGAAACCGATCTCGGCATCCCTCCCGCGCCTCACGGTGACCTCACGGCGTGGAGCGATCAGGGCGTGCTGCTGCTGAACAGGGTGCTGACCGTGCGCCCCGGTGAGGCGGGCTCGCACCGTCGGTGGGGGTGGGAGGCGGTCACAGAGCTGGCGATCCGGAGCCTCGTCGCGCGCGACAGGCCACTCGTTGCGATCCTGTGGGGCAAGGACGCCGAGAACCTGCAGCCGCTGCTGGGTGATACGCCGGTGATCGCCTCTGCGCATCCCTCGCCGCTGTCGGCCCGTCGTGGCTTCTTCGGTTCCAGGCCGTTCTCGCGTGCGAACGAGCTGCTCGAACGGCAGGGCGCGACCCCTGTCGACTGGCGCGTCGACGGGGAGCCGCGTCTAAGCTGATCGCATGCAGTTCGAGCCCGGTGATCGCCGCCGTGTGCTGCCGCGCCATCTGCGCCCGCAGCCCGAGCCCGACGTGTTCTCGTACTCGATCCGCGCCGCGCGCGCCGGAGACCTCCCGTACGTGCGCGAGATCTACAACCACTTCGTGAGCAACTCCGTCGTGACGCTCGACGAGAGGCGCAGCAGCATCCCGTACTGGCGGGAGAAGTTCGCCCTGCTGAGCAGGCTCGGACTGCCTTTCCTCGTCGCCGTCTCTCCGGCGGGCGTCGTGATCGGCTATGCGCTCGCCCAGCCGTGGGCAGGGAAGAACGCCTACCGCTACACGGTCGAGGATTCGATCTATCTGGGCCCGGGAGCCGGCGGCAAGGGACTCGGAGCCGCTCTGTTGCAGGCTCTCATCGACGCATGCGAGCAGCTCGGCATCCGAGAGATGGTCGCCGTGATCAGCGACACGAAGGCCGATGCGTCTATCCGGCTGCACGCCAAGCTCGGTTTCGTCGAGGCCGGGCGCATGGGCCGGGTCGGACACAAGTTCGGTCGCGACCTCGGCACCGTCTACATGCGCCGCGCGCTGCGCCCCACCCGGCGCCGCAGGTTCTTCAGCACGAGCTCGGGTCGGTGAGCGCAGCGGTCACTCCGGGGGAGCGGGGATGACCGGGATCGCGGCCAGCAGCGTCTTCGTGTAGTCGTGCGTCGGGTGCAGCAGGACCTCTTCGGTGGAACCCCGCTCGACGATGCTCCCGTCCTTCATCACGACGACCGTGTCGCACAGGTTCTGCACCACTCCGATGTCGTGCGAGACGAGGATCAGGGTGAGGTCCGAGGAGCGGCGCAGCTCGAGCAGCAGGTCGAGGATCTGAGCGCGCACCGTGACGTCGAGGGCGGACAGCGGCTCGTCCCCGACGAGGATGCGCGGCCCGTGCACGATAGCCCTCGCCAGGGCGATCCGCTGACGTTGCCCACCGGAGAACTCGTGCGGATAGCGGTCGGCCATGTCGGGCTCGAGGCCCACCTGCTGCAGCACCTCCCGGACACGCGCTCGGTGGTCGCCGTCGATGCCGAGGGCCCACAGCGGCTCGCGGATGATCTGGGCGGCCGTCATCCGCGGGTCGAGTGAGGCATAGGGATCCTGGAAAACGAGACCCGTCTGACGTCGAAGCCAGTGCAGCGAGCGCGCGGATGCCGTGGCATCCACGGCCCTGCCGTCGACCTCGACCGTGCCGGAGGTCGGACGATCCAGTCCGAGCAGCAGCCGGACGAGTGTGGACTTGCCCGATCCGGATTCCCCGATGATGCCGACCGACGAGCCTTCGGCGATGTCGAGGTCTGTGGGCGCCAGCGCGGTCTGCGTCCTGGTGCGCTCGAACGCCGAACGCTTGGGCACCACGAAGTCGCGACGGAGGGAGCGTGCCTCGATCAGGCTCATCGGATTCCCCCGTCCGGGCGCCAGAGCGTGGCGGTCGCGTCGCGGAGGAGACCCTGAGTCACCGGAGAGGCGGGGCTGCTCAGCAGCGTGCTCACCGGCGCCTGCTCGACCACATGACCGTCTTCGAGCACCACGCCTCGGGTCGCGACCTGTGCGAGCACGGCGAGGTCGTGCGTGATGAACACGAGCGACATGCCCTGCTCCTCGACGAGCGTCAGCAGCAGCGACAGGATCTCGGCCTGGATGGTGACGTCGAGCGCGGTCGTCGGCTCATCCGCGATGAGCAGTCGAGGGCGGCAGGCCAGAGCCATCGCGATCGCCACGCGCTGCCGCTGACCGCCCGAGAGCTGATGCGGGTACCGGTCGACGATCGATTCCGGGTCGGGGAGCCGCACACGGGCGGCTTCCTGGATGGCGCGCGCTCGCGCCTCGCGCCGGCCGATGCCCTCGTGGATGCGGACCGACTCGGCGATCTGCCGACCGACGGTACGGATGGGATTGAGCGCTGTGCGCGGCTCCTGGAACACGATCCCGATCTCGTCGCCCCGGAGCTCGGCGAGCTCTCGGTCGGGCATGCCGATCAGCTCCGTGCCGTTCCAGCGGATGCTGCCGCTCGCCGTCGCTCCGTCGGGGAGGAGTCCGAGCACCGCGAGGGCTGTGAGCGACTTGCCGGAGCCCGATTCGCCGATCAGGCCGACTCTGGCGCCGTCCGGCACCTCGAACGAGATGCCGTCGACGACGGGACGACCGTCGATGTGGACGACGAGGTCTTCGACGACGAGACTCATGCGACCACCGCCGGGGTATGTATCTCCGCCGCGCGGTGCCGGAGCGTCGGGTCTGTGGCCTCGCGCAGGCCGTCGCCGAGGAGGTTGAGCGCGAGCACCGTCAGCGTGATGGCGAGCCCCGGCCAGATGACCGAGAGCGGATGCACGCCGATGTAGCGCTGCAGGTCGGCGAGGAGCAGCCCCCAGCTCGGTTCGGTGACCGAGGCGCCGAAGCCGAGATACGAGAGTCCGGCCTCGGCCAGCACGGCGACCGCCATCGACCACGACAGCTGCACGATGAACACGGGTGCGACGTTCGGCAGCAGGTGGCGCACGAGGCTCTGCGAGGTCGTGAGTCCGGATGCCCGGGCGGCGAGCAGGAAGTCGCTCTGCTGCACCCGGCGCAGCTCGGGGCGGGTGACACGCGCGATGTTCACACCGAAGCCGATGCCGACGGACCAGATGACGACCCAGAGCGAACCGCCCCAGACGGAGGAGATCATCATGGCGATCAGCAGCACGGGGAACGCGATCAGGATGTCGACGAGCACGGCGACCGTCTCGCGCAGCCACCGGGCGGTGAGCGCGCCGAGGCCGGCGAGGGCGATGCCGACGAGAGTCGCGATGATCCCGGCTCCGACGCTGACGAACACCGTGGTCCGCGCGCCCGCCATGAGGAGGCTGAGGATGTCGCGTCCGGTGTCGTCGGTGCCGAGCAGGTGCGGCCAGCTGGGAACCGCCCAGCGGTTGCGGACGTCGGACTCCTGCGGGTCGAACGGCGTCCACAACAGCGCGACGAGCGCGGTGACCGCGATGACGGCGACCACGATCAGTCCGAAGCGCCCTGTGGAGGTGCGCCACAGCCTCGGGAGCCAACCGGGCATCATGCCTCCCTCTGGCGGGGATCGATCGCCCGATGGATCAGGTCGACGAGGAAGCCGACGACGAGGACGAAGCCGGTGAGCACCAGCAGCTCGCTCTGCACCTTGATCAGGTCACGCGTCCCGACATCGGCGACCAGCATCCGTCCGATGCCCGGCAGGGTGAAGAGCTGTTCGATGACGACGAGGCCGACGATGATCCCGGCGATCTGGAGCCCGAGGACCGTGATGATCGACAGGCCCACTGCGGGGATGCCGTGCGAGATGAGTGCTCGGGTGCGGGTGAGTCCTTTGGCCGCAGCGGTGCGGACGAAATCCTGACCCGCCGCCTGGAGTGTGGCGCTGCGCACGAAGCGCATGAGCATGGCGCCCTCGACGATGCCGATCGTGAGAGCGGGGAGCAGCAGTGACTCGATCGCCTGGAGAGGCGTGCTCCATCCCGTACGGGGGAATCCCTGCGGAGGGAGCCACCCGAGCCACACCGAGAAGACGACGATCAGCATCATCCCCGCCCAGACCACGGGCACGGCGGCGAGGGCCTGTGCGCCGACGCTGAGGGCGGTGCCCCCGCGACGGCCGCGCTGCACAGCGGCGAGGATTCCGAAGGGCACAGCGATGAGCACGGCGATCAGCAGTGACATGATGCCGAGCGGCACGGTCACCTGCGCCTTGAGCAGCAGCTCCTCCCCGACGGATGCGCCGGAGAGCAGGGAGGTGCCGAGATCGCCGCGGAAGATCCCCCCGATCCACTCCGCGTACTGCGTCGGCAGAGGACGGTTGAGGCCCAGGGATTCGCGGAGCGCCTCGACCTCGGCGGGGGAGGCCTGCGTGCCGGCGATGAGCTGAGCGACGTCGCCGGGGAACACACGGAGGGTCAGGAAGATCAACGCGCTCGACACGAGGAGCCCTGCCACGAGCAGGGCTCCTCGGACGAGCGCATATCGGATCACGAAGTGAGCGTCGTCACTTCTCGGTGGCGACGGTGACGCCTGCCAGGTCGATGCGCGAGTTGATCGAGTCCTGGGGGAATCCGGAGACGAGCGGGCTCACCGCTGTGATCGTCGCCCCGTTGTAGAGCCAGTCGGCCGCATGGTCCTCGGAGACTATACGTGCGGCCTTCGCCAGCAGCTCCGCCGACTTGTCGGGGTCGACCTCGGCGAGTGCGTCGGCGTAGAGGCCCTGCACCTCGGCGTTGTCGTAGCCGAAGTAGTAGTCGGGGTTCGCGAAGTTGCCGAAGTCACGCGGCTCGACGTGCAGCACGAAGCTGAGGTCGTAGTCGTGGTTCGTGTAGACGTCCTCCAGCCAGGTGGGGAACTCGACCGAGTCGACGTCGAGTGTCACGCCCACCTTCTGGAAATCGGAGATCAGGACCTTCGGAACGGTCGTGCCATAGAAGCTCGGGATCGTGAGGGTCAGCTCGAGATCCTCCTGGCCGGCCTCGGCGAGCAGCTCCTTCGCCTTCTCCGGATCGTACGAGACGACATCCGAGAGGTCCTCATAGCCCGGGTCGAGCTCGGGGATGGGGCCATACAGCGTCGACCCCGCACCGACGGCCTCGACGAGCCCCTCGTGGTCGATCGCGAGACGCAGCGCCTCACGGACCCGGACGTCGTCGAGGGGAGCCTTGGCGTTGTTGAACGCGAGGGTCGCCTTGTCGGTCGTGCGGCCCGTCGTGAGGGTGAAGTCGCCCTCGAGCTGCGATGCGAGGTTGGGATCCACGGCGGTGAGCACCTGGACGCCGCCGTCGAGCGCCGTGTTCACACCGGCGGTGAAGTCGGGGATGTACTGGAACTCGACCTCGGCCACTCCGGCAGGATCGCCCCAGTAGGCGTCGTTGCGGGCGAACGTGATCGTGCTGCCCTTGTTCCAGCGGGTCAGGGTGAAGGGGCCGGTGCCGTTCTCCGCGGTCTTGAGGTCGGTGGTGTCGCCCGCCTGGAACACGAGCCCCGCCGGCCCGGTGAGGGAGAAGAGGAAGTTCTGGTTCGGCTCGGTCAGCACGATCTGCACGGTCGTCGGGTCGGGCGCGGTGATCGAGGCCACCGAGGCGAACTCGGCGTTGCCCTGCAGCGTGGCGTCCGTGCGGACCGCTTCGTACGAGGCCACGACGTCGGCGGAGGTGAGAGCGGTGCCGCTGTGGAAGGTGATGCCGTCGTTCAGTGTGAACGTGTAGGTGAGTCCGTCGTCGGACACCTCATAGTCGGAAGCGAGCCGAGGGATGATCTCGTTCTCCTGCGTGCGGCTGATCAGACCCTCGTAGATGTTGTCGATGAGGATCTGCTCGAGAGCAGCACCGCTCGTATGACGGATGTCGAGGTTCGTGGGCTCGAGGACGAGCCCCACCTGCAGCGTGGCATCGGGATCCGGTTCGCCGGTGGGCGCCGTGGTCTCGGGGGCCGCAGTGCCCGTGCAGGCGCTCAGGATGACGGCGCTCGCCGCGATCGCGGAGAAGAGCGCGAGCCGTCGCGTACGTCGGAACATGGGTTGTTTCCTCTCGGTGCGGCAGTTGCTGTGTGCCGGTGGAACGAGCCTAGGGATGTGTCGGGCAGGTGGGGCGGGATGTGGAACGGAACGTCACAATCCGGTGGTCGCGACGCGGTCCGTGATCAGTGCGGCGAGTTGCACGGGAGCGGTCTCCTGCACGTTGTGCGTCGCCGGGATCGCGACCACGCTCGCGTCGGGAAGACGGCGGGCGAAATCTTCCGCGTCGGCAGCGCTGACGAAGCCGTCGATCGCGCGTACGAGCGTCACCGGGGCCGTCACCTGATCGAGGTCCTGCCACCCCGTGGCGTTGAGGACCGAGGGAGTGGAGACGTCGCCGGGGTCGTGCGCGGCGAGTGCCTGCGCGGCGAGGTGAGCGAAATGGTGCTTCCATTCCACGCGTCCGTCCGGGCGCACTCGCGTGTTGAGGAAGACGCCACGTTCCGTGTCGGGGCGCGCGCCGCCGAAGCCGAAGGCGATCGCACGATCGACCAGCTCGCCGCGGGTCGCGAAATCGGTGGGGCCTGCGTAGAACTCACGCAGAGCGGCCGGGCCGGCCGAGGTGTCGATGCCAGGGGTGATGTCCACGACGATCAGCGCGGCGACGAGGTCGGGGCGCGCCGCGGCCACCGCCGCCCCGGTGAGGCCGCCGAGGGACTGTCCGACGAGGATCTGCGGCCGGTCGGTCCAGGCGTCGAGTGCCGCGGCGACATCCACGGCGAGCGTTCGAGGGGTGTAATCGGCGTCGTCGCGCCAGGAGGAGTCGCCGTGCCCCGCGAGATCGATCGCCAGCACGGACTGCTGCACCGAGAGAGCGGTCGTATCCCAGGTGTGCGCGTTGAGGCCGGCCCCGTGCAGGAGCGTGATCTGCGGCGATCCGCTTCCGTAGCGGACACCGCTCACACGGCGACCGTCCGGGAGCGGCAATGTCAGCCGCTCGCTCGGAGGGACGGGAACGCCCAGCGCCTCGGCCTGTGCGGGAAGATAGCTGAACTCGGTGATGTCGATCGCCACCTCCATATTCTGCTCTGAGGAACGCATATGCGGGAAATGCGGGATCAGAATGCCAAGAGTTTGTACGCTGTGAGCGCGCATTACATCGCTCGCGGATGCATTCCGCCTGGCAATCTGCATTCTGGTCACACTCGGTGAGCCCGCCGAGATACCCGCACAACGGAATATCATTGAGGTATGAGCGAGACGCGAGTGCACCTCTCCAAGACCGAGCCCGCCGCCTATCAGGCGCTCGATGCGTTCTCTCGGACGGTGGGCGAGATCTGCGCGACGAACGGCATCGACGATCGCCTCAAGGAGATCGTGATGATCCACTGCTCGCAGCTGAACGGATGCGGCTACTGCACGCGAATCCATGTCGATCGCGCGGTAAAGGCGGGGATCGACACGGACACGCTCATGCAGATCGCCACCTGGCGCGAGAGCGGCGTCTTCAGTGAACGGGAGGAGGCGGCGCTCGAGCTGGCCGAGGCGTTCACCTTCATCTCGGAGGACGGGATCTCGGATGACCTGTACAACCGCGTCGGTGCCGTCTTCACCGAGAAGGAGTATGCCGCCCTGAGCTGGGCCTGCGTGTCGATCAACGCGTTCAACCGCGTCGTCATCGCCGGCCGTTACCCGGTTCCACCCCGGGCCCCGCAGGCGCAGGCATGACCGTCCTCGACTTCGACGGCGTCAACAACGTCAGGGACGTCGGGGGGATGCCCGCCGAGGGTGGACGGATCCGCTCCGGCATCCTGCTTCGCTCCGGTCAGCTGTCCGGGGCGACGGGCGCCGGCGCCGATGCGGTCCGCGAGCGGATCGCCCACATCGTCGATCTGCGGGATGGCGAGGAGGTCGCCGCCGAGCCGACCGAGATCGACGGGCCCGACACGACACACCTTCCTCTGTTCCTCGGGTCGGTGCGTTCGTTCTTCGAGACGGACACCAGCCTGGAGGATCTCTACCTGCACCTTCTCGAGGAGAGCGGTGAGAGGCTCGTCGCTGCCATCCGCATCATCGCGGCGGGGGAGCCGACGCTCGTGCACTGCACGGTGGGCAAGGACCGCACCGGGGTGACGGTGGCCCTCGCTCTCGCAGCCGTCGGTGCCGACCGCGACGCGATCATCGAGGACTACGCACTCACGGAGTCGCAGCTTCCTCCCGAGAGGTCGCAGCGGATCGCCGCCTACCTTCGCTCTCAGCATCCCGAAGCGGTGCACGCGGTGGCGCTGGCCACGCAGTCGCCTGCGCCGGTCATGCGGGCGCTGCTCGACGGCGTCGACGCGCGCTGGGGGTCAGCGGCAGGCTACCTCCGAGCGAACGGGATGTCCGATGCCGAACTGGACGCGCTGCACGCCGCTCTCGTGGAATCGGTCGCCGACCAAGGTTAGGCAACCCTTCGCGTGGTGTACCATGGAAGCATCATGGAGACCTTTCTCGAGACCCGCAGCACGCGCGCAGAGCGCCGCGCCGCGCGTCGTCGCGCACACCACCTGGTGACGGCTGACGAGCACTCGCTCGCCGAACTCGAGGTCTTCCTCGCGACTCTGCCGCTGTGTGCATCCGGTCGGATCTTCATCGAGGTCGCAGAGGCCTCGGACATCGGCGTGATCGACGCGCCCGGCCGCATGACCGTGACGTGGCTGGCTCGGGCAGAACGCTCCGGCGCCCCCGGAACGGGCCGTGCGTGCGCACCGGGACAGGCGCTCGCTCGCGCGACGTGCGCCTGGGCCGACGAGATGCTCTGCGACGACGAACTCGAGACCCACGTCACGCTGCTGGGCGGATACCTCGGTACCGCCGACATCGTCGAGCACCTCACAGGATCACTCGACCTCCAGCCCGCGCAGATCTACGCGCCGGAGCGCTTCGGGCTGCTTCCCTCCGAGCGCTGAGGAGCGGTCGCCCGGCGAACGTAATTGCCGTCTTCCAGACCCGCCTCGATCTCGAAGCGGTTGTGGAGTGGATTCCGCCCGGCGAACAGGTACAGCACCGGCAGCAGGATGCCGTAACGGAGCCACTGGGCCTTGTGCACTGCCTCATGGCGAAGCACGGCATCGGTCGGACGAGCATCGCCGGTGAGGAAGCACCCGCCCACGCACACCCCGCCACGGTTGAAGGTCCAGTTCGGCATACCGCGGAAGACCCACAGGTCCGCCCGGCGCTCGACGGGACCGGTGCTCCACAGCGATCCCCACACCCAGCCGACCGCGGTTCCCCACCAGTACCCGATACGACTGATCGGCGATCGCAGCAGGAACGACGGGATGCGGCGGTCGAATCGGCGACCCCGCTCGAGGGCACGTTCCGCCGCTGGGCGCCAGCCTTCGGTCATGCCACCGCTCCGACCAGGCGCAGCAACGCCCCGAGATCCTCGACCGCGTCGGCCGGTGAACGCGGGGCGAATCCTGCGATCGTCGCGCCCGCCAGCGGAACGCGCGTGCGGAGAGCGCGAATCGCCGCGCTCAGGGTGGCGGGAGCGAGTCCGAACGGCGACGCGGAGGAGACGCCGGCTATCTCTGCCGGATCCAGCACATCGACGTCGATGTGCACCCAGACCCGGCTCGCGCCGGTGGCCACGACGGCGGCGGCCAGAGCATCGGCATCGTCGAGGTCTGCCACCGAGAGCGGGGTGAGGCCGTCGAGCGCAGCGACCTCGGCGTCGTCGAGATCGCGCATCCCGACGGTGATCACGCGGTCGCGCGGGATGCCGGGGGAGAGCGCGAGCTGCGGCTCTCCCTCGCCGAGCACCGCCCGGAGAGCCATGCCGGAGAACGCACCGGACGGCGACGTCTCGGGTGTGTTCATGTCGGCGTGCGCGTCGCACCAGACCACCGCGAGATCGTCGGTGCCGCCGGGAAGGGCGGCGAGGGCCGCGACGGTGACGCTGCAGTCTCCTCCCACGACGACCGTGTCGGTCGTCATCGCCGCGTCGACGAGCTCGCGAGTGCGCAACAGGGCGCTGAGGCGGCGGACGCCCGTGCCGAGCGACTCTCCGGCCTCGACGGGCACATCGAGCACGGTGGTCGACGCGCGCGGAAGATCACCGGCGATCGCGGATGCGCCGTCGACGAGGAGCATCGCGCGCGGTGCAGGGGAGCCCTGCCACTGCGGGACGACGAGGAATCGCACCATGGGTGCCTCCAGCTATGAAAGAGCGGATGCCCCGGACGCGCTGGTCCGGGGCATCCGCGAGGTGTGTCAGGAACCTTCGATGGCCTGACGGGGGGCGGAGCCGCCCGCCTTCAGCTCGGCGAGACGTGCCTCGACCTCGGTGAGCTCGCCGAGGTCCTCGAGGCTCTCGAACTGCGCGTCGAGGCTGGAGGCTGCGAGCTCGATCTTGCCCTGAGCGAGAGCCTCCTGGCGACGGACCTTGTCTTCGAAACGGCCCAGCTCGCTGGTCGGGTCGAGCACGTTGATCGACGAGACCGCGTCCTGCACCTTGGTCTGCGCCTCAGCGACCTTGGCGCGGGCGAGGAGCTCGCTGCGCTTGTTCTTCAGCTCGCCCAGCTTGTCCTTCATGCCGTTGAGGCCGGACTTCAGCTTGTCGACGATCTCGGTCTGAGCGGCGATCTGCGGCTCGGCGCCGGTGGCCTCGCGCTCGGCGCTGATCTGACGCTGGAGGGCGATCTTGGCGAGGTTGTCGAACTTGTCCGCATCTGCGGCATCGCCGGTCGAGCGCATCTCGTCGGCTTTGCGGCTCGCGGCCAGTGCCTTGTTGCCCCACTCCGTGGCCGCCTGGACGTCCTCTTCGTGGTCGCGCTCGAGGAGGCGAAGGTTGCCGATGGTCTCGGCGATCGCCGATTCGGCGTCGGCGATGCTGTTCGTGTAGTCACGGACGAGCTGGTCGATCATCTTCTGCGGGTCTTCCGCAGAGTCCAGGAGCGAGTTGATGTTCGCGCGGACGAGGGTCGAGATACGTCCGAAGATGGACTGCTTGGTCATGCGTGGTTCCTTTCAGAGGGTCGGACTCGATGTCTGGGGTCGTGGTGTGTGCGGTTCAGAAGCGTCGCCCTCCCGAACGGCCGCTGCGGCCGCTGGAGCGGCTGCCGCCGCCTCCGCCAAAGCCGGAGCTGCGGAACCCGCCGCCTCCGCTGGATCGCCAGCTGCTGCTCCGGGAGGACCCGCCGCCTCCGCCGCCGCCGGACAGGAGGCCGCCGATGATGCCGCCGAGGATGTCGCCGCCGAGGCCGGAACCTCCCGAACCGCCACCACCGCCGAAGATGCTTCCGCCACCGCCGCCCCAGCCGTTCTGATAGCTGCTCGGGCTCATCGCCGCGACATCGGCCTGCGCTGAAGAGGTCGCCTGGCGGGCGAGGTCGAGGGCACGGCCCGCTTCCGTGAGCGCCGCCTCGGGGTCGGTGGCACGCAGGTTCAGTGCCTGCGTGAGGGTGGCCTCCGCCTGCGAGAGGCGGGTGCGCGCGGTGGATCCGACGGAGCCGCGCCGCGTCTCGATGTACTCGCGCGCGGCGCGGATCTCGGACCCCGCCTGCGTCAGCGTCTGCTCGAGCATCTGCTGCGCTCGTCGGGCTCGCTCGACGGCCTGGGCTCCCTGCGCGATCGCCGCGTCGATCTGGGCGTTCGCCGCGGTGAGCGCCTCGAGCACCCGCTGAGGGCTGCGTGAGTTGCCGGCGAGAGCGGCCTGCGCCTGCTGCAGCTGCTGCGAGGTGGCCGCGGCCGCCGCAGACAGAACGCCGCCCGTGTCGGGCAGCTGCTGCGCGGTGGCGATGTCGGCCTGCAGCTCGGCGACCAGAGCCTGGGCCTGCGCCTCGATGCTGGCGAGTTCGGCGCCCAGCGCCGTGATCGCGTTCACCAGCTGGGCCGCCTGTGCGACGGACTGCTCGGCGGTGCGGATCGCGAACGCCGCTTCTCCTGAGCGCCCTGCACCGATCGCCTGGGCGGCAGCCTCGATGGAGCGGTCGGCGAGCGCGGCGCGCTCGTGGGCCTGTGCCGGGTTGTCGGCGACGGTCACGAGGGATGCCTGATCGAACGTGCTCGAGAGCGCCGCGAGAGCAGGCTCAGCGCTCGCGAGCAGTGTGCCGAGTGCTGCCCGCTCACCGCGGACCCGCTCGAGCTCCTGCGGAGCGTTCTGCTCGAGCTTGCGGAGCGCGTCGAACGCCTCGGTGTTGTCGTCGAGGACCTCGTCGATCTCGTCGCACAGCTGGATGATGCGGATGTGCCACGCGCGGCGGTCGTGGACGGTGTCCTCGATCTCGTCGTCGAGCTTCTGCTTGAGGTCGAAGGCCTCGGACATCTTCGCCTTGGCGGTCTCGACGGCTCCGCTGAAGGTCGAAGTCGCCGCCTCGCCGAACTGGGCCACGGCGAAGCCGAGCTCCTCTCTGCTCGACGTGATGGCGTCATCCGCCTGCACGAGCGCAGCGCCCGCCTGGGTCTGCACCTGCTCGTCGGTCAGCGTGGAGAACGGATCGTTCGGATCCGGCCTCTCGGGCATCGCGCCGCGCCGTCGGACCTCGGCGTTGCGGCGAGAACGGCGGATGAGCGCGACGATCAGCCAGAGGATCAGACCGAGAGCGATGATCCCGACGACTATGAGCGTGGCGCGGATCGCCCCGGCTCCGCCGTCGCCCTGGATCTCATCGGCCGCGAGCGTGATCGCGCCGTCCCAATCGTTCTGCGCGGCCAGGCTCTGGATCTTGTCCTCGACATCGTCGAGCTTGCTGTCGCTGAGCGGACCGTCGGGTGCTGCGGAGATGTAGTAGCTCCGGCCCTCGACCGCGATGGCGAGCAGGTACTGCTCGGAGCCGAGGTTGTTGTTCTCGGCGACGGTGTCGGCCCACTCGACGTTGTCGGCGGGGGAGGTGAAGTCGTCGACGAGCACCACGAAGAGATCCGCGGAGGAGTTGTCACTGAGAGTCTGGAGTCGCGCCTCGAGCGCATCCTCTTCGCTGGGAGACAGGACCCCGGCGTCATCGGTCACGTACCCGGAATCGAGTGTGAGCGGATCGGTCGCGGACGCGGCGGATGCGGAGAAGGCTCCGGCCGCTGCAGCCGCAGTGAGTGCGGCCAGCGCGAGCCACCGTGTCTTCATCGTGTTCCCTCCGACCGGCAGCCGAGCCCCATGGCACGAGTCTATGCACACAGGCCGACACGCGACAGCATCCGAGCGGCGATAGCCGTTCGCCCTCAGCGGAGACACATACGCTGGAGGGCATGGACGACAGGTACGGATCGGATGTGCTCGCGGCTGGTTGGCGGGAGCGCGCGGCGAAGCCGGTGCCTCAGGTGCCCGCCGAGGTCGATCTCGTCGTCGAGGTCGCGGACGACGGCTACTGCGGTGCGGTCACACGCGTGCAGGGAGGGAACGTCGAGCTCGAGGATCGGCTCGGGCGCAAGCGACTCTTCCCTCTCGGCGGCGGATTCCTGATCGACGGAGCGCCGGTGCGGCTCACCGTCCCCGCCCCGAAGGAGCAGGGCGCCAGGCGCACCGCCTCGGGATCCTTCGTGGTCGCCGACCAGCGTGCACGGATCGCCCTGCCCAGCCGCATCCTCGTCGAGGGAAAGCACGACGCCGAGCTGGTGGAGAAGGTCTGGGGAGCCGACCTGCGCGTCGAGGGCGTCGTCGTCGAGTTCCTGCAGGGAGTCGACCTGCTCGACGATCTGCTCGCCGCGGAGCCGCCGACCGCGTCCCGTCGGTACGGAGTGCTCGTCGATCATCTGGTTCCCGGCTCGAAGGAGTCACGCGTCGCCGACGCGGTCGCCCGCGGCCCGCACGGCCGGCACGTGCGCATCGTCGGTCACCCCTTCGTCGACGTCTGGCAGTGTGTGACGCCGCGTGCGCTGGGGATCGCGAAATGGCCGGAGATCCCGCGGGGCACCGACTGGAAGACCGGGATCTGCAAGGCGTTCGGCTGGCCGTACGAGACACAGGGCGACACGGGTCGTGCGTGGCAACACATCCTGTCGAAGGTGCACACGTATCGGGATCTCGAACCCGCGCTGTTGGGCCGGGTGGAAGAGCTCATCGACTTCGTGACGGCTCCGGCCGACTGATCTCCGGTCCGTGACGCCGGGCGCCGCCGACTACCCTGGAAGCATGCCCGAACCCCGCACCTTCCGTGACGAACCGGTGTCCTTCGTGCGCCGCAGTGGGCGGATGTCCGACGCGCAGGAACGAGCCTTCGACGAGCTCGGTCCGCACTATCTGCTCGACGTGCCGCGCGACGTCGCCTGGACCTCGGTGCATCCCGAGGCGCGACTCGACCCGAGCGTAGAGTACGGCCGAGATGCCGATCTGTACGTCGAGATCGGATCCGGCCAGGGACACGCGATCGTGGCTGCCGCATCATCCCGACCGGACGACGACTTCCTCGCCGTCGAGGTCTTCCGCGCGGGACTTGCCCGCACGATGCTGGACGCGGATCGCGAGGGTGCCCGCAATGTGCGCGTCGTCGAGGCGAACGCGCCGGAGGTGCTCTCGTCGTACCTGCCTGAGGCCGCGGCCGCCGAGGTCTGGATCTTCTTCCCCGATCCCTGGCATAAGAAGAAGCACACCAAGCGTCGGCTCGTGCGATCGGGATTCGGCGAGACGGCCGCACGGGCGCTGCGTGACGGCGGACTGCTGCGACTCGCGACGGACTGGGAGGACTACGCGCTGCAGATGCGCGAGGTGCTCGATGCCGATCCGCTGTACGAGCGCGCCTTCGACGGCGAATGGGCCGAGCGGTTCGACGGACGGGTGATGACCGCCTTCGAGCGCAAGGGGATCGCCAAGGGGCGCGACATCCGCGACCTCGTGTATCGGCGGAAGTCGCGCGCGTGACCGACGTGCAGCGCAGGTCTGCGACCTGGCCCGCTGTGATCCCCGCACTTCTAGTCTGCGCGGCGGCACCGGCGTTCTTCGTCCTCGAGACCGCCTGGCTCGGCTGGGCGCTGCTCGCGCTCGGTGTCGGGGGAGCGTGGCTCGTTGAACGCGGACGCCCCGTCGTCGCCGACCAGACCGTGAGCGTCGGATCCCGACGCGAGACGGCCCGCGTCATCGGGGTGGCCCGTCAGCCCTCGCTCACCCGCGACCTCGCCCTGATCGCCCTGGGCATGCTCATCGTGAGCGTGATCCCGCTCGCCGCCGAGCTCGACAACCTCGCCATGCTGCGCTTCACACTCGCCCTCGGTGGCGCGGTCGCGGTGCCGTACGTGGTGTCGCGCTTCGTCTTCCGCGACCGCGCGATCAGTTTTCCCTGGCGTGCGCATCGTCGCTGGGGCCGCCTGCAGTGGGGATGGCTGGTCGCGGTGCTGGTGCTGGGCTGGCTGATCCTGCCGTTCTACTTCATCACCAGCGGTGTGTATCAGAACTGGCCGGTCGTCGATTCGCCCGACCTCATCGCCCGGCTCTTCGTCGGCGTCGGCGCGGTCGGCATCTGGGACGAGCTCTTCTTCATCTGCACGGTCTTCGCCCTGTTGCGTCGCCACTTTCCGGACGCCCTTGCCAACGTGCTGCAGATGATCGTGTTCGTCTCGTTCCTCTGGGAGCTCGGCTACCGCGAGTGGGGACCGCTGCTCACGATCCCGTTCGCGCTGCTGCAGGGGTTCATCTTCATGCGCACGCACTCGCTCGCCTACGTGGTGACGGTGCATCTGCTCTTCGACGCGGTCGTGTTCGCCGTGCTCGTGCACGCGCACAATCCCGGACTCCTGCCGATCTTCCTGCTCTAGAGTTCCGCGGGTCGATACGATCGACTCATGCTCATCGTCGGACTCGTCCTCGCCGCGGCCGCAGCCGCATTCCATGTCTTCATCTTCGCGCTCGAGTCGCTGAAGTGGACCGAGCCCGAGACGAGGAAGATCTTCGGTGTCGCCACCGAGGCTGACGCCATCACGATGAAGGCGCTCGCCTTCAACCAGGGGTTCTACAACCTCTTCCTGGCGCTGACCGCGCTGCTCGGCGTCGGCTTCGTGATCATCGGATTCACGACCGTCGGCCTGACCCTGGTCTTCGCGGGTACCGGCATGATGCTGGCAGCAGCGCTGGTGCTCGTGCTCTCCGACCCGTCGAAGCTGCGCGCGGCGGCGATGCAGGGCACACTGCCGCTGCTCGCCGTGATCGCGACGGCCATCGGGGTCGCTGTCGGCTGACCGCTCGGGTCGCTGCTCAGCAGACTGCTCTGGTGAGCGCTCAGCTGAGCGCTCTCGAGGGGTGACAACCCGGCGGAGTCGGGCCACACTCGAGGCATGGCTGACTGGGTGCTGCACGTGGACATGGATCAGTTCATCGCTGCGGTCGAGGTGCTGCGCAGGCCCGAGCTCGCCGGTCTCCCCGTGATCGTCGGGGGGCGCGGCGATCCGACCGAGCGCGCGGTCGTGTCCACGGCGTCGTATGAAGCACGGGCGTTCGGCATCGGGTCGGGCATGCCGCTCAAGATCGCGGCGCGGAAGGCGCCGGAGGATGCCGTGTTCCTCCCCGTCGACCATGAGGCGTACGAATCGGCGTCGGCTGATGTGATGTCAGCGCTGCGTGCCGTACCCGGAGTGGTGCTCGAGGTCATCGGCTGGGACGAGTGCTTCCTCGGGGTCGAGACCGACGACCCTGAGAGCGTGGCACGCTCGGCTCAGGCCGCCGTGCTCGAGGCGACAGGACTCCACTGCTCGGTCGGCGTCGGCGTCGGCGACAACAAGGTGCGCGCGAAGATCGCGACGGAGTTCGGCAAGCCGCGAGGGGTGTTCCGCCTCACCCGCGAGAACTGGTTCGAGGTGATGGGGGACAGGCCGACCCGTGATCTCTGGGGAGTCGGGCCGAAGGTGCAGAAGAGGCTCGCGGCCCACGGCATCCTGACGGTGCGAGAGCTCGCGGATGCTGACGAGGATCAGCTCGTCTCCGAGTTCGGCCCGCGGATGGGCGTCTGGTATCACGGACTCGGATCAGGGCACGGTCCGTCCGTGGTCGATCCGACTCCGTGGGTGGCGCGGAGCCACAGCCGTGAGACGACCTATCAGCAGAACCTCACCACGCCGGCTGAGGTTGAGGCCGCCCTGACGGAACTGGCGGGGCAGGCGTTCGACGACTGCGCCGCCGAGGGACGACCGGTCGTGCGGGTGCATCTCAAGGTGCGGTACGCGCCGTTCGAGACGAAGACCTTCGGGCGCAAGCTCGCGGCACCGACCACAGAGCGTGACGACGTGATCGCCGCGGCTCTCGCCCTCGGATCCACGCTCGATCCGCAGCGAGAGGTGAGACTGCTCGGCGTGCGCGCGGAGATGACGATGCCTGACGGCGGCGACTCGACCGAGCGCACGCCGGTGCGCGGCAGGATCTGACCAGGTCGCCGTGGCTGTCAGGCGCGGATGACGGCTGCCATCGCGCTCACCTCGATCAGAGCCCCCGGCACACCGAGCCCTGCGACCAGTGCGGCGGTGACCAGGGGAGGAGCGCCGTCTCGCGCGAGCGTCGAGGCGACGGCACCGTAGGCGGCGCGGAGGTCGGCATCCTGATGGATGAGGATGGTCCAGCTGACGACGTCATCGAGGTCGGCGCCCGCGGACTCCAGGGCGGTGCGAGCGTTCTGGACGGCCCGGAGCGACTGCTCGGCGGCATCGGCCGAGACGAGCGCTCCGGTCTCGTCGACGCCGTTCTGACCGCCGACGAGGATCGTCGTCGCCCCTGGGGGGATGACGGCGACGTGGCGGAAGGCAGGACTCACGACGAGTCCTGCCGGCTGTGCGAGTGTGATCTCCATGCGCCGATTCTGCACCCGGGTGCGGACATCCGCGAGGGACTCGGCGAGCACTGAGCGGGGCGGGCGAGGAGCCCGCCCCGCGTCGTTCAGAACTTCAGCAGGACCTTGCCGACACGGCCCGCCGTGTTGCTCGCACGCACGGCGTCTGCCGCGTCAGCCGCATCGAAGACGCCGGCCACAGGAAGCGTGAGAGTGCCTTCCGTGACGCGCTGGATCAGCTCGCCGAACAAAGCTCCGCGCGTGGCGGCATCCATGGTCTGGATGACCTTGCTGCCCCAGAAGCCTTTGACCGTGGCCTGCTTGAAGATGACGTCGCCGGAGGCGATCTCCATGGTGGGGGAGTTCATCGCACCGAAGGCGACGAGCGTTCCGCCCTCGCCGAGGAGCGACAGCACGTCGCCAGCGGACGATCCGCCGACCGAGTCGACACCGAACGCGATGTGGGCTCCGCCGGTCAGCGTCGCGACCTGCTCGCGCCAGTCGTCCTGATCGGTCGAGACGATGTTCTCGATGCCTTGCTCGCGGAGCTCGTCGACGCCGGCCGCACGGCGCACGAGGCCGATCACGTTCACGCCGCGTGCGGCGCCCAGCTGCGCGAGCATGCGGCCCACGGCGCCGTTCGCCGCGTTCTGGACGATCCAGTCGCCCTTCTCGGCGCGCAGGAACTGCAGCAGGCTGATCGTGCTGAACGGCATCGAGACCAGCTGCGCGGCGGCCTCGTCGCTGAGCGACTCGGGGACGGGGATGAGCCCAGCGGCATTCGCGACGACGTACTCTGCCCAGGCGCCGAACGTCCCGCCCGTGGCGACCCGCTGGCCGACGGTCAGGTTCTCGACGCCCTCGCCCAGCGCATCCACGACGCCGAGGGCTTCAGTGCCGGATGCCGCGGGCAGCTCGGGCTTGAAGCCGTAGGTGCCGCGGATCGTCCAGAGGTCGTGGTTGTGGATCGGCGAGAGCACGATCCGCAGCCGCACCTGGCCGGGGCCGGGCTCGGGCGTGGGGCGGTCGGTGACGGTCAGGACCTGCTCGGGATCGCCGAAGGTGTCGTGGGTGAGGGCGCGCATGATGTTCTCCTTGTGGGATCGGTCGTGGTGGATGGTGTCGAGCGGATCAGTCGTCGGTGACGGTGATCGCGACGTCGATGTTGCCCCGCGTGGCGTTCGAGTAGGGGCAGACCTGGTGGGCGGCGTCGGCGAGAGCCTGAGCCTGGTCGTGCGGGAGGTCGGGGATGACGACCTCGAGCTGCACGGCGAGGCCGAATCCGCCCTCGCCGTTCGAGCCGATCTGCACGCGAGCGCCGACGGAGGAATCGGTGATCTTCACCTTCTGGGCGCGGGCGACGGTCTGCAGCGCGGAGTGGAAGCACGCGGCGTAGCCGGCGGCGAACAGCTGCTCGGGGTTCGCGCCGTCTCCGCTGCCGCCCATCTCCTTCGGGATTGCGAGGTCGAGGTCGAGGCGGCCTTCGCTGGTCGCGACGCGGCCGTTTCGTCCTGCTCCGGTGGCGAGTGCTTCGGCGGTGTAGAGAGCGTCCATCGTGTGGATTCCTTCCGGGGTTGGGGTCAGTCGGCGCGCGGTGTGCGTGCAGAGAGTGCCGGCACGGCTGCGGAACTCTGCAGTCGTGCGGTGAGTTCGTGAAGCTCGGCGATCAGGCGGCGACGCTGGTCGTCGTCCTGCATGCCGGCGAGGGCGGCGATCGCGGTGTGGACCGGGGCGACCTCCGAGCGCAGCGCCCTGCCGGCTTCGGTCAGCCCCACCATGACGACACGTTCGTCGGCAGAGCTTCGGGCGCGGGCGACGTAGCCCGCCTGCTCGAGGCGGCGGACGAGAGGGGAGAGGGTGCCCGAGTCGAGCTGCATCGCCTCGCCGAGTGAGCCGACCGTCTGCTCGCCCTCCATCCAGAGGATCGCGAGCACCAGGTACTGGGGATAGGTCAATCCCCACGGTGCCAGGAGCGAGCGGTAGGCCTGCGTCGTCGCGCGTGCGGCGGAATACAGGGAGAAACACACCATCTCATCGGTCACGGCCATCCATCAAGTATTGCACGCGATTAGATTGTGCACAATCTAATCGCGTGCAAGACAGCGTGAAGACAGCGCGCGAAGACGATCGCCCGATCACCCCTGTCGGGTGAGTGACCGCTCACGTGCTCCCGGTTCCACATCGACAATGGGCGCATGGCCGAGCACGCGCACGATCGCCCCCGAGTCGATCGAATCCTGGACATCCTCACGGTCGTCCTGCTCTCGATCACCGCGGTGATCACCGCCTGGTGCGGCTTCGAGGCGTCGAAGTGGGGCGGCGAGATGTCGATCGCCTTCAGTCAGGCGTCGAGCGCGCGAGTGCAAGCGGCGTCGGCGGAGTCGACGGCGCAGGCCGCGCGTCAGTACGACCTCACGATCTACACCGAATGGGTGCTCGCGGAGGTCGACGGCAGGCAGGAGCTGGTGCAGTTCATCGAGGATCGGTTCACGCCCGAGTTCGCGCTCGCCTTCGACGCCTGGAACGCGGAGGACCGCGCATCCCAGGGCCCCTTCGCGATGGAGGAGTACGTGCCACCGGGGTCGATGGAGGCGGAGGAGCTCAATGCCCGAGCCGACGCCAAGTTCGACGAGGCTCTCGCCAACAACCAGCGGGGCGACGACTACTCGCTGCTGACGGTGCTGTTCGCCCTTGTGCTCTTCTTCGCCGCACTGTCGCAGCACCAGAGCGCGGCCTGGCGCCGCAGGACCTTCCTCGCTCTGAGCGGGGCCATCGCCATGGTCGGCTTCGTGATCCTGCTGACGTTCCCCATCAAGATCTGAACCCGAGTCGGCGGACGGTCCAGCGCGGCAGTCCTCGGGCGGTCGAGGACATGTCGTCGGTCATGACGGTCGCCGCCCGAACCCGTGCTGATTCCAGGGGATGCGTCGCACCGCTCGGCGGGTGTTCTCGCGTCGAGACCGGCGTGCGATCTCGTGCGAAGCAGGGGTGGCGCCGTGGTCGCCGGACACCCAACGCAGCCACAGGGTGTCGTCGTCGCTGCCGCCGAGCAGTACGGCGCGAGCGAGCAGTGTCAGGGGGACCGCCAGCAGGGCGCCGACCGGTCCGACGATCACGGTCCAGAACACGACCGCGAAGAAGCTCAGAGTCAGACTCAGCCCGACCGCATCGCTCACGAACTTGGGCTGGACGAACACCTGCAGCACGACGTTCACGAGGCAGTAGACGGCCACGACCCCGAGCAGCAGAGGCCACCCGCCGACGGCGAGAGCGAGGATCGCGGGGGGTACGAGTCCGATGACGAACCCGATGTTCGGGATGAAGTTCGTCACGAAGGCCAGCACCGCCCAGAGGATGGGGGCGGGGACCCCGAGCCACCACAGCGCCAGGCCGTCGACCGTGGCGACGACAGCGCCGAAGACGGTGTTGACCACGTAGTAGCGACGGATGTCGGAGTTCAGGCGAGCGATCCGCTCGATCGTCTCGACCCTTCGGGCACCGAACGCGATCGAGGCGCGCTGGTACCGCCCGGCATCCACCGCCATCACGACCACGTAGGCGCAGACGAGGAAGAGCGCGACGGCAATGCCGATCGCTGCCGAACTCACGCCCGCGACAAGGCGGAGCAGCCCTGACACGGCAGTGCCTGACGTGTCAGCGGCCGGTGAGCCGAAGGCCGCGGAGACCCAGTCGTCGAGCTGCGCGGCGGCATGCGGCAGATCGCCGCCGGGGGAGAGGTCTCTGAGAAGCCGGGTGAACTGCACGCCGGCGAGCCAGACCAACACGCCCATCGAGAGCAGCACGGAGTACGCGAGCACGATGATGGCCGCGACGCCGACGCTCCGTGGCCAGCCTCGTCGGACGAGCGCGTTGCTCGCCGGACTGCAGATCACGACGATGACCAGCGCGACGGCGAGCGGTGCGATCACATCCCGAAGCAGGAACACGCCGACCAGCGTGATCGCGGCACAGGCCAGCACCACGAGCAGTCTCGCGCCGGTGGCGCGAGTTCGCCCGTGAGGCCGTGATCGCGACTCTGTCGACTCTTCCATCGCGGTCTCGATCCTCTCTCCCCGGATGCGCCGTGCACGTCGCGCGCGGCATCATCCTGGCATTGAGCGGACACGGCGAGAGCGGCCTCGTCACCCTTTTCGGGCGATCCGAGGGCCTGTCGGGCGATCCGAGGCGCGTCCCCTGGCAACGACAGCGCCGCGTCACGATTGCTAGCTAAGCTAGTAGTCATGGAACGATACTTTCGGCTGCGGTGGGTGGGCCTGGTCTTCATCAGCATCGCGGTCTCGCTGATCATCGTCGACTCGACGATCGTCAACGTGGCGATCCCCGCGATCGTCGACGACCTGGGCATCACGTCGACCGAGGTCCAGTGGGTGCAGGAGGCCTACACGCTGGTCTTCGCCGCACTGCTTCTCGTGTTCGGCAGCCTCGCCGATCGATTCGGCCGACGCCGGGTGATGCTCATCGGAGTGGCGGTCTTCGCGGCGTCGTCGGTGCTCGCGGCACTCGCCCCCGACGGAGGGATGCTGATCCTCGCCCGCCTCGCCCAGGGCGTCGGCGGAGCGATGATCCTGCCCACGACCCTGTCGATCATCAACGCCACGTTCCGTGGTCGTGAACGCGGCATCGCCTTCGCGGTGTGGGGCTCGACGATCGGTGGCATGGCGGCCGTCGGTCCGTTGCTCGGCGGGTGGCTGACGACCGCGTTCTCGTGGCGCTGGGCCTTCGGCATCAACATCCCGCTCGGGATCATCATCGTCGTCGGGGTGCTCCTGACCGCGGCCGAGACGCGCAGCGATCGCGCCTCCCGCATCGACGTCGTCGGGGCGATCCTGTCGGTCGTCACGATGGCCAGCCTCGTGTTCGGGCTGATCGAGGGGCGAACCTACGGGTGGTGGCTCGTGGATCAGCGCCCGCAGATCGGCGAGTGGACGTGGCCGCTGGATCTGTCTCCGATCCCGTTGGCCTTCGCACTCGCACTCGTCTCGCTGATCGCCTTCATCGCCTGGGGTGTGCATCGTGAACGCAGGGGGAAGTCGACTCTGCTGGCGCTCACGCTGTTCTCCATCCCCTCGTTCCGCAACGGCAACATCGCAGCGACCGTGGTCTCGCTCGGTGAGTTCGGCATCATCCTCGCTCTGCCGCTCTGGCTGCAGTTCGTGCTGGGCTTCGATGCGCTGCAGACGGGCCTGCTGCTGCTGGCGCTGGCCGGCGGGTCGTTCGTCGCAAGTGGCGCAGCCGGTGCGGCGAGCGGCAAGGTCGCACCGGTGTGGGTCGTGCGCGCGGGGCTCATCGCCGAGATCATCGGCGTCGCGGGCGTCGGGTTCGTCATCGCTCCCGATGCCTCGTGGGTGCCGCTCATCCCGTTCCTGTTCGTCTACGGACTCGGCGTGGGGCTCGCGACCGCTCAGCTGACGGGCGTCGTGCTCGCCGACGTTCCGGTCGCCGACAGCGGTGCGGCATCCGGAACCCAGTCGACGTCCCGGCAGCTCGGTGCGGCACTCGGAGTCGCCGTGCTCGGCACCGTGCTCTTCACGAGCACGGCGGGGATCCTCGCCTCCTCGCTCGATGACCGAGGGCTCTCGGCCGATCAGCGCGACCACGTCGTGTCATCGGTCGTCGACAGTGCGGGCGCGGCGATCAGCGGACTCGAGGCGAATCCCGAGACCGCAGCCATCGCGGAGGATGCCAAGGCCGCCTTCTCCGACGGCACGCGCTTCGCCGCGTGGACGGCGGCCGGCTTCCTGACGCTGGGTCTGCTCTCGACGATCTCTCTCGGATCGACGACCCGCTCTCGCTCCGATGAAGACGACGAGACGGCGATCGATGCCGTTCCCGAGGCGTCAGCGGGCGAGTGACGCCAGCTCCCCGCGAGTCCGGCATCCGGTCTTGCGCAGCAGATTCGACACATGGAATTTGACCGTGTTGTCGCTGATCCCGAGCGTCGATGCGATCTCACGGTTCCGTGAGCCACCCACGACGAGGCGAAGGACCTCGCGCTCTCGGGTGGACAGCTCTGAGACATCGCCCAGGGGCTCGGGCGCGGCGGGTGGGTCGAGGGGGAGGCGGATGTCGATCGCGGAGCCCCACCCTTCGGTGGACGACACGGCGAGATCTCCGTTCAAGGCGACGACGCTCTCGGCCGCCGGGCGAAGCGCATCGTCACGCACCGAGAGCTCGCCGCGCCCGTCATCCCTGATACCGATCAGCAGATTCAGGCCGTCGCAGTCCCACTGGATGCGCACCCGACGGGCTGTGCCGTCGTCGACGATCGCGAGGACCGAATTGCGGACGATGGCCCGAGCCGCGTGGGCGACCTCGCTCGGCAGCGCGCGTCCGGTCGTGGGCGGCTCGACGAACTGCAGGTCGAGGTCCCCGAAGCGCTCAAGGGGGCGCAGGTCCGACTGAAGCCGCGCGAAGGCGCCGACCACCGGTTCCAGCACCGCGTCCCGGTGCTGATCGCTCGCGACGCGCAGCTTCACCAGCGCATTGGCGGCGGCCTCGATCGCGAGGTTCCGAGCCGCCCGATCATCGAGTCGATCGGAGCGCAGGATCGCGAGCAGTGATTCCAGGGTCACGGCATGTCGATCGCCGAGCTCCGAGAGCGCCCGCGCGCCCTCCTGCTGCGCGCGTCGGAGAGCGGGGGAGTCGATCGTCGGAGTCGCGTCGATGGTAGTCACCTACCCATCATGCCCCACCCATGCTTTCGGGTAGGAGGAACCATGCGATCGGGCGGGGGCGGCGTCGGCGGAGCAGCCGCACGATGGAGGAATGGACGTGATGGAGGTCGGCCTCGGGCATTCCCTGGGGCTCGTGTCGAATGAGATCAGCACCGTGCTCGGGTCGGTGATCCGCACCGACCCGGTCTCACTCGGACGTGTGGCCGACCTGGTGGCCGAGGCGCCCACGATCTTCGTGCTCGGCGCCGGACGCTCCGGTCTCGCGCTGCAGATGACCGCCATGCGGCTGATGCACCTGGGGCTCGATGTCCACGTGGTGGGGGAGACGACGACGCCGGCGATCTCGCGGGGCGATCTCCTTCTCGTCGCGAGCGGTTCGGGAACGACCTCGGGCATCGTGCGTGCGGCGGAGACCGCTGTGGGGGTCGGCGCCGAGGTCGCGACGATCACCACCGACGGGTCCTCGCCGCTCGCCTCGCTCTCGGGGTCGGCGACGATCGTCGTGCCCGCGGCGGGCAAGCTCGATCGCTCTGGTGCGGCCTCGGCCCAGTACGCAGGCAGCCTCTTCGAACAGGCCGTCGTGCTGATCGGCGATGCGCTGTTCCACGCTCTCTGGGCACGGAGCGGCCAGGACGCCGACGACCTCTGGCCTCGTCACTCGAACCTCGAATGACCGCGACGACCGGGTCACTGCCGTGACCGGTCCACCGCAGCCACTAGTGCATGACCGCAGTAATGAAAGGAACATGATGAAGCTGCAATTCGCCATGGACACGCTCACCACGGAGGCCGCGCTCGCGCTCGCCGAGGCGGCTGCTCCGCACGTCGACATCCTCGAGCTCGGCACCCCGCTGATCAAGAGCGCGGGCCTCAGCGCAGTGACCGCGATCAAGCAGGCCCACCCCGACAAGATCGTCTTCGCCGACCTCAAGACCATGGATGCCGGCGAGCTCGAGGCCGACATCGCCTTCACCGCCGGTGCGGACCTCGTGACCGTTCTCGGCACCGCGGGCGACAGCACCATCGCGGGAGCCGTCAAGGCAGCGAAGAAGCACGGCAAGGGGATCGTCGTCGACCTCATCGGAGTGAAGGACAAGCCCGCGCGGGCGAAGGAGGTCGTCGAGCTGGGCGCCGAGTTCGTCGAGATGCACGCCGGCCTCGACGAGCAGGCCGAGGAGGGCTTCACCTTCGACACGCTGCTGCGTGACGGAGAGGCCTCGGGAGTGCCGTTCTCGGTCGCCGGCGGGGTGAACGCCGCGAGCATCGGCTCGGTGCAGAAGTCGGGAGCGCAGATCGCCGTCGCCGGAAGCGCGATCTACAGCGCCCCAGATGTCGGTGCCGCCGCAGCCGAGCTCCGCGCAGCCATCGTCTGACGCCGCTCGAACTCCGACAGAGAAGGAACCCGCCCGGATGGGCGGGTTCCTTCTCTGCGATGCGAGTCACATCTGCGGAGCGAAGACCGTCTCCCAGTCGTCCTTCACGCTGACTCGGGTGAAGCCGGAGGAGCCGACCTGAGCCAGTGCGTCCTCGGCGCCCTTGTCGTAGGGGGCGTCGCCGCGTCCGGTGTCGTCGTCGTGATGCACGAGCAGGCTGAGCGAGCGTGGGTGCTTCTGCACGAATCGCAGCATCGGGACATCCCCGTTGGAGTTGCCGGCGGCGAACAGGGGGCGACGGCCGATCCTCGTCCAGATGCGGATCGGCTTCTGCGGTCCGTCGTCGAAGAAGTCGAAGTTCTCGCCGTAACGCACGTCGTTGCTCTCGCTGTCGTAGCGGAGCCCGACGGCGGAGCCGATCACCCGCTCGGGTGGGATGCCGTAGGTGTCGACCGTCATGGGGCGCATGAAGTCCCGGTCACCGCCCGAGACGATGTAGCAGGTGAAGCCGTGCGTCTCGAGGTATCGGAGCAGCTCCACCATGGGCTGATACGAGACCGTCGTGTAGGCGCGGGCGAGGGTCAGATGTCTCGCATCGCGGTAGAAAGCGGCGACGGCTGCCTGATAGTCGTCGACGCTCAGACCGATCGTGGTCCTCACGAGCGCTCCGATCAGGGTGTGCAGATCCGAGTCGTCCCCGGCGTAGTGCTTGTCGATCGCGCCGCCCAACCAGGCATAGTCCCCGTCGACAGCGGCCTTGTAGGGCTGCTGCGCAGCGAGAGCCGGGTCTTCGCGACCGGCCGCGGCCCACTGCTCCACGATGTAGTGCAGCTGGGTCGGCATGGGCTTCTCTGTCCAGAGGGTGCCGTCGTTGTCGAAGACGGCGATCCTCTGTTCCGGGGGCACGGCGTCCGGTCCGGTGGTGACCGCCTCGACGAACTCGACGATCGCATCTCGACTGGCGCTCTCACGCCATGAAGCCAGGTGTGTACTCATCTCACGTCTCCTTGCCATCTTCCGCGGTCAGGTGTTCTGCCGCGACATCCCCGCGGATCTCCTCATGTCTGACCGTCGTCTCCGTCACCGTCTCGAGAGTCGATCGTGCCCGTCAGTCGGCACGCGCGGTAGTCGGTGCTCATCTCCCGCGGGTGAGGCGCCGTGGTTCAGATCTGCTCGGCGACCACGAGTGGACTCTCGCCGCGACCGGCGACGACGACGGCGGGGATGCCGGCGGCCTCCAGCGCCGCAGAGACTCGACGTACTCCGTCTGAGACCACCACCGCACCGCGCAGAGGATGGTGCCACAGCTGCAGAGAGAGGATCCATCGGGTGGGTGAGACCGATTCGGTCAACACCTGAAAGTGCTCGCCGGGGCGGGGGCCGTCGATCTCGCGTGCGGCGCCCAGGATGACGGTGATCACGCCGTCCAGGTCACGATCGTCGGAGCGAGCCGCACGGATCTCGAGCGAGCTCCGGCGGGCCCCGTAGCGTGATTCGTTGAGCAGCACGCCCGTGAGCAGCAGAGCATTCGGAACGTGCGCCGTCCTGCCGTCGGCCGTCGTGATGATGACGGTTCGTCCGGTGAGCTCTTTGACGATCCCGCGGACGGCACCGTCCGGACCTTCGACGCAGATCTGTTCGCCGATCTTCACCGACTGTCTCGACTGGATCAGCACTCCCGCGGCGAAGTTGTCGGCGACACCTCGCAGCACGAGTATCAGCACGACGACGGCGATCGCCGTCATCGCGAGCAGCGGCTGGACGTTCGCCCCGAGGAACGCGAGCCCGATGCCGATTCCCACGAGCAGCAGGGTGTACTGCGTGACGCGCGCGGCGAGCTGTGCGACCGAGTCCGAGATGCCGGGCGTGCGCGCCGCGAGCTTGAGCACGGCCCCGCGGGCGAAGTGGGACGTGACCCAGCCGACGACGACCGACAGGATCGCGAACACGACCTGCCAGGTGGTGAGCCCGGAGGGGAACAGGTCGTCGAGGTTCACGACAGCATCCTTCCTGCCGGTGGCACGCTCGATCTCGCTCTCATGTCTTCCAGACTGCTCGGTGTCCCGCGGTCGCATGCGCGCGGATCACCCCTGGTGGGTGAGCACTCGGCTCCGCAGCATGGTGAGCCTCGCCCTGATCGGATGAACCGCAGTCGCAAGGTGGCGTCACACGTTCGACACTGTGTGGATGATGACGAATCCCGCACCTCAGGACCTCCTCGATGTCGCGCGATCGAGCACCGAGCCGAGAGAGCGAGCGCGGGAGGCGATCGGGCTGCAGATCTCGATCGTCGCGTTCATCGTCACCGGCCTCGTCGCGGTGCCTGTCTTCGGGCTGCGGTCGGCGCCGATCGCCGGGAGCGGGTCGGTCGGACAGTTCGCGGCGATGGCGTCGGCCGCGACAGCGATCGTCGTCTTCATACTGGGGTACGTCGTCGCCTCCGACCGCACCGCACCGAGACAGGCGCGGGTGCTCGTGATCCTCGACCTCGCGGCCGTCGCATTCGCGCACGCCGTGATCGCCCTGCTCGGCTGGACGTTGGTCGCCACGATCATGGAGCAGGGGTTCGAGGGCGCGGTGGTGTTCCCGATCCCCGTGCTGCTGCTGTCGGCCGCCACTGCAGGTGTCACGGCCTACGTCGTGTACTTCTCCGCGACCCACATGGACCTTCAGCTGCTCGCGCTCGTGCTGGCCGTCTTCTTGGTGTTCGGAGTGGTCACGAGCATGCTCACCGCTAGCGACCCGCTGTGGTGGAAGGACAACCTGAGTGCCCTCGGAATGACGAACGATCTCTCGGCGCGAACCTTCAATCTCACGTTGATCGTGGCGGGCATCCTCGTGACCACGCTCGCGCGCACCGCGACGCGGGGGATTCCGACCCCGAACCCCCGCGGCGTGACGGGAGTGCGGACGAGCCTCGTCGTCGTCGGGATCTTCCTCGGCCTCGTCGGGGTGTTCCCGGTCGATGAGTTCTTCGCCCTGCACACGGGCGTCGCTTCGGGCATGGTCGTAGCCTTCGGCATCCTCGTGTTCATGCTGCGGTGGTGGATTCCCGGAGTGTCGCGCACATTCCTCATGCTCGGTTTCGTGTTCATCCTCGTGATCGTGGCGCTGGCGGTGCTGTTCGCCGTCGGCTACTACACACTCACGGCCGTGGAACTCGTGGCGGGAGTGCTGGTGTTCACCTGGATCATCCTGTTCATCCGCACCGCGGATGCTCTCACGCGCGACGCCGCGGCGACGGACAGAGTGGCGCCTTCCGCTCCCTCGGGCGCAGCGATGGATGCACGCGCATGAGTCCTTGTACGCAGCCCGATATATCAGTACGTTGAACGCATGGTCAGCCTCCCCCGCCTGACGAAACCCGGGCCAGAAGTACGGTTCAGAGCTCCCTCGCGGCCACCTGGCATCATCTCCCGGGAGCGGGTCACGACAGCGATCAGCGCCGCGGTGGAGAGCAGCCCGCTCACGGTGATCAGCGCGCCGAGCGGCTTCGGCAAGACGATGGCTGCCGCAGAGTGGGCGAAGTCCGAGGACGAGGTCGCGTGGCTCGCATTGAATTCCTACGACTCCGATCCGAGCAGGCTCGCGCAGGGCGTCGTGGATGCGCTCAATGTCGCCTCCGAACGAGCCGGGGGTCCGCTGCTGTTCCCTCGCGATCTGGAGGATCCGGGCCGCGCCTATCAGGAGATCTGCCGCGTGTTCGCCGACGTCGACAGTACGATCCATCTGGTCGTCGACGACGCGCATCGCGCGGGGGAGCACTGGCGGAGCGGGTTGCTGGGGCTCCTCGCGGAGCAGGCGCCCGATCGGCTGAGGGTCGTCCTCGTCGGAACGACTCTCCTCGAGGTGACGTCGTCCAGACAACGACTGATGGACCCGGGATCGTTCGTTGGCTCCGACATCCTGAGCTTCACCGGATCCGAGGTCAGGACCCTTCATTCGAGGGAGCCTGTCGATCTCGCCCCCGAGTCGATCCTCGAGGAGACGCGGGGGTGGCCCATCGCCGTGCGCCTGATGCTGATCGGCGGAACCCGTCCCGACTCGGAGGCGACGATCGCCTCGGCCTTCCTGGGGGACTACGTGCGAGAGCACGTGCTCGAGGCGCTGCCGTCGGACATCTCGCGTTTCGTCCTCGATGCCAGTGTCTGCGGCGAACTCACCGGCGACCTCGCCGCGGCCGTGACCCAGGACCCTCGTGCAGCTGAACTGCTCGAGACCTGTGTGCGGCTCGGGCTGTTCCTGGACAAGTTCGAAGGCCCGCATTGTCCGGTGTATCGGTGGCATGCGGCATTCGCGAAGCAATGCGCCGAGATACTGCAGGCCGACCCCGCTCGCGCTGCGGCCTGTCATCGCCGGGCCGCAGCGCATCTCGATGACACAGATCCCATCTCCGCGATCACTCACTCGCTCAGAGCGGAGGACACCGAGCACGCGCGTCAGACGCTTCTCGACCATTGGGTGGGACTCGTCGTCGGGTCGGCGGCAGCCGAGGTCGAGCGCACCGCGATCGAGATGCTGCGCCACGCACCCGACGATGCTGAAGTGCTCCTCATCCGCGCCTGCGCGAGCGACGTGCTCGGCGACCGACACATCGCACGAGAGCTCTTCCACCGGGCGGTCGGCCTGATCGAGGCATCCGCTCACACCCGGCGCCCCGCCGTTCTGCAGCTGGCGCACCTGTTCATCGCCGACGATCGCGACCAGCTCGCCCAGGCGAGCGCCGATGTGCGCGAGATGCTCTTGAGCGCGGATGCGACGGCGCTCAGCGATCGTGCCGCGATCAACTACCTGATGGGCTGGACCGAGATCCGTCACCGCACCGAACCGTCCCTGCCTGTCGAGTACTTCGCGGCGGCGGCCAGGGAGGCGCAGAACTCGGGAGACGACGAGCTCGCCAAGCGCTCTCTGGGCCATCTGGCCTTCGGGCAGACCTGGGCTGGACAGCTCACCGCCGCGCGCGCGTCGCTCGCTGCCGTCGATCGGGCAGACGGGGTGCGCCTGTCCTGGAGCACGTACGCCGGCGGGAGCGCGGCGGCAGCTGCCGGGTACGTCTCCTACTGGTCTGGCGACGTCGACGAAGCGATCGATGACTTCGGCGCCCTGCTCTCGAACGGCGGCGCGGATCGGTCGTTCACGAGCATCGCGCGAATGATGATCGCCTATGCCACCGCGGAGACCGGGGACGCCGCGGCCTGCCGCCGTGCGGCGATCGGAATTCAGGACATCCCGCTCGATATCGTGCACGGGATCGCCTGGCCGGTGTTCCGCGAATCGTCGATCGGGCTTCTGGAAGAGGCCGTCGGTCGCCAGGATCGGGCGCTGCGGATCGCGGGCAAGTATGTGCAGTGCCCCGATCTCCCGGTCGTGTGCGTGGCGCTCGCCGGTGTCTTCCGCCGGGCGGGGGAGTACACCACCGCTCTCGAGATGCTCCGAAGTCTCCGCACGTTCTCGGAGGTCTCGTACGTGAAGGTGTCGACCTTGATCACCGCAGCAGTCCTGCGGCGTCACGCGGGCTATCACGACGGGGCACACGAGCTCTGCGAGGCTGCGCTCGCCGTAGCGTCGGCAGAGGGCATCCGGCTGCCGTTCGGTCCGCGCGAATCCGCAGTGCGCAAGCTGCTCCACGAGCACGTGCACTTCGGCAGCCAGTTCGAGGACTTCATTGCTCGCTGTCTCGTCGTCGAGGTGTCCGGTTCGCGTGTCGGCGCCCTGTCGGATCGGGAGCGGGATGTCTACCAGCAGCTCCAGACCGCGCGCACCCTTCCGGAGATCGCAGCGGTCCTGAACCTGTCCATCAACACGGTGAAGACGCATCAGCGGTCGATCTACCGCAAGCTGGGCGTCTCTTCGCGTCGCGAGGCGGTGCAGACCACGGTCTGAGACGCAGCCTCAGCGGAGGTCGCGCGTGGATCCGAGCACCGCGTTCGCCACCGCGGCAGGGATGAACTGCGTCGCGAGGATGGTGTCGCCGTTGAACGTCAGCTCGGCGGAGAACTGCTCGGCCCAGGTCGGCTCGACCAGGATGAGCAGGGCAGACGATGCCACAGGGAGCACAGCGGCGAAATGTCTCACGTCGTCTTCGGCGACCAAGCCCCGAGCATGGAGCTCGAGTCCGGCGAGGGTGAACTCGTCGGAGTCCACCTCGATGAGACCGAACTCGTGCGGCGTCGGGCGCCGGATGAGCAGCACGTCGAGAACGCGCACGGTGCCGGCCTCCACCTGCCTCAGCAGCGCCTCGAGAACACTCGGGCGGAGATGGTCGGAGTCGAGTCTCACGACGAAGAACTCGACGTCGCCGAGAGCTCGCGTCACACCGACCATCTCGCCCATGTCATCAGCTGAGGGCTCGGGCCTTGATGGACGCGAACTCCTCGTTCGTGATGGTCCCTGCGGCGAGGAGCTTCGACGCCTTGTCGATCTCATCACTCGGGCTGTGCGACGCCACGCTGCGGATGTACGAGTCGGCTGCGTGCCGCTGCTCCTGATACGCGGAGGCACCCCGCTCGGCCATCCCCTTGCCGCGGGCGATGAGGTAGACCAGCGCCGTGAGGAACGGCACGAAGATCAGGAAGATGATCCAGATCGCCTTGACCCAGCCGTTGACCGAGTGGTCGCGGAAGAGATCGGCGACGATGTTGAAGAGCACCATGAGGTACGAGATGAACACGAATGCCCAGAAGAACCACCAGATGATGGCCCAGAAGCTGTCCCAGATCGACATCATCGACTCCTTTCGTTGAGGTAATGCGTACCGAGATCCTGACAGCGCCCACCGCCCGCTGTACCGCCACCTCACCCAGAGCGGGCGAGCCTCTCTCGGAGCCCTTCGCGACGCCGCTCTGTGCTGCGGTCACCCCGTTGGGGTGAGCGCACCGATCGCCGTCCTGCGCACCGGTGCGAGCATGAGTCGCACATCGCCCGCACCCGTGGCGACGGCACGGGACGACGGTACGGAGGTGACCAGGTGCAGCGACCGCTGGCAGGACTGACGCGTGCGAACATCGTGCGCGAGCTGCTCGCCGGCGTGACGCTGCTCGCGATCGCCATCCCGCTCAACATCGGCTACGCGCAGATCGCCGGGCTTCCGGCGACCGCAGGCCTCTACGCGCTCGTCGTCCCCACCGTCATCTACGCGCTCGTAGTGTCGTCGCGCCAGCTGGTCGCTTCGCCGGATGCCGCGGCCGCCGCGCTCGTCGCATCGTCGATCGGCGGGCTCGCGGTCGCAGGATCAGCGGACTACGCCGTGCTCGCGCTCGCTCAGGCGATCATCTGCGGCGTGATGTTCATCCTGCTCGCGGTCTTCAAACTCGGCTTCCTCGCGAACTTCCTGTCCAAGCCGATCCTGATCGGTTTCGTCGGGGGACTCGCGCTCGACATCCTGGTGTCGCAGATCGCCAAGATGCTCGGCGTGAAGATCGATTCGGGGGGTGAGTTCGTCGAGAAGGTGGGTGACCTTCTCGGCGGGCTCGGCTCGGCGAACGGCTGGTCGGTGCTGATCGCCGCGGCATCTGTGGCGGTGCTGCTTCTCGGCAAGAGGTTCCTTCGCATGGTGCCGTGGGCGCTGGTCGTGCTGGTCGTGGCGACCGTCGTGGTCGTGATCGCCGGCCTCGGCGACAAGGGCGTCGCGGTGCTCGGGGAGGTGCCCGCCGGTCCGCCGTCGTTCACCTGGCCCGTGATCGACTGGCAGACCTGGCTTCTCCTGATCCCCTCGGCGATAGCGCTGACGCTCGTGACCACCGCTGAAGGGCTTCTCGTGTCGCGGTCGTACGGCGAGAAGCGCCACTACCGCACCTCCCCGAACCGCGACCTGATGGCGTTCGGGGTCGCGAACATCGCGGCGGGGGCGCAAGGGAGCTTCGCCGTCGGATCGTCGACCAGCCGGACGGCGGCGATGGACCAGGCGGGCTCTCGCACCCAGTTGCCTTCTCTCGTCCTGGCCGTCGGGACACTCCTCCTGCTGCTCTTCGGCACCGGGCTTCTCGAGGACATCCCGTCTCCCGCCATCGGCGCCATCGTCGGAGTGGCGATCCTGCCGCTCCTGGGGTTCCGCGAGCTCGTCTCGCTGTGGAGACTCGACAGATTCGAGTTCGCGGTCGGGGCCGTGTGCTTCCTCGTGACGCTCTTCGTCGGATCGATCCCCGGCATCGTCGTCGCCTTCGTGCTCGCGCTGATCAATCTCGCGAAGCGTGCGGCGAATCCCGCCATCGACGTCCTGGCAGACGACGGCGAGCCCGGGGACTCTCTGCTCGAAGAGGGGGCCGCCGGATCGATGACGGCACCGGGGATCGTCGTCGTGCGCATGGCGGCTCCGCTCTTCTTCGCGAACGGCGACGTCTTCGCGCAGGCGATCCGCGCCGCGGTCACCGCACCGGGCGCAGATGTCGTGCATCACGTCGTCATCGACCTCGAAGCGGTGACCGACGCCGACGTCACTGCTGCGGAGTCCTTCGAAGGTCTCGTCGACTGGCTCGACGATCACGGCGTCTCACTCGCATTCAGCCGCCTGCGCTCGAGCGCTCGACCGCGTCTCGAGCGGCTCGGGATACTGACGGGCCAGCAGGTTTTCGACACCAACAGGGCGGCCGTCTCATCACTGCAGGACCAGGCGCGCAGCACATCGTCAACATCGTCCCACCCAGAGAAAGGGCAGCTTCATGAATGACTTCCGTTTCGGACCGGCGGAGTTCTATCTGGTCGGTTTCGAGGGGGACAGGCCGGATCCGGCCACCTTTCGAGCTCTCACCGATCTCATCAGCAGCGGGGTCGTGCGTCTCCTCGACTTCGTCGTCCTCACCAAGTCCGAGCAGGGGGACATCGAGATCCTCGAACTCGACACGGACGGCGGACCCCTGAGCCTCGGCGACATCACCCCGATAGCCTCCGGGATCGCGGGGGAGGAGGACGTCGACGCGTTGGCCGAGCTGGTCCCGCCGGGGCAGTCTGCCGCCATCGTCGTCCTCGAGCTCTCGTTCGCCCGAGAACTCGCGCAGAAGCTGGCGGCCGCCGGCGGTCAGGTGCTGCGCAGCGAGCGCGTTCCGGCACCCGTCGTGAACGCCATGATGGACATCCTCGACCAGGAAGGTGAATGACATGCCATTCAGAAGATTCGGCCGCCCCGGGTTGATCGGACTCGCCGCCAGAACCGCGGTCGTCGCAGGAACCGCGACCGCAGTGCAGGGCGCCGCGATGCGCAACCGTGAGCAGCGCGCGCAGGGCCAGTACGAGCAGGAGCAGTACGCCGCCGCGCAGCAGCAGGCGCAGATCGACGCGGCCGCGCAGAACGCGGCGGCGCAGTATGCCGCCCCTGTCGCGCCGGCCGCACCGGCCGCCGCGTCGACGAGCGCCGACGACATGATCTCGAAGCTTCAGCAGCTGGCCTCGCTGAAGGACTCCGGGGTGTTGTCGGAGGACGAGTTCGCCGCCGCCAAGCAGAAGCTGCTGAGCTAGCCCGCGGGCGAAGGAGACTCTCATGGGCCAGGCCATCGGACAGCTGCTGCCGCTCGCGCTCGGGATCGCGATCAGCCCGCTGCCCATCATCGCGGGCATCCTGATGCTGATGTCGCCGCGCGCCCGCACGACGAGCGTCGGCTTCCTGGTGGGCTGGATCGCGGGGATCGCCATCGTCGCCACCGTCTTCACGCTGCTGTCCTCGGTTCTTCCCGAGGCGTCCGACGACACGTCGAAGCCCGTTCTCGGAGTCGTGCAGATCGTTCTCGGGGTGCTGCTCGTGCTGATGGCTGTGAAGCAGTGGCGCGGGCGTCCGCAGGGTGACGTGATGCCTGAGATGCCGAAGTGGATGCAGCAGATCGACGGGATGTCCTTCGTCGCGACGCTCGGACTCGGGCTCCTGCTCTCGGGCGCGAACCCGAAGAACCTGCTCCTCGGAGCCAGCGCCGGCATGACCCTCGGCGCGCTCGGCCTGTCCGGAGGCGAGGTGACGATCGTGATCGTCTGCTTCACCGTGCTGGCGGCGTCGACCGTGCTGATTCCGGTCGTCGGGTTCCTGCTGGCGTCCGGAGCGCTGCGCGAGCCGCTCGGCCGGCTCCGGGACTGGCTGCAGGCCGAGAACGCCGTCATCATGACGGTGCTGCTGCTGGTACTCGGGGTCACGATCATCGGCAAGGGGATCGCCGCGTTCTCGTGAGCTGCGGTGGCGAGGACGGGAGAAGGGTGCGGACATGGACTGGGTGATGATCGGCGGATTCGCGTTGCTCGCTCTGGCCATCCTGATGGTGGTCGTCGGCATCATGACGGCGATCCTGATGCGCCGTCGGCGGCGTCGATGAACGAGGAGGACGGCACATGACCGAACTGGACGATCTGAGGGCCCGGGTCCGCGCTCTCGAGCAGGAGAACACCACCCTTCGTGCGCCCAGGAGGAGGCCGCGAGGCAGATCCGTCGTCGCGGGCATCGTGCTGGTGCTCGCGGTGCTGATCTCGCCGATCGCGGCGATGGGCACGTGGGCGCGGCTTCAGCTGGTGGATGCCGATCAGTTCGTCGCGACCTTCGCCCCGTTGGCCGAGGACCCCGACGTGCAGGAGTTCGTCGCCGACCAGGTCAGCGCAGCGATCCACGAGCAGGTCGATCTGACGGCGGTGGTCGGCGACGTCTTCGACGGGCTGCGCGAACTCGACCTGCCCCCGCGCGCGGAGTCCGCCCTGACCCTGCTCGAGGTGCCGGCGGCCAGCGGGCTGGTCGGGCTCGTCGACGGTGTCGTGCACGATCTCGTGGCCTCCGACCAGTTCGCGACGATCTGGGCGGAGTCGCTCCGGTTCACGCACGAGAGGGCTGTCGCGATCATGCAGAACAGTCCGGACACCGCGCTGCAGCTCGCCGACGACGGTGTGCTGTCGGTGGACCTCGGAGTCGTGATCGCTCGGGTGAAGGCCGAACTCGCGGAGCGGGGCGTCGGGTTCGCGGATCTCATCCCCGAGATCGACAGATCCATCCCGATCGCGCAGGCCGACGCGCTGGTGCTGGTGAGGACCGTCTACCAGGTGGCGGTGAGCTCAGGATTCTGGCTCCCGTGGATCGTGCTCGGGCTCCTCGTCGTCGGCGTGCTGCTGGCGCGCGACCGGCCGCGCGCGGTGCTCTGGACGAGCCTCGGGTTCGCGCTCGTCTTCCTCCTCTTCTCCGCCGGCCTCGGAATCGGTCGCGGATTCTTCATCGGCGCGGTGAGCCCGTCGATCATGACCGTTGCGGCCGCGGAGTCGATGTTCGATGTGCTCACCTCTCTGCTGAGCTCGACGATCGCCGCGCTCGCGCTCGTCGGGGTCGTGGTCGCCGCCTGGGCATGGATCGCCGGATCGAGCCCGACCGCGCGCAAGCTCCGCGGGGCGGCCGAGAGCGGCTTCGCCTCGATCCGGCGGGCGGGGGAGCGGCGGGGCCTCTCGACCGGACGATTCGGCGCCGGTGTCGACAGATTCCGCGGACCGATCCTCGTCACGGCGATGCTCCTGGCCGTGCTGATCCTGATCGTGAACCGACCCGTCTCGTTCGGCATCATCATCGGGCTCGTCCTCGCGCTCATCGGCCTCGTCCTCGTCGTCGAGCTGGTGCGGCGACCGACAGAGGTCGAAACCGAAACAGCACCTGAACCTGAACCTGGACCTGAACCTGAACCTAAACCTGAACTCGCGACCGCAACCGAGACCGAGCTCGAGATCGACGCAGAGCCGGCACCCGGCGCGCAGACGAGCTGACGGCGGACGCGAGCCTTGACCGCGGCGACCGTGGCGACAGGGGGAGAAGCGCTATGACGCTGCGCACCGGATGGACGCGCTACCGGCGCCGGTTCGGCTCGCGGCGCACGATCGGCGGTGATCTCCGGGCGGGACTCGTCCTCGGCATCGAGAGCGTGCCCGACGGACTCGCGGCGGGGTTGCTCGCGGGTGTGAATCCGCTGTTCGGCCTGAACGCCTACATCGTCGGCACGATCTCCGGCGCGCTCGCGACGGGGTCGGTCTTCATGACCGTCCAGGCGACCGGAGCGATGGCCGTGATCATCGCCGACGTCCCAGAGGTGCACGGTGCCGATGGCGCGGCTGCCATGGCGACCCTGACCATGATGGCGGGAATCACGATGCTCGCGCTGGGCCTCGCCGGACTCGGCAGCCTCGTGCGCTTCATCCCGACTGCAGTGCTCATCGGGTTCGTCAACGCCGTCGCGGTGAACATCGTGCTCAGCCAGCTCGAGAACTTCACGGGGTACGACAGCTCGGAGGACGGCCGACTGTGGCGGGTTGTCGATGTCGCGCTGAACCTCGGTCAGGTGAGCTGGGCATCCATCCTGGTCGGCTCGGTCACGATCGCCACGATTCTCCTGCTCGAGCGCACCCGACTCGGAGCACTGTCGATGGTGGTCGCGATCGTGCTCGGCTCTGCACTTGCGCTGGCCTTCCCCGCCGGGGTCGGCACGATCTCGGACGTCGCCGAGGTGCAACGGAGTCTGCCCGGCATCTCATTGCCTGACCCGTCGCTGTTCTTCGCGATGCTCGTTCCCGCGCTCTCGCTGGCGCTGGTGGGGCTGGTGCAGGGGGCCGCGATCTCCGGCTCGATGCCGAACCCCGACGGTGCGTACCCGAATGCCTCGGCCGATTTCCGCGGCCAGGGCGTCGCGAACATCGCCACAGGGATGCTGCAAGGGCTGCCCGTGGGAGGGTCCATGTCTGCGACGGCGCTCTCGCGGGCTGCCGGGGCCCGAAGCGCGGCGGCGAACCTCATCGCGGGGATCGTCATGGTGTTGACCGTGCTGCTGTTCGCGCCGCTGATCGGCTACATCGCGATGCCGGCGTTGGCGGGGCTCCTGATCCTCGTCGGGGTGCGGACGGTGAAGCCGCACCAGATCGCGATGGTCCTGAAGACCGGCCCGGTGCAGATCACGGTCTTCCTCGTGACATTCGGGCTCACGCTGGCGATTCCGTTGCAGTACGCGGTGCTCGCTGGAGTCGGACTGGCAATCGTGCTGCACATCGCGCGTCAGTCCAACCGTGTACGGGTCCGACAGTGGGTGTTCGACGACGAGAGCGGGCGCCCGACCGAGACCGATCCTCCTTCTGTGATCGTCCCCGGTGCGACGATCGTGCTGACGCCCTACGGGAGTCTGTTCTTCGCCTCCGCCCCGTCTTTCCGCCAGCAGCTTCCCAGCACCGGCGATGCCGCGAACGACGCCGTCGTCATCATCCGGTTGCGCGGCACGGATGAGCTGGGCGTCACGTTCCTCACGATGCTCCGCGAGTACGCGCACGAGCTCGCCGCTGCGGGGGCGACACTCATGATCGCCGGGTTAGGTGCGCGTGTGCATGCGCAGCTCGTCTCCACGGGAGTCCAGCACATCATCGGCGAAGAGAACATCTTCATCGAGCGTCCGCGTCTCGGGGATGCGCTCGCTGAGGCGCTCGCCGAGGTCGACCGCCGCAGGCCCGATGTCGGCGGGATATAGAAGGCCCGCGTTCACAGCGGCGCGGCGAGACCTCCCGCCACGTGCGCGTGCACGCGGCCGGCCGCGATCAGCCCCTGATACCAATCGGTCCTCGTCGCGATCACGCTCGCGCGCTCGGGCAGTGCGGCGATGTGCAGAACGATGCCCTGTGCCGCGAGCTCGCGGTCGAGGTCGGCGAGTGTGTCGAGCACGGTGATGGTGACGGTGTCGAGCCTCCGGGCATCCAGGATCACAGCTCGCACCGGTTCGGGACGCGTGAGGGCGAGATCGATGATCGCCCGCTCGTTCGCGAGGGCGTTCGCGGTGTAGAGGCCGCGCAGCGTGCGGATCGCCACTCGGCCGTCGCGCTCTCCGACGATCTCGAGGCGCGGGATGTTCAGTTCGCGGAGCACGAGGATCAGCGTCACTGCGACGCCCGCCGCGACGGCGGCGAGAAGCCCGCCCGTCAGGCCGATCACCGCGACGACGAGTGCGATCCAGAAGTCGACGGCGCTGATGCGCGCCCAGCGCACGAGCGTCGGGATGTCGATCAGACCGGCCACCGCCACCAGGACCATCGACGCCAACGTGGCCTGGGGGAGCAGCGACACCACGGGGCCGAGGAACAGCGCGACCAGCACGGCAAGGGCGACGGTCACCAGCGTCGCGAGCTGTGTGCGTGCCCCGGCGCTCTGGTTCACGGCGCTCTGCGAGAAGCCGCCGGCAGAGGGGAGCACGCTGAAAAAGGTTCCTGCGAGGTTCGCGGCCCCGGCGGCGAGGAGCTCCTGATCCGCGTCGATCGGCGGCTCGGAGGTGCGACGGATGCCACGGGCCACCGCTGCCGTCTCGAGGAACACCATGATGGCGATGGCGAGGGCGCCGGGGACGAGCGAGCCGAGATCGGTGAGATCCGGCAGCCCGGGCATCGGGAGCCCTGAGGGCACGGGATCGACGAGTGCCACCCCTGCCTCGTCGATGTGCGCGAGCCAGACCAGCAGTATTCCGAGGGCGACGACCACGAGCGTCCCTGGGATCTTCGGCACGAAGCGCTTGCACAGCAGGATGATGACGATCGACGCGGCGGACAGCGCCACCGTCGGCCAATTGACGCTGTCGAACGCTTCGAGAGCGGCGAGGATCGAACGGAAGAATCCCTCGCCCGAGGCGTTGGAGGTCTCGCCGAGGAGTTTCGGGAGCTGCCCGACGGCGACCGTGCCGCCCACGCCGATCTTGATGCCGAGCACCGTCGCCGTGCTGATGTTCTCGACCAGCGATCCGAGCCGCAGAAGCCGGGCGATCACGAGCATGACGCCCACGAGCATCGTCAACGCCATGAGGGCGCCCATCGGATCGTCGGCTCCGCCAGCTGTGGTGCTCGTGACGAGAGTGGTCGCGGTGAGGGTCGCGACGGTCGAGGTCGTCGAGACGCTCATCGCTCGGGATCCGCCGAGGAGCGCGTAGACGAGCATCGGGATGATGCAGGTGTAGAGGCCGACCTGCACCGGGAGGTTCGCGATCGTGGCGTAGGCCATCGCCTGCGGCACTACGACCGCACCCGCGGCGAGGCCGGCGATTATGTCGGAGGACAGCCACTCACGGCGATAGCCGACGAGGGTCGGGAACCACCAGCGCAGTCGAGACCCGGCAGGCGTGTGTGAGGGCGATGTCACCGCATCCGTCATCCTGATCCTCGCCTCCCGGTCGGGTCGCCGTCGCGCTGGAGTGGACGACGCTCTCATGCTGGCACCGCGTCAGCACTGGGGAGGCTGTGGGTCACCCGCCGCGGGCGATACGGCGGGACCGACGACGGGACACGCCCATACGCTGGGCGGCAGGAGGCGGGCTTCCGGGTTCGCCGCGACCCTGAGGAGTGACGATGGCCGACACGCAGCGTTCTGTTCTTCCGATCCCGGATCTGGCCTACACCGGCACGGTCACGTACGATGCGACCGACCCCGACACACGCTTCCCGGCGATCGACCCCGTGCGCCCACCTGAAGGGGCACCGAATGTGCTCGTCGTCCTCATCGACGACACGGGGTTCGGAGCCTCCAGTGCGTTCGGCGGACCGGTGCACACCCCGAACTTCGAACGGGTCGCCGGTGCAGGGCTCAAGTACACCCGGTTCCACACGACCGCACTGTGCTCGCCGACACGTGCGGCGCTGCTCAGCGGACGCAACCACCACACGGTCGGCATGGGTGGTATCACCGAGATCGCCACATCGGCGCCGGGGTACAGCTCGCTGCGCCCCAACAGCTGCGCACCGCTCGCCGAGACCCTGAAGCTGAACGGATACAACACGGCGCAGTTCGGCAAGTGCCACGAAGTCCCGGTATGGCAGGCGAGCGCGATCGGGCCGTTCTCGGGGTGGCCGTCTCCCGGCAACGGATTCGAGTACTTCTACGGCTTCATCGGCGGTGAGACGAACCAGTGGTACCCGGCCCTCTACGAGAACACGACACCGGTCGAGCCGTGGGGCACGCCCGACGACGGATATCACTTCATGGGCGACATGACCGACAAGGCGATCGCGTGGACGCGGCAGCAGAAGTCCCTCGCCCCCGATGTGCCGTTCTTCACCTACTTCGCTCCCGGCGCGACTCACGCGCCTCATCACGTGCCGGAGGAGTGGGCGGACAAGTACAAGGGGCACTTCGATCAGGGCTGGGATGAGATCCGCAAGGAGACATTCGCCCGCCAGCTGGAACTCGGGGTGATCCCGGCGGACGCCGTGCTCACCGAGCGCAGCCCCGGCATCCCGTCGTGGGACGAGATGAGCGAGCTCATCAAGCCGGCGCTGGCGCGTCAGATGGAGGTCTATGCAGGCTTCCTCGAGTACGCCGACCATCATGTGGGGCGGCTCCTCGATGCGTACGAGGAGCTCGGGATCCTCGAAGACACGCTCGTCTACGTGATCATCGGTGACAACGGCGCCAGCGCCGAGGGATCGATGCACGGAACCACGAACGAGGGCTTCACGATCAACCACATGAACGACATCGAGACCGAGCAGTATGTCGCCGATCACATCGACGACATCGGGACCCCGCGGTCGTACAACCACTACGCGGTGGGCTGGGCCCACGCGATGGACACGCCCTATCAGTGGACAAAGCAGGTGGCCAGCCACTGGGGCGGCACGCGCAACGGGACGATCGTCAGCTGGCCCGGTGGGGGAGTCGAGCAGGGCGCGGTCCGTCACCAGTTCAGCCATGTCATCGACGTCGCCCCGACCGTTCTCGAGGCCGCCGGGATCCCCGAGCCGTCGATGGTCAACGGCGTGACCCAGCGCCCGTACGAGGGAACGCCGATGAACTACAGCTTCGCGGCGGAGGATGCGGATGCCGACGAGCGGCACGAGACGCAGTACTTCGAGATGCTGGGCAACCGCGCGATCTATCACAAGGGCTGGACGGCCGTCGCGAAGCACAAGGACCCGTGGGCAGGTTCCTCGCACGGACTCGACGACGACGTGTGGGAGCTCTACGACGTCGAGAAGGACTGGACGCAGTCGCACGACCTCGCGGCCGAAGAGCCCGAGCGGCTCGCCCACCTGCAGCGGCTGTTCCTGATCCAGGCGGCGCGTTTCAACGTGCTGCCGCTCGACATCCGCTCGGCGGAGAGGATGAATCCCGACATCGCCGGTCGTCCGCAGCTCGTCGTGAGCGACTCTCAGAAGTTCTATCCCGGCATGAAGCGGTTGAGCGAGAACACCTCGATCAACATCAAGAACAAGTCCTGGACCGTGACCGCACAGGTCGATCTCCCCGAAGACGGTGCATCCGGGGTGGTGATCGCGCAGGGAGGCGCCTACGGCGGCTGGTCGTTCTACGCGCACGAGGGGTCCCTGGTGTTCGCATACAACCTGCTGGGCATCGACGTGGACATCGTGCGCTCGGCCGAGCCGATCCCCGCGGGCGCCACCGAGTTGCGCGCACATTTCGGCTACGACGGCGGAGGGCTGGCCAAGGGCGGCACGGTGACGCTCTTCGCCGACGGGGTGTCCATCGGAGAGGGTCGCGTGAACAAGACGATCCCGTTCCAGTTCACTTTCGACGAGACGGTCGACGTCGGCGCCGATCTCGCCTCGCCGGTCTCGCCCGACTACGGTGCGACGGGCAATGCGTTCACCGGAGACATCGAGTGGGTGCGCATCGACCTCGGTGACGATGACCACTCGCATCTCATCGACGATGAGCACAAGCTCGCCGTCGCGATGCTCAAGCAGTAGCGGGTCGGCCCCTCGCCCTGCTGATCGTCGATGCGAGATCAGTAGGCGAGGAGCGCCGATACCGCCTTCTGCAGCTGCAGCACGGCGATCACGAGCACCAGCGCGGCGTTGAGGACGCTCGTGTGGGAGGCGATCCAGGCCCGGATGCGATGCAGTGCGGGGTCGGCGGCTTCGCCCTTCACGAGGACGAGGACGACCGGGATGCCGATGGGCAGCACACCGACGAGCCCGAAGATGAGGAGCACGAGGACACTGGCCGTCGTGTCGAGTGCGGCGAGGCGTACGTCGAGGGCGGCCAGGATCGCGCAGGACAGATCGACCGGGTTCAGCAGGAAGATCCCGGCACCCAGCGCCAGTGACCGCGCCGGAGTGAAGGTCTCCACGGACTTGAGCCACCCTGGGAGCTGAGGCGCGGCAGCGGTGACCTCGGTCGGTGAGGATGCCTGTGCCATCGCCAGCGTGTGGGCCCGCCCGCGGCGGTAGATCCAGACGGCGCCCAGGAGCAGGGAGATGCCGATCAGCAGCCGCACGATCGGCACCCAGAGAGGCGGGGCGTTGCGCTCATGGATCTCGAAGAACCCGAGCACAGCGAAACTCGCGAACACGCCGATGAAGACGCCGAGCGCCCAGCCGATCAGGAACATCACGCCGTTCACGCGTGCTCGCTGCGACAGCAGCACCGCGACGAGCGCCATGATCGCGAGCGGACTCATCACGACGCCCAGCGCCAGCGGCAGCAGAGACAGCACCAGATCGGTCATCGGCCCTCTCGCCCCCTGTTCTCATTCATACCGATCACTCGGTCCGTTCCCGACGGCGTCGTGTCACCACGATCGTTCCCATCGACAGAAGAAGCGCAGCTGCCGCTGACCCCGTGAGCATCTGCGCTCCGTCGATTCCGCTCGTGGCCAGCACCGTGACGACCTCGATGTCGGCACGAGCAGTCGCCGGCGGCACGGGGCCTCCACGGCCTTCCCCCGACACGGTGGCCACGTTCGTGACCGAACCCGCCGCGGCATCGGCCTCGGTGATCCGATAGGTCGCGGTGCAGGGTATGGATGCGCCTTCGGTGAGCACGGTCGAGGGGCACTCCACGGCTCCCACGAGCGGATCGTCGACGGTGATGTCTGTGATGTCGCCACCTCCGACATTGGCGACCAGGAAGCTGTAGCGCAGATCGGCTCCGGGGCCGATCTCGTCAGCGACCACCGGCTGAACCGTCTTCGTGAGGGTGAGAGCGGGCACAGGGTCAATGGCCTGCATGCGCAGTGTGCGGATCAGATGGACGTCGGTGAACGCGCCGGTCGACGCGGCGAACCCGAACTTGACCGCTTCGGGCACGGGGTCGGGCGCCTGCATCGAGAGCACTTCCTGCGGCCCGATGCCGTCGTGGAAGTCGATGACGACAGTGATGGTGTGAACCGGCTCCGGTTCGAGAATCAACGTGACCGTGCGCCGCGAGGGTTCGAGAGCCGCCACGGCCCCGGCCGGATCGGTGACGAGAGGCCCGGTGGTCGCACCGTGCAGAAGCGCGGGCAGCGTCGATGCGTTCGGGCCGGTGGCGGTCGCCGTGAGGAAGCAGTAGCCGAGCGTCTGGTCCTGGCCGACCGGCCCTCGGACGGTGACCATGTTCTCACCAGGTGCCGGCACCTGGAAGCTCGATCCCGCCGGCGAGAGCTGATCCGCGGGACATCCCGCTCCGCGCTGTTCCCAGTCGCCATAGAAATTGCCGAGCACATCGAAGCCGAACCCGAGGTAGCCGCCGGCCACGCCCGGAACGATGGTGTTCGCCGGGTTGTCGTCCGGCAGCTTCTTGGCGTAGCCGAGGCTTCCCCCGAAGGCACCGGGTGCGTCGAGGGTCGCGGTGGCATCGACGAGGAAGAAGGCGATGCCGTCTGCTGTCTCGTCGGCGAACTGCGGGATCGTCGAGTATCCGCCGTACTGCCACTGCTCGAACGTGATCTCCACCCCATCGGTCGCCTGGATGGGAGTGTCATAGAGCACGGCACCGGCTTGGTCGGGCAGCGCGTCCGTGAGCCGGAGGTAGCCGTTCGGTGCAGAACCGAGTGGCGGAGAGATCGGGAAGAGCGCCTCGAAGCCCGCTGGCGGTGGTCCCTGCAGCGGGCAACCGGTGAGCGGATGCTCCGCGGCGCCGAGGCCGCCGACGACGGGTGCGCCTGTCAGGCACGCCGTGCCGTACCCGGTGAACTCGCTCACCGCGGACTCGCCCGTGAAGTCCTCCTCGAGGAGCAGCGGACCGACTGCCTGGAGTGCAGTGCGCGGCGGCGCGGGCGCACCTGCAGCCGGAGTGGTGGCGCACGCGAGGATGGCTAGAGATGCGGCGAAGGAGATCACCACGAAGCGCGCAGTCCGTCGGCTACTCCGTCGACAGTGTGCCTGGAGGTCGGACATCGCTACCCACCACCTGAGTCGATCCGCTCGTCGAGCGTCGCTCTTGCCGGTCAGGGCCTGTCGCCTGCCGAATGGTTGATGGCCAATCTAGGTCGCCAGGCGACGGGGCGACGATGACGGATCACCTGAAGCGGGTGACCCATCGGTATCCCCATGTGGCTCGGACGCATGCTCCGCACGGATGCTGCGTGCCCCGTCGTCCTCAGAAACACGAAAGGCCGCCTGAGATCAGGCGGCCTTTTCGTATCGAGATGCTGCAGATGACGCGAGAACCGTTCAACTTACAGAGTGTGTGCCCCCGACTGGAATCGAACCAGCGACCTACGGTACCGGAAACCGGCGCTCTATCCACTGAGCTACGGAGGCGTACCGATCGACAATATCACTGCTCGGGCGTGGTCTCCGACCCTCCGGCCTCGGTCACCGGCGCGTCGCCGAGTTCCGCGAGCGCCGCGGCGAGCTTCTCCGCCAGGTACCGATGGCCGTCGGTCGAGGGATGCTGGCGTCCGACCTCGACGTCGATCACCGACAGGTAGTTCTGATCCGTGATCCAGTTCTGCGCGATGGGGGAGATGTACCACCACCCGCGGGCAGCCGCGAGCTCTCCGAGATCGGTGTCGATACGGGCGGTCTCGGTTCCGACGGGGAGCTCATGCGGTGCCGGCCCGAGAATGACGATCATCGCGTCGGGGTACGTCGCGGACATCGCATCCCACGCCGCATTCACGGCCTCGCGGTACCCGGCCACTCCCTGGGCTCGATCGTTGATCGACCCCTGCATGATGATCAGATCCGGTGTGAGCGTCGGGTCCAATGCGGCGATGCGCTCGCCGAACGCGGGGCCGTCGAGTCCGGGCTTGAGATATCCGCTGCCGCGGACGCCGTTCACGATGGTCTCGCCGTCGATCAGGTCCGCGAGCACGTAGGCGTAGCCGAGCGTCGGCTCGGTCGCAGCTGAGCCGTAGGTCCAGGAATCCCCGAACACCAGAACAGTCGGATGCTCGGGGAGCAGCAGTGGCACGGGGGCGATCGTGACTGCTTCGTCGGCGGCCGCAGCGGCGCCGACGGGCGCAGAAGACGGCACCGGAACCCACGGACGCCAGACGCCGAGGGCGACCGCGGCGAGAGCCAGGATCACGGCGACGGCGAGGCCCGCGACGGGCAGGCGGTGGCGGACGGATGCGGCCTTCATGGCATGACTGTAGATCACGATCCGGCCCTCGCAAATTCGGGCGCGTGACGCGCCGTAAACTGAGAGGCCTATGAACCCTGAAACGCTCGCCGAAGCCCTCCTCGCCGTCCTCGCACCGATCGCCGAGGAACGACGTCCGGGCGAGCCGCTCGCGCTCGCCGCATCCGACATCGTCCTCGACCGTCCGCGCAACCGCGACCACGGCGACTGGGCCTCGAACATCGCGATGCGTCTGGCGAAGCCGTTCGGCACCAACCCCCGGGAACTCGCCCAGCAGATCGCCGACGGACTCGCCGAGGTCGACGGCATCGCGAGCACCGAGGTCGCCGGCCCCGGGTTCATCAACATCCGTCTCGACGCGGCGGCAGCCGGCGCGCTCGCGAAGCTGATCGTCGACGCGGGCGCCGAGTACGGCCACAACGACTCGCGCTCCGACGAGGTGATCAACCTCGAGTTCGTGTCGGCGAACCCGACAGGACCGATCCACCTCGGCGGCACCCGCTGGGCCGCGGTCGGCGATTCGCTCGCCCGCATGCTCGCCTCTCAGGGAGCGAAGGTCACCCGCGAGTACTACTTCAACGATCACGGCGGTCAGATCGATCGCTTCGCACGCAGTCTGGTCGCCGCTCACCTGGGCGAACCGACCCCCGAAGACGGCTACGGCGGCGGATACATTCTCGACATCGCGAAGCGCGTCGAGCTCGCCTACGACGGCGACCTCTCGACCCTGTCGCCGGAAGACCTGCAGGAGGCTTTCCGCGCGAACGGCGTGAACCTGATGTTCGATGAGATAAAGGCGAGCCTGCACGAGTTCGGGGTCGACTTCGACGTCTACTTCCACGAGAACGACCTGCACGAGTCGGGGGCCGTCGAGCGCGCCATCTCGCGGCTCCAGGAGCTCGGCCACATGTTCGAGGCCGACGGCGCGCTGTGGCTGCGCACGACGGAGTTCGGCGACGACAAGGACCGCGTGGTGGTCAAGTCCGACGGGCAGCCGGCGTACATCTCCGGCGACCTGGCGTACTACCTCGACAAGCGCGAGCGCGGCTTCAACCGGTGCATCATCATGCTGGGTGCCGATCACCACGGCTACGTGCAGCGCCTCATGGCGATGTGCGCGGCATTCGGTGACGAGCCCGACGTCAACCTGCAGATCCTCATCGGGCAGATGGTCAACCTGGTGCGCGACGGCCAGCCGATGCGCATGTCCAAGCGTGCAGGAACCGTGGTGACGCTCGAGGACCTCGTCGAGATCGTCGGCGTGGATGCGGCGCGCTACGCGCTGACTCGCAGCTCGACCGACTCCAATCTCGACATCGATCTCGACGTCCTGCAGAAGCGCACGAACGACAACCCCGTCTTCTACGTGCAGTACGCACACGCCCGCACGCACAACGTGGGGCGCAACGCAGCCGATTCCGGCGTGGATCGCTCGGAGTTCGCTCCCGAGACGCTCACGCACGAGACGGAGGGCGCGCTGCTCGGCGCTCTGCAGGAGTTCCCGCGCATCGTCGCCTACGCCGCGGAGGTCCGCGAACCGCACCGTGTGGCGCGATACCTCGAGGAACTCGCAGGCCTGTACCACCGCTGGTACGACAACTGCCGCGTGATCCCCCAGGGCGACGACCCGATCGAGACCGTGCACCGCACGCGCCTGTGGCTCAACGACGCCGCGGGGCAGGTCTTCCGCAACGGCCTCCACCTCCTGGGTGTGTCCGCTCCCGAGCGGATGTGACTCGGCTGCCGTCCGCGCTGTAGGGCAGGATGGCAGCATGAGCGACGACAACCACACTCTCCCTTATCCCGCCGCTGATTCCGAGCATCCGACGCTCGTGATCCCGGGCGAGAAGGGGAATGCGGATGCTGTCGCCGCCGCGCCCGCGACGCGCAAGCGCAAGAGGTGGCCGTGGGTGCTGCTCATCATCGTGGTCGTGCTGGCACTGCTGGCCGTCGCAGCGGAGCTCGTGGTGCGTTCGGTCCTTCCCGGGATCGTCCGCGGAATCGTGATCGATCAGCTCGATCTGCCTGCAGACCAGGAGCTCGACGTGGAAGCCGAGGGCATCCTGATCCCGCAGCTGATCGGCGGAACGCTCGACACCCTTCATCTCTCGACGGATTCCGTGACATTGCAGGGGATCACCGGCGCGGTCGACGTCACCGCGACCGGGGTGCCGTTGCGTGGCGGCGACCTGAGCGGGGCGACCGGGACGATCCGGATCGACGAGTCGCAGTTCACCACTCTGCTCGCCGGCACCGATCTTCCCGTCGACACCGTGACGCTCGAGGCTCCGAACGCGACCGTCGCCGGAACGGTGAGCGTCCTCGGCATCGCGATCCCCGTCTCGCTCACGGTGACACCCGGAATCGCCGAGGGCGACCTGGAGCTGACCCCCGTGGGGCTCACGATCGGCGGCCTCGAGGTCGACGCGGATCAGGTCGGATCCTCTCTCGGATCCCTGGGTGATCGCCTCACCGAGACGCAGCGTGTGTGCATCGCCGACCAGCTCCCCGCCGGCATCACCCTGACGGGGCTCGAGATCGACGGCACGGAGGCTGTGATCGACGTAGATGTCGACGGTGCGATCGCGACCGACGCGAGCCTGCTCGACAAGGGTGTGTGCCCCCAGAGCTGAGGTCAGTCGGCGGTCGAGCCGGTACGGAACTCCTTCTCGGCCTTCTGCGCGGCGCGCAGCTCGGTGGTCGCGAGCGCGACCTCGGCCTCGGCGCGCTGCACGCGGCGCTGCGGGAACGTCGTCGCACCGAATCGGGCGTGCACGCGGTCGTGACGCTCTTCTTCCGATGTGACGATGTACGCGCAGGAGATCAGGATCACCTGGGTCGACAGGTTGAGCCAGATCAGCAGAGCCAGCAGCGAGGCGAACGAGGCGAGCAGCGGATTGCTGGTGGCACCTCCGATGAAGAGGCCCGACAGCTCCTGCAGCACGAGGAGCCCGATGCCACCCAGCAGGGCGCCTGTCCACAGCGATCGTGCAGACGGACGCGTTCCCGACAGCAATCGGAAGACGCCGGCGATCAGGGCCGTGTCGAGCGCGAGCACGACCAGGAGCGACACGATGCGGATGCTCCAGGTCGCTGTGGCGGAATCGTCGGAGATACCGAGCAGCCCGGCGATCCAGGTGATGCCGATGCGGCCGATGAAGGTGACCGCGGCCGCGGCCACGAATGCGAGGCCGATACCGATCGCGAGCAGGAGGTTGCGCAGCATCACCCAGATGAAGAGGATGTCGGCCTGGGCTGTGCCCGCGAGGAGCCGCACGGCGGTGCGGAGGGAACCGACGGCGGCGAGAGCCGAGCCGGTGAGCGCGATCACCGAGATCGCACCGGCGATCGAGAGTGAGACCGGGGCCTCGAGGTCGGACGGGTCGATGATCCCGCCGTCGCCGATGAGGCCGGGAATGACCGATTGCACTGCAGCGATGATCGCCTGCCACGCGTCGGGGTTGCCTGCGAGCCACAGTGCGGCGATCGAGAACCCGAGCAGGACGCCCGCGAACACGCTGAACAGCGCCCGGTACGTCACGCTGTCGGCGAGCATCGGGCCCCGGCGCTCCGAGTACAGCAGGAACGCGCGGATCGGCCGCCGCGTCAGTGCCCAGCGGATCGCCGCCGCGCTCACGCGCGCGATCAGGCCGGGACGGTCGGCATCGGGTGCTGCGGAGTCGGTGCTCATTCCCCCACCTTACGAGTGGCCGACGGGTGCTTTCAGGGGGTTGACGCCGGGCGTCACCATGACGGATGCGGCATGGAGGGTGCCCTAGAATCGGGGTCAACCTCGCAGTGCGCGTTCCCGCCCGAGACCCGTCCCACGATTGGTGTTCCTTGCTTTCCCCTGCCGATTCGCTCGCCCCGGAATGGCTCGTCGAGCCCGACGACGCGAACGATCTCCCGACCGCCGTGTGGCCCGCGTCCGCGATCCGCGACTCCGACGGGGTCATCCAACTGGCCGGCATCGCCGCCACCGCTCTCGCCCGGACTTACGGCACACCGCTCCTCGTGATCGACGAAGACGAGGTGCGCACCCGCGCGCGGGCGTTCAGACGCGCCTTCGACACGGCCGCCGCCGATCACGGCACGACCGCTCAGGTCTACTACGCCGGCAAGGCGCTGCTGACCACGACGATCGCCCGGTGGGTGGTAGATGAGGGACTCCGCATCGACGTGTGCACCGGGGGAGAGCTCGAGGTCGCTCTCGCCGCGGGAGTCGCTCCGGCATCGATGGGTTTCCACGGGAACAACAAGTCCGTCGCCGAGCTCGAACGCGCCGTCGAGGTGGGCGTCGGGACGATCATCGTCGACAGCGAGATCGAGATCGAGCGGCTGGCGGCGATCACCGCTCGGACAGGCGCGACCCAGCGCGTGCTGGTGCGGGTCATCAGCGGCGTGCACGCCGAGACGCACGACTTCCTCGCGACCGCCCACGAAGACCAGAAGTTCGGCTTCCCGCTGCCCGAGGCGGAGCGTGCCGTCGCGCGCATCCGTGAGATCCCCGGCATCGACTTCGCGGGCCTGCACTGCCACATCGGCTCGCAGATCTTCGGCGTCGCGGGCTTCCGCGAATCCGCGTCCCGCGTGCTCGAACTCCATGCCGCGCTCCTCGAGGATGGGCCGGTTCCGCAGCTCAACCTGGGCGGTGGCTTCGGCATCGCCTACACGAGCGTCGACGACCCGACGCCGATCGAGACGCTCGCTGGTGAGATCGTGACGGCGGTCGCCGAAGGCTGCGCGGCACGCGGCATCGCGCTCCCGGCACTGTCGTTCGAGCCCGGCCGAGCCATCGTCGGCACCGCGGGCGTGACGATCTACGAGGTCGGCACGACGAAGGACGTGGCGCTGGAGTCGGGTGCGACCCGTCGCTACATCAGCGTCGACGGAGGCATGAGCGACAACGCCCGTCCCGCACTCTACGGAGCCCAGTTCTCGGCCCGCCTGGCCTCACGAGTGGGCGTCGGTGCTGCGCAGCTCAGCCGTGTCGTCGGCAAGCACTGCGAGTCCGGCGACATCGTCGTCGATCATGAGTTCCTTCCGGCCGACGTCACGCCCGGCGATCTCCTGGCGGTCCCTGCCACAGGTGCCTACTGCGCTCCGCTGGCGAGCAACTACAACCACGTCCCGCGTCCTCCGATCGTCGCCGTTCGCGACGGTCGGTCGACGGTCATCGTCCGCGGCGAGACGGTCGCTGACGTCCTCTCGCGGGATGCGGGCATCGAAGCGCCCCAGAACCACCAGTGAGCCGCGCGTCACGCGATGCGGCAGCCGACGACACACGACTGATCCACCCTCCTAAGGAGAAGCAATGACGACTGAGTACCGACGACTTCGGGTGGCGCTTCTGGGCGCCGGCGCGGTCGGCTCCCAGGTGGCCGACCTCCTGCTGCGTCACGGTGACGAGCTCGCCGACCGCGCGGGGGCTTCGCTCGAACTGGCGGGCATCGCCGTGCGCAACCTCGACGCGCCCCGTGAGACCGACCTGCCGAAGGAGCTCTTCACGACCGACGCGGAGTCGCTGATCCTCGGCTCCGACATCGTGATCGAGCTGATCGGCGGAATCGAGCCGGCGCGCACGAGCATCCTGCAGGCGATCGGCTCCGGCGCAGACGTCGTCACCGCGAACAAGGCGCTGCTCGCCACGCACGGCCCCGAGCTGTTCGAGGCTGCCGACCGCGTCGGCGCCTCCGTCTACTACGAGGCCGCCGCTGCCGGTGCGATCCCGATCATCCGCCCGCTGCGCGACTCGCTCGCCGGCGACCGCGTCGTCCGCATCATGGGCATCGTGAACGGCACGACCAACTACATCCTCGACCGCATGGACACCGAGGGTGCAGACTTCGCCGACGTGCTCGCCGACGCCCAGCGACTCGGCTATGCGGAGGCCGATCCCACGGCCGACGTCGAGGGGTACGACGCCGCGCAGAAGGCCGCGATCCTCGCCAGCCTCGCCTTCCACACGGCTGTCCCGCTCGACGCCGTGTACCGCGAGGGCATCACGTCGATCACCGCATCGATGATCGACGAGGCCCGGGCGGCCGGATTCGTGATCAAGCTGCTCGCCGTCTGCGAGCGCATCGAGGCCAACGGTGCGGAGTCGATCTCGGTGCGCGTCTACCCGGCGCTCGTCCCGAAGACCCACCCGCTCGCGTCGGTCCACGGCGCGAACAACGCGGTGTTCGTCGAGGCGGAGGCGGCTGGCTCGCTCATGTTCTACGGCGCAGGTGCCGGTGGCGTGCAGACGGCATCCGCCGTTCTCGGTGACGTCGTCTCGGCGGCTCGCCGCCACATCGCCGGCGGGGTCGGCGTGGGAGAGTCCACCAGGGCGAACCTGCCGGTCGTGCCGATCGGCCACGTCACCACGCGCTACCAGATCACTCTCGAGGTCTCGGACGCCCCCGGCGTCCTCGCGACCGTCGCCGGCATCCTGAGCGACGGCGACGTCTCGGTCGCCACTGTGGTCCAGACGGTCGAGGGCGAAGACGAGCCCACCGCCCGTCTCGTCATCGGCACGCACCGTGCCACCGATGCGGCTCTCAGCGCGACCGTCGACGCACTCGCCGACAGCTCGGTCGTCGAGCGCGTCGTGTCGGTGCTGCGCGTGGAAGGCGAATGACGGTGGCATCAGCGCGCACGGTCGAGGTGACCGTACCCGCCACCAGTGCGAACCTGGGCCCCGGCTTCGACACGCTCGGGCTCGCGCTGAGCGTCTACGACACCCTCGTGGTCACGGAGCTGCCCGCCGGTGAGCTCGAGATCGAGGTCTCGGGTTCCGGCTCGGCCGAGATCCCGCGCGACGCGTCGAACCTGATCGTCCGGACGATCGCGCATGTCTACGCCGACGTCGATCGTGCGCTTCCCGGTCTGCGGATCATCGCGGAGAACGGCGTTCCGCACGGCCGAGGTCTCGGCTCCTCCGGAGCGGCCGTGGCCGCGGGCATCCTCGCGGCCAAGGGCCTGCTCGAGGGCGACGTCGAGATCAGCGATGCCGACATGCTGCGTCTCGCGACCGAGATCGAAGGGCACCCCGACAACGTGGCCCCCGCCCTCTTCGGCGGACTCACGATCGCGTGGATGGGGGAGCGGGGCGCGCAGCACAAGAAGCTGCTCGTGCACCGCGGTGTCTCTCCGCTCGTGCTCGTGCCGTCGTACACGATGTCGACCTCGAAGGCCCGTTCGCTCCAGCCGCCTCAGGTCTCGACCGCCGATGCGGTGTTCAACCTCTCGCGCTCGGCGCTGCTCATCGCGGCTCTGACCCAGAGCCCCGAGCTGCTGCTCGACGCGACGGCGGATCGCCTTCATCAGGACTACCGCGCCGAGGCGATGCCCGAGACGCAGCGCCTCGTTCAGGCTCTGCGCGCTGCAGGCTTCGCCGCTGTGGTGTCCGGCGCCGGACCCAGTGTGCTCGTGCTCGCCGACGGGCCCGGCAGCCGTCAGGACGCCGTGGAACTCGCCGAATCCACCACCGACACCCCGTGGGAAGCGCTGCTGCTCGCGGTCGACGTGCGTGGTGGTACAGTGGGGAATCGAGCGGAGGGCTCCACGTAACTGCGTGAATCTGGCCCCATTGCAACTCTGCAAGACCCGCACGCAAACCCCTGTGGCACTGCTCTCACCGAGAACTCGTTCTTTTCGAGAACCCAGTGCCGAGGCTGGCTGACGCCGAGCGTCAGCCCGTGCGACCGCGCGCAGCACCCGTTGTGCGCGTACCGCTCACGTCTCCGAGACCAAAGAGGGAGTACTCGTGGAGAATTTCTCCGAGACCCAGAACGACCAGGCGGCACCCGCCGCCGCTGCTCCGGCCCAGGCCGCGAGCTCCGACGCCGCGACCACCGCTGCGACCGAAGTGGCTCCGGCCCGCAAGCGTGCACCGCGCCGCGCGACCACCGCGACGGCGTCCGCCAAGGCGGAGAAGGCTGCTGCCGCTGCCGCTGCCGCCGCCGCCGACGCCGCCTCCGACAGCGCACCGGCGAAGTCCGAGGCGCCCGCGACGCGTGAGGCATCCGCGAAGGCGGAGACGCCGGCGAAGTCCAAGGCCCCGGCGAAGTCCGAGGCGCCCGCCGCCGACGCTCCGGCCGCCGAGGCCGCACCGAAGGCGAAGGCTCCTCGTCGCAGCCGCGCGAAGAAGGCCGACGCCGAGGCGCCCGCAGCCGAGTCGTCTGCCGCTCCGGCCGCTGACGCTGCTCCGGCTGCCGATGCTGCTCCTGCCGCCGACTCGTCCGACGCGCCTGCGAAGACCACCGGTCGCGGACGCCGCACCGCCAAGAAGCCGGCGGCCGACGCCGAGGCTCCGGCCGCCGAGAAGTCTGCCGAGTCCGCCCAGGCAGACTCCGCTCCCGTCGCCGACTCCTCCTCCGACTCCGCTGACGGCGGCGACGAGCAGGGTGGCCGCGGTCGCAACCGCAACCGCAGCCGCAACCGCGGACGCGGCCAGAACGGCAACGGCCAGGCCGGCGAGCAGCAGCAGGCGCAGCAGCCGCAGCAGCAGCAGAATGCCTCCGATGACGAGGGCGGCAACGGCCGCAACCGTCAGCGCAACAAGCGCCGCGGCGGAGCGCCGACCGACGAGTTCGACACCGAGATCGGCGAGGACGACGTCCTGATCCCGATCGCCGGAATCCTCGACGTGCTCGACAACTACGCCTTCGTCCGCACGACCGGCTACCTCGCCGGCCCCAGCGACGTCTACGTCTCGCTCGGACAGGTCAAGAAGTACAACCTGCGCAAGGGCGACGCGATCGTCGGCTCGATCAAGCAGCCTCGCGAGGGCGAGCAGCAGGGCCGTCAGAAGTACAACGCCCTGGTCAAGGTCGACTCGATCAACGGCCTGTCCATCGACGACGCGGCCACCCGCGTCGAGTTCGGCAAGCTCACCCCGCTCTACCCGCAGGAGCGCCTGCGTCTCGAGACGGCACCTGAGAAGCTGACCCAGCGCATCATCGACCTCGTCGCGCCTGTCGGCAAGGGTCAGCGCGGTCTCATCGTCGCGCCGCCCAAGGCCGGCAAGACGATCGTCCTGCAGCAGATCGCCAACGCGATCGCCCAGAACAATCCCGAGGTCCACCTCATGGTCGTGCTCGTCGACGAGCGCCCCGAAGAGGTCACCGACATGGAGCGCACGGTCAAGGGCGAGGTCATCGCCTCGACCTTCGACCGCCCCGCGGAAGACCACACCACGGTCGCCGAGCTCGCCATCGAGCGCGCCAAGCGTCTCGTCGAGCTGGGCCGCGACGTCGTCGTGCTGCTCGACTCGATCACCCGCCTCGGCCGTGCGTACAACCTCGCGGCCCCGGCTTCCGGACGCGTGCTCTCGGGCGGCGTCGACGCGTCGGCGCTGTACCCGCCCAAGCGCTTCTTCGGCGCCGCGCGCAACATCGAGAACGGCGGATCCCTCACGATCCTCGCCACGGCTCTCGTCGAGACCGGCTCCAAGATGGACGAGGTCATCTTCGAGGAGTTCAAGGGCACCGGCAACAGCGAGCTGCGTCTGTCGCGTCAGCTCGCCGACAAGCGCATCTTCCCCGCGGTCGACGTCAATGCCTCGAGCACCCGCCGCGAAGAGATGCTGCTGTCGGCCGACGAGGTCAAGATCACCTGGAAGCTGCGTCGCGCTCTTGCGGGCCTCGACCAGCAGCAGGCTCTCGAGGTCGTCCTGGGCAAGCTCAAGGAGACCCACTCGAACGTCGAGTTCCTGGTGCAGATGCAGAAGTCGATTCCGACGCTCCCCTCGGGTGCGCACGGTCACGACAACAACATCCGCTGAGCGGAGCCGCTGTGTTCGAGTCCGTCCAGACTCTGATCGACGAGCATCGCCGGGTGCAGGAGGAACTCTCCGACCCGGCGGTGCACGCCGATGCTGCCCGAGCGAAGCGCGTCAACCGCCGCTACGCCGAGCTGTCCAGGATCGTCGCCGCCCACGAGGCGTGGGTGGCGGCATCCGACGATCTGGACGCGGCGCGCGAACTCGCCCGCGAGGACGATGCGTTCGCCGATGAGGTCCCGGGTCTCGAAGAGAGCGTTCAGGCCGCGCAGGAGAAGCTCCGGCGCCTGCTGATCCCGAGGGATCCGGATGACGCGCGTGACGTGATCATGGAGATCAAGGCGGGGGAGGGCGGCGCGGAGTCCGCACTGTTCGCCGCCGACCTGCTGCGCATGTACATCCAGTACGCGGCGTCGAAGGGGTGGAAGACCGAGCTCCTCGAGCGCAACGAATCCGACCTCGGCGGATACAAAGACGTCCAGGTCGCGATCAAGGGATCGTCCACGGACCCTGCTCAGGGTGTCTGGGCGCATCTCAAGTACGAGGGCGGCGTGCACCGAGTGCAGCGCGTGCCAGCGACCGAGTCGCAGGGCCGCATCCACACCTCGACCACCGGTGTTCTGGTGTTCCCCGAGGTGGATGAGCCCGACGAGATCGCGATCAACCAGAACGATCTCAAGATCGACGTCTTCCGCTCTTCAGGCCCTGGCGGTCAGTCGGTGAACACGACCGACTCGGCCGTGCGCATCACGCACCTTCCCAGCGGCATCGTCGTGTCGATGCAGAACGAGAAGTCGCAGCTGCAGAACCGCGAGGCCGCGATGCGTGTGCTGCGTGCGCGACTACTGGCGAAGCAGCAGGAGGAGCTGGATGCCGCGGCATCCGACGCGCGCAAGTCGCAGATCCGCGGCATGGACCGCTCCGAGCGCATCCGCACGTACAACTTCCCCGAGAACCGCATCGCCGACCACCGCACCGGATTCAAGGCGTACAACCTCGATCAGGTGATGGACGGCGCGCTCGAGCCGATCATCGAGAGCGCGATCCAGGCCGACGAAGAGGCGCGTCTCGCCGCCGTCGGCTCGGAGTCCTGACCGGGCTCCTGACCGGCGTCCCACCCGGAGTCGGATCGGCGTCCTGCCCGCCGCCGGCCCTCGGGCCTCGCGCGTCCTCAGATCCGCGCCGCGTAGCGGTGCTCGGGTCGCCCGGTGGCGCCGTATCGCAGGCTGACCTCGACCACGGTCCGCGCAGCGAGTGCGGCGAGATGACGCTGCGCCGTGGCGCGGGATATTCCGACGCGCTCTCCGACCTCTGTCGCCGACGCCTCTCCGTCACCGAGCGCGGCGAGCACCAGCTGCTCGGTGGCCGACCGTGAGACCGAGACCGGCTCTCCCGCGCCGTGCAGGATCGCCAGCGCCCGATCGACGTCGTCCTGTCGCAGAGGGCGGTCCCCGGCGAGGAGGTTGCGATACCGCGCGTACCGGTCGAGCAGTCCGGTGAGCGCGCGTCGATCGAAAGGCTTGAGCAGATACCCCACGGTGCCCGACTTCAACGCACGGCGGACCGTCGGGGCGTCGTCGGCAGCCGAGATGAGGATCGCATCGACCCCGGCATCCTGCACCAGCGCGATACCGTCTCCGTCCGGCAGGAAGACGTCGGCCAGCAGCAGGTCAGGACGCGAGGAACGGATGCTCTCCCGCGCTTCGGCGATCGACCGCACGGGCTCGAGTGCGATGAAGCCGGCCTGCTCGTCGACGATTCCCCGATGCAGTTGCCCGACACGGAAGTCGTCGTCGAGGATGAGGACGCGCACGGGGTCTGTCATGAGTTCTCCTTCTGAACTGTCGAGAGAGGGGAGACGGCGCCGCTGAGGCGCGCGGCGAACACAGCGCCGTGCTGCGCCCCTCCGGGGTCGATGACCCAGAGTTCCCCGCCGCTGCGCCGTGCGATCTCGCGGGCCAGCGGAAGTCCGATGCCGTGACCGTGCACGGCAGCGTCGGTGTCGGTGTCGGCGTCGTCGGAGGCAGCTCGCGGTGACAGGGGATCGACGTCTCCGAGACCCGCTCCCGAGTCCGACACCGTGACCACGAGCGCATCGCCGTCGCCGAGCACGGCGACCTCGACCCAGCGGGGCGACCTCTCGCCCGCGACCGCGGCCGTCACGGCGTTGTCGACCAGATTGCCCAACACGGCCGCGACGTCCTCCGGTGCTGCCACACTGCCGATCAGCTGCGTCTCGTCTGCGATGCGCAGCGCGACGCCGCGCTCGCCCGCCTCCACGCCCTTGGCTCCGAGGAACGAGTGCAGGAAGGAGTCGCCGAGCAGGTCGAGTCCCGCGATCGGGAACGCCACGGAGCCGCGCTCGACCAGCTCGCCGAGGAAGGCCCTGGCATCATCGACCCGCTCCGCGTCGATGAGTCCTGCGGCGACGTGCATGCGGTTGGCGAACTCGTGCCGCTGCACGCGCAGCGCGGCGGTCATGGTGCGCACAGTCTCCAGCCGTTCGGTCAGAGCGATGACGTCGGTGCGATCGCGGACGATCAGCACATCACCGAGCGCCCGCCCGTCACGCACGACAGGCCTCGAGTCGAGGTACAGCACGCGGTCGTCGACGACGGCGCTGGATCGTGCTCGGTCACCCGTCACGGTCTCGAGCACGGAAGCAGGGAGTCCGAGGTCGGCGAAGGGGCGGCCGACAGGGGCGTCGAGCCCCAGCATCCGATCTGCGGCGTCGTTGCTCACCCTGACGATCCCGGCGGAGTCGACGGCCAGCACGCCGTCGTCCACACCGTTCAGGACCGCTGTCTGGTTCTGCACGAGCGCCACGAGCTCCTCCGGCTGGACGCCGAGGGTGAGGCGTTCCCAGCGCCGGCGAAGGAGGAGGAACGCGAGGCCGGCCAGTGCGAGTGCGCCGAACGCGGTGACGCCGATCACAGCGAGCAGCGGGGGCAGGTCGTCGAAGACCCCTGTCCGTTCGAAGCCGACGCTGATCTCGCCGACGGGAATCCCTGCGTCGTCGCGGACGGGGACCTTCGCACGCGCGGACTCGCCGAGCGTTCCGGTCTGCCAGTCGACGACCTCGTTCCCCTCGAGGACCTCTTCGAACGGCGTGCTGACGACTTCGCCGATGCGCGAGCTGATCGGATGGGCGAGGCGGATGCCGTCCTCGTCGGTGATCACGACGAACAGTGCACCCGTGCGATCCGACACGTTCATCGCGATGCGCTGCAGATCTCCGTCTCTGAGCGATTCAGCGTCCGGTGCATCGTTCGCGGCGGAGAGGAGCGCGACCTCGGTGCGTACCTGCGGATCCTCCGCCAGCGTCCTGGCGATGCCGAGAGCTGTGGACTCGGCCTCGGCGCGCAGCTGCTGGACGGCGACGGCGAGGTACACGCCTGTGCACAGGGCGACCACGAGCGCGACGGTCGCGAGGTGAAGCAGGAGCGTGCGCGTCGCGAACCTCGGCCTGATCGTCGTCGTCTTCGACACGGTTCTCCCTTCGCGCAATATGCGCAGAACCCACGCTACGCGCACAACGTCGGGGAATGCGGGATACCGCACCCGCACGTCGTGTATTGCCTAGTCTCGTCAGGATCCGTCGCAGACGACGGTGCGACGACGAAGGAGTCACCGTATGCCCGACATGCTCACCGGCCTGCCCGCGGCCGCAGAAGAGGCGCCCACGTACGACGTGGCGTTCGTGCCGCCGGAGTGGGTCCTCGTCCTCCTCGGATTCACCATGGTGCTGGCGTTCATGACGCTCATCATGACGAAGCGCCTGACGCCCATGGTGGCGTTGATCCTGGTCCCCACCGTCTTCGGCCTCTTCGCCGGCGCAGGTCTCGGCCTCGGGGACATGATCCTGGACTCGATCGCGACCATGGCGCCGACCGCCGCGCTGCTGATGTTCGCGATCATGTTCTTCGGCATCATGATCGACGTCGGCCTGTTCGATCCGCTCATCCGGATGATCACGCGCCTGCTCGGCGACGACCCCGCGAAGGTCGTGCTCGGCACGGCGATCCTCGCAGGTGCGGTCTCGCTCGACGGAGACGGGTCCACGACGTTCATCATCACGACCTCGGCGATGCTGCCGATCTACCTGCGGCTCGGCATGAGCCCTGTGGTGCTCACCTGCGTGGCCGGACTCATGAACGGCACGCTGAACATCGTGCCGTGGGGTGGCCCGACGGTGCGCGCGGCGACAGCCCTCGGCCTGCAGCCGACGGAGATCTTCGTGCCGATGCTCCCGGCCCTCGGCGTCGGCATCCTCGTGACGCTCGGCTTCGCCTGGATGCTCGGGCTGCAGGAGCGCCGACGGCTCGGACGGCTCGACTCCGACGGGCGGCTCACCGGGGCCGACGGCGGGGCGCTTTCGACGGTCCCGAAGCTCTTCCGCGGCTCCGATGCGACCCCGGGCGCCCGCGCCGCGCTGCGCACCGGCAACATCGTGGTCGTCTCCGGCGGACGCGGCCCCGTCGCCGCCGCGAGCGTCGACCTCGCGGACACCGCGATGGCCGACACCATGCTCGACCCTGCCCGGCCTACTCTCCGACCCCAGCTGATCTGGTTCAACCTGGCGCTCACGGTCGCCGTCATGGTGCTGCTCGTGCTCGACATCATGCCGCTCCCGTACGTGTTCATGGTCGGCGCCGCCGTGGCCCTCCTGGTCAACTTCCGCGGGATCAAGGATCAAGCGTCCGAGATCGTCGCCCATGCGCCGAGCATCGTGGGGGTCGTGTCGATGGTGATCGCCGCCGGCGTGCTGGTCGGAGTCCTGTCGGGCACCGGGATGGTCGACGCCATGGCGACCTGGATCACCGACGTTCTCCCGCCGACACTCGGCCCGTTCCTCGCGCCCATCACCGGGCTCCTGTCGATCCCGTTCACGTTCTTCATGTCGAACGACGCGTTCTACTTCGGCATCCTCCCCGTGCTCTCCCAGAGCGCCGCGGCGTTCGGCATCGACCCGGTCGAGATGGCGCGCGCGTCGATCATCGGGCAACCCGTGCACCTGCAGAGCCCGCTCGTGCCGGCGATCCTGCTGCTCGTCTCGCTGGCGAGCGTCAACCTCGGCGATCATCACCGGAAGGTCCTGTGGCGTGCGACGGTCGTGTCGCTCGTCATGCTCGGAGTCGGCATCCTGTCCGGTGCCATCCCGTTCTTCGTGGCGCAGTGACACAGAGATCGCGGGGAGCCTGACGCTCCGGCTCCCCGCGATCGCGCTCGGTCGAATCCCGAGCGGCAGTCACGATCACACTGCGGTTCCCCGTCGTTCTGCGCGGTGGCGCTAGGCTCGGGCCGTGATCACGTTCCTCTTCCGCGCGCTCCTGTATGTCGTGTCCGCAGGTCTCGGCCTCATCGTCGCCGATCTCGTGCTCGACGGATTCCAGATCCAGTGGGACAAGTGGTGGGGCTTCGTCATCTGCATCCTGATCTTCGCGATCGTGCAGAGCGTCCTCGCTCCCTGGGTCAGCAAGATCGCCGATCGTTACGCGCCGGTGCTGATGGGCGGCATCGGGATCGTGTCGACTCTGATCGCCCTGGTCGTCGTCGTGCTGCTGCCGATCGGCGGCCTGCGCATCGTCGATCTCACCGGCTGGCTGCTCGGAGCCGTGATCGTGTGGCTCGTCACGGCGCTCGGCAGCGTGCTGCTGCCTCTCATCTTCCTGCGCAAGAAGGTCGAGAAGTCGCGGGCTCGCTGAGGCGTCCGTTCAGACGCTGGACGCACTCTCAGATGGAGTAGTCGGGCGCGGTGAGCATCGCTTTGGTGTCCTCGCCGAGGATGCGCGCCCGAGCCTTCGCCGGGATCCCGACCAGGATGCTGTCTGCGGGGGCATCGCGGGTGACCACGGCGTTCGCGCCCACCACCGATCCCTCGCCGATCGTGATGGGGCCGAGGATCTTGGCTCCCGCACCCACTGCGACGCCGTCACCGAGGGTCGGATGCCGTTTGCCGGAATCCCTGGTGCGGCCGCCGAGCGTGACCCCGTGATACAGCATCACATCGTCGCCGACCTCGGCGGTCTCTCCGATGACCACGCCCATGCCGTGATCGATGAAGAATCGCCGTCCGATCTGCGCGCCGGGGTGGATCTCGATGCCCGTCAGCCAGCGCGAGACCTGCGACGTCGCGCGTGCGAGCAGCCGGAGCCGCCGGCGCCAGAGCGCATGCGAGACGCGGTGCGCCCAGATGGCGTGCAGGCCGGGATAGAGGAGTGCCACCTCTGCTGCGCTGCGAGCAGCGGGGTCGCGAAGTCGAGCTGCCGCGATGTCCTCGCGCATTCGGCCGATCATGCCCATCGGACGGATCAGGATTCGCGCAGGTGCTCGTACAGAGCGGTCGAGAGGTAGCGCTCACCGAACGAGGGGATGATGACGACGATGGTCTTCCCTGCGGCCTCCGGACGCTGCGCGACCTGCAGAGCGGCCCAGATCGCGGCACCGCTCGACATGCCGACGAGGATGCCCTCACGGCTCGCGGTCTCCCGTGCGACCCGGATGGCATCGTCGAAGGTGACGTCGATGACCTCGTCGAGGACGTCACGGTCGAGGATCGGCGGCACGAAGTTCGGTCCGATGCCCTGGATCTTGTGCGGTCCGGGGTGTCCCTCGGTCAGGATGGGGGAGTCCTTGGGCTCCACGGCGACGATCTGGACACCGGGGACGCGCTCCTTCAGCACCTGGCCGACCCCGGTGATCGTTCCGCCGGTGCCGATGCCCGCGACGAGGTAGTCGACGGAGCCCTCGGTGTCACGGAGGATCTCCTCGGCCGTGGTCCGGCGGTGGATGGCGGGGTTCGCCTCGTTGGCGAACTGCTTCGCCAGCACGGCACCCGGCGTCCGGGCGGCGATGGCCTCAGCCTCGGAGATCGCGTGCGTCATGCCCTTCGTGGGGTCGGTGAGGACGAGCTCGGCACCGAATGCCTTGAGGAGCATGCGCCGCTCCTTCGACATCGATGCGGGCATCGTGAGGATCACCTTGTAGCCGCGCGCTGCGCCGACCATCGCCAGCGCGATGCCGGTGTTGCCGCTCGTGGCCTCGATGATCGTGCCCCCGGGCTTCAGCTCGCCGGATGCCTCAGCCGCGTCGACGATCGCGATGCCGAGCCGGTCCTTGACGCTCGACGCTGGATTGTAGAACTCGAGCTTGGCGAGCACGGTCGCGCCGAGACCCTCGGTGACCCGGTTCAGGCGAACCAGAGGGGTGTTGCCGAACGCGCTGGTGATGTCGGAGTGGATACCGGGCATGGGGAGAGCCTTCCTGTGCGGGGTGACTGCGGCTCCAGCCTAGGCGAGCGCCCTCGGGGGTCGGGCAATATGACACCTTCCCGCGCTCTACGCTTGTGCTCATGCCTGATATCTCCCTCGCATCCGCGGTGCACGCCGCCGCCCGACGACTCACGGAGGCCGGCGTCCCGGATCCGCTCGTCGATGCGGAGCTCCTGGCAGGGCACATCCTCGGTGCGCGGCGAGGCGAGGTGCAGGCCGCAGTGATCCGGGGCGACGCGATCCCCGATGATGCTGCGGTCGCCTTCGACGCGCTCGTCACCCGCCGCTCGGCGAGGGAGCCGCTGCAGCACATCACCGGGACGGCGCCGTTCCGGCACCTCGAACTCGCGGTCGGACCCGGCGTCTTCGTCCCCAGACCCGAGACCGAGACCGTGGTGCAGTACGCGATCGACGCCCTTCTGGGATCGCCGTCGCCCGAGCCCATCGGCGTCGACCTCGGCACCGGGAGCGGGGCCATCGCACTGGCGATGGCGACCGAGGTGCCCCACTCACGGATCTTCGCGACGGAGCTGTCTCCCGATGCCTATCCGTGGGCGGCGAGGAACACCACGGGGGTCGACAACCTGACGCTCGTCAACGAAGACCTGGCCCACGCCTTCGGTGACCTCGACGGCACGGCGGACGTGGTGATCTCCAACCCCCCGTACGTGCCGGACGCCGCGGTGCCCCGCGACCCCGAGGTGCGACTGTACGACCCGTCGATGGCGCTGTACGGGGGAGCGGACGGCCTCGACATCGTGCGTGTCCTCAGCGTCCGCGCGCTCGAGCTCCTGCATCCGGGCGGACTGCTCGTGATCGAGCACGGGGAGCTGCAGGGGGAGGAGATCCGCAGCATCCTCACTCGCGACGGATGGCGTGCAGCGGCGACGCATCGCGACCTGACCCTGCGTGATCGGGCCACGACCGCTCTGCGCCCCTGAAAGCGGACACGAACCGCCCAGGCATCCCCAACTAGAATCGGATCGTCATGTCCTCCATCTTCGATTGCGGCGACGAGTCCCAGCTCCTCGCCGGCATGCGCCACGCCCGCCAGGCCATAGCCCGCGGCGAACTCATCGTGATGCCCACCGACACGGTCTACGGCGTCGCCGCCGATGCCTTCTCGCCAGCCGCGGTGCAGCGACTCCTCGATGCGAAGGGCCGAGGTCGCGACCAGCCGCCGCCCGTCCTCGTCGGCACGAAGGAGACCCTGCACGCGCTCGCGGAGTCGGTGCCGGAGCCCGTGCAACGACTCGTCGACGCCTTCTGGCCCGGCGGCCTGACGATCGTGCTCCCGGCCCAGCCCTCGCTCGTCTGGGACCTGGGGGAGACCCAGGGCACCGTCGCCGTCCGCATGCCCGAAGGGCGTGTCGCACTCGAGCTGCTCGCCGAGACCGGTCCGCTCGCGGTGTCGAGCGCGAACCTCACCGGTCGGGATGCGGCGATCTCGGCGTTCGATGCCGAGCGGATGCTCGGTGACAGCGTCTCCGTCTACCTCGCCGACGGCGTGAGCCGCGACGGCATCGCCTCGACCATCGTCGACGCCACATCTCTCGTCCCTCGTGGAGCCGAGCAGGCTACGGGCGGCGTGCGCATCCTCCGCGCCGGTGCTGTCAGCCGTGAGCGGCTCGAGGAGGTGCTCGGCGATCTGCTCGAGCCCGCTGAGGAGCCTGCGGAATCGGACGGGGATTCGTGAAGCAGTATCTCTTCACGATCATCCTGACCGCCGCGATCACGTTCGCGCTGACCTGGGCGGTCTGGCGGCTGAGCCTGAGGTTCAAGCTGTACCCGAGCATCCGCGAGCGGGATGTGCACACCACCCCCACCCCGCGTCTGGGTGGAGTCGCCATCTTCCTCGGAATCGCGGCGGCGATCGGAGTGTCTGCGGCGAACCCGTTCTTCGCGAACATGTGGATGCCGCCCCAGACCATGTGGTCGATCCTCGCCGCGTCGCTGCTCATCGCGATCATCGGCGTGGTCGACGACCTCTGGGACCTCGACTGGATGATCAAGCTCGGCGCGCAGTTCCTCGCCGCCGGCATCATCACCGTGGGAGGCGGTCTGCAGATCCTGTCTCTGCCTTTCGGCGACCTGATCGTGTTCTCCAGCTGGTTGAGCATCACGATCACGATGTTCGCGATCGTCATCGTGATGAACGCGGTCAACTTCATCGACGGTCTCGACGGCCTCGTAGCCGGGGTGTGCCTGATCGCGAACGGGGTCTTCTTCGCGTACTCCTACATCCTGACCCGTGACACCGGTGCCTCCAGCTACTTCAACCTCGCATCCTTCCTCGCGGCGGTCCTGATCGGCGCGTGCCTCGGATTCCTGCCGTTCAACTGGAGCCCGGCGAAGCTGTTCATGGGAGACTCCGGTGCTCTGGTGCTCGGACTCCTGATGGCCACCTCCGCGATCGCGGTGACCGGGCAGCTCGAGCCGTCCGCCCTCGACCCCGAGCGCCTCGGACGCTCGCAGCTCCTGGGTGCATTCATTCCGATCCTGCTGCCGCTGCTGGTCGTGCTGCTGCCGCTCCTCGACTTCGGCCTCGCGGTGCTCCGCCGCATGAACGCCGGCAAGTCGCCGTTCTCTCCCGATCGCAAGCACCTGCACCACCGCATGCTCGACCTCGGTCACCGCGACCGCGATGCCGTCCTGATCTTCTACGCCTGGACCGCCGTGATCTCCCTCGCAGTCCTCCTCATGTACGTCGGCGCTCGTGAGGACTGGCCCGGCCAGTACATCCCCGGCGTCGCCTTCGGAGTCATCGGCATCGCCGCGTGCCTCGTCATCACCCTGAATCCTCTGCGCCGACGGAAGTCCGCGGCGTCTGCTGAGCCCGACCCGACACCCGTGGAGTCCCCGTGAGCCCGAGCCCCGTTTCCAGCAACCCGATCCTGCGGAGGACTCTGCTCTGGTCCGCTTTCTCGATGGTGGTCCTCGCGCTCGTGGCCGGCGGCATCGGCCTTCTCGTCGACGGCGTGGAGGGTCTCGTGAGCGGCCTGCTCGGGGTCGTGCTCGCCATGCTGTTCCTCGGGATCACGGCGCTCAGCATCCTGATCGCCAACCGCTGGTTCGGCGACCCGCTCTACGTGCAGCTGTTCTTCGCGATCGTCCTGGGCGGCTGGCTGCTCAAGCTCGGGCTGTTCGTGGTGATCATGATCGTTCTGAGCGGTCAGCCATGGGTCAGTCCGATGGTGTTCTTCCTGTCGATCGTCACGGGCGTCGTGGCGACTCTGATCATCGATGTGATCGTCATCACGAAGATGCGACTGCCGAACGTGAGTGATGCGTCCCTTCCCACGCAGGCGCCGACCGACCGCGCCCCGGGGGTTCAGCTGCCGACCGTCGTGCCCGAGGATCGTGCCCCCGGACGCCACAACCTGATCCCCGAGCACCGGGAGCAGGAGGGGCCCGCCGAAGACACCCCGCGGTCTTAGGACACCCTCAGATTCTGATAGTGTTATGACGTGCCCGCCGCTCGTTCGCGAGCGCTTGCGCTTGAAGCACACCGACCATCGTCGCCCCGGTTCTGACCGGTGCCCCGAAGCTGGAGCCCGCGCTGTTCAATCTTGCTGCGACCCTGATGCCCAAACTCGCCACTGATGGCGAGTTCCACGGACCTTCGATCGACGAGTTCTTCCCGGAGATCCTCTTCAACGCGTTCGGGGTCATTCCCGTCCACCGGATCCACCTGGTGCAGTTCCTCGCCGTCGTCGTGGTCGTCCTGTTGCTGGTTCTCGGAACCCGTCGCATGAAGATCGTCCCCGGACGCTTCCAGAGCGTCGTCGAGATGGGATTGGACTTCGTCCGCTCCAACATCGCGCACGACCTCCTCGGACGCAAGGACGGAAACCGATTCCTGCCGATCCTCACCACGATCTTCTTCATGGTGCTGTTCATGAACATCACGGGAATCATCCCGTTCCTGAACATCGCCGGAACGAGCATCGCCGCCGTGCCGCTGACGCTCGCACTGGTGAGCTATGTCACCTTCATCTACGCGGGTATCAAGAAGAGCCCACTCGGCTTCTTCAAGAACGCGCTGTTCCCGGCGGGCGTGCCGTGGCCGGTCTACATCATCGTGACGCCGATCGAGTTCCTCTCGACCTTCATCATCCGTCCCGTCACGCTGATGCTCCGACTCCTGATGAACATGGTCGTCGGTCACATGCTGCTGGTGCTGTGCTTCGCGGCCACCCAGTTCTTCTTCTTCACCGCAGGTGGCGGCTGGGCCGCCCTCGGTGTCGGAACCCTCGCCTTCGGCGGCGCCTTCACTCTCTTCGAGATTCTGGTCGCCGTCCTCCAGGCATACGTCTTCACCGTCCTCACCGCGGTCTACATCCAGCTCGCGGTCGCAGAAGAGCACTGAGCGGGTCGGCAACTGCCGTCCCACCCAACGAAAGGAAAAACCCGTGGACGCTACTACGGTTCTCGCTGAAATCAACGGTCACCTGGCTTCGGTCGGCTACGGCCTCGCCGCAATCGGTCCGGCCATCGGTGTGGGCATCGTCGTCGGCAAGACCATCGAGGGTGTCGCTCGTCAGCCCGAGCTGGCCGGCCGCCTCCAGGTCCTCATGTGGATCGGTATCGCCTTCACCGAGGCGCTTGCATTCGTCGGCATCGCCGTCGGATTCATCCCCTTCCCGTAATCTCTACCGACTTCTGAAGGAGACAGGATGCTGAACGCTCTTGTCACGAACCTCGCAGCAGAGGGTGAAACACCCAACCCGCTGATCCCTGCGTGGTACGACATCATCTGGTCGGGCCTGTGGTTCCTCGTCATCCTCGTCGTCGTGTGGAAGGTCGCCCTTCCGAAGTTCACGGCGATGCTCGACAAGCGGTCCGCCGCCATCGAGGGCAACATCGCCAAGGCCGACGAGGCGCAGAAGCAGGCTGAGGCCGCTCTCGAGGAGTACACCCGGCAGCTCGCCGAGGCGCGCACCGAGGCCGGAGAGATCCGTGAGGCCGCCCGTGAGGACGGCAAGAAGATCGTCGCCGAAGCCAAGGACACCGCGTCGAGCGAGGCCGCTCGCATCACGGCGACCGCGCACACGCAGATCGAGGCAGAGCGTCAGACCGCTCTCGTGTCGCTGCGCAGCGAGGTGGGCTCGCTCGCCATCGACCTCGCCGGTGGCGTGGTCGGCGAGACGCTCTCGGACGATGCTCGCGCGACGGCGGTCGTCGACCGCTTCCTCGCCGACCTCGAAGCATCCGAGAAGGCGGCTCAGTAATGGGCAGCGCGACCACTCAGGCACTCGCGGCATCCACTCAGTCGCTTGCCGCAGCGAAGGACGTCACTCTCGACTCGGCCAGGGAGCTGTTCGCAGCTGCCAGGACCGTGGCGGAGTCGTCTCAGCTGAGCGGCGCGCTCACCGATCCCTCGGCTCCGGCAGAGGCGCGACAGAACGTCGTGTCGGCGGTCTTCGGCGGATTCTCTCAGGACGTGCAGAACATCCTGAAGACCGTCGTGGCTCAGCGCTGGTCCTCCACGTCGCAGCTCGTCGACGGCGTCGAGGAACTGGCCATCCGTGCCGCGGCGATCGCCGCTCCCCAGGCAGACATCGGGGGAGAGCTGTTCGGCTTCTCCCGTGTCATCGCCGCGAACGCGGATCTCGAGCTCGCGCTCGGAACCCGCCTCGGGGGAGAGGACGCCAAGGGTGCTCTCGTCGAGAGGCTTCTGGCCGGGGGCGTCAGCGACGCCGCCGCGCTGATCGTCTCGTCGCTGGTCCGCCAGCCGCGTGAGCGTCGCATCCGGCAGATGCTGTCGCGGGCGACGCGCATCGTCGCCGACCAGGGTGACCGGGTGGTGGCGACGGTGCACACCGCCAAGCCGCTGACCGACGCGCAGCGCACCCGCCTGAGCGCCGCACTCTCGAGCCGCTACGACGGCAACGTATCCCTCAACGAGGTCTTCGACCCCGCCGTCGTCGGAGGCCTGCGCGTGCAGATCGCCGATGATGTCATCGACGGCAGCATCTCCGCTCGACTCGCCGACCTTCGCCAGAAGCTCGCGGGCTAACACGACTTCGCGCGGGGAACCGCGCACCCAGATACAAAGGGAAGACAATGGCAGAACTATCGATCAGCCCCGACGTCATCCGTGACGCGCTGAAGGACTTCGCCGCCGCCTACGAGCCCACCGGGGCAGCGGCGACCGAGGTCGGCACCGTCATCGACGCAGCGGATGGAATCGCGCACGTCGAGGGCCTGCCCGGCGTCATGGCCAACGAGCTCGTGGCCTTCGCGAACGGCACCAAGGGCCTCGCGCTGAGCCTCGACCAGGACCAGATCGGTGTGGTCGTCCTCGGCGACTTCACCGGTGTCGAAGCAGGACAGGAGGTCACCCGCACGGGTGAGGTCCTCTCCGTGCCCGTCGGTGACGGCTACCTGGGTCGCGTCGTCGACCCGCTCGGAAACCCGATCGACGGCCTCGGCTCGATCGCCACCGAGGGCTCGCGTGAGCTCGAGCTGCAGGCGCCCGGCGTCATGCAGCGCAAGTCGGTGCACGAGCCCATGCAGACCGGCATCAAGGCGATCGACGCCATGATCCCCGTCGGCCGCGGCCAGCGCCAGCTGATCATCGGCGACCGCCAGACCGGCAAGACCGCGATCGCGATCGACACGATCATCAACCAGAAGGACAACTGGGAGTCGGGCGACGTCAACAAGCAGGTGCGCTGCATCTACGTCGCCATCGGCCAGAAGGGCTCGACCATCGCCTCGGTGAAGGGCGCGCTCGAAGAGGCCGGCGCCCTGGAGTACACCACGATCGTGGCGGCTCCGGCGTCCGACCCCGCCGGCTTCAAGTACCTGGCTCCTTACACCGGTTCGGCCATCGGCCAGCACTGGATGTACGGCGGCAAGCACGTCCTGATCATCTTCGACGACCTGTCGAAGCAGGCAGAGGCCTACCGCGCCGTCTCGCTGCTGCTGCGTCGTCCGCCGGGCCGCGAGGCCTACCCGGGTGACGTCTTCTACCTGCACTCCCGTCTGCTGGAGCGTTGCGCGAAGCTGTCCGACGAGCTCGGCGCAGGGTCGATGACCGGTCTTCCGATCATCGAGACCAAGGCCAACGACGTCTCGGCGTACATCCCGACCAACGTGATCTCGATCACCGACGGCCAGATCTTCCTGCAGTCCGACCTCTTCAACGCCAACCAGCGTCCTGCGGTCGACGTGGGTATCTCGGTGTCGCGAGTCGGTGGTGACGCTCAGGTCAAGTCGATCAAGAAGGTCTCGGGAACGCTCAAGCTCGAACTCGCTCAGTACCGCTCGCTCGAGGCCTTCGCGATGTTCGCGTCCGACCTCGACCAGGCGTCGCGTCGTCAGCTCTCCCGTGGTGCGCGTCTGACCGAGCTGCTCAAGCAGCCGCAGTACTCGCCGTACCCCGTCGAGGAGCAGGTCGTCTCGATCTGGGCCGGAACCAAGGGCAAGCTCGACACGATCGAGGTCGCGGATGTCCTGCGCTTCGAGCGCGAGCTGCTCGACTACCTCCGTCGTAACACCAAGGTGCTCGACACCCTGCGCGAGACCAACGTCCTGGACGACGACACGGTGGCTGAACTCGAGAAGCACACCGACGCTTTCCTCCTGGAGTTCCAGGGTGGCAAGGGGCAGGCCATCGGCGCTCCCGGTCACGAGGAGCACGCTGCAGCCGAGGCTGAGGACGTCAACCAGGAGAAGATCGTCAAGGGTCGTCGCGCGTAATCGCGTGAGGAACTGATTTCATGGGCGCTCAACTCAGGGTCTACAAGCAGAAGATCTCTTCTGCTCAGACGACCAAGAAGATCACGAAGGCGATGGAACTCATCGCGGCTTCGCGCATCCAGAAGGCGATGGCACGCGTCAAGGCGTCCAGCCCCTTCGCGCGAGCCGTGACGAGGGCCGTGTCCGCCGTCGCGACGCACTCGAACGTCGACCACCCGCTCACCCGCGAGCCCGAGACGATCCGCCGCTCCGCGGTCGTGATCTTCTCGTCGGACCGGGGCCTTGCCGGAGCCTTCAACTCGCAGATCCTCCGTGAGGGTCTCGAGGTGGCGGAGCTCCTGCGCGGGCAGGGCAAGGAGCCGGTGTTCTACCTCGTCGGTCGCAAGGCCGTCGGCTACTTCCAGTTCCGTCGCATCGCGGCGGCCGCGGAGTGGACCGGCGACACCGACACCCCGTCGTTCCACACGGCGGAGGAGATCTCGGCCACGCTGCTCGAGGACTTCTCCCGCGGTGCTGACGAGGGCGGCGTCGACGAGATCCACCTCGTGTACAACCGCTTCGTCAGCATGATGACGCAGTCGCCGGAATCCGTGCGCCTGCTTCCGCTGGAGATCGCGGAAGCCGATGACTCGGAAGCAGGAAGCGCCGTCTACCCGCTGTACGAGTTCGAGCCGGATGCCGAGACAGTCCTCGACGCGATCCTGCCGGTGTACATCCAGAGCCGCGTCTTCAACGCTCTCCTGCAGTCGTCTGCTGCCAAGCAGGCTGCGACGCAGAAGGCGATGAAGTCGGCCAGCGACAACGCCGACAAGCTCATCACCGACTACACCCGTCTGCGCAACAACGCGCGTCAGGCGGAGATCACGCAGCAGATCGCGGAGATCGTCGGCGGCGCCGACGCACTCTCGTCGAGCAAATAGACCATCAGGAAAGAGACGAAAATGACCACCACCGCCACGGCTGACCAGCCGGCGACCGCGGTCGTCGGGCGCGTCGCACGCGTCAACGGTCCGGTTGTCGACATCGAGTTCCCGCACGACTCGATCCCCGACATCTACAACGCACTGAAGACCACGATCACGATCGGCGACGAGTCCGTCGAGATCACGCTCGAGGTCGCTCAGCACCTCGGCGACGACCTCGTTCGCGCCATCGCCCTGAAGCCGACCGACGGCATCGTCCGCGGCCAGGAGGTGCGCGACTCCGGTGAGGCCATCTCGGTCCCCGTCGGTGACGTCACCAAGGGCAAGGTCTTCAACGTGATCGGCGAGGTCCTGAACCTCGAGCCCGGCGAGACGATCGAAGTCACCGAGCGCTGGCCGATCCACCGCAAGGCTCCGAACTTCGACCAGCTCGAGTCGAAGACCACCATGTTCGAGACCGGCATCAAGTCGATCGACCTCCTGACGCCGTACGTGCTCGGTGGAAAGATCGGTCTGTTCGGTGGCGCAGGTGTCGGAAAGACCGTCCTCATCCAGGAGATGATCCAGCGCGTCGCGCAGGACCACGGTGGTGTGTCGGTGTTCGCCGGTGTCGGTGAGCGCACCCGTGAGGGCAACGACCTCATCCACGAGATGGAAGAGGCGGGTGTCTTCGACAAGACGGCCCTCGTGTTCGGCCAGATGGACGAGCCGCCGGGAACGCGTCTGCGCGTCGCCCTCTCGGCTCTGACGATGGCGGAGTACTTCCGTGACGTGCAGAAGCAGGACGTGCTGCTCTTCATCGACAACATCTTCCGCTTCACGCAGGCCGGTTCCGAGGTCTCGACGCTGCTGGGCCGCATGCCCTCCGCCGTGGGGTACCAGCCGAACCTCGCCGACGAGATGGGCCTCCTCCAGGAGCGCATCACGTCGACCCGTGGCCACTCGATCACGTCGCTGCAGGCGATCTACGTGCCCGCCGATGACTACACCGACCCGGCTCCGGCGACGACGTTCGCTCACCTCGACGCCACCACGGAGCTCTCGCGTGAGATCGCGTCGAAGGGTCTGTACCCGGCGATCGACCCGCTGACCTCGACGTCGCGCATCATGGACCCCCGCTACTTGGGCGAGGACCACTACCGCGTCGCCACCACGGTCAAGCAGATCCTCCAGAAGAACAAGGAACTGCAGGAGATCATCGCCATCCTCGGTGTCGACGAGCTCTCCGAAGAGGACAAGATCGTCGTGTCGCGTGCACGTCGCATCCAGCAGTTCCTCTCGCAGAACACGTACATGGCCAAGAAGTTCACGGGTGTCGAGGGTTCGACCGTCCCGCTCAAGGAGACCATCGAGTCCTTCGATGCGATCACGCGCGGTGACTTCGACCACGTCGCCGAGCAGGCCTTCTTCAACGTCGGTGGCATCTCCGACGTCGAAGAGCAGTGGGCGAAGATCCAGAAGGAGAACGGCTGACCATGGCGCTGCATGTCAGCCTCGTCTCCGCGGACGCGGAGGTCTGGACGGGAGAGGCGAGCCTCGTGGTCGCCAAGACCGTCGAAGGTGAGATCGGCTTCATGACCGGCCACGAGCCGGTTCTGGCGATCCTCGCCCAGGGCGAGGTCCGCATCACGCAGACGGATGGCACCAAGGTGCTCGCCAACGCACAGGACGGCTTCCTCTCCATGGAGAGCGACGTCCTGACGATCGTGGCGGGCAACGCGGCTCTCATCGCCTGATCAGTTCAGTTCATCGCGTCCGCCTCGGCGCCCCCAGTGGGTGCCGAGGCGGACGCGTCTGTATCCCCGAGGTCCCATGAAGATCCTGCTTCCCCCGTCAGAGACGAAGCGCCCCGGCGGGAACGGCGCACCCCTCGATGTCAGCGCTCTCGCGCTTCCCGGTCTGCACGGCGAACGTCATGCCGTGATCGACGCGCTCGTCGATCTCGCTGCCGACGAGGCGGCTGCACACAAAGTGCTCAAGCTGAGCCCGAAGCAGGCGGGGGATGTCGTCCACAACCGGATGCTGCGCTCTGCCGCCACGATGCCCGCCGTGGATCGCTACACGGGAGTGCTCTACGACGCGCTCGATGCGCAGACGCTGTCATCGGCGTCCCGCCGTTGGCTCGGATCGCATGCGTGGATCCATTCGGCGCCGCTCGGCCCGATCGGCGCGCTCGACCTGATCCCGCCCTACAGGCTGGCGGCCGGCACGTCGCTGCCCGGACTGTCGGCGCTGCGCCGCCACTGGGCAGAAGCGACGACCGAGGCCATCGCGGGGGAGGACCCCGCGTTCGTCCTCGACCTGCGAAGCGAGGCTTACGTCGCACTCGGGCCGGTACCTGCTTCCGTCCCCTCCGCGTACGTGCGGGTGGTGACCGAGCATGGGCGTGCGCTCAACCACTTCAACAAGAAGTCCAAAGGGCTGCTGACCCGGGCGCTTGCCGAAGACCGTCCGCGCGTGCGCTCGGTGCGCACTCTGCGAACGTGGGCCGAGTCGCGGGGAATCGTGCTCCGAGACGCGCCGGAGCCCGGAATCCTGGAGTTCGTCGTCGCCGAATGACACCGCGTCACACGGGGGGCCTCTCCTGCGTGTGTCGTTGCCCCATATATCGCGACCCCGCTATGGTGGGTGTCGCGGCGCGCAAGGCGTCTGCTCCATCGGATCCGGAGGGGTTCATGTTCTCATTTATCGGCGACGTAAGCGCGGCGATCGCGTCATCGTATAACTACGACGGAGGCGGGGCCGCAGCGGCCGCCTTCTGGGCGATCTACCTCATCTTCATCCTGGTGTTCAGCCTCGGCGGCTACGTGCTCAGTTCTCTCTTCCTCATGAAGATCTTCGAGAAGGCCGGCGTCGAGGGCAAGTGGCGTGCCTGGGTTCCGTTCTACAACCTCATGATCTTCTTCAAGCTCGGCGATGTGAGCCCGTGGCTCGTCTTCGCCAGCCTGCTGACCTGGATCCCGGTTCTCGGCTGGTTGGTCGCCATCGGATTCGCGATCGTCGCGGTTCTCGCCGCGTGGCGCGTCGGTCTCAAGCTCCAGAAGGACTCCGTCTGGGTCATCCTGTACGTCTTCCTCTCTCTCGTGTGGCTCGGAATCAACGCCTTCGACAAGTCGCGTTGGAACCCGAACATCGCTCCGGCATCGTGGGCGAACAACGGCTTCCTCGCCGACCGCACCGTCTGGCAGGGCATCCCCGTGCAGCCGCGTCCGGCGGCCGGCCCCGGCTACGGCGCCCCGCAGGGCTACGGCGCCCCGCAGGGCTACGGCGCTCCTCAGGGGTACGCACCTCCCGCCCCTCAGGGCTACGCGCCCCCGGCTCAGCCCGGTTACGCGCCGCCCGCTCAGCCCGGTTACGCGCCGCCCGCAGCACCGTCGGCTCCGTCGGCTCCGGGTGTGCCTCCGGCAGCACCGTCGGCACCTCCTGCCGCACCGCAGGTCCCGCCGGCGCCGCCCGCAGCTCCTCCGGCAGCACCGCCGACGAACCCCACGCAGCCTCCGGCCTGATGACGTGATGCAGAGTCCTCGACTCCGGTCGGGGGCTCTGTTGCATACCGGGATCGTGTTCGCCGATTCCAGGCGTGTCGGGTGGAGACGATAGCGTGGGGGAATGCTCATGTCGCAGCGCCGGGTCGGCGCCACCGTTCTTCTCGCGTTGCCGAGACCCGGGCGCGCGGGTGCGGGCGTCGTCGTGTCCACTACGATGTGTGAGTATCCCGGCGCGGCCCGACCCGCAGGAATTTCGGAGGCGACGAGTGTCTGACACGACGACGACGAAGACGCGAAGCGTCACGGTTGCGCAGCGCACGCTGCTGATCTCCTGGGCAGGCGTCACCGACGTCGGCAAGAGACGCGAGACGAACCAGGACGCGTTCTTCGCGGACTATCCCCTGTTCATCGTCGCTGACGGCATGGGCGGCCATGCCGGTGGCGAGATCGCGAGCCGGAGCACGGTCGACCGGCTCGAGGCCGTCGTCGCTTCAGGCGCCGTCGAGCGTGAATCCATCGAGGGTGCTCTCCAGTTGGCTGTCGGCGACATCGCCGACCACCCGGAGACGACCGACGAGGGCACGGGAACGACACTCACCGGAGTGTTCCTGGAGTTCGAGAATGACGAGCCGCACTGGGCCGCACTCAACATCGGCGATTCGCGGGTCTATCTTCTTCGCGACGACCGTCTCGTGCAGGTGACCACCGACCACTCGGTCGTCCAAGAGCTCATCGCCGCGGGCAAGATCAGCCCGGAAGAGGCCGAGGGGCACCCGTACAGCAACGTCATAACTCGCGCTGTCGGTGCGAGCGAGCTGACCGCTCCCGATTACGTCACTCTCGAGGTACGCGCCGGAGATCGCTTCGTGATCTGCTCGGACGGCCTCACGAAAGAGCTGACGGACTACGGGATCCAGCATTTTCTCCGTGAGCACGCCGATCCTGCGGCGGCTGTCGATGCCATGCTCGCCGCAGCTCTCGAGAACGGCGGGCGCGACAACGTGACGCTCGTCATCGTGCAGGTCGCGGACGAGTCTTCCTCCACATCGGAAGCTCGCACCGAATAAGTCAGCACGACTGTGGAGGGCACCCGACGCGCCCCCTCGATGGTGTCGACTGATCGGCATGGACTCCATGCCGATCGTGATACCTGCTGCCCCTGCGCCGCCGCGCAGACCACCCACACCCTTCATCGCGGCACTGGTGCCGGTAATCGCCGGCGTGGTGCTCTGGCTCGTGACCGGTTCGCTGTTCTCCTTGTGTTTCGCGGCGCTCGGTCCGCTGATGATCTTCGCTTCTCTGATCGACGGTGCGCGCTCCCGACGCAAGGCGCATCGGCTGGCGGAGGAGGAGAGCGCCGTGGCCTGGTCGTCGGCAGAAGCCCAACTCAGGCAGCTCCACGAAGAGGAGCGTGAGATCCGCTGGCACCGGCAGCCGGACGCCGCGTCGTCCCTGGCGCAGGCCCCGTTGCGCGGGTCTGTCCCGCCGGACACGGGGACGGAGCTCGTGGTCGGCAGCGGGACGGTTCGAAGCGCGGTGAGAGCCGTGGGAGGAGACGGAGACCGCGACCGCGAGTTCCGCTCGAGGTGCGGACGGCTCGAGAACGTGCCGATCGCCTTGGCCCTCGGCAGTGGGGTCGCGCTGCGCGGAGCCCCTCCGATCGTCGAAGCCGCGGCACGAGCGCTGGTCGTCCAGCTGTGTCTGCGGTTCGGCGCCGCGCAGCTCGCGGTCGTGGGAGAACACCTCGATGAGTGGGGTGTGTCTGCTTTCCCTCATGCGGGTGCGGTCCGCCGCAGGGCGTTCCGGCTGGGCATGGCACGGACCGGTGAGTCGCGACCGGCGGCGGATGCGATGTTCTGGCTGCTTGGCCGCGACGACGACGTGCCGGAGGGCATCACCACGGTGATCGACATCGTCGAACCGCATCGCGCGGCAGTCCGCACCCCCGAGGGCATCATCGAGGTGGCTGCGGAATGCCTGTCGCGCGCGCAGGCCGTCGTCATCGGCGAGTCTCGTGTCGAGGACGCCGAAGACCTCGACACACTACCCGCTGGAGTGCGGCTCGAGGATCTCACCCAACCGGTGTCTCGAAGTGGGCTGCCGGCCGCGATCGGTAGGGGTGAGCGTGACGACGTGATTCTCGACATCGTCGACGACGGGCCCCATGCCATCGTCACGGGAACGACCGGCAGCGGAAAGAGCGAGCTTCTGGTGTCCTGGGTGACGGCCATAGCGAGCGTGCACGGCCCGGAGCGTGTGATCTTCGTGCTTGCGGACTTCAAGGGCGGTACGGCGTTCGAGCCGCTGCGGGCACTCCCGCAGGTCGCGGCGGTGATCACCGATCTCGATGAGCAGGGAGCGCGGCGCGGCGTCTCCAGTCTGACGGCGGAGCTGCGTCGACGGGAGACGGTGCTTGCGGCAGCCGGCGCGCGCGATATCGGAGAGATCGGGATGCCGAGGCTGGTGATCGTCGTCGACGAGTTCGCTGCGCTGTTGCAGGAGCACACCGATCTCGGTGTCGTGTTCACCGACATCGCGGCTCGCGGCAGAGCGCTCGGCATGCATCTCATCCTCGGTACACAGCGCGCATCCGGAGTGATCCGGGATGCGCTCGCGGCGAACTGTCCGCTACGGGTGAGTCTGCGTGTCGGTGAGGCCGCAGACAGTCGTGCGGTGATCGGCACGGATGCGGCCGCCGACCTCCCGGGTGGCGTGGAGTCGAGGGGGCTCGCCCTGGCTCGTCGACCTCAAGACTCCGATCCGGTTCCCTTGAGGGTCGCTCTCACCGGCGCGGCAGACCTCCGTGCTGTCGCAGTGACCTGGGCAGGGGCCGAGACGCCTCAGAGCCCCTGGCTTCCCGCGCTGCCGATGGTTCTTCCTCTGGCCGATCTGAGCCGCGAGAAGCTCTCGCGTGACGAGCTGATCCTCGGGCGGGTTGACGACCCGAAGCATCAGAGTCAGCCACTCGAGGTCCTGTCGGTCGGCTCGGATCGCGGCATCGCCCTGATCGGCGCTCCCGGCTCCGGTCGCACCTCGGCCCTGCGTGCTCTGGCGAGCCAGCATCCGGAGGCACTGTGGATACCTCGTGACCCGGAGCGTGCCTGGGATGCGGTCATCGCACTCGTATCCGGACGTGCGCCGAGGCGGGAACTCGTGCTCTGCGACGACATCGATGCGCAGATCAACGACCTGCCGATCGAGTACGGCCAGCATCTTGCGCAGCTGTGGGAGCAGATTCTGCGGAGCGGTGGGGGCACCACTTTCGTGGTGACGGCGACGCGGGCGGCGGGGCAGGTGGGGAGGCTGCTCGACTCGTTGCCGAAGCGCGGGCTGCTGCGCATGCCGAGCCGCGTCGATCACCTCGCCGCCGGTGGGGATCCCGACGGGTACGACCGCGATCGCCCGCCAGGACGCCTGCGGTTGGGGGACCACGAGCTGCAGATCGCGTGGGTTCCGGAGGAGCGACTCCGCTCGGCGGGCCAGCGGCGCGCGACGACGCACGCCGACGAGGACGCCCGGTGGAATCCACGGTCGGCAGTGAACGCTCTCGTCACACCGAGCGCGTCCGTGGTCGCCGAGACACTGGCTCGCGCGTATCCCGAGTGCGATGTCCTGGCGGTCTCGGGCGAGCCGGCGGAGCCGTCCGATAGCGGGCGGCCGATGATCCTGATCGGTGAACCGGACGCATGGCAGCGCCATTGGGGGCTGTGGCAGCGGGTTCGCAATGAGGGTGAGGCGCTCGTGAGAGCCGAGAATGCGACGGAGCTGCGGCAGCTGGCAGGTGTGCGGGAACTTCCGCCGTATGCCCGCCCCCATGCCGGGCGTGCATGGTCGCTGTCGGGAGACTCCGCTCCGCGACGCGTGGTGATCCCTGCGCTCGTCGGTCCGCGGTGATGTCGGCTCACGCGAGGACTGGCGCGTTCCCCGAGAAGGATCCGCTTGCCGCGGGTGGCCTCAGATGCCGCTGCCTGGCCGGATGACTCCGACGTCCGTGCCCCCGCCGAGCACCTCGAGCGACAGTGCGGCACCGAGCGTCGCGACCTCGGCGTCGGTCAGTCCGCCAGCTCGCGCGAGGAGCGTCGCAGCGACGATCGTGGAGGCGCGTGCACCGCCGTCGAGCATCTTCAGGGCGACGGTGGTTCCGTTCGGAGCGACCATGACCATGACGCCCTCGGCGCCACCCTTCGCGAAGACCCCGAGCTTCTCGATGGCGATCGTGTCAGGGCGACCGGGGCCGTCGATCGTCCAGGGGTGTTCGCGGACCGCGCGCACCAGCGAACCAGCGACACGGTGCAGAGCGAAGGGGGAGCGGTCAGAGGCGGTCCCGATCCGATGGATCGATCGGGCGAGGCCGGTCAAGGTGAGCGCATACACCGGCGCGCCGCATCCGTCGATCGCCGTGTGGGCGACCTTCTCGCCCGTGAGGCGCTCGATGACATCGCGGATGTGCACCTGGAGCGGATGCGCGGGATCGAGGTACCCGTCGGTGGGCCAGCCCGTGGCGACACAGGCCCGCAGCATCGCCGCGTGCTTCCCGGAGCAGTTCATGCGGATCCGGGTCTGCGCCCCGTGCTCGCGCACCAGCTCGTCGCGAGCGGACGTGTCTCCGGGCCAGGCCGGCGGGCAGGCGAGGTGGTCTTCGGTGAGTCCGCCTTCGGTGAGCACGTCGCGCACGACGGAGGCATGCCGATCCGTGCCGCTGTGACTCGCGGTCGACATGGCGAGCTGCTCACCTTCGAGAGAGGCGCCGGCCGTGATGCACGCCACCGCCTGGAGCGGCTTGAGGCTCGACCGGGGCAGGATCAGAGCATCCGCATTGCCGTGACGGGCGATGACGTCGCCGTCGGGGGAGAGGACCACCGCCGCTCCGGCGTGGCGGGATTCGATGAACCCGCTCCGTTCGATCACGGCGAGTTCTACGGCATCCTGAACGGTGAGAGTCTCCAGCACCTCCTCAGGATATCGTCGGTTCGGCAGGGGGCTGTGACAGGGCGGAGCGGTTTCCGAGGTTCGCTGCGGCTGGCAGACTGTCGACATGGCAGATCGTCCCGCGCCTCTCGGCGAGCACCGCTACTCCCTCACGTCGACCTGGACCGGGAACTCCGGCACGGGGACCAGCGGTTATCGCGACTACCGCCGCGACGTCACGCTCGAGGTCGAGGGCAAGCCAGACGTCCTGGCATCCGCCGACAAGCCGTTCCGCGGTGATCCCTCGCGCTGGAATCCCGAGGACCTCCTGCTCGCCTCGCTCTCCGAGTGTCATCTGCTCTCGTATCTGCACGCCTGCGTCACCGCCGGTGTCGTGGTCGTCTCCTACAGAGACACCGCTTCGGGCATGATGCGTGAGGACGGCACGGGTGGCGGAGCCTTCGTCGAGGTGATGCTGCGGCCCGAGGTCGTGGTCGCGGATGCATCCATGATCGACGCCGCCGAACGCGCACACGCACAGGCCAACGCGTGGTGCTTCATCGCCAACTCCATGAACTTCCCGGTGCGTCACGAGGCCACGGTGCGCGCACAGAGCTAGGTCCGCCGACGCTGCGGGCGGTGCCCAGCCGCGGCGGACGGCGCCGCGCGACGGCCGAGATCAGGAGATCAGGAGATCAGGAGATCAGGAGATCAGGAGATCCGAGACCTCAGCGGCGCTCGTGCGGGAGTGCCTGCTTGATCTTCTCGATCGTGCCCTGAGCGGGCGCCTCGTTGTATGCGTCGGCGAGCTCCTGCCCGGACAGCGCATGGATCGCCGCCATGATCTCGTCGGTCGCGAGCCGGCGCGCGCGACCGCTCGTGGCGGGTCCGTGGGGGGCGAGATCCAGCGGCTCACCGAACCGCACGGTGATGCGCTCCTTGAGCGTGGGCACCTTGGCGCCGACCGGCATCACCTTGTCGGTGCCGATCAGCCCCACGGGGACGACAGGCGCGCCGGTCTGCAGTGCAAGGAAGGCGACCCCTGTGCGTCCCTTGTAAAGACGTCCGTCGGTAGAGCGCGTTCCCTCGGGGTAGAGCGCCACCGCGAGCCCCTCGTCGAGCAGCTGACGCTGTACGTCGAGTGCATCGAGAGCTGCCTTGCCTGCGCCGCGGCGCACCGAGATCGCGCCGATGGACTCGAAGAAGGTCTTGCTGAACCAGCCCTTGAGCCCCGGACCTTCGAAGTAGCTCGACTTCGCGAGGAAGTGCACGGGGCGCGGAGCCGCGACCGGAATCGCGATCGAGTCGATGAAGGACAGGTGATTGCTCGCGAAGATGACGGGGCCGTCCTTCGGCACGTTCTCCCTGCCCTCGATGCGCGGTCGGTAGATCGTGCGCGCGAGCGGAGTGATGAGGCTGCGTCCGAGCGCATAGGCGAAGCCGGCGTGACGAGGCTTCTCAGTCTCTGCGGGCGAGGATTCGGGCTCCACGGACTGCTCTGACGTCATCAGAGCAGATTACCCCCGGATCCATGCCGCGGTGGGAATGAAGCGCCAGAGCGCGCCTCCCAGCATCGACAAAGGGGTATGAGGGATGATGGGGTGTCCCGCCCGCGATCCTGAGGTCTCACTGTGCGCAAGCGTCCGCTCATCGTCCTGTCCACCGTCGCTGCGGCGACCCTGCTCCTTGCCGGGTGCGCCGGCGATGCGGCACCGGAATCGACGGGAACGCCCGATCCGTCGGCGCAGAGCTCCTGCCTCGCCGACCTCGCCTCCGGCGCAGGCTCCGACGCCGTGTCCGTCGAGGGCACCGGCGCCGACGCGAAGGTCACGGTTCCCGCAGATGCCGATCTCGCCGAAGCCCAGCGCTCCGTCGTGGTCGAGGGCGACGGTGACGATGTCATGCCCGGCGATCTCGTCTCGCTGCGGTACCAGCTCATCGATGCCACGACCAACGAGGTGCTCAGCACCTCGGAGCGCGGTCCCGACGGCGTGCTGTCCGCACTTCTCGCGGTGCAGCAGCCGCAGCAGATCGTCGACCCCACCCAGTCGACCGTCTTCACGGTCGCCGCGGAATGCCTCCCGATCGGCTCTAGTGTCGTTCTGACGCTCCCGGCCGCCCAGGAGGGCATGAACCCGAGCATCCTGTACGTCGAGACCATCGAGCAGCTTCCCAAGACCGCCTCCGGTTCGGATGCCGATGCGACCGAGGGCATGCCCACCGTCGAGCTCGACGACGCCGGCTCTCCCACCATCACCATCCCGGACTCCGATGCGCCCGCCGAGACCGAGGTCGCCGTCCTCAAGCAGGGCGACGGAGCCGTCGTCGGTGCCGGCGACCTGGTCACCGTGCAGTACCGCGGAGTCAAGTGGTCGGACGGCACCGAGTTCGACTCGAGCTGGAGCCGCGACGCGGAGCCCTCGCAGTTCCAGACGAGCGGCGTCGTGACCGGCTTCAAGATGGCGCTCGAAGGCCAGCAGGTCGGATCCCAGGTCATCGTCGCCATGCCTCCGAAGGACGGCTACGGCGCATCCGAGGGCAGCGAACTGCAGAACGAGACGCTGGTCTTCGTCGTCGACATCCTCGCGACCACGCCCATCGAGCAGGCCCCGTAAGGGCGTAGGAGCCGAGGGCTTGCCATAGGCTGGCGGCATGCGTCGCATCATCGTCCTCGGCTCCACAGGTTCCATCGGCACGCAGGCGCTCGACGTCATCCGCGCCAATCCCCGTCGCTTCGAACTCGTCGGCCTCGCAGCCGGTTCGAACGCGGAGATGCTCGCTGAGCAGGCGCAGACCTTCCAGGTCGAGAGCACGGCGCTCGGCGCCGCCGAGGCCGAGCAGCTGGTGCGCGATGTCGAGGCAGACGTCGTGCTCAACGCGATCACCGGATCCATCGGGCTCGGCTCGACCCTCGCGGCACTCAAGGCGGGACGGACTCTCGCTCTTGCGAACAAGGAATCGCTGATCGTCGGCGGTGAGCTCGTTCTCGCCGCCGCGGCCCCTGATCAGATCGTCCCCGTGGACTCGGAGCACTCCGCGATCGCTCAGGCGTTGCGCAGTGGAACCCATGCCGAGGTGCGACGTCTCGTCGTCACGGCATCCGGCGGACCGTTCCGCGGACGTTCGCGCGACGAGATGGCCGAGGTGACTCCGCAGGAGGCCCTCGCCCATCCCACCTGGGACATGGGCCGGATGGTCACCACGAACTCCTCGACGCTCGTGAACAAGGGGCTCGAGGTCATCGAGGCCCACCTGTTGTTCGACGTCGCCTACGACGACATCGAGGTCGTCGTGCATCCGCAGTCGATCGTGCACTCGATGGTCGAGTTCATCGACGGATCGACGATCGCCCAGGCGTCTCCGCCCGACATGCGTCTGCCCATCTCGCTCGGACTCGACTGGCCGAATCGCGTCGGCGGCGTGGGCCGCCCACTCGACTGGGCCCAGGCGACGTCCTGGACCTTCGAGCCCCTCGATCACAAAGCCTTCCCCTCCGTCGCCCTCGCCAAGGCCGTGGGCCGTGCGGGAGCCACGTTCCCCGCGGTCTACAACGCCGCGAACGAGCAGGCGGTCGACGCGTTCCACGAAGGGCGACTGCCGTTCCTCGGGATCGTCGACACGATCGCACGGGTGGTCGACGCCCATGAGCCGCCGCAGACGCTCACGGTCGAGACCCTTGCCGAGGCCGAGGACTGGGCTCGCCGCAAAGCGGATCAGCTGATCTCCGCAGCCTGAGACGACAGTGGCCGCAGCGGTCGCTGCGGCCACTGACCGTGATCAGTCTTCGTCGGGATAGGGCACGGGCCAGTGCGAGTCCGGCACCGGCCATCCCGCTGCGCGCAGAGCGCGGCGAGCGAGCTCGCGCGCCGAATAGGGGGTGCGCACTCCGCGGATGTCGCGGTAATCCTGATGTCCGGGGCCGGCCCACAGGATCGAGTCGCCCTCGCCGACGAGGCCGACGGCAGCGACGATGGCCGCCTCGGGCGGCGAGTACTCGTGGATCTCCGCGTCCGGGCGTGCGCGGCGGGCTCCGGCGACCAGAGTAGCCCTGATCGATTCCGCGTCCTCGAAGCGAGGGTGGTGGTCTGTGACGACGAGGATGTCGCTGCCTTCGACGGCCGTGCGAGCCATGTCGTAGCGCTTGCTCGCGTCGCGGTCGCCGTCTGCGCCGAAGAGCATCAGCACTTTGCCAGGGGTCACGCGGCGCACTGCTGCGAGAGTCTTCTCGAAGGCGTCGGGGGAGTGCCCGAAGTCGACGAAGACGACGGGGCCCGTGTCGCCCGAAACCAGCTGTGTGCGACCGGGCAGGTGGGCGTCGATGCCGCCGTCGCGCTCGAGGGCTGCCACGATGCGGTCCCACGCGTAGCCGCCCTCGAGCAGCATCACGATCGCCAGAGCGGCGTTCGCGGCCATGTGAGGGCCGATCACCGGGACGGTGGTTGTGAGGGATCCGGCGGGACCCGTCAGCGTGAAGGTGGTCCCGGACGCGCGTTCGTCATCGATCGCGACGACCCAGTCGGCGCGAGCCGCGGCAGCGGGGTCGGCCGCGATGGACGGCGTCCCGACGGTGACGACGGGGATCTCCGCTCGTTCCACCACGATCGCCCCGTTGGGGGAGTCGAGGCAGACCACACCGCGAGTGGCGCGGTCGGGGCGGAAGAGCGGGAGCTTCGCCTCGAAGTACTCCTGCATGTCGGCGTAGTCGTCGAGGTGGTCGTGGCTGAGGTTCGTGAATCCGGCCACATCGAAGCGGATGCCGTCGACCCTGTGACGCGAGAGCGCCTGGGCGCTGACCTCGACGGCCACGGCTTCGACGTCGCGCTCGCGCATCAGCGCGAGCAGTGCGTGCATCTCGGATGCCTCGGGGGTCGTGAGTCTCGAGACGATGACCTCTCCGGCGATGTGCCGCTCGGCGGTCGAGGAGAGCCCGGTGACCACGCCGAGCTGGTCGAGGATTCCCTCGAGCAGGTGCGACACGCTCGTCTTGCCGTTGGTTCCGGTCGTGGCGAACAGCAGCGGGAGAGGCTCGCCTGCTCCGGTGCCGTAGACCCAGGCGCTCAACGCGCCGAGAACCGCGCGCGGGTCGTCGACGACGAGCACGGGCAGGCCCGCGGGCTCGGCGATCTCGGCGCCCGCCTCGTCGGTGATGATCGCGACGGCGCCCTTCTCGGCGGCGGTGACCGCGAATTCGGCGCCGTGGCGGTTCACGCCTCGGATCGCGACGAAGGCCTCGCCGGGGCGGAGGTCGGCGGTGGCGAGCGTGATCCCCGACAGGGTGACACCGCTCACCTCCCCGCGGACGTCGCGCGCGAATCGAGAGGCTAGTTCGGACAGCTCACGCCGGGGCGGGTTCGCGGGGCGGAGCACGGGAGGCAGGCTCGGTTGTTGTTCAATCGACATGTCGCATCCATGTTCTCACGGCTCCGGAGAGATCACGGGGTGCGGCACGTCCCCTCGGCCCCATCGAGCCGAGGAGACGCGCCAGGACGTCACGCCTTGCGGCGGTAGGCCAGCACGGAGACGACGAGCGCGGCGACGCCCGCGACGAGGCCGCCTGCGCCGAGCGCCGTGCCGAGCGCGTTCGAAGCCCCTGACTCATCGGCGGCAGCGGAATCGGCGTCGTCCGCGTCTGCGGCTTCGTCCGCAGAGTCGTGATCGCCGTGGCCGTCAGCGGCCGCGGCGGCGACCTCGACCACGGGAGCGGGCGCGTCGAGGCTGTGCGGGTCCTCGCCGTCCTCTGCGAGCTGCGTCCATTCGGTGCTGCCTTCGACGCAGGTCTGGATCACGGGGAACGCGAGCGATTCGGGGGTCTTCTCGTCGAGCCCGACCGACATGCTGACGGCGCCGCGCAGCTCGTTCGGCACCGGTGTCACGGCGGTGTAGGTCACGGCGCTGACGAGGCCGTCGTCGCCCTTCTCGATGTCGATCGTCCAGTCGCTGTCCATGGTGGGTGCGACAGAGGCAAGCCCCTCGGGCATCGTCACCTTCAGCGAGGTGGTGGGTGAGTTGTCACAGCCGTGGGCGAACGAGAAGGTGAGCACGCCGTGGTCTCCCGCAGTGAGCTCATCGGGGCTGACGCTGACGTGCGCACTGGCCATCGCGGGGATCGCGAGGGCGAGCACCGCGCCTCCGATGAGTCCGGTGGCGAGGTTGCGGCGAGTGGTGATGTTACGACGGGTGGTGGAACGCATGGTGGAACTCCTGATTCCTGTCGTGCGGGCGCGCAGAGATGAGCGCGGCATCCGCGGGGTGAGGAAACGCCTCGATGAGGCGACGTGACGATCAGATGATCGTCGGGGGTCCTCGGCGTGACAGGGAGACGGAGAGAGCGCGATCGACCAGCAGCGGCAGGGCGAAGACGGGAGAGATCGGATGCCGGTGGCTCGCACGGAATGCGGTGACCGCACGGCGCAGCTGCGCCTGCATCCACCCGGCGACCGCACGCACCATCGATTCGCCGTGCCAGACCAGTGCGATCGTCATCACCGCTGCGCCCAGGTGGCCGATGACCATGAGCAGGTCGGGGGCGGTCGCTGCCGCCGTCGGGCCGAGGGCGGAGAGATCGAGGTGATGCTGGTGCCCGGAGAGCACGGTGGTCCCGGTCGGAGTGCCCAGCAACTGGAACACGACGTGGAAAACCGCCTGGCTGACCAGTACGGTCGCCGCGACTCGAAGCCGTGAGGCTCGCCCGCCGATGATCAGAGCGGCGATCGGGACGACGAGCGTCATGACCGCGACGACCAGCAGCGGATGCGGCGCGGCGCCCCCGGCAATCGTGTGAGACGTCGCAGCGAGGAGCGTGGCGACCGCCGATGCCGACGCCGCGCGCAGGAGTCGCAGCTGGCGGGAGGTCACCGAACAAGCCTAGTGGGCCTGCCCGGCGGACCCTGTCGCGGCGTGGGGCTTATTCCTAGGCTGCGAGCACTAGCTTGGGGGAGTGGAAGCACTGCTCTATCTGGGTGGCATCGTGTTCATGCTGATCGGCCTCGGCCTCTCGATCGGCCTGCACGAGGTCGGCCACCTCCTGCCCGCGAAGCTGTTCGGCGTTCGCGTCGGCCAGTACATGATCGGCTTCGGGCCGAGGCTCTGGTCCAAGCGGATCGGCGAGACGGAGTACGGCTTCAAGCTCCTGCCGCTCGGCGGCTTCATCTCGATGTCGGGGATGTACCCGGCATCCACCGCATCGGGGCCCGCGAAGGGCGTCTTCCGGGCTCTCGTGCAGGACGCGCGATCCGCGAACGACGAGACGATCGCGGAGGGCGCAGAGGATCGGGTCTTCTACCGTCTGCCCGTGTGGAAGCGCGTCATCGTGATGCTCGGCGGCCCGCTGATGAATCTCCTCCTCGCGATCGTCATCTTCACCGTCCTGTTGGCGGGCATCGGAGTCCAGCAGGGAACGACCACGATCGCATCCGTCAGCGAGTGCGTGCTGCCGGCCGGCTCCACGGCGACGGAGTGCTCGGCCGACGACCCGGCGACGCCGGCCGCGGAGGCGGGGATCAAGCCTCGCGACGTGTTGGTGTCGGTGGCCGGTCAGTCGGTGTCGACCTTCGCGGAGGCGACCGCGATCGTGCAGGCCGCTCCCGGCGAGACCCTCGATCTCGTCGTTCTCCGTGACGGCGTGGAGAAGACACTGAGCATCACGCCGATCGAGGCCGAGCGTACGATCACGGATGCGAGCGGACAGCCGGTCATCGGGGACGACGGCCAACCCGTCGTCAAGGAGGTCGGCTACGTCGGCATGGGTGCGCAGATGGGCTTCGTGCAGCAGCCGTTGTCAGCCGGCCCGCAGATGGCCGGCGACACCGTCGCGCGGGTCGGCTCGATGATCCTCACCCTCCCCGTCCGCATCTGGGAGACCGGCGTGTCTCTGGTGACGGGAAGCGAGCGGGATCCGAACGGACCGCTGAGCGTCGTGGGCGTCGGTCGTATCGCCGGCGAGGTCGCAGCCACGGACGCGCCGATCCTCAATCGCTTCTCCATTCTGCTGAGCCTCCTCGGCTCGCTGAACGTGGCTCTGTTCGTGTTCAACCTGATCCCGCTGCTGCCGCTCGACGGAGGCCACGTCGTCGTCGCGCTGTGGGACGGCATCCGTCGCGCCTGGGCGAAGCTGTTCCGTCGTCCGCCGCCCGCGCCCGTCGACGCCACCAGGCTCGTGCCGCTGACCGTCGTCGTCGCCACTCTGCTCATCGTCATGGGCGCCGTGCTGCTGCTCGCCGATGTGTTCAACCCGGTGAAGATCTTCGGGGGCTGATCCTGGTCGGCAGCTGATGCTGGTTCGGGGACTGAGCGGGGACCAGTCGCAGCGCTGCTCAGGCGAGTGCGTGCGAGACCAGACGCTCCAGAGTGCGGATGCCGTCGCGGGAGAGGATCGACTCCAGGTGGCCCTGCACCGATGCGAAGTGCTCGCCGCGCAATGCGTAGACGTCTCCTGACACGGGGTCTGCGGACACCTCGGCGGCACCCACGGATGTGGTTCCCGGTGCGACCCTGGCGGTGAACGTGTTGTAGAAGCCGATCGACGCATCCTCGCCGAACACGGGCACAGCCTTCTGCAACCCCTGATGCGGTGCGCCGAGCGGGGCGAGGCCGATGCCGAGGCTGTCGCTGAGGATCTGATGGCTCAGGCAGACCGCGAGCAGCGGTGCGCCTGTGTCGACGCGGCCCGAGACGACCTGTCGCATCCGGGCGATGCGCTCGCTGTCGGTGTCGCGAGGGTCGCCGGGGCCGGGGCCGGCGACGACGAGGTCGGCGGAGTCGAGCTCCGTGTCTGTCACCTCGCTCCATGCGCGGATCGTGACGTCGAGTCCCAGGTGGCGGAGCTGGTGGGCGAGCATCGTCGTGAACCGGTCCTCGGCGTCGACCACGATCGACGTCCTCCCCGCGAACGGACCTGTGAGGTCGTCGCCCTGGGGGTTCAGCCAGAAGTCCGCGAGTCGCGCGTTGCGCGAAGAGAGCAGTGCCGCGACCGTGGGGTCGGACGCGAGGGACTGCGGTGCGCCCGGTGCATCCGCGTCCTCGCGGGCCTCAGCAGCACTGTCTCGGTCGATCGCGCCGATCGCGCCGAGCACTCCGGCCGCCTTGCCATGGGTCTCCGACACCTCTCCGTGAGGGTCGGAATGGCGCACGAGCGTCGCCCCCACGGGCACACTGAGCGAGCCGTCCTTCAGATAGACGGTACGGATGAGGATGGGAGCGTCGAGATCGTGCCCGCCTTCGGCATTCGGGGTGAACAGCGCTGCGACGCCGGAGTAGTACCCGCGCGGCTTCTTCTCGTGGCGGCGGATGACCGCGCACGCGTTCTGCATCGGCGAGCCGGTGACGGTGGGCGCGAACATGGTCTCGCGGAGGATGTCGCGAGGATCGAGCGCGCTGCGCCCGCGGAGCATGTACTCGGTGTGAGTGAGGCGCGACATCTCCTTGAGGTGCGGCCCGGTGATGCGTCCGCCGTCGGAGCAGACGGCGCTCATCATCTTGAGCTCCTCGTCGACGACCATGAACAGCTCCTCGGTCTCCTTCGTGGAGGAGAGGAAGTCGACCAGCGTGTCCTTGGTGGCACCGCCGGCGGGGTGCCGGAAGGTGCCCGAGATCGGGTTCATCGTGACGACGCCGCCGCGGGCGACGACGTGCGCCTCGGGGCTCGCGCCGACGGCGATGTGCCCGGGGGTGACGACGGCGAAGGTCCAGTAGGCGCCGCGCTCGTGTGTGAGCAGGGCGCGGAACCACGTGAGTGCGGCAGTGCGGTCGTCGACGTCGATCTCGGCGGTGAAGTCGCGGCGGATCACGAAGTTGGCGCCTTCGCCTCGGCCGATCTCGTCGGCGATCACCGTCTCGACGATCGCGGCGTACTCCTCGTCTGCGGTGTCGAATCCGCCGTCGCGGAGGGGGACGGCGGCGGACGGCAGATCGGCGACCAGCGCAGGCGCCGGGAGATGCAGGTGCTCGTCGACCACGATGCAGCGCAGCGGCGCTCCGTCGTCCTGGGCGACGAATCCGCGCTCGCGCACTTGCCGGTACGGCACCATGGCGAAGATCTCGCGCGGAGTCCCGTCGATCGTGAGCGGGATGTCGGCGAGCAGGTCGACGTCGACGACCTCACCCGTGAGCAACTCGACGGTGTCGGCGCCGTCGCGCGCGATCAGCACGAACGACGCCGTGGGATCTGCGGTGAGCTCGGCAAGACGTGAGAGGGTCATCGGTGTCTCCTGTGCATGGCTCCGGCTCGGCTCAACGAAAAGACCGCCCCGGAGGCGGTCTGGATTCGTGGGAACGCGAACACACCGCCTAAGAGGCGGGCCACCAGGTGAAGTTCGCGAGCATGGGCTGAAAACTATCACACCGTGCACTGTCGCCCCGGCCGGATGACGCGCGTCCGAGCCGCGCGACATCCAGCCTGCGTGCATCCAGGCGGCGTAGGCTGGGAGTTGTGCCAGCCGTGAATCTTGGGATGCCGAAGATCCCCGAAGTCCTCGCCCCTCGCCGCAAGTCTCGCCAGATCAAGGTGGGCAAGGTGCTCGTCGGCGGTGACGCCCCCGTCACCGTGCAGTCCATGACGACCACGAAGACGACGGACATCAACGCGACTCTCCAGCAGATCGCCGAGCTGACCGCATCCGGATGCGAGATCGTCCGTGTCGCCGTCCCCCATCAGGATGATGCCGACGCGTTGAAGATCATCGCGATGAAGAGTCAGATCCCCGTGATCGCGGACATCCACTTCCAGCCGCGCTACATCTACACCGCGATCGACGCCGGATGCGGCGCTGTGCGCGTGAACCCGGGCAACATCCGCGAGTTCGACGGCAACGTCGGCAAGATCGCCGAGGCCGCCAAGGCCGCCGGCGTCTCGCTGCGCATCGGCGTGAACGCCGGCTCGCTCGACCGACGCATCCTCACCAAATACGGCAAGGCGACGGCAGAGGCTCTCGTCGAGAGCGCCGTCTGGGAGGCTTCGCTGTTCGAGGAGCACGACTTCCACGACTTCAAGATCTCGGTCAAGCACAACGACCCGATCGTCATGGTCAAGGCGTACCGCCTTCTCGCCGAGCGGGGCGACTGGCCGCTGCACCTCGGTGTGACCGAGGCAGGACCGGCGTTCCAGGGCACGATCAAGAGCGCCACCGCGTTCGGCATCCTTCTCGGCGAGGGCATCGGCGACACGATCCGCGTGTCCCTCTCGGCGCCGCCCGCCGAAGAGGTCAAGGTCGGGCACCAGATCCTGCAGTCGCTGAACCTCCGCGAGCGCAAACTCGAGATCGTCTCGTGCCCGTCGTGCGGACGCGCGCAGGTCGACGTGTACACGCTCGCCGAGAACGTGACCGAGGGCCTCAAGGACATGACGGTGCCGCTGCGCGTCGCGGTCATGGGCTGCGTCGTGAACGGACCTGGCGAGGCTCGTGAGGCAGACCTCGGAGTCGCCTCCGGCAATGGCAAGGGCCAGATCTTCGTCAAGGGCGAGGTCATCAAGACCGTGCCCGAGGCCGACATCGTCGCGACACTGATCGAAGAGGCCAACCGGATCGCCGCAGACATGGGACCCGAGGCGCCGCTCGGCACCGCACAGGTCGTCACGGTCTGAGTGTCGGGACGCGTGAGATGACGTCGCCGAAGCCAGCCGTACCAGCCCCCGTCCAGGCGCTTGTCGATGCGATCAACGCAGCCGACACCGATGCCTTCGTCGGTGCCTTCACTGAAGAGGGCTTCGTGAGCGACTGGGGCACCGTCAAAGCGGGGCGCGACGGCGTGCGCAGCTGGGCCGACACCGACGCGATCGGCGCCGGAGCCCGGATGACGGTCCTGTCCGCGACGACGGAGGGCGACACCACCCGCATCCGATTCGGGTGGACCAGCAGCGTTTTCACCGGAGAATCCGATGGGATCCTCGTCGTCGACGGGGACAGGCTCGCGAGCTTCACCATCCCGCCGTCCCACTGATTCGATCGCACGACCCCTCCTGCGGGGGGCGGCGCTCGTCATGAACCTCTCAAGGAGCCCCATGTCCTCGTCAACCGTCGTGTCCTTCGCCGGCGGCGATGTCTCGGGATCGAGCACTGTCGCCCGGGTCGAATCGACGTCCGCAGGCACGGTCGTCGTCGTGGACGCGACGCCGTTCCACCCGGTCGATCACACCTGGCCGGATCAGCCGGGCGACAGCGGCGAGATCGCTTTCGAGGGGTCCGCCGTCCGCGTCACCGAGGCTCTGATGGTCGCGGTGTCTGACGAGGGCGAGTTCGCGGTGGGATCCGACATCCCAGCGAAGCGCGGCGCTGAGGGTTGGACGTGGCTCGTCGGCCATCCTCTCGAGGGCGAGACCCCGTCCTGGCTGGTGGAGGGCGCACGCGTGGAACTGTCGGTCGACTCGTCCCGTCGGGCCGGTCTGAGTCGAGGACACACAGCCTGTCACCTGGCGTCTCTGGCGCTTGATCTCGCCCTCGCGGATCTGTGGCGCAAGGATCCGGGAGAGGATGCCCTGGGCGCCCCGAACTTCGAGGGCAAGGCCAATCAGTCCAGCCGCATCCATGCGGACGGTGCGGTCGACGAGTACCGGCTGGGCAAGAGCTTGCGCAGGGCAGGATTCGACACCGAGACGTTCGCGGCGACGCTCGCGGAGCGTGAGGCGTCGATCAACGCACGGCTGGCCGACTGGGTCGCGTCGGGCGCGTCGAGCCGAGTGGTGACCGAGGGGCCGACGATCGTGGACAGCCGCAGCTGGCACTGCGAGCTTCCTGAAGGCACGGCTGAAATCCTGTGCGGCGGCACGCATGTGGCATCCCTCGCCGAGTTCGTCTCGATCTCGGTGACGCTCGACCTGACAGATCCGCAGCTTCTGGTCATGACGACGCGGGCAGTGCCCGCTTCCTGAGCCAGGTCATCGCCGGAGGTTGCTCAGCGCACGAGGTTGCTCAGCGCGCGAGTCTGCTCAGCGCACGAAGCCGCTCTGCACCCGGCCGCCGGCACGATCGAGCTCGTCTTCCACACGGGCGGCGAACGTCGCGTAGTCGCGGTCGAGCAGTGGGGTGCTCAGCAGCTCGGTGCGCTCGCTGCTGAGGTTTCGGAGCCGCCTCGGAAGCCATTTGCCCGTCGCTATCCAGCGTCCCTCGCTGAGAAGAATGAGCTCTGCGATCCTCTCGAACAGGATCGACGCCTCGGCATGCTGCTCGAGGGAGTCTGTGGCATCTCTGAGGTCGTCGAGCACATCGGTGATGACGTAGCGACGGAATGCGGACTCCTGCGCGCTGAGTGAGGGGCCCGTGTCGAGGACCGTCTGCCATCGACGGCGGAGAGCGGCGAGGCGGCCGTCGTCTCGGATCGCGGTGCCTTCGACGAGCATGTGCACGGTCACCGGTCGGTGCTGTGCGATGCCTCGGTCGGCCCATTCGTCGAAACCTGCCGGTGTATAGGCGAACACCTCGAAGATCTCGCCGTCGAACTCGTGGGTCGAGGCCTCGCTCGTCTGGTCTTCGGCGTGGAAGAGCTCTTCTCCGAGGAGCAGCAGGTCGATGTCGCTCGTCAGGGTGCGCTCGCTGCGTGCGGTGCTTCCCGCCACGATGGCGACGACTGCACCGGGGTAACGGGCGGCGACGAATCGTTCAGCGACGGCGAGGTGGTCCACGCCGCAAGCGTAACGTCCGTCCGTGCGCGTTCCGACGTCAGCGGCGCGGTCAACGGAGGGCTGCGCCGAGTCGAGCTCCGAGGCCCCCGGCGAGCACATGCGCCTGAGTGAGCGGGATCCACCGGCATGTCCACGAGATGGGTGGGCCGCCGGACGCCGGCTCGGCTTCGCCGGCCTGCCAGACGGCGGAGACCTCGGGATCGGCGACCTCCAGCCGGAAGTAATGTCGGAGAGCCACTTCATCGCGAAACGGGGCGAGGTCGTAGAACTCGACGCCGAGGCTGCGCGTCACCGTGCCACGGAGACCGGTCTCCTCGAACAGCTCTCTCTCAGCGGCCTGAGCAGCACTCTCGTCATCGCGCACGGTGCCCGCAGGAACCTGAACGCCGGTGGCGAGTATGTCGGTGTCGTCGTGGGTGAAGACGAGCAGGAGACCCTCCGCGATGACGTAGCACACGGCTTTCTCGACGACGTTGATCTGATGCGCAACTGCCGTTTCGTCCAGACGGCGTGCATCGCCGATGATCCTGTCCACCCATCGATCTCGCGGAAGCCGGGCGATCTCCGCCGTCGTGAACCACCCCGTCTCGATGAGCTCCCCGTCTGCGAACACGAACTCGGAGTCGGCCGGAATCGAGCACGAGTAGGCGATCGTGGTGTAACCGACACTGTCGCCGTTCGGATAGCTCACGATCAGATCCTCGCCCCCGTACGCACCCACGATTCCGTGGACGGTGGCGGCGACGCCGATCTCCTCGTGCACCTCCCGGAGCAGCGCATCCTCCGGCTTCTCGAGCGGCTCGATTCCGCCGCCGAGGAGTCCCCAATCGCGCGAGTGCGCTTGCCGGCAGAGCAGAAATCGATCGTCTCGCCGGATGACCGCCGTGACGGCGGGGAGCAGAAGGAGAGCATGACCCACACGCTCGCGAAGGTCGCTCAGATATGGCGAGATCGGCATGGCCCAGAGCCTAGGCGGTCAGACGGAGAACTCGATCTCACCGCGGCTGATGTCGGCGCGTACGACGTGGAGCTGCACGACGGCTCCGGGAGCGGCACCGTCCGGAATCGGGGCCGAGGCGGTGACGGCAGGATCGGCGATCTGGACCGTCGCCCGCTCGCCGCGGATCTCGATCACGGTCGCATCGATCGTGGAACCGACCAGGGGAGTCATCAGCGCGGCCTCGACGCAGTTGATCGTCGCGGAATCGAGCCTGGACGCGCGCTGACCGGACTCCTGCATCAGTGCCGGGAGATCAGCGAGAGACTCGCGGACCCAGGCCGGCACCTCGCGCCCCTCGGACACGGCGAGGCAGATCGCGAGCGACCAGCGATCGACGAGACGACGCAGGGGCGCCGTGGCATGCGCGTACGGTGCGGCGATCGCCGCCTGCTCGGTGTCGGACGGCACCGAGCCGTCGAAGGTCACGTAGCCCGCTCCGCGGAAGAGCGACGCTGCCGCCTCCAGAATCGGGAGTGTCATGGGGTCTGCGCGATCCAGCTCGCGCAGGTAGTCGCCGTACCGGCCCGTCGTCCAGGGGCGACCGAGCGCCTCGGTCTGATGCCGGAACGCATCGAAGGACTTCTCGTCGGGCTGTGGCATCGTGCGCAGGATGCCGATGCCGGCCTCGATCATCAGGGAAGCTGCCGCCATACCCGTCATGAGGGACAGCTGAGCGTTCCATTCCTCGACGGGAAGCGGGTGCCGACGTTCGATCGAGTAGGTTCCGTCGACTCCTCGCACGACCTCCTCGTCCGGGAGATTCAGGCTCGCGCCGCCTCGGAGCTTCTCCAGCGCGATCCGCAGAGCGCCGATCTCCGGAAGCAGGGTAGCGGGGCCTTCCTCGCCCCGGTCGAGCGCCGCCTGGGTGCTGACGTAGTCGAGCTGCGCGCGCGAGCGGATCAGGGCCCGGTCGAGCTGGGAGTCCTCGACGACCCCAGCAGAATCGAGGGCGAAGGTCCAGACGAGCGCGGGGCGATCCACATCCGCCAGCAGCGATGCGCGATCCTCGCTCAGCACCTTCGGATGCAGAGGGATGGTGCCGTCCGCCGCGTACAGCGTCTGGCCCCGACGACGGGCCTCCGCGTCCACCGCACCGCCGGGAACCACGAATCCGGGCACATCGGCGATCGCATAGCGAACGGTGTATCCGCCTTCCCGCCGCTCGAGGTGAAAGGCCTGGTCGAGATCACGAGAACCGCGTGGATCGAGGGTGGCGAACGGGACGTCGCGCAGGTCGAGTTCGGGAGTCGCAGCATCCGAAGCGGCCGCCTCCGTCAGCACCGTGGCCGGAAAGTCAGCGGGAGCGTCCAGAGACTCCTGGAGGGCGGCGAGCGCCGCGGTGAGTTCCGTCTGCGTGGCGGACGGAGCAACGTGGGATCGGCGCTGAGGCATGACCCCACACTATGTCGCCCGCTGCGGGGGACGTGTCTCCGGCCGGCGGGTGCGATGGGGGAGAAGCTGACAGAGCACTGCCGACGGCGCGACGAGGCCCCGCGTGGCACCTCCAACGCGTGACGATCATCTCCGGAGTCTGTGGCTTCGGACGGAAACCTCTTAGAAGGGCGGTGGCATGTCCCCTTCCGTGACGGTGGTGGTGTTCTGCGCCGGGGGCTTGTCGATGTACGTCTGTCCGGTCGGGCTGGTCCACGCGAAGACACCGTCGCCGAGGCGTTCGACATGCCACGGTGTGAGATGTTTCAAGGAGTGGTGGCGCCGGCAGAGGTCGCCGAGGTTGTCGTTGTCGGTGGCCCCGCCTGTGGCGTGATCGAGGGTGTGGTCGAGGTCGCAGTCTCGGGCGGCATAGCCGCAAGTCGGGAATCGGCATCGCTGGTCTCGGGCGATCAGGTGTCGTCTCATGGCGGCGGACGGTCGGTATCGGTCGACCGCGAGCAGGGCCCCGGTGATCGGATGGGTCAGGACCCGATCCCACCCGGCCGCCGTGCCGGCGAGCAACCGCGCGGTGCGGATGTCGATCGGGATGCACCCGTCGAGTTCAGCCGGCGCAGTGCTCGCGCCGATCAGCGACATCACGGGGACGGTGATCGACACGGTCGCTCGGATGGCTCCGAGCATCCCCTCTGCGGTGTCGTGTCCGGCCGGTGCGCCGGTGAGCAGGAGGTCGAGGGCGACGTCGCAGCGGGCCTGCCCCAGCGTGCGCTCGTCACGAGATGACGCGTCCCGGGACGACCGAGAACTGGATCCGTTCGACGAATCAGCGAGGGCCGCGTTCGCCATCGCGGTGACCCTCTCGAACGCGCCGCGCACGAGCGCGGCCGGGCCGAAGACGCTCAGCTCCGCCATCCCATCGGCCCGGTTCTTCATCCACACGCGACGCTCCTTGCGGGCATCGGCGTGACGGGCGTCGATGCTGCGCGGCTGCAACCGGTCCGCGACCCGCCTCGCCATCCGACCCACCCGGTTCGGGGATTCGGTCTGTGCGAACGCGACAAGCTGCGCGGCATACGCATCGCGCGCGGCAGGATCGTCAAGGTGCTGGCCCGCATCGACGATGACCCGCGCATGTGCGGCGCTGATGAGACCTGCACCCTGCGCCCGCCACACCCGCGGGAACCGTGACACCATGACCTCGGCATCGAGCATGTGCCGCTGCACCGTCCGGTCGCTGGCCCGCAGAGCTGCGCCGAACTCAGCCGCGACCGCCCGCGTAGCCAGATCGACCCCGTCTGCCGTCGCCTCCTCGGCCTGCCCGGCCGCCTCGACGGCGATCCGCGACCCGAGAGCGAGGAGTCCGTCACGCGCGGCCAACAACGACCCGATCGTGCGATCGACCTCGACGAGCATCTCGGTGACAGCACCGAGCGCACCCATCTGCTCCACCGTCGCGTCCATCAGTGCCGTCATGCCTGCATCACACCACGGACCACAGACATTCCCGCCCCAGTTCAGGGGAGAAAACCCGCCCCTAGGTCGAGAACATCGACATGCCGGAACACGACAATGGCTTGCAGGGAGAACCGCGCCGTGGGGTCCGAGTCGATGAAGGTCGACGCACTGTCCGGAACCTGTGACTTCCGTGTCCCTCCGGCCCCGACCGGAATACTGGGCGTTAGCGTGGGGGCATGACCACTGCTGCGAAAGCCCAGACCCTGATCGGACTCTACGAAGCACCGGAGATCCTCCGCGTCGTCAATGTGTGGGACGTCGTGTCCGCCCGAGCTGTCGCGAAGCTCCCGGAGACGAAGGCGATCGCCACCGCGGGACACGGTATCGCCGCCTCCTTCGGATTCGAGGACGGCGCCATCACCCGCGACATCATGATCGACATGGTCGGGCGCATCGCGGCATCCGTCTCCGTTCCTGTGACCGCTGATCTCGATGACGGTTACGGTGACGCAGGCGAGACCACGCGTCTCGCGATCGGCGCGGGTGTCGTCGGCGCCAACGTCGAGGACCGCCTCAAGCCCTTCGACGAGTCCGTCGCCGTGGTGGAGGCCATCGTCAAGGCGGCCGAGGCAGAGGGCATTCCGTTCGCTCTCAACGCCCGCACCGACGCATTCGTGCGCGCCGGACATCGTCCCGTCGCCGAGAGCGTCGCCGACGCGATCCAGCGCGGCCGTGCGTTCCTCGACGCCGGAGCCACCGCCGTCTTCGTCCCCGGCATGCTCGACGCCAACATCACACGTCAGCTCGTCGAGGGTCTCGGAGAGGGCAAGCTCAGCGTGATCGGGCTGCCCGGCACCCTCGCGGCGTCGGAGTACGAGAAGCTCGGCGTCGCTCGCATCTCCTACGGGCCCCTTCCGCAGCGGGTCGCACTCACCGCCGTGCAGGAGCTCGCGGCGAGCCTGTACGCCGGCGGCGTGATCCCCAACGGACTCCCCGCCCTCAACTGACGCATCGCGAAAACGAGTGACCACCGGTCAGTAGACTTGCCCGGTGGTCACTCGTCTTTCGAAATTCTTCCTCCGCACGCTCCGTGAAGACCCTGCAGGCGCAGAGGTCGCGAGCCACAAGCTGCTGATCCGCGCCGGGTACATCCGGCCGCAGGCTGCCGGCATCTTCGCGTGGCTCCCGCTGGGGCTCCGCGTCAAGGCCAAGATCGAGACCGTCGTCCGCGAGGAGATGGCCGCAGCAGGCGCGCAGGAGGTGCACTTCCCGGCTCTGATGCCCCGCGAGTCGTACGAGGCCACCGGGCGCTGGGACGAGTACGGCGACCTGCTGTTCCGTCTCCAGGACCGCAAGGGCGGGGACTACCTGCTCGCTCCGACGCACGAAGAGGCCTTCACGCTGCTCGTGAAGGACCTGTACTCGTCGTACAAGGATCTTCCCCTCACGATCTACCAGATCCAGGACAAGTACCGCGATGAGGCTCGTCCCCGGGCAGGACTGCTTCGCGGACGCGAGTTCACGATGAAGGACGCCTATTCCTTCGATTCATCCGATGAGGGTCTCGACGTCAGCTACCAGGCTCAGCGGGATGCCTACGAGCGCATCTTCCAGCGTCTGGGGCTCGAGTACGTCATCGTCCAGGCGGATGCCGGAGCGATGGGCGGTTCGCGCAGCGAGGAGTTCCTGCACCCGACTCCTGTCGGCGAAGACACGTTCGTCCGCAGCGCCGGCGGATACGCCGCCAATGTGGAGGCGTTCACGACGGCCGTGCCTGACGCGATCGCTTTCGACGCGGATGCGGTGCCGGTGATCTTCGACTCGCCGAACACGCCCACGATCGAGACGCTCGTCGCGCACTCGAACGCGAACCTGGACGGCGACTACACGGCTGCGGACACGCTCAAGAACGTCGTGCTCGCGCTCACGCACCTCGACGGAACCCGTGAACTCGTCGTCGTCGGCATCCCCGGCGACCGCGAGGTCGACGAGAAGCGCGCCGAAGTCGCATTCGCGCCCGCAGAGGTCGAGACCGCCACGGCAGACGACTTCGAGAAGAACCCGCTGCTTGTGAAGGGTTACATCGGCCCTTGGTCTCCCACGGGAGCTGTGCTCGGCGAGGAATCGGCGACCGGTATCCGCTACCTGGTCGACCCCCGTGTGAGCGAGGGCACGAGCTGGATCACCGGTGCGAACCTGGACGAGAAGCACGCGCATTCAGTCGTCGCCGGGCGTGACTTCTTCGCCGACGGCATCGTCGAGATCGCGAACGTCCGCGCGGGCGATCCGGCGCCCGACGGTTCCGGTCCGGTCGAACTCGCACGCGGTATGGAGATCGGCCACGTGTTCCAGCTGGGCCGCAAGTACGCGGAAGCGCTCGGACTCAAGGTATTGAACGAGAACGGCAAGCTCGTCACCGTCACGATGGGGTCGTACGGCATCGGCGTGACGCGAATCCTCGCGATCATCGCCGAGCTGAACAACGACGAGAAGGGGCTCATCTGGCCCGCATCCGTCGCCCCCTTCGACGTGCAGGTCGTCGCCGCCGGTCGCGATCAGGTCGCGTTCGATGTCGCCGCCGACCTGTCGGTGCAGCTGGAGTCCGCGGGTCTCGACGTGCTCTACGACGACCGCCCGAAAGTGTCGCCCGGAGTCAAGTTCGGCGACGCCGAGCTCGTCGGTGTTCCGAAGATCGTGATCGTCGGGCGCGGTGCTGCCGAGGGCCAGGTCGAGCTGTGGGATCGCAGCACGGGTGAGCGCGACTCGGTCTCGGTGGCCGAGGCCATCGAAAAGCTCAGCAGGCGCTGATCGCCGTCATGAGAATGCCGCGCATCCCCATCCCGGGGTGCGCGGCATCCTCATGAGCGGGTCGGGCGTCAGCAGACGATGTGCCCGTGGTTCATGATGTCGTCATCGGGTGTGTCCTTGGTGACGAGCGACTTCAGTGCTCCCGCTGCCATGGCGATCTTCCCCTTCGCGGGCTCCCAGAACTCGCTCACGGTCGGTGTCACCTTGAGCAGGGCGATTCCGGGGGTGTCGAGGCCGTCCGCGAACCAGATCTCCAGCGACGGGGAGTAGAGCTCCTCCATCTTCGCGCGGTCGTGCACGATCGTCGCTTTGCCTGCGACCGAGACATAACGCATCCCCTTGGCATCGCAGTACGACAATCCGACGTCGTGGTGCTTGCGGGCTTCGTCGACCTTCTCGGTGTCTTCCGCGGTGAAGAACCAGATGTCGCCGGCGTCGTCCATCTGCCGCGTCGACATGGGTCTGCTCACGAGATTGCCGTCATCGTCGGTCGTCGTCAGCATCGTGAAGTCGATGTCCTCCACGAGCTCGGCGACACGTGCCAGGGCTTCAGGTCCGGTGATCTCTGTCATGTCGACAGCTTCGGACGTGCGTGACCGAGAGGCACGGGGATTGACAGGAAGAGCGCCACATGATCGCGGGCGGCGTTGCGCCGCACGCGGGGCCGATCACGCGTGACAGTCTGGAGACATGACCGAGGAACCGCTGCCGGAATCGCTGAGCTCCGAGATCAACGCCGTGCTGGATGAAGCCGGGGTCAAGACCGATCGGCGTCTGGTGATGCGCATGATGCGTACGGCGATCCTGCTGGGCGAGGACGGCACCAACAGGCTCGACCTCAAGATCGCCTCCGCGGCGCTGGCCGAGATGCGCGACGCCTTCCGACTCTTCGCGCCCTTCGAGGGAGTGCCCAAGGTCACGGTCTTCGGATCTGCCCGCACGCGGCAGGACGATCCGCTCTACGTCCAGGCGCGAGCCGTCGCCGAGGCCCTCGCCGCAGACGGCTGGATGGTCGTGACGGGCGCCGGCCCCGGAATCATGCAGGCGGCTGCTGAAGGCGCAGGACCAGCGCTCTCGCTGGGCGTCTCGATCCGACTGCCGTTCGAGGAGAAGGCGAACAGCCTCGTCGCGGGAAGCGACCACGTCGTCGCGATGAAGTACTTCTTCACCCGCAAGCTCATGCTCATCAAGGAGTCCATCGGCTTCATCTGCCTTCCGGGTGGATTCGGCACTCTGGACGAGATGTTCGAGCTCCTGACTCTGCAGCAGACGGGCAAGGCCGAGCCGACGCCCATCGTGCTGCTCGACGAACCCGGCGGCACGTTCTGGAACGGGCTCAAGCGCTTCATCGACGAGGATCTCGCGCCGACGGGAGTGATCTCCGAAGGCGACTTCGACCGCGTCGTCATCACGGACTCGGTCGAGTCGGCGGCCGCGGTGATCGCAGGCTTCTGGCGCAACTACGATTCGCTGCGCTGGGTGGGGGACACCCTCGTGCTCCGCCTCCGTACCGAACCGACCGATGCCGAGCTCGAGCGGCTCAACGAGCAGTTCGCCGGGATGCTGGTGAGCGGCCGTATCGAGCGGTCCGCGCCCCGGTCACCTGAGGTCGCCGACGACGACGTGCTGCACCTGCCGCGGCTCGCGCTCCACCTCGACCAGCGTCAGGTCGGCAACCTGTTCCGTCTGATCGGTGCGATCAACTCGCTGGATTCTGCTCCCGCGCTCTGATTCCTGCCGCGAACGAGGCGAGGTCGACCTCGTGCCCGAGGATGCGCTCGGCAGCGCGGTGGCCGGAGTAGTAGGCGGCCCCCACTGTGGCGGGCTCATCGCCCCAGGTCGCCTCACCCGCGAAGTGCAGCACGCCGTCGACGGGGCCGGCCGCGTCGTCGTGATCGTGATGCGATGACCCGACGGCCAGATGCGAGTACGACCCGTTCGAGAACGGGTCGTGCCCCCAACGGGTGATCCAGTGCGCCGTGGGCGCACCGATGGCGTCGCCGTACAGCGTGTGCAGCGCGCCGAGCACGTCTGCGACGATCTCCTCGTCGGCGAGATCCTGCATCCGACGTCCGAAGGGGCCGGCGGCGAAGGTGAGGAGGGTCGGCCGTCCGCTGACCGCCGACACGTCGTACCAGGAGTGCCAGTGCTCACCGGCCTCGCCGAGCGCACGAATCACATAGCTCTCCTCGTCCCAGAAGCGCTCCGGGAACTGGATGAAGATCTTGTTGAAGACGCCCATTCCGAGACGCTCGACGGGGCCTGCTACGGCGCTGGGCAGAGGAGGGACGAAGTCGATCGAACCGGCCTTGAGCACACCGAGCGGCACCGTGACCAGCCCGCTGCGGGCGGAGAAGTCGCCTGCGTCGGTCGTGACGACGACGCCGTCCGGCGTCCGGGCGACCCGCGTCACGATGTGCTCGAGCCGGATGTCGAGCCCGTCGGCGATCCGACGGGGGAGTTCGTCGTAACCGCGCGGGAAGATCACCTCGTCGCCGTCGATGGCGTCCTCGTCGAGTCCGTGCGCGCCGAGGTCGCCGATCCAGGCTCCGCACTGCTCCTCGACGCGGTGCCGGAAGAACTCACGCACCTCGTCGATGCGCTCCGGATCGAACCCGGAGCGGTCGAGCGCCCGCTCGGTCACATCGAGGTACGTGTCGCCGGGGGAGGACGTGGCGATCTCCTCGACCAGCAGGCGGTCGGCCGCGGCGACGTCTTCGATCCACTGCGCCGTGCTCGCGGCATCCATCGGCGTGCCGTTCCCGTCGAAGTTCTCGATCGGGCGGCCACCGGCCTGAAAGCTGCCGACCGTGTACTCGATCGTGGGGATGTCCAGCGCCTGCACGAGATCCCACAGGCGCGACCCCTGGATCCCGTGCACCCAGGATGCTCCGAGGTCGACGGGGAAACCGGCGGTCCGGTCGGTGTTCATCCGACCGCCGACGCGATCGCGAGCCTCGAGCACCAAGACTCTCTCGCCGGCGTCCGCGAGCATTCGCGCTGCGGTGACTCCCGACATCCCCGCCCCGATCACGATGGTGTCGAATGTGGTCACTGGGTCCTCCTGCGATCTGGTCAGCGCGACCGTGCGGCGGCCGCCGTGGCATGGGGCGGTGGGCACAGGGTATCGTGGTACGGATGTCGTGCGAGCACACCCGCGCGACGAGAGCTGAATAGGGAGCCGTCATGGATATCGAACTGAGTCTGCTGCGTGGGATCGAGAAGGAGAAGGCGATTCCCTTCGATGAACTCGTCTCGATCATCGAACAGGCCATCCTGACCGCCTACTCGAAGCACGTCTCCGCAGACGGAGCCACCCCCGAAGGGGTTCGCGTCGAACTCGATCGTCGGACCGGGCACGTCGCCGTGCTGCAGGTCGTCAAAGACGAAGAGGGCGCGATCATCGGCGAAGAGGATGCGACACCCGACGACTTCGGACGAATCGCGGCCTTCGCCGCCAAGCAGGTCATCAGCCAGCGTCTGCGGGACATCGCGGACGACGTCGTGCTCGGCGACTTCAAGGACAAGGAAGGCGACATCGTCGCGGGAGTGATCCAGCAGGGTCCGAATCCCCGCATGATCCACGTCGACCTCGGGGCCGTCGAGGCGATCCTTCCTCCCGAGGAGCAGGTGCCGGGCGAGGAGTATACGCACGGGTCGCGCCTCCGCGTGTACGTGACCAGTGTCGCGAAGGGCCTCAAGGGGCCGCAGATCACCGTCTCGCGCACGCACCCCGGGCTCGTCCGCAAGCTGTTCGCGCTGGAGGTCCCGGAGATCGCGGCCGGGCTCGTCGAGATCGTCTCGCTGGCCCGCGAGGCCGGCCACCGCACGAAGATCGCCGTGCGGGCCAACGACCCGGCCATCAACGCCAAGGGTGCCTGCATCGGTGAGATGGGCCGTCGCGTCCGCGCCGTCACCGAAGAGCTCGCGGGGGAGAAGATCGACATCGTCGACTTCGACCCGGAACTCGCTCCCTTCGTCGCGAACGCCCTCTCGCCGGCGAAGGTGACCAGCGCCTTCATCCTCGACGCGAACACCAAGGCGGTGCGCGCCCTGGTCCCCGACTACCAGCTCTCGCTCGCGATCGGCAAAGAGGGGCAGAACGCTCGCCTCGCCGCCAAGCTCACCGGCGCGAAGATCGACATTCAGCCCGACAGCGTCCTGGACTGACCGCTCGTCACGTCCGACTCGCGCCCTTCGCGTGAGTCGGACGGGAACACAGGTGTAAGATGGAACCCGTACGAATGTGCGTCGGTTGTCGCACGCGTGCTCCCCGCGCCGCTCTTCTCAGAGTGGTGTCCCAGAACGAGACGCTCATCATCGATGAACGTGCTGTCCTGCCGGGGCGAGGCGCGTGGGTTCATCCGACACCGGAATGCATGGATGCCGCTCTGCGGCGTCGGGCTTTCGGAAGAGCACTGCGCGTCTCCAGCGATCTGGACACGCGGAACATCGAACAGCACCCACCAAGAAACAAAGGCTGAACGGCTATGGAAACAAAGTGAACGGCTCGAAATGAGACCCGTCCGCGACTAGTGGTCTGCCCTGTCTGGGTGGACCGACCCCAGACAGGAGAATTGTGGCTGGTAAACCACGCGTACACGAGATCGCCGCCGAACTCGGCGTCGACAGCAAGATCGCACTTGCAAAGCTCAAGGAACTCGGAGAGTTCGTCAAGAGCCCCTCTTCGACCATCGAACCTCCGGTGGCGCGCAAGCTGCGCGCTGCCATCGAGTCGGACGCCTCACTGAAGTCGTCCGGCGATGCAGCACCCGCTGCCGCCGCCAAGCCCGGTGCCGCCAAGACCGGTGCTGCCAAGCCCGGTGCTGCCAAGCCCGGTGCTGCGAAGCCCGGCGCTGGCAAGCCCGGTGCTGCCGACACCGCTGCGAAGTCGGCAGAGGCGACGTCCGACGCTGCAACTCCCGGTGCTGCGAAGCCCGGTTCCGGTGCACCGACTCCCGGCCCGAAGCCCGGACCCAAGCCGGCTCCTGCTCCGGAAGCGCCTGTCGCTGCTCCGGCAGCCGAGGCTCCGGCCGAGCCTGCTGCTCCGGCAGCGGCGACCCCCGGCCCCGCGGCTCCGAAGTCGAACGACGGCGGAGCTCCGAAGCCCGGTGCCCCTCGTCCCGGCAACAACCCGTTCTCCACCGCGCAGGGCATGGGACAGCGTCCCACCGGTCCGCGTCCGGGGAACAACCCCTTCGCCTCGGCGCAGGGCATGGGCCAGCGCCCGACGCCGGGTAACATCCCGCGTCCGCAGGCTCCGCGTCCCGGTGCCCCGCGTCCGGGTGCACCTCGTCCCGGTTCCCCCCGTCCCGGCGCTCCGCGCGGCGGTCAGGGTGGTCGTCCCGGTGGTGCACCGTTCCAGCAGCGTCCGGGTGGCCCCGGTCGCCCCGGCGGTGCGGGTGGCCCCGGTGCGGGCCCCGGTGCTCGTCCCGGCGGTGGCTTCGCAGGTCGTCCCGGTGGCGGTGGCGGTCGCGGTCGTGGCCCCGGTGGAGGTACCGCAGGTGCCTTCGGCAAGGGCGGCGGCAAGAGCAAGCAGCGCAAGTCGCGGCGGGCGAAGCGGCAGGAATTCGAGATGCGGAGCGCCCCGGTCGTCGGTGGTGTCAACGTCACCCGCGGCAACGGGGAGATCATCCGCATGCGCCGTGGCGCATCCATCGCGGACTTCGCCGACAAGATCGAGACGCTGACCGGTTACACGGTCCAGCCCGGAACCCTCGTGACGATCCTCTTCAACCTCGGCGAGATGGCCACGGCCACCGAGTCGCTGGACGAGGCGACGTTCGAGGTCCTGGGTGCTGAGCTCGGCTACAAGATCCAGATGGTCTCGCCCGAGGACGAGGACAAGGAGCTCCTCGAGGGCTTCGGTCTCAACCTCGAGCAGGAGCTCGAGGAGGAGAGCGAGGACGACCTCGAGATCCGTCCTCCGGTGGTCACCGTCATGGGTCACGTCGACCACGGTAAGACCCGACTCCTCGACGCGATCCGTCAGACCAACGTCATCGACGGTGAGGCCGGCGGCATTACGCAGCACATCGGTGCGTACCAGGTGTGGACGGAGCACGAGGGCATCGAGCGTGCCATCACCTTCATCGACACCCCGGGTCACGAGGCGTTCACCGCCATGCGTGCACGTGGAGCGCAGGTCACTGACCTCGCGATCCTCGTGGTCGCGGCCGACGACGGCATCATGCCGCAGACGGTCGAGGCGCTGAACCACGCCCAGGCGGCGAACGTGCCGATCGTGGTCGCGGTGAACAAGGTCGACAAGCCCGACGCCAACCCGGCCAAGGTTCGTCAGCAGCTCACCGAGTACGGTCTGGTCGCCGAGGAGTACGGCGGAGACGTCATGTTCGTCGATGTGTCGGCGCGAGCCAACACCGGCATTCAGGAACTCCTGGACGCGGTGCTGCTCACGGCTGACGCGGGTCTGGACCTCACGGCCAACCCGAACAAGGCCGCTCGCGGTGTCGCCATCGAGGCGAAGCTCGACAAGGGTCGCGGTTCGGTCGCCACGGTGCTGATCCAGTCCGGAACGCTCCGCGTCGGAGACGCGATCGTCGCCGGAACGGCCTACGGCCGAGTGCGTGCGATGGCGGACGAGAACGGCGAGCAGGTCCTCGAGGCCTACCCGTCGCGTCCGGTGCAGGTGCAGGGTCTGAACTCCGTGCCGCGAGCCGGCGACGTCTTCATCGTCACCGAAGAGGACCGCATGGCCCGCCAGATCGCTGAGAAGCGTGAAGCGGTCGAGCGCAACGCCCAGCTGGCCAAGGCCCGCAAGCGCATCTCGCTCGAGGACTTCACCCGTGCTCTCGAAGAGGGCAAGGTCGAGTCGCTCAACCTCATCATCAAGGGTGACGTCTCCGGTGCCGTCGAGGCACTCGAGGAGTCGCTGCTCAAGATCGAGGTCGACGACTCGGTGCAGCTCCGCATCATCCACCGCGGCGTCGGTGCGATCACGGAGTCCGACGTCAACCTCGCGACGATCGACAACGCGATCATCGTGGGCTTCAACGTCCGCCCCGACACGAAGGCGCGCGAGCGCGCTCAGCGTGAAGGCGTGGACATCCGGTTCTACTCGGTCATCTACAACGCGATCGACGAGATCGAGAGCTCGCTCAAGGGCATGCTCAAGCCGGAGTACGAAGAGGTCCAGTCGGGTGTCGCCGAGATCCGCGAGGTGTTCCGCTCCTCGAAGTTCGGCAACATCGCCGGTGTCATCGTGCGGTCGGGAACGATCACGCGAAACGCCAAGGCTCGTGTCATCCGCGACGGTGTGGTGATCGCCGATGGCCTCGCCATCGAGTCGCTGCGTCGCTTCAAGGACGACGTCACCGAGGTGCGCACGGACTACGAGGCCGGTATCGGCCTCGGCAAGTTCAACGACATCCAGATCGGTGACGAGATCGAGACCACTGAGCTGGTCGAGAAGCCTCGCGGCTGATCACGTCAGATATATGTCTTCGGGCGAGGATGCGTCATGCATCCTCGCCCGAAGGGTACGTAGAGGGAGAGAACAATGGCTGGTGAACGACAGGCACGTCTGGCCGATCGCATTCGTGTGATCCTCGCTGAGCGACTCGAGAAGGGGCTGCGAGACCCGCGCCTCGGCTTCGTGACGATCACCGACGTCCGCGTGAGCGGCGACCTGCAGCACGCATCGGTGTTCTACACGGTGCTCGGCACCGAAGAGGAGCGTCTCTCCAGCGGGGCGGCTCTGACGTCGGCGACCGGGATGCTGCGCAGCGAGGTCGGCAAGCAGCTGAGCACCCGGCTCGTCCCGACGCTCGAGTTCATCCCCGACGCGCTGCCCGAGAACGCCGACCACATCTCGGCACTCCTCCGTGAGGCTCAGCAGCGCGACGCCGATGTGGCGAAGCTCGCGTCGTCCGCATCGCACGCAGGCGACGCAGACCCGTACATCCGCCAGGACGACGACGACACGCTTTCCTGAATATCGGCGCCCTCGTCTGAGGGTCCGCGTGTCTTGATAATCTCAGTCCGCACGGGCGGTCCACCCGTGGGGACTGGGGGGTTCGACATCGACGCTTCGCGCGCGCACGGGGTGACTTCGGTCGCATCCGTCATGATGGAGGAGATCCTCGACGACCTCCTTGCGCATGGGCTGAGCTGTGCGCCGCATGTCGCCGCTCGCCTCGCTTCTGAGCTCGCGACGGACGGCCCGACCATCAGGGCGGTTGCGGCCAGGCTCGATCCCGCTCAACGCCAGGGTCTGAGGGCGCTGCCGTCCCCGCTGCCCATGGTCCCCTCGATCGAGGTGCTGTTCGCGCACCTGGAACTCGCGCCTGCCGATCGCGAGCTCCTCGTGGCAGTGTCCCTGCGTCTCGACGACCGGCTCGCTCCGCTCCTCGATTTCGCAGGTGAGACCGCCGCCGAGTTGCACCGTGGCGTCGTCGGAGGACATCTGGAGATGCATGCCGGTCGCGTCCGCCTCATAGAGCCGCGCCTGGCCATCTGGCTGAGAGCGACGACCGCGCCATCCGTGGCGGTCGCTGTCCACGCGCGACTGCACCGTGTCTTCCGCGAACGCGGTGAAAAGGTCGACGCGGACTGGCACAAGGCCCGTGCATCGATGCACGGGGAGCCGGTCGCGGCCGGCGAGCTGGTCCGAATAGCGAGGGAGCTCTCCGAGGCAGGGCGCAGTGAGAGGGCGTTCCACCTGGCCGCAGAGGCTGCGGCTCATGCGCACGGCACGACCAGGGACGAGGCGAACCTGGTCGCCGGCGTCGCCGCGATCGCTGCCGGTCACGCTGTCGAAGCAGCGAGCAGACTCGCGACGCTGTTCCCCGACGGCGAAGAACATCAGCGACTGCAGGGACTGGGCGGTCTGCTCGTCGCCCAAGCGCACCTTCGAGGCGCCGTACCGCAATTCGATGCAGAGGCTTTTCGACCCCGCAGCGATGACGCCGGGCTCTGGTACTCCTGGGCGCGTGCCGCCGCCTTCGCCGCCGTGCTGTGTGCTGAACGCGGAGACCGTACCGGCATGCGCGTATGGCTCGACGAGCTCCGAGAGGGGTGCACGAGATCGGGAGCGGAGCAATCGCTGCGCGATCCCGTCGTCGCGCTCGCCTGGCTCGTCGGGGGTGACCGCGGCGCGGCGGAGGTGCACGGAGCAGGACCCCTCACAGGCGGGATGCTTAGGGCGCTGCATGCGGCCGTGGAAGGAGATGTCGACAGGGGCCTCCGGCTGCTGGCCGTGGGCGACTCGGGAATCGACGTCGAGGTCGATCCGTTCGTCGCCGGGTTCGAGTCCAGTCCGCTCGTCGGTGCGTACCGTGCGGTTGTCGAGGTGCTGTTGCTCATGTGGCGCGGAGACATCGGCGCCGCACGCGAGACGATGCTCCGCGCCTCACTCGAGCTGCCGATCGCCGTCCCTTTCGCGGGCCTCGGCGTGGTCATCGCTCGACGGCTCGACCTCGCCGTGCTCGGCAGGCTCGGCCCTTTCGCCAGAGCGCTTACTTGCGCGCTCCCTCCGCCCGTCCGTATCGACCAGCTCGTCGATCGTGGAATCGAGGCCTTCCTCGCCGGTGCTTCCGCCGAGGCGGCAGCATGCATGCGCGTCTGGCGGGATCGCGGAGCGCCCCAGACGACGATGTCGGTGCCGGGCCTCGAGGAGGCGATCGTCGTCGCGGACGTCGCTTCGTGGAGCACGCAGCGGATCGAACCACCGGAGATCACCCTCGCTCAGCAGCTGAGGATTCGCATCACGAGCTGTTCGGACGAGGAGTGGCGTGTCGAACGTCCGCGAGTCGTCGATGCAGCGCGGACGCTCACCTCTCCGTTCTCTCGAGGGCGGGTCGAGGCCATGATCGGAACACGCTCTCTCATCAGGGGTGACCTGGAGATCGGGCGAGAGCATCTCGCGACCGCTGTCAGTCTTCTGGACGTCTCAGGCGCCGCTGCGTGGTCGCGCGCGATCGCCGCGCGGCTCGCCTCTGAGGATCGTCTGTCCACATCGGCGGGCGACCCGCTCTCGTCGTGCCGACGCGTCTGGGAGTCGATAGTGACAGCCCGGGAACTCGAGGTCGCGATGCTCGTCGTCAGCGGTGCATCCAATCGAGACATCGCCGATTCGCTCCATGTCTCGGTTCGCACCGTCGAGGTGCACCTGGGGCGCGTCTTCGCGAAGCTGGAGGTGCGAACCAGGGTCGAGCTGACCGTGCTCGCGCATCGGATCGGGCAGTACGTCTGACCGGCGTCGCTCGAGTGCGGGGAAGTCTCACCGGGGGAGTGAGAGCGTCTCGCCGTCGGCTTCGGCGAGCCCGTCGGCGATGAGCGAATCGATCGCCCTGTCGCGCTGAAGCGGATCCGGCCAGTCGGGCAGCACGCCCGGCAACAGCACCGGCTCCGGTGCGGCGGAGCGAAGGACGCGCAGAACCGCTCCTCTGGCTTGACGGTCGGAGCCCTCGAAAGTCGCCTGGCGTCGTCGAGTGTCACCGGTGTCGGGGCGTCCGGCCGCCACCCAGGCGCAGTCGTCGATCAGCGGACAGATCTCGCAGCGAGGCGAACGTGACGTGCAGACCGTCGCGCCGAGTTCCATAGCGGCCGCATTGAACACAGCGGACTCGTCGTCGCCGACGGGGAGCAGCGAGTCCATGAGGTCGAGGTCCCGACGAGACGGCGAGCCGGGCTGCGCCTGTCCGAGCACCGCCCGCGCGAGTACCCGACGCGTGTTCGTGTCGACGACGGGATGCCGGTCGCCGTAGGCGAAGACTGCGACCGCCCTGGCCGTGTAATCGCCGATGCCTGAGAGGAGCAGGAGTGGTTCGACATCGCGGGGAACGACGCCCTCGTGGCGGTCCGTGATCTCGATCGCAGCCCGGTGCAGCCACAGTGCGCGCCGGGGATAGCCGAGGTTCGCCCACTGCTGCACGACCTCCGCAGGGGTGGCCTCTGCAAGTGCCCGCGGAGTGGGCCATCGGGAGAGCCACGCCTCGAGGTGCGGGATCACCCTGGTCACCGGCGTCTGCTGCAGCATGAACTCGCTGACGAGCGTGCCCCAGGCGCCGAACTCCTCGTGGAACTCGCGGCGTCGCCACGGGAGATCCCGCGCGGCATGTCGGTACCATGCAGCCAGAGGCGCCATCGTCGCAGCAGCGGGATGAGACATCGAGGGCACCTCGACAGCCTAGGCGAACAGAAGCGCGCACCGGAGGCGGGACATATGAAGACGATGACGAAGACGACGATGGCGATCATGTCGGGGACGCTCCTCGTGGGGTTGATCGCCGGGTGCGCCCCCGAGCCCACGACGGCGCCGACGTCGAACCCGTCGCCGTCCGCCACCGCCACTCTGACCCCCTCGCCATCGCCCAGCGCGGTGCCGACTGCTGACCCCGCCGATCCGACGACATGGGTCATCAGTGAAAGCGGCGTCGGTCCCATCAGCATCGGCGGCGACCTCACCGGCACTCTCGCCGGCCTACCCGACACGTGGACGAACGACACCGAGAACTGCGCGTGGACCGCGTGGTGGAATGCACCGGACTCGAGCTACGGGGTCTACTTCGTGCGGGGGACGGAGAGTGACACGGCGCCGATCGGAGAGATCTCGGTCTACACGGCCGCCGAGTCCCCGACCGCGGTCCCGAGTCCCCTCACCGCGGAGGGCATAGGGCTCGGAGCGACGAAGGCGGAAGTGTTGGCGGCGTACCCGGACGCGCAGGAGGGCACCGCGCAGATCGGCGGCGGCACATGGCTGATGCTTCCGGGCGACGACGCGGCTCATGTCTTCTTCGAGTTCCGTGAAGGCGCCGATGTGGCATCCGACATCGTCGTCACGACCCGCGACGAGCCCTCGTACGAGGTGTGCGGCTGAGCATCCGGTCGCACCGTAGGCTTGATGGATGGTCTCGCCCGGCATCCTCCTCGTCGACAAGCCCGCTGGACTGACCAGCCACGATGTGGTCGCGCGCACGCGTCGTGCGCTCGGAACCCGCAAGGTCGGGCACGCCGGTACCCTCGATCCGATGGCCACCGGCCTGCTCGTGATCGGCGTCGAGGGCGCTACGCGCCTGCTGACCTACATCGTCGGCGCGGACAAGACGTACGAGGCGACGATCAGGCTCGGGCAGACCACGGGCACGGACGATGCCGACGGCGAGATACTGACACGCGCACCCGAGCACGCATGGGATGCGGTGACACCGGAGCGGGTTGCGGCGGGTGTCACGGCGCTGACGGGCCAGATCTCGCAGGTGCCGAGCTCGGTGTCAGCGATCAAGGTCGACGGCCGACGCGCCTACGACCGGGTGCGGGCGGGGGAGGATGTCGTGCTCGCAGCGCGCGATGTCACTGTCTCCCGGTTCGAGATCCTCGCCGAGCGCTCGGGTGACGGCTTCCTCGATCTCGACGTCGTGGTCGACTGCTCGTCCGGCACCTACATCCGTTCACTGGCCCGCGATCTCGGTGCAGACCTCGGCGTCGGAGGACACCTCACGGCTCTGCGACGCACGCACGTGGGCGACTTCGGTGTCGCGGATGCCGTGATGATCGACGACATCGTCGAGACGGTGCTTCTGACTCCGGCGGCTGCGGCGGCACGGGTGCTCGATCCGCTCCTCGTCTCGGCGGCGGATGCCAGGGATCTCCGGCACGGTAAGCGGCTCACGGACCAGGCCTCTCGACTCAGCGGCGTCATGGCCGCCGCGATCGACGAGGACGGCGTCCTCGTCGGCGTCGTCGAGCGACGGGGAGCCGACCTGAAGAGCGCGATGAACATGCCCGAGGTGACCCGATGATCCTGTGGCTGACGATCGCCCAGATCGCGGTGGCGACCGCCGCCGGACTCTTCTGCGTCATCCTCGGTCTCACCGGCCGACGTCCCAGCGACTTCTCCGTCGGCGCGCTCGCGCTCGTCGAGCTGCTCCTGGTCATCCAGGTCGTCGTCGCGATCGTGGCTCCTCTCGTCGGCAACCCTCCGACCGGTGATCTGCTCGAATACTGGGTCTATCTCGTGTCCGCGGTACTGCTGCCGATCGGTGCGGTGCTGTGGGCGCTCATGGAGAGAAGCAGGTGGAGCACGGTCATCCTCGGAGTCGCCGGGCTCGCCGTCGCGATCATGGTCTGGCGCATGCACGTCATCTGGACGATCCAGGTCGCCTGAGCGTCCTGGTGCGCATCCTGGGCACTCGGCCCGGACCTAGAATGGAGGGCGCTATGAGCACCTCCGTCCCCACCTCCCGGATGACCGGCATCGGCCGTGTCCTCGTGATCGTCTACGCCGTCATGGCGCTGGCGGCGACCGGTCGAAGCTTCGTGCAGATCTTCCGGCAGTTCGACGAGGCGCCGCTGGCGTACTCGCTCTCGGCGTTGGCGGCCGTCGTCTACATCCTCGCGACCCTGGCGCTCGTGCTCGCGAATCGGCGCGGCTGGTACGTCGTGGCGTGGGTCGCGATCGTATTCGAGCTCACCGGCGTCCTGGTGATCGGCGCGCTCAGCATCTTCTTCCCCGACCTCTTCCCGCATGACACCGTCTGGTCGATGTTCGGGCGTGGCTACGTGTTCATCCCACTCGTGCTTCCGGTCTTCGGGATCTGGTGGCTGCGCACCCACCGACCGAGCCGCGCTGTGCAGGAGGCACCCGCCGCCGAGGTGTCGGCATGATCGTCTTCCGCGACCCACAGGACGTCCCGCAGGACTTCGGTCCCTCCGCCGTCGCGATCGGCAAGTTCGACGGCGTCCATGCCGGGCATCGAGCGGTCATCCGCCGGCTGAAGCAGGTCGCCGACGAGTCCGGCCTCCGCACGGTCGCCGTCACGTTCGATCGCAACCCGCTCGCCGTGCTGCGACCCGATCGCTGCCCCGAGAACGTCGTCACCGTCGAACGCAAGATCGAACTGCTGAGCGAGCTCGAACTCGACGCGACCCTGCTGCTCACCTTCGACGCCGAGTTCGCCGCACGCAGCGCCGAGGAGTTCGTCACGAGCATCCTGGTCGGTGCGCTCGGCGTGTCGACGGTGCTCGTGGGCGAGGACTTCCGGTTCGGGCGCGGGGGAGCGGGAACGCCTGCGTTGCTGCGGGAGATGGGGCCCACGCACGGCTTCACCGTCGAGGTCGTCGACGATGTCTTTCTGGATGGCTCCGATCGACGGGTCTCGTCGACCTGGATCCGCGAACTGCTGATGGACGGTGACGTGACCACCGCTGCGCGCGTGCTCGACCGCCACGTCGATGTGCGGGGCGAGGTCGTGCACGGTCTCAAGCGCGGCAGGGAACTCGGATTCCCGACCGCGAACCTCTCGGCCTCGGTCGACTCGTTCGTGCCGGGCGACGGGGTCTATGCCGGATGGCTCGTCGACCACGAGACCGGGATCCGTCACCGGGCGGCGATCTCGGTGGGTACCAACCCGACCTTCGACGACGTCCTCGAGCGCCAGGTCGAAGCGCACGTGCTCGGTGAGACCGACCTCGATCTCTACGGCCACGACGTCACGGTCGAGTTCGTCGAACGTCTGCGTGGCATGGTCGCCTTCGAGGGCATCGAGAAGCTCAAGGCGCAGATGGCGGCCGACGTCACCGATGCCGAACAGGTGCTCGCAGCTCAGAGAAGCTGAACTCCGCACCAACTCTCCGTGACGTGATCTCGGCCCCACGGTCGGCATGGCGTAGAATGGGTGTCGGTGGTCGACGAATCTCGCGGCTGAGTCGCGCGTCGATGACCACCGGAACTACTGTTCGTACGGTCCTGGCTCACGCCACACGCGGACATCGAGAACGGCTGCCGCATCCTGTGGATGCTCGGCCTTCACGCTCAGGAGGAGCATGCCGACCACGGCGACTGCCGCAACGCGGCGCAAGAAGACGTCTCGTCGCGACGATGAGGCGCCCCTCATCCCGATCCTCGCGCGCAAGGTGCGCGAGATCGAGGCGAAGTCGCAGCGGGGCAAGCTCGGCCCGACGAACCGGGTGAAGTTCCAGGTGATCGCGTTCCTGGTGCGCGAAGAGCGCGCGAGGGTCAAGGCGGATGCCGAGATCGCCGATGCGGCCCGTGCGGAGCTGCTCAAGAGGCTCGACGGCGTCGCGACGATCCTCGCCAAGACCGCTGCCCGCGACACATCGCTGATCCAGCTGCTCGAAGCCGATCAGGCGACGTCGCCGGTGGCGAAACGCATGCGTCGCGACTGGCTGCTCGAGTCGGGCGCGGAACTCGCGCCCGAAGAGCTCATCATCGCCGACATCGCGCCCGTGCAGACGTCCGTCGTGTCCGCCGCGATCGCCGAACGTCAGGTGACGCCCCCGTCGGTCGAATCGCGCCAGCTCGCGAACCCGTTCCTCGCTCCGGATCTCACTCCGCGAGCAAGCACCACCCCCCGTCGTCGCCTCGACGGCTGGGAGCTCATGGGCCCCCTCTACAAGGCGTTCGAGACGGGTGCCGGGGGTGGCGCGGCAAGCATGGATCTCCCGCCCGCACCCGAGTACGACCACCTCTCGCCGAAGGGCCTCGAGGTGATGGTGCACCAGTCGCGCTTCCTCGAGGCTGTGCGCGAGGGACACAGGAGCTTCCTCCTCGCCGACGAGCCCGGCCTTGGCAAGACGGCTCAGTCCGTGCTCGCCGCGTCCGTCGCCGGCGCCTACCCGCTTCTCGTGGTGGTGCCCAACGTCGTGAAGATGAACTGGGCGCGCGAGGTCGAGCGCTGGACGCCGCAGCGCCGAGCGACGGTCATCCAGGGCGATGGCGCCGACATCGACGCGTTCGCCGACATCTTCATCGTGAACTACGAGATCCTCGATCGTCACATGTCGTGGCTCGCGTCGATCGGACTTCGGGGAATGGTCGTCGACGAGGCGCACTTCATCAAGAACCTCAGCTCCCAGCGATCCCAGAACGTACTCTCGCTCGCCAACCGGGTGCGCGAGCGCACACCGGGCGGCAACCCGCTGATGCTCGCACTCACGGGAACGCCTTTGATCAACGACGTCGAGGACTTCGACGCGATCTGGCGCTTCCTCGGCTGGACGACGGGCGAGAAGCCCGGCCCTGAACTGATGGAGAAGCTCGACGCGACGGGGTTCACACCCGCAGACAAGGCGTTCTATCCCGAGGCCCGTGAAGCGGTCATCTCGATGGGCATCGTCCGCCGCAAGAAGAAGGACGTCGCGGCCGACCTCCCCGACAAGCTCATCGCCGATCTGCCGGTACAGCTGGACGACGACTTCGGGCGCAGCATCCGTCAGGCGGAGCGCGAACTCGGGGAGCGTCTCGCCGCTCGCTACCGCAGGATCATCGAGGCTCGCGGCGACCGCGGACTCGCACCGGGCGAGATCGACGAGGACATCGTTCGACTGGTCGCTCAGAACGAGCTCGAGGAGTCGAAGGCCGCCGGCACCGGAGGCGACAACGTCTTCACCATGGTGCGTCGCATCGGACAGGCGAAGGCGCAGCTCGCGGCGGATTATGCCGCGCAGCTGCAGCGCTCGGTGGGAAAGGTCGTGTTCTTCGCGAAGCACATCGACGTGATGGATCAGGCCGAGGCGCACTTCGCATCGGCAGGCATCCGTTCGGTGTCGATCCGTGGCGACCAGACGTCGACCGCACGTCAGCAGGCGATCGACGACTTCAACAGCGATCCCGACGTCGGCATCGCGGTGTGCTCGCTGACGGCGGCCGGTGTGGGCCTCAACATGCAGGCGGCATCCAACGTCGTCCTCGCAGAGCTCTCGTGGACCGCTGCGGAGCAGACCCAGGCGATCGACCGTGTGCACCGCATCGGTCAGGACGAGCCGGTCACGGCGTGGCGGATCATCGCGGCGCACACCGTCGACGCGAAGATCGCCGAGCTCATCGACCAGAAGCAGGGGCTCGCGGCGCGGGCTCTCGACGGTGAGGCCGTCGATGACGCGGCGGCGGAGCCCGTGCAGCTCGGGGCGCTCATGCACCTTCTGCGGGAAGCCCTCGGAGCGACCTGACAGTAGGAGTTCTCGAGAATCGGCGTTAAGAATCTCGATTCTTGGCGCCGATTTCTCGTTCTCTTGGCCCGCGTAAGGCATTTCTTGCGAATCGTCCCGAGGCGACCGCAAGATCCTCGGTTTTCGTCGCCTCGAATGGCGCGTGCGCGTATCGGGGCACTAGTGTCGATCGCAGGCAGCGTCGCCTTTTCCCCTTCCCCTGAACCCGTCTGAGGCAAGCATGAAGATCGGCATTCTGACGAGCGGTGGCGACTGCCCCGGACTCAACGCGGTGATCCGCGGAATCGTGCTCAAGGGCACCACGACCTACGACCTCGAGTTCGTCGGCATCCGCGACGGATGGCGAGGCGTCGTCGACGGAGACTTCTTCCCCCTCACCCGGCACGAGGTGAAGGGCCTGTCGAAGGTCGGCGGAACGATCCTCGGCACCAGCCGCACCAACCCGTACGAGGGTGAGCGCGGCGGCGCGGAGAACATCGCCAAGACGCTCTACGGCCACAAGATCGACGGCATCATCGCGATCGGCGGCGAGGGGACCCTCGCAGCAGCCGACCGCCTCGCGAAGGACGGCATCAACGTCATCGGCGTGCCGAAGACCATCGACAACGACCTCCGCGCCACCGACTACTCGTTCGGCTTCGACACGGCCGTCAATATCGCCACGGACGCGATGGACCGTCTGCGCACCACAGGAGACTCGCACCAGCGCTGCATGGTGGCCGAGGTCATGGGGCGCCACGTCGGCTGGATCGCGCTGCACGCCGGCATGGCGGCGGGCGCGCACGCCATCTGCATTCCCGAAGTCCCGATGTCGATCGACGACATCACCGAACTCGTCTCGAGCGCCCACGATCGCGGTCGCGCGCCGCTCGTCGTGGTCTCCGAGGGGTTCAAGCTGCTCGGCATGGACGAGGCCTACAGCGACAAGGGGCTGGACGCATTCAACCGCCCCCGTCTGGGCGGCATCGGCGACCAGCTCGCACCGGCGATCGAGCGGATCACCGGAATCGAGACTCGCGCCACGATCCTCGGTCACATCCAGCGCGGCGGATCGCCCTCCGCATTCGACCGCGTGCTCGCCACGCGACTCGGACTGCACGCTGCCGATGCCCTGGTGGACGGCGCGTGGGGCCAGATGGTCGCCATGCAGGGGACCGACATCGTGCGTGTGCCGTTCGCTGAGGCCCTCGGCGAGCTCAACACGGTTCCCCGCGCCCGCTACGACGAGGCTGCCGCCCTGTTCGGCTGAGCCGACGGCGAGACACCACACCCCTCACGAGAACGGGCCGATCCTCACCGGATCGGCCCGTTCTCGTCGCTGAGGGTGGTCAGCGTGCGGCGAGCCCGACCGTGTCGAGGATCCACGCCAGCTCGAAGGCGCGTTCCTTCCACGAGTTGTACCGCCCGCTCACTCCACCGTGACCGGCGACCATCTCGCACTTGAGCAGTGCGTCCGAGGCTCCTGCGACCCGCAGCGCCGCGATCCACTTGGCGGGCTCCACGTAGAGCACGCGGGTGTCATTGAGGGAGGTGACCGCCAGGATGCGGGGATACTCGACGCCCTCCCGCACGTTCTCGTACGGCGAGTACGACTTCATGTACTCGTAGACGTCGGCGCCGTGCAGGGGGTCACCCCATTCGTCCCATTCGATCACCGTGAGCGGGAGCGAGGGGTCGAGGATCGTCGTGAGCGCGTCGACGAACGGAACGGCGGCCAGAACTCCGGCGAAGAGCTCGGGAGCGAGGTTCGTGATGGCTCCCATGAGCAAGCCGCCGGCGCTGCCGCCCTCCGCGACGAGTCGTTCGGGGGTCGTGATGCCCTGCTCGACGAGATGCTCGGCGCATGCGACGAAGTCGGTGAACGTGTTGCGCTTGTTCAGCAGCTTGCCGTCTTCGTACCACTGCCGTCCCATCTCGCCACCACCGCGCACGTGCGCGACGGCGAAGACGATGCCTCGGTCGAGCTCGGACAGACGGGCGACCGAGAAGCCGGGGTCGATCGAGTGCTCGTACGACCCGTAGCCGTAGAGATGCACGGGTCGAGCCTCGGAGCCCGGATCACCGAAGGAGCGCTTCCAGACGAGCGAGATCGGCACCTGCGTGCCATCGGATGCGGTGGCCCAGGCGCGCTGCTGGCCGTAGTCGAGAGGGTCGTAGCCGCCGAGGACGGCGACCTGCTTGCGGAGTTCGAGCTCGCGCGTCGCGAGGTCGAGCTCGTACACGGTGCCGGGCGTGACGAACGAGGTGTAGCCGAGGCGCAGGTACGGCGAGTGCCATTCCGGGTTGCCGCTGACACCGGCCGAGTACAGCGGTTCGTCGAAGACGATGTCCTCCACGGCATCCGTCGAGTAATCGAGCAGCCCGACGCGCTCGAGTCCCTCACTGCGGTACTCGACCGTGGCGAAGTCGCGGAACGCGTCCATACCGAGGAGTCGGCGCCCCGGTTCGTGCGCCAGGACGACCCGACGCTCGCCCCCGGGGGCGGATGCGGCGACCGACACGAGCTCGAAGTCCAGAGCGCCGTCGTTGTGGAGGATGTACAGGCGGTCCTCTCCGTCGACGACCGCGTGCTCGAGCGAGTACTCGACGCCCTCGCGCCGGGGCCAGACGATCTCGGGCGGCGCGGTCAGGTCACCCGAGAGATCGACGAGGTACTCCTCGCTCGTGATGCTGGAGCCGACGGCGATCACCAGGTACCTGCGACTTCGGGTGATTCCGGCGCCCAGCCAGTACTTCTCGTCAGGTTCGTGGAAGAGCTTCACGTCCTCGGCCACCGGCGTGCCGAGGCGGTGCAACCAGAGGGTGTCAGGGCGCCAGGCATCGTCCCTGGTCGTGTAGAGAATCCCGGTGCCGTCAGGGGTGAAGAACGCGCCTCCCGTGTCGGGGATCTCGTCGGCGAGAGTCTCTCCGGTGATGAGATCGCGGACGTGCACCGTGTAGAGCTCATCGCCCTCGAAGTCCGTCGCCCACAGCAGTCTGGTGGCATCGTCCGACGTGTCGAACGCGCCGAGCGAGAAGAACTCGTGGCCCTCGGCCTCGACGTTGCCATCGAGCAGCACGGTTTCACCTGGCACGGTCACGCCGGGTTCGAGCACCGGGGGAGTCCAGTCGCCCTCGGCCGCAGCAGTACGACAATGGATGCCGTACTGGGAGCCCTCCTCGGTGCGGCTGTAGTACCACCAGTCGCCGCGCCGAGTCGGCACGGAGAGGTCCGTCTCCTGCACCCGGCCCTTGATCTCCTGGAACAGCGTCTCGCGCAGTTCGGCGAGGTGGGCGAGCTCGGACTCGGTGTGCGCGTTCTCCGCTTCGAGGTGCGCGATCACCTCGGGGGAGTCCTTCTCACGCAGCCATTCGTACGGGTCATCGAAGGCGTCCCCGTGGTGAGTGCGGAGTGTCGAGCGGCGGTCTGCGATCGGGGCATCAGTCACGGCTCCCACGCTAGCCCAGGTCGAGTTGACCGGCACCCGACAGGGTGGGAGGATTGCTCGGGGCCGGTTAACGGAAGTCAAACCCACGGTGAACTCTTCGTTCGTCACGTCGATCTCGTCGACACCTCCCTCTTCCTCAACGACCGAAAGCGAACGGTGGAAACCGCAGCCCTCATCGTCGTGCTGGTTATCCTGCTGGCACTCTTCTTCGACTTCACCAACGGGTTCCACGACACCGCGAACGCGATGGCGACGCCCATCGCGACGGGTGCTCTCAAGCCCAAGACCGCGGTGCTTCTCGCGGCGGTCCTGAACCTGGTTGGTGCGTTCCTCTCGACCGAGGTCTCCAAGACCGTCTCACACGGGATCATCCGCGAGGACACCATCCAAGGGGATGTGTTCCTGCCGATGATCTTCGCCGGGCTCATCGGCGCGATCACATGGAACATGCTCACCTGGCTGCTCGGTCTGCCGTCGAGCTCCTCCCATGCGCTGTTCGGCGGACTCATCGGGGCCACGCTCGTCGGAGTCGGTGTCGGCGGAATCGACTTCGGGATGGTGCTGTCGAAGATCATCCTCCCGGCGCTCATCGCCCCGCTGACCGCGGGGATCATCGCGTTCGCGGCGACCAAGCTCGCCTACTCGATCACGCGGCGATACGACGGCAAGCCCGACGGGCGCGACGGCTTCCGTTGGGGGCAGATCTTCACCTCCTCGCTGGTGGCGCTCGCGCACGGCACGAATGACGCCCAGAAGACGATGGGTGTCATCACTCTGGCGCTGATCACGGTCGGGTGGCAGAACAGCGAACAGGCCGATCCGTACCTCTGGGTGATCATCGCGTGTGCCGTCACGATCGCGCTCGGCACCTATCTCGGCGGCTGGCGCATCATCCGCACCCTCGGCAAGGGACTCACCGACGTCAAGCCCGCACAGGGCTTCTCGGCGGAGAGCTCGACGGCGGCGACGATCCTCGCATCCAGCGCCTTCGGTTTCGCCCTCTCGACCACGCAGGTCGCATCGGGATCCGTCATCGGATCGGGTCTCGGCCGTCGTGGCTCGACTGTGCGCTGGCGCACTGCCGGCCGCATCGCGATCGGCTGGCTGCTGACCCTTCCGGCCGCGGGCGCCGTCGGCGCTCTCGCAGCGCTCCTGATCACGTGGCTCGGCAATTGGGGCATCGCGATCGACACGGTGCTGGCTCTGGCGGTCATCATCGGCCTCTTCCTGCGTTCGCGCAAGGATGCGGTGACGCACGCCAACGCGATGAGCGATGTGGCAGAGTCCGGGCTCGCGATCGAGCAGCCCGACACCACGCCCCCCACCCGTCGTCAGCAGCGCATCGCAGACGCCAAGGCCGAGGCAAAGGCTCGCGCAGCGGCGCGGGAGCAGGTCAAGGTCCAGGCGAAGGCCGATGCCAAGGCCAAGGCTGAAGCGAGGGCCGATGCGAAGGCGAAGGCCGCGAAGAAGGCGGCGAAGAGCGGAGAGCCCGCGAAGACGATCGAGGATGCCGACACGGCGAGCAGGGAGGAGTCGAAGTGAGCGTCGACATCGACTGGATCGCATTCGTCCAGGTGTTCCTCGCGGCGCTCGTCGGCGCCTGCGCCGTCGTGACGTTCTACGCTTTCGGGCTCCGCCTGCTGGTCCGCAGCGGTCGCGCGCCTGTCGTGAGTCCTGCCGAGTTCACCGATGCGATCACGGTGATCACCGAGAAAGAGCTCAAGCGCGCCGCGAAGCAGGCTGCCAAGGCGGCGAAGAAGAGTCCTCTGACGGACGATCAGCGGCGCGTGGCGCTCTTCGGCGCCTACGGATGCTTCGCGCTGTGCGCCGTGGCGGTCGTGGCCGGCATCCTCATCATCGTGGTCGGGCACTGACCGGGCATCGCGAGCCGGGCTTTCTCAGCGCAGCAGTCCTGCGACGAGGTCGTCGACGATGTCATCCGTCGAGGTGTCCGGATCGATCGGAGTGGTGAGCCGGTCGAGCATCAGTCCGTCGATCGCATAGTGGAACAGTGCGATCTCCCGTCGACCGCCCGGCAGGCCTGCGGACGAGTTGAACTCGACGTCTCCGGCGAATCCGGCTCGCTGCCATGCTCCCAGCAGCGCAGCGACCTCGGGGCGTCGGCTGCTCTCGAGCCGTAGCTCGAAGAGGGCGAGCGTCACGTCGCGATCCTCGGTGAGACGTCGCACGATGTCGCGGATGTAGTCCGCGAACAGCTCCCTGCTCGGCGCCTCCGAAGACCGGCGAGCGAGATCCTCCTCGCTCGGGGCGAGACGCTCTCCGATGCGCTCGACAAGCCCTTCCACCAGCGAATCGCGACTCCGGAAGTAGTTCGACGTCGTACCCACGGGGACGCCGGCGACGAGGTCGACGGCTCGATGTGTGAGTCCTCGCGACCCCTCCGCCGCGAGGACCGAGAGCCCGGCATCCGCGATCAGTCGTCGTCTGGTCTGGTTCTTCGCCATGCAGGAACCCTATCTCGACTACTACAGGTGGTGTGGTGAGGTTTCTCGTGTCGGTGTCGGAGTCGCGCCTAGGGTGGGACCATGGCAGCGCACTCCGACTCCGAGTTCGTCTTCGGTCGTCACGAGCCGGCGTCGCACGTGATCATCCACGTCAGCGACCCGCATTTCCTCGCCGGCGGCGCGAGGCTCGGCGGTCGCTACGACGTGGAGTCGAACTTCGCTCACACGCTCGACGCGATCAGGGCTGTGCATCCGCACCCTGCGGCGATCGTCATCACGGGTGACCTCGCGGATCTCGGGGAGCCCGACGCCTATCGACGCCTGCGCACCGCCGTCGAGCCGGTGGCCCGGGAACTCGGTGCGCCCGTCGTATGGGTCGCAGGCAACCACGACGAGCGTCCAGCGCTGCGCGAAGGGTTGCTCGGCCAGGAGCCGAGCCAGGAGCCGATCACCGGTGTCTGGGATCTCGACGGACTCCGACTGATCGCCCTCGACACGAGTGTGCCCGGCTGGCATCACGGCGACCTCGACGACGGGCAGCTCGAGTGGCTTGCCGATGTGCTGCGCGAACCCGCACCGCACGGCACGCTGCTGGCGATGCATCATCCGCCCCTCCCGAGCCATGTCCCGCTGTTCGACATCCTGGAGCTGCGGCACCAGGACGAGCTCGCCGAGGTCATCCGTGGGAGCGACGTGCGCGGAATCCTCGCCGGTCACCTGCACTACTCGGCGCACGGGATGTTCGCCGGCGTTCCGGTGAGCGTGTCTTCGGCCACCTGCTACACGATGAACGTCGCACGCCCCGCTGCCGACGTGAACGGCATGGATGCGGCTCAGGCGTTCCAGATCGTGCATGTGCGACCCGACACGATCACCCACACCGTGGTTCCGGTGACCGACGCCCCGACCGGCGACCACTTCTCAACCGCGTGGCTGGAGCGGATGGCGAGGCTCAGCCCGGAAGAGCGGCTCGAGGCCTTCTCTCGCAAACGCTGACGCGCCGTCGTATCCCTGTCGCCGCATGCACTCGGGCGTAGACTGGACGCATCCCCCGCACCACACACTCGCCACTACCCACAAGGATGTGACATGGCTTCTGCCGCGCCTGCCCTCACCCGTACCGAGACCGATTCGCTCGGGAGCATGGAGATTCCTGCCGACGCGTACTGGGGGATCCACACCGCTCGCGCCGACGCGAACTTCCCGATCACCAAGCGTCCGATCTCGGTCTACCCCGACCTGATCGTCGCACTCGCGATGGTCAAGCAGGCCAGCGCTCGGGCGAACCGCGAGATCGGCGTCCTCGATGCCGAGCGGGCCGACCTGATCGACCGTGCGGCGCAGCGCGTGATCGACGGGGAGTTCCACGACCAGTTCACGGTCGGCGTCATCCAGGGCGGCGCCGGGACCTCGACGAACATGAACGCCAACGAGGTGATCACCAACATCGCTCTCGAGCTCGCGGGCCATGAGAAGGGCGACTATGCGTTCTTGTCGCCGATCGACCACACCAACCGCAGCCAGTCCACCAACGACGTGTACCCGACGGCCGTGAAGATCGGCCTGTCGCTGACCCTTCGCTCGCTACTCGAGGAACTCGATCTGCTGCGCGTGTCGTTCCTCAACAAGTCGCACGAGTTCCACGACGTGCTCAAGGTCGGCCGCACGCAGCTGCAGGATGCCGTGCCGATGACGCTCGGCCAGGAGTTCCACGGGTTCGCGTCGACGCTCGGGTTCGACCACACGCGTCTCACCGAGAACGCCTCGCTCATGTTCGAGATCAACATGGGTGCCACGGCGATCGGCACCGGCATCACGACCCACGTCGACTACGCGCCCGCCGTGCTCAAGCACCTGCGCGAGATCACGTCTCTCGACCTCGTCACCTCCGCCGACCTCGTCGAGGCGACCAGCGACACCGGCTCGTTCATGTCGTTCTCGTCGACGCTGAAGCGCAACGCGATGAAGCTCTCGAAGATCTGCAACGACCTGCGTCTGCTGTCGTCGGGGCCGCAGGCCGGTTTCGGCGAGATCAACCTGCCCGCGATGCAGGCGGGCTCGAGCATCATGCCCGGCAAGGTCAACCCCGTGATCCCCGAGGTCGTCAACCAGGTCGCCTTCGCTGTCGCCGGTGCGGACATGACCGTCACGATGGCGGCCGAGGCCGGTCAGTTGCAGCTCAACGCCTTCGAGCCTGTCATCGCGCACTCGATCTTCCAGTCGATCACCTGGATGCGCCAGGCGATGTGGACGCTGCGTGTGAACTGCGTCGACGGCATCACCGCGAACCGCGACCGCCTCGGTGCGATGGTCGGAGCGTCGGTAGGCGTCATCACTGCGCTCACCCCGTTCATCGGCTACGCGGCGGCGGCCGCGCTGGCCAAGACCGCGCTCCTCACGAACCGCAACGTGGCCGACCTGGTCGTCGAGGCCGGTCTGATGTCGCGTGAAGAGGTCATCAAGCAGCTGTCGCCGGCGCGCCTGTCCGGTCTCGAGGCGATCACGGCGGCGATCCCGGTCATCGCCCCCGAGGATCTCATCGAGATCTGACGAGATACGCAGAAGGGGCCCCGGCGGATATCCGCCGAGGCCCCTTCGCTGTGTGTGCGTGCGAGGCGTTCAGCCCTCGACGCGGCAGTGCGTGGTCAGCTCGCCGATGCCGTCGATGCCGACGGTCACCGTCGAACGATCGCGGAGGAAGATCTGAGGATCACGAGAGTACCCGGCCCCGCCGGGGCTTCCTGTCGAGATCAGCGTGCCTGGTAGCAGCGTCAGCGACTGCGAGAGGTGCGCGATGAGCTTCGCGACCGAGCGCACCATCTGATCCGTGCTCGCATCCTGCACCGTCTGTCCGTCGACGACGGCCCAGATGTGCAGGTCCTGCGGGTCGGCGATCTCGTCGGCCGTGACGGCGAACGGACCGGTCGGCGTGAAGCCGTCGAACGACTTGCAGCGAGACCACTGCGCCTCGGAGAACTGGACGTTGCGTGCGGTGATGTCGTTGACGACCGTGTAGCCCCAGACGTGCGAGAGAGCCTCCGCTTCGGTGACGTCCTTGGCGGGCGTGCCGATCAGAACCCCGAGCTCGGCCTCGTAGTCCACGGCCTCGCTCAGCGCGCGCGGCCATGATGTGGTCTGCTCGTGCCCGGTGAGGGAGTTGGGCCACAGGGTGAAGACGGTCGGAGCCGCGTCGGTCTTCAGACCGAGCTCGCTCGAGTGAGCCGCATAGTTGAGGCCGACCGCGAGGACGGCGGGGGGAGCGATGACCGCGGAGGCGAACTCCCAGCCGTCGAGCGGATGCCGAGGGGCGTCGCTGCTCGCGACAGCCGACCGCAGTGCGACGAGCATCTGCTCTCCGCCTTCGATCAGCTGCTGCAGAGAGGCAGGGGGGTCGGGAAGGAGATCGGAGACGAGGATGGCGTCGGCGCCCTCCACCACTGCGAGATGCGCAGCGGGAGAGTCGGCACGACGCAGATGAGCGAACCGCATGCTCCTACGCTATCCGGTGAGGCGCGGGAATTGCTGGAGGAAGTCGCCAGACCGCGGGGATATTGGTTGTTCCCCATATGCTTTTGCCTATGAGTTCCGGAGGACCGTCCCAGCCATCGCCGTACACGCCGCCGCCCGCGCCGCAGCAGCCTCCGGCCCAGCAGGCGCCGACGCCGGGGCAGCCTCCGGCCGCGCCGCAGCCGCAGGCGTATCCCCAGCAGCCGCAGGCGTACCCCCAGCAGCAGCCGCAGGCGTACCCGCAGCAGCAGCCCGGATACCCGCAGCAGCAGCCGGGATATCAGCCGCCGGCTCCGCAGCAGTACTCCGCCCAGCAGTACGCGCAGTCGAACTACACACCCGCTCAGTTCACGCAGCGTCCGGCGTATGCGTCCGTGCTCGCTCAGCCGACTCCCTACTCTCCGCCGGCACCCGCGGCCCCCTCCCCGGCGCAGGGGCTGCCCGCGCTGCCCGCTGCCCGGCGAGGTGGCCGCATCGCCCTCTACTCGCTGTTCGGCTTCCTCGGACTGCTGTTGCTCGCTCTGATCGCGTACTTCGGGCTGTTCCTCGGACCGCTCGCATCGATCATCGGCCTCGTTCTCGCACTCGTGCCGCTCGCGATCGTGTTCTTCGTCGTCCGGATGATCGACCGCTGGGAGCCCGAGCCCAAGTCCCTCGTGTTCTTCGCGATCGCGTGGGGCGCGATCGCCGCCGTGGGACTCACCCTCCTCGTCGACCTCGGACTCACCGCGGTCCTCGGGTTCCGGGGAGAGGTCGCCGGTGCCGTCATCCAGGCGCCCATCGTCGAGGAGTTCTGGAAGGGCTTCGGAGTCTTCCTGATCTTCCTCATCGCCCGTCGCGCCTTCGACGGTCCGGTCGACGGCGTCGTGTACGGCGCTCTCGTGGGCGCGGGGTTCGCCTTCACGGAGAACATCCAGTACTTCGCGATCAGTCTCATCGAGGGCGGTGGAGAGCAGCTGACCGTGACCTTCATCCTGCGCGCGATCATGTCGCCGTTCGCCCATGCCATGTTCACCTCGCTGACCGGCCTCGCGATCGGCCTGGCGGCCCGGCGTCACGCGTCCACGGGGGCGGTGCTCGGCTTCGGTCTGCTCGGGATGCTCGGTGCGATGTTCCTGCACGGTCTCTGGAACGGCTCGTCGTTCGCCAACTTCTTCCTGCTGTACTTCGTGCTCCAGGTGCCGCTGTTCGTCGGATTCATCCTCGGGATCATCGCTCTCCGACGCGAGGAGTCTCGCCTCACCAAGGCGCGTCTCGGCGACTATGCCGCTGCCGGGTGGTTCACCCCGGAAGAGGTCACCATGCTGGCGACGCCGGCCGGCCGCAAGACGGGGCTCGGCTGGGCCTCGCAACTGCGCGGAGATCGCCGCCCGCTCATGCGGGAGTTCATCAAGGACGCGACGACGCTCGCATCCGTCCGCCAGCGCGCCATCACCGGACGCGATCCGATGGCTCCGGCAGACGAGCAGGCTCTGCTCGCACGGACGCGGGCCACCAGAGCTGCGCTGCTGGCCTACTGAGTCAGGAGAACCCATGGCCGCCTTCGTCCTCGTCCACGGTGCAGGAGACACGGGGTGGTCATGGCACCTGGTCGCAGCGGCTCTCCAGAAGCGGGGGCACGAGGTCTTCGCGCCCGACCTGCCCGGCGATGATGAGGCGCTCACGCTCGACGACTATGCGGATGCGGTGGTCGCGGCCCTGGGCGGTCGGCGAGGCGGGATCGTGGTCGGCCACTCGTTCGGCGGATTCACGGCGCCGATCGTCGCCGACAGGATGTCGGCCGACGCCCTCGTGATGCTCGCGGCGATGATCCCCGCACCGGGGGAGTCGCCCGACGAGTGGTGGCAGAACACCGGCTTCGGTGCGGCCGCCGAGGCGCAGGCTGCTCTGGACGGCGGAATCACCGGAAATGCTGATCCGTTCGTGGGGTTCTATCACGACGTTCCTCGCCCGCTGGCCGAAGAGGCGCTGCGGCGGGAGCGTGCGCATCCCTCTGCTGCGGCGATGGCCGCGATCTGGCCGCTGACGTCATGGCCGAGTGTGCCGACACGTGTCGTCGTGTGCACCGAGGACCGGTTCTTCCCACCGGACTTCCTGCGTGATCTCGCGCAGACACGCCTCGGCGTCGTCGCGGATGAGATCCGGGGGAGCCATTGTGTCGCACTGAGTCGGCCCGATGCGCTCGCATCGATCCTCATCGGATACGCCGACGAGGCGGGTCTCACCGGAATCTGAGGCCGCTCGGAGCGACGCCTCGTGACAGACTCAGCGCCCGGTGCTGCGGCGATGCCTGCATGTCTACCGGGCGCTGAGTTGATCTGTAAACAGGGTGCACCCGGCGTGAGCGAGTGTCAAGACCTTCGCGGAAGCCGACGGTCGGCTCCCGCCTTCCCTGGGAAGTCTCGTGTTCGCTCTGAGCAGTCGTCACCGCGTTGACCCATGCCCGAAGACTCGGGTTGGATGGAACCATGACTGATCGCACAAAGCCTGAGTTCGACGCCCCCACCGGTCCCGCTCCCGCGGAACTCGTGATCCGCGACATCATCGAAGGAGACGGCACCGAGGCCAAGCCCGGCGACACCGTGACCGTGCACTACGCCGGTGTCGAGTTCGAATCCGGCGAGGAGTTCGACTCTTCGTGGGGTCGTGGCGAGACCATCCAGTTCCCGCTTCGCGGCCTGATCCAGGGCTGGCAGGACGGCATCCCCGGCATGAAGGTCGGCGGACGCCGCGAGCTCGTCATCCCGCCGCACCTGGCCTATGGACCCGTCGGAGGCGGACACTTCCTGTCCGGCAAGACCCTCATCTTCATCATCGACCTCGTCGCCGTCGGCTGAGTCGCTCGACACCGGAAGGCGCTGTGCCCCTCGGGGTCCGGCGCCTTCGTCGTACGTCGGCGAAGAACTTCCGCATTCAGGGGAATGCATGCATCTGCATGTAAGTTGTAATCCGTGACGCCGTGAACACGGCCCCTCATCCGTTGCCGCACAGTGCGGCTGATGTCTCCCGAGGAGAAACCATGACCAGCATCGACATTCCCGGCTACCGCGCAGGCACCTGGGTGCTCGACCCGTCGCACAGCGAGGTCACCTTCAGCGTGCGCCACATGATGATCTCCAAGGTGCGCGGCACCTTCGGCGTGAAGAGCGCGACCCTCGTCGCTCCCGAGAACCCCCTCGAGGCCCGCGTCGAGGCGAGTGTCGACGTCACCTCGATCGACACGAAGGACGAGGGCCGCGACACGCACCTCCGCTCGGGCGACTTCTTCGACACCGAGAACTTCCCGACGATGGAGTTCGTCTCCACCGGTGCGCGCGCAGAGGGCGGCGAGCTCTTCGTCGACGGCGACCTGACCATCCGCGGCATCACGAAGCCGGTCAGCTTCGAGCTGGACTTCGGCGGCTTCGGCTCCGACCCGTGGGGCAACTACAAGGCCGGCGCGTCGGCGAAGACCGTCATCAACCGCGAGGACTTCGGTCTGACCTGGAACGCGGCGCTCGAGACCGGCGGCGTGCTCGTCGGCAAGGACGTCACGATCAGCCTCGACCTGCAGGGCGCTCTGCAGCAGGACTGATCAACAGATGATCTCGAGAACCCCGGGCCCTCAGGGCTCGGGGTTCTCTGCGTCGTAGGCGCGGAACCGGGAGCTGCGTCGTGCGAGCAGTGCGACGAGGGCGATCACCAGGAGTCCGCCGAGCAGAGGTGGGAGCCACAGTGTCGTTATCGACGCGAGCGTTCCCGCGTACAACGCGCCGATCCGCGGCCCTCCCGCGACGACGATGATGAACACGCCCTGCAGCCGCCCGCGCATGGTGTCCGGCACGGCCGCCTGCATCATCGTGTTCCGATAGATCGAGCTGACGTTGTCGGACGCCCCGGACAGGGCGAGAGCGATGCACGCGGCGACGATCAGTGCGACGTTCGGTATCCTCTCCGTCGCGGGATCCGAGAACGCGCCGATCAGCAGCACCACGCCGAAGGCGAGGATCGATGCGCCGTATGCCTCGACCGCTCGCTCGATACCTCTGCCGTGCCAGCGGTACTGCACCACCCGCCCTGAGAACAGGCTCGACGCGAATGTCCCGACGGCGACCGCCGCGGTGAGGATGCCCGTGGTCACTGCGCCGCCGCCGAGCAGCACGGTGCCGAGGGCAGGGAACAGCACCAGCGGCTGGCCGAAGGTCATCGCGATGATGTCGATGACGTACTGCGTGCGGATGTTGCTCGCTCGTTTCAGGAACCTCCACCCGTCGACGAGGGAGGCGAGCCCCGGACGCACGATCTCGCCCTCGGGCCGCAACGTCGGCAGAGTCCAGAGGCCGAGGAACATCGAGAGCATCAGGACGACGTTGATCGTGTAGGTCCACCCGTATCCGGTGAGGGCGACGAGGATCCCCGCCAGGGCGGGGCCCGCCATCACGGTCAGGCCGAACGCGACGCCGTTGAGCGCGGATGCCGCGGCCAGCAGATTCCGGGGGATGAGGCGCGGAACGATGGCGGTACGGGTCGCCATTCCGACGGAGTTCGCGGCCGAGTTGACGATGCTCAGGACGTACAGCCACCAGATCGTCTCGGCGCCCGTCCAGGTGAGCGCGGCGAGCAGAGCGGTCGACGCGAAGGTCACGGTCGCCGCGATCAGCGCGACGCGGCGTCGGTCGAACGCATCGGCGAGCATCCCGCCGTAGAGACCGGCGAGGATCATCGGCACGAGCCCCGCCACGGCGATCATCGAGACCGCGAAGGTGCTTCCGGTGAGCGTGAACACGTGCAGCATGACGGTCACGATCGTGAGCTGACCGCCGATGCCGGCGAGCACGGAGCCGGTCCACATGCGGGCGAACGCCGGGCTGGCCTTCAGTGGACTGAGATCGATCAGATGACTGCGAGCCGTGCTCACGCCGCGTGCCTGTCCTGCATGATCCGAGCGTATCCGAGGTGCGCGGAGCGGAGGTCGGCGGCGGTCACGCGCCGGCACGGAGTCCTGGTAGACTCTTCAGGTTGCCGTTTGATCGGCCGCGGATAAAGAGAGCTCACGCATCAGGCGTCGGGCACCGCGCAACAAGCAGAGAGGGGATCGAATCTATGGCACTGGAAGCAGACGTCAAGAAGGCGATCATCGAAGAGTACGCGACGCACCCCGGTGACACCGGATCCCCCGAGGTGCAGGCCGCGATGCTGACGCAGCGCATCAAGGACCTCACGGAGCACCTGAAGGAGCACAAGCACGACCACCACTCGCGTCGTGGCCTGTTCCTGCTCGTGGGCCAGCGCCGTCGTCTGCTCGGCTACCTCCAGAGCGTCGACATCGAGCGTTACCGCTCGCTGATCGCACGCCTGGGTCTCCGCCGATAACGCGGAGCGAGCCAGCGTACAATCGCGCAGAACATTCTTGAGAAGGCCGTCCCAGGTGTGGGGCGGCCTTCGTCATGTCCGGGGGTTGATCTCGCGCACGCTTTCCATTAGGAAAGTAGTGAGCTTTCCAGATGGAAAGCGAAAGGGGTCACGCGATGGAGCAGAAGTCGGTCCAGGGGCATGAGGCGCTCGCGCCGCCGAGCGCGGACATCGCGCAGCGCTACCTCGACGAGGCGGATGCCGTCGAGGAGCGTCGGAACTCCCAGGTGAGCACGCGGCTCCAGGCATGGACGACGCTGATCGGCGCGGCCGTCGTGTTCCTCTTCGTGACCAGCAACATCGGCCTGCTCCGCTTGGGCGAATCGAGCACCGTCCCGCTGCTCGTCGTTCTGATGGCCGCTTCCGCGCAGATCATCTCGGGCGTGGCCGAGCGCGGTGGTGCGCAACGCCGGTTCACCAGGGGTCGTTGGCTCTACTACGGTGCGATCGCGCTCTGCGTTCTGGGAATCCTGGTGTCTGCCGTGCTGTACATCACGGTCGGGGATGACGCATCATTCCTGCTCCTCGCGGGCCCGGCATGGTCGGCATGCCTCATCCTCGTGGGCATCGGCCTGGTCCAGCTCTGGTCGAGCCGTCATGCTCCCAGGGCGCGCCCCGACGGACCCACCGCGTTCCGGGTGCCCGCGCGGGTGACCACGTTCGTTCTCGGGCTCGTCCTGGCCGCGGCGGTCGTTGCTGTCGGGCTCGGCGACCCGTTGCTGTCCAGCGTCGTCACCATCCTCGCTGGTGCGGGGCTCATCACCGTGAGCATCGCAGCGAGAAGCGACTGGGGCCTGGCGTACCTCGGTGAGGTGTGGCGGTGGCCCCAGATCGTGGTCGTCAGCATCGGTGCGCTCGTGCTCTGCGCCCTCGCCATCGCGCCATCCTTCGGTGCAGTCATCGACTCCACCGTCGCGCTGGTGGCCGCGGGAGCTCTGGCGATCGCGGGGTTCTTCGTATCGCGTCCATTGCGTGCCCGGGCGAACGACCGTGGCTGACGTCGGCTCGCGTGGGCAGCATCCGCGAATCCGGCTCGATGACAACTTCTCGTCGCCGATCCGATTCTCGGTGCTGGCATCACTCGCCGATGGTGTCGAGCTCGATTTCGGAACCCTCGCCCGTGTCCTCCAGGCCAACGACTCCGCGCTCAGCAAGGCGATAGCCCATCTCCAGTCGACGGGCTATGTCGCCACGCGGAAGGGGCAGGCCGGGAGCCGTCCCCGCACATGGGTCCGCTCCACCGAAACAGGACGGCAGGCGTTCAACGGCCACCTGAATGCGCTCCGAGAGATCGTCGAGCTCGGCGGACGGCAGTCGCCCTGGGGCATGACCCGGAGTGACGAGAGCGGCTAGCCGCCGGTCAGGCGTTCGTGCCGACCAGATCGGGGTGGTGGATCGCCGCCACGTCGGGATGTGCACGCAGCCGCGATTTCATGGCGTTCTCGCCGTAAGTGGCGTGGATCGGGTTGCTCGGGTCCTCGGTGATCCCGGTCGCCTCGGCGGCCAGGTCTGACGGCAGCTCGAGCAGCGGCAGCTGCTGGTCGAGCGCAGGGTTGAAGAAGAACGGGATCGAGATCCGCTCTTCCGGCGCCCGGGGGGAGATCACTCGGTGATTGGTCGCCTTGAGGTAACCGCCGGTCGCGTACTCCAGCAGCTCGCCGATGTTCACGACGAACGCGCCGGGCACCGGGGGAGCCGACACCCACTCGCCGTTCCGCTCCACTTGCAGTCCGCCCTTGCCCGGCTCGACCCAGAGCAGGGTGAGCACGCCGGAGTCCTTGTGCGCTCCGACGCCCTGCTGGGGTTCCGGCTCATGGGTGCCCGGGTAGCGGACGATCTTGATCAGGGTCGACGGGTCGCGGAACGGCTCGTCGAAGTAGGTCTCCTCGGCGCCGAGAGTCGTGGCCCAGGCGCGCAGCAGCTTGTGCGCGATCTCGGTCAAGGTGTCGTGCCACTCGGTGACCACTGCCTTGAGCTCGGGCTGTGCTGCCGGCCACAGGTTCGGGCCCACGAGGCGATTGAAGGCCGGCCCGCCCTCGATGGGCTCGCGCTCCGGACCGATGTCGATCTGCTCGCGCCAGTCGACCTTGCCCTGGGTCCGCTCGCCGCCGACGCGGGTGTATCCGCGGAAGTGCGGGCTGTTGACGTTCTCGATCGCGAGCTTCTGCTCTTCCGGCAGAGCGAAGAAATCGAGCGCGGCCTGATGCAGTCGCGCTTCGAGATCCGGCGAGATGCCGGTGCCGGTGAGGTAGAAGAAGCCCACGTCATGGGTGGCTGCCCGCAGGTCGTCGCGGAACCGTGCTGCGGCCTCGGGGCTTGCATCGAGCTGGGACAGGTCGAGGATGGGGAGCGAGAGATCAGCCATTCACCGAGCGTAGATCGGCTGCGGGGGAGTGCGGCCAAGTATTGCGCCGAATTACCACCGGTCGCAGGTGCGGGTGAAAGGACAGCGCGGACGGGGTGCTAATCTCTCTGAGGTAAGGGATGCCTTACCTCATTCTTTCTCAGAGAGTCTCCCTCCGTGCTCGCCACATTCCTCATCGGTCTCCGCGAAGGCCTTGAAGCCGCGCTGGTCGTCGGCATCCTCGTCGCCTACCTCCGGCGCCTCGGCCGAGGTGACGCACTACCCCGGCTTTGGGCGGGTGTGGCGCTTGCGATCGCCCTTGCTCTGGGGATCGGAGCGATTCTCACGTTCGGTGCATACTCGCTGACGTTCGAGGCGCAGGAACTCATCGGCGGCCTGCTGTCGCTGCTCGCCGTGGGTATGGTCACCTGGATGATCTTCTGGATGCAGAAGGCCGGCCGGACGATGAAGGCGACGCTCGAGGGCGGGCTCGACCGCGCTCTCACGCAGGGCGGCATCTGGGCCCTGATCGCGATCGGCTTCGTCTCGGTCGCTCGGGAGGGGATCGAGACGACGCTGCTGCTGTGGTCGATGGTCCAGTCCTTCGGGGGCGCTCCGTCGGCGCTGCTCGGTGCCGTGCTGGGTCTTCTCGCCGCCGTCGTGATCGGATGGCTGCTCGCGCGCGGTGCCGTGCGGTTGGATCTCCGTCGCTTCTTCACCTGGACGAGCGGCTTCCTCGTCATCGTCGCGGCGGGCGTGCTCGCCTACGCGATCATGGATCTGCAGGAGGCCGGTGCGCTGCCAGGGCCCTTCACCGCCGTCGCCCCGATCGATGCCGTGACGGGTGCCGTCGCCCTCGGCTGGGCGGCCTTCCCGTTCGGCTGGGCGTTCGATGTCACGAACGTCATCGCCCCCGACAGCGTCTGGGCGACGATCCTCCAGGCGACCGTCGGATTCATGCCACGCATGACCTGGCTCCAGGTCACCGCATGGGCTCTTTATCTGGCGGTCGTCGGATTCTTCTTCGTCCAGGGGCTCCGAACCCGTCGGGCCGTCACGCCTCGTCCGCCGACCTCCGCAGACGAGGACGCGCCAGCATCCACTCTCACCCAGCAAGGAGCAGCATGACCACCTCTCGCCGAATCCTCGGTGCCGTCGCCGCAGCAGGCGCGGCAGCACTCGTCCTGAGCGGGTGCGTCGCCAAGAGCGATGTCGCCGCAGGTGCATCCTTCGATGTCTCGTCGACCGACTCGGCGTGCGCCGTCTCGGCTGCGACCGCCAAGAGCGGCACACTCACGTTCGATGTGAAGAACGACAGCGCGCAGACCTCGGAGTTCTATCTGCTCGCAGAAGACGGCCTCCGCATCGTCGGCGAGGTCGAGAACATCGCGCCCTCAGCGTCGCGGACCCTCACGGTGGTGGCTCAGCCGGGGGAGTACTTCACGCTGTGCAAGCCGGGCATGATCGGCGAGGGGGTCGGCAAGTCCGCGTTCACCGTGACCGGCGACCGGGTCGCGGTCGACGGCGAGGATGCCGATCAGAAGCAGCAGGCCGTCGACCTCTACGCCGCCTTCGTCAAGGACCAGGTCGGTCAGCTGGTTCCGTCGGTCGACGAGCTCGTCGCCGCCTACGAATCGGGCGACGACGAGACGGCACGCGCCCTCTTCCCGCAGACACGAGCCTTCTATGAGCGGATCGAGCCCGTCGCCGAGGCTCTCGGCACACTCGACCCGCGAATCGACTACCGCGAGGTGGATGCCGTGGCCGAAGGGCTCGACTGGACGGGCTTCCACCGCATCGAGAAGGACCTCTGGGTGCCCGCGCAGGACGCGCTCAATGCCGACGGCGAGACGCCTGCCTGGCAGGACTGGGCACCGTCCACGACCGAGGAGCGAGTCGAATACGGCGACCAGCTGCTCGCCGATGTGCAGGAGCTGTACGACTACGTGCACTCGGACGACTTCACCACGGCCCTCGACGATCAGGGCATCGGCGGCATCTCGAACGGTGCGATCGCGTTGCTCGATGAGGTCGCGACCGGAAAGATCTCCGGTGAGGAGGACTGGTGGTCCGGCACCGACCTCTACGACTTCGCGGCGAACGTCGAAGGCTCCAAGATGGCGTTCTCTCTCGTGCAGGACTTCGCCACCGCGCAGGGCGACGATGGCGAGGCGCTGGTGACCGAGATCGAGGACGGGTATGCGGCCCTCGAGGCGTCCCTGGCGGCTCACGGTTCGCTGGCAGACGGCTTCGTCGGATACTCCGCGCTGACCGACGCCGACAAGCGCGAGTTCACCGATCTCATCAACGCCCTCGCCGAGCCGCTGTCGCAGCTCACCGGCACAGTCCTCGACTGATCCGACGGGTACGGTTCCGCAGGTGGAAGAAAGCTCGAAGGATGCCGTGGCCGCCGACTCGGTGACGGAGGAGGCGGCCGTGGCGGCCGCACCGACAGGTCTCAGCAGACGAGGACTCCTCGGTCTGGCGCTCGGCGGCGGGGTGGCCTCTCTCGCGGTCGGAGTAGGAGCCGGGCTTACCGGCGGAGTCGCTCTCGGCCGTGCCAGGGCTCATGCCGATGCCGAACACGCATACGACTTCTTCGGTGCGCATCAGGCCGGCATCACCACCCCCGTGCAGGAGCATCTGCACTTCGCATCGTTCGACATGATGCCCCGCACCGATCGCGATGACCTGATCACGCTGCTGCAGGACTGGACGTACGCTGCCTCCCGGATGACCCAGGGCCTCGAGGTGAGCGCGACCGGCGCGGTCGGCGGCGATGCCGAGGTACCGCCTGACGACACGGGAGAGGCGCTCGGGCTGCCCGCGGCAGGTCTCACCATCACGATCGGCTTCGGCCCCGGACTGTTCGAGAACGAGGACGGCGACAGGTACGGCATCGCAGCCGGACGTCCGGCCGCCCTCGAGCGTCTGCCCGCCTTCCTCGGCGACGACCTGGATCCGCAGGCGTCCCACGGTGATCTGTGCATCCAGGCCTGCGCGGATGATCCTCAAGTCGCGGTTCACGCGATCCGCAACCTCAGCCGCATCGCCTTCGGGCGTGCGAAGCTGCGCTGGTCGCAGCTCGGCTTCGGCAAGACCTCCCGCACGACTTCGGATCAGGCGACCCCGCGAAACCTCTTCGGGTTCAAGGACGGCACCGCGAACATCCTCGCCGACGACTCCGCCGCTCTCGACGAGAACGTCTGGGTGGGGTCGTCCGACGAGCCCGCATGGATGACGGGCGGCTCGTACCTGGTGGCCCGCAAGATCGCGATGCTGATCGAGACATGGGATCGCGTGCGGCTCTCCGAGCAGGATGCGATCATCGGGCGGGACAAGGGCGCGGGGGCCCCGCTGTCGGGTGGTGACGAGTTCACCGCACCCGACTTCGGCACCTCGGCCATCGACGCCGACGCGCACGTTCGCCTGGCGCATCCCGACCAGAACGACGGCATCCGCATCCTCCGCCGCGGGTTCAACTACGTCAACGGCAACAACGACCTCGGGCGCCTCGACGCCGGGCTGTTCTTCCTGTCGTATCAGCGGGACCCCGCGCAGTTCATCACGCTACAGCGGCGGCTGTCGACGGATCTCATGAACGAGTACATCAGGCACGTGGGCTCGGGGATCTGGGCGATCCCGGCCGGTGCGACCCCGGGGTCGTACGTCGGCGCCGAGCTCTTCGCCTGACCCGCGAGGTCGCTCAGGCGCTGAGGGTCTCGACGGCGAATGCGGCCATCGCGTCTGCGCCGAAGTGGTCGTCCGCCGTGATGGTGACGACCGCGTCGTCGCAGAAGATCAGCAGCTGCCCGTAGGCGCCGTGCAGACGCCACGCAGTGCCTGGGCCGTCCCACCCGCCCAGCGCATAGCGCTCATAGGCGGGGTTCTGGCCGGCTGTCACCCAGTCGGAATGCATCGCGTCGATCACCGAAGCAGGTACGACGCGTCGCCCCTCCCATTCGCCGCGGTCGCGGATGAGTCGTCCGAGGCGTGCGAGCTCCTCGGTGCGCAGGGCGATGCCGCTGCCGGCGACGATCCGTCCCCGCTCGCATCGCTCCCACTCGATCTCGTCGATGCCGAGCGGTTCGAGCAACCTCGGGCGCAGGAAGTCGACGATGTCGCCTACCCTCGCGGCGAGCACCGTCATCGCCGTGTATGTGCTGGCGTTGGAGTACTGGAAGACGCGCCCGCGTGACGGGCGGGAGAGGAACTCCCGCGCGAGATCCGGCCAGTCGGTCATCATGGTCTCTGACCAAGGGAGGTCGATGCCGCTCGACATGGACAGCAGGTGTCGGAGGGTGACCTGATCGACGCCGTCACCGAGGGTGAAGTCAGGCAGGTACTCGGCCACCGGCGCATCCAGCGAGATAAGGCCCTCGTCGGCGGCGAGGCCTGCGGCGAGTACGCACACGCCTTTCGCGACGGAGTGGATCTCCTCCCGGACATCGGGCGTCCACCGGTGCTCCGCGACATCACTGCCGACGCGGACGTGGAGTCCGTGGGCGCCGAACCCCGATGCATCCGCATGATCCACGATGCGGTCGCGGATCTGCTGGGCTCGGGTCACTCCTTCAGGCTAGCGGCTGCCGTCTGGCGTGGCCGACGGGACCCCGTCGGATCACTGCGATGCCCCTCGCGGCTCGCGAGCTCCGGATCCCGGAAGAGCCACCGGGGGCGAGGTTCGACGAGAGGACGGAACAACCAGCGCACGGGCTTCGTGGCGAGGGCCAGGGCCAGCACCACCGACAGCAGAGTCACGAGCGGCAGCCACAGCCACGTCGGGTCGAGGTCGCGCAGCACCCCGGTCTCGCGGAACGGGTAGAGCACGAACGAGTGCAGCAGGAACACGTACATCGTGTATTGACCGAATCGCGTCCACCAGTGGGTGCTTCGGGGGATCAGAGCGAAGAACGCGGCACTCAGGATCACCGCCAGCAGCATCAACGCGACACGCACACCGCCGGCCCACCACTGCTCTCCGCCGAGGTCCGCGTACGCGTCCTCGTAGAACAGCCAGTGGCGCAGGTCGATCTTCTCCCAGACATCTATCCAGCGCCAGGCGACGAATCCGGCTGCACCGAGCAGCAGGAGGCTGACCGCACGGATCCACCATGGGCGGACGTCGAGGAGACTGAATCTGTTGACGATGTCGCGCTCGCGCAGCCACCAGCCGAGAGCGAAGAACGGCAGCAGGCCCAGCGTCCGCGAGAGCGAGAAGGTGCTGTCGACGTTAGGCAGATAGCCCACGCCGATCGAGATGATGACGGTCCACAGCAGAGGCCAGCGCAGCAGCGCCAGGTAGGGGAGCACGAGACGGAAGATGCCGAGGGCCAGCAGGAACCAGAGCGTCCACGACGGCTTGGTGAAGTTCGGTTCGGCCTGTCCTTCGACCAGCCACTTCGTGAGGGTCCAGAGGAACTCGAAGATGACGTAGGGGAGGAGGATGTCGGTGATGACACGGGCCATCTGCACGCGGGTGGGGGAGCCCGACTTCGAGAAGTACCCGGAGATGATCGCGAACGCCGGCATATGGAAGGCGTACAGCGCCAGGTAGGCCGCGAGGGCGATATCGGAGTCATAGGTGAGACGCTGGATCGCGTGCCCGAGGACGACGAGAACGATGCACGCGTAGCGTGCGTTGTCCCAGAACGGCACACGCTTGCGGGGCTTCGGGACGGATCCGGTGGCGGGGTTCGTCGTGTCGGCTCCGGCGGTGTTCATCCTCCGAGGCTACTCGGGGAATAAAGTTGCTCGCATCGCGTTGACTCAGATACATTCAAATGAATAGAACCGGATGCAGGGCATCGGTTCGGAGAAGACGGAGCAATCATGAGTGAGCAGGCAGGCGTCCCGGTGCAGTTCGGCATCATGTCGGTCAGCGACATCACCCGCGACCCCACCACCGGCGTCACGCCGAGTGAGCAGGAGCGGATCAAGGCGACCCTGGCGATCGCCAAGCACAGCGAAGAGGTCGGCCTCGACGTCTTCGCGATCGGCGAGCACCACAACCCTCCGTTCTGGTCCTCGAGCCCCACGACGTTCCTCGCGGCGCTCGCCGCCCAGACCGAGCGACTCATCGTTTCGACCTCGACGACGCTCATCACCACGAACGACCCCGTGCGCATCGCCGAGGAGTACGCGATGCTGCAGCACGTCTCGGACGGACGTATGGACCTCATGCTCGGCCGCGGCAACACCGGGCCGGTCTACCCCTGGTTCGGGCAGGACATCCGTCAGGGGCTTCCGCTCGCGATCGAGAACTACGCGCTGCTGCACAAGCTGTGGCGTGAGGACGTCGTCGACTGGGAGGGCAAGTTCCGCACCCCGCTGCAGGGCTTCACCTCGACTCCCCGCCCGCTCGACGGCGTCGCTCCGTTCGTCTGGCACGGATCGATCCGTACGCCGGAGATCGCCGAGCAGGCCGCTTACTACGGCGACGGCTTCTTCGCGAACAACATCTTCTGGCCCAAGGAGCACTACCAGCGCCTGATCGAGCTCTACCGGCAGCGCTACGCGCACTACGGACACGGCACGCCGGAGCAGGCCATCGTCGGTCTCGGCGGTCAGGTGTTCATGGCGGCGAAGTCGCAGGACGCCGTGAACCAGTTCCGCCCGTACTTCGACAACGCCCCGGTCTACGGACACGGTCCGAGCATGGAGGACTTCACCGAGATGACCCCGCTCACGGTGGGCTCACCTCAGCAGGTCATCGACCGCTACGCCGCGATGCGCGAGCACTACGGCGACTACCAGCGCCAGCTGTTCCTGATCGACCACGCGGGCCTTCCCCTGAAGACGGTACTCGAGCAGCTCGACATCCTGGGCTCCGAGGTCGTGCCGGTGCTCCGCAAGGAGCTCGCGAAGGATCGCCCGGCGAGCGTGCCGGATGCCCCGACCCACGCGTCGCGGGTGAAGGCCGAGTTCGGCGACGGTCCCACGCGTCAGGCACGCCCCGGCGCGAACCGCGGCGACAACCTGACGGGCGACTCTCCCTACCAGGACACCCCGGCTCCGGCCGGTGCCGCCTTCGGGCTCAGCCGGAAGGAGGCCTGAGATGGCCACTCGCCGGATCGCCGTCGTCTCTGCGGGGCTCTCGAACCCGTCGTCGACGCGGATGCTCGCGGATCGTCTTGCGGCTGAGACCGTGAAGGCGCTCGCCGGGCACGACATCGACGCCAGCGTCGACGTGATCGAGCTGCGCGATTACGCGCATGACATCACGAACAACCTGCTGACGGGATTCGCTCCGCCCGCGCTGGAGACCGCCATCAACACGGTCGTGTCGGCGGACGCCCTGATCGCCGTCACCCCGATCTTCTCGACCAGCTACAACGGACTGTTCAAGTCGTTCATCGACGTGCTCGACCCCGACGCGCTCACCGGCAAGCCGGTGCTGATCGGAGCCAACGCCGGCACGGCGAGGCACTCGCTGGCCATCGACTATGCGATCCGCCCGTTGTTCGCGTACCTGCACGCCGAGGCCGTCTCCACGGGCGTGTTCGCGGCGTCCAGCGACTGGGGTGGGGCCGGAGACGACGTCGCGCCGCTGGCGAAGCGGGTCGAGAAGGGCGCACGAGAGCTCGCCGAGGCCATCGCGCGGCGCGAGACGACCGCGGTCGCCGATCCGTACGATCCGGCCACGTACCTCGGTGAAGGACGATCGTTCGGTCACATGCTCGGTGGTCTCGCCGGAGAATGACCGATCCCCGGCTCGACCGGGAAAGAGCGCAGGGCCATGAGGCCGTAGACGATGTCCGAAGGGCGTCGTACGGTGACCTCATGGCCCTTCGCTCTGTGCTCGAACCCGCGCGGCATGCCCTGCGCGGCGCCCTCATCCTCCCCGGTGATGATTCCTTCGATGCGGCGCGCCGTCCGTGGAACCTGGCGATCGAACAGCATCCGGCGGGCGTGGCCGCACCGGCCGATCTGCGCGATCTGCGCGCTCTGCTCGACGCCGCTCGCGACGGGGGCGTGACGCTCGCGGTGCAACCCACCGGGCACGGCGCAGGCGGAGACCTGGCCGGCGCCGTCATCGTACGCATGGACGCATTCGACGAGTTGTCGGTCGACCTCGGCTCCGGCGTGGTCCGTGTCGGCAGCGGCGTCCGTTGGGGCGCCGTCGTCGAGGCGCTCGAAGGAACAGGTTGGGTGGCTCCTGCGGGCACGAGCCCGGTCGTCGCCGTCGCGGGATACACCCTGGGCGGCGGCCATTCCTGGTTCAGTCGCACGGCGGGACTCGGGTCAGACAACCTCAGGGCCGCGTGGGTGCTGCGAAGCGACGGGACCCACGAGCGGGTCGACGATGAGAGCGACCCCGAGATGATGTGGGCGCTTCGCGGAGCAGGAGGCGTCGTCGGAATCGTGACGTCCCTCGAGATCGACCTGGTTCCCGCACCGACGCTCTGGGGAACCGAGCTCACTTTCGACGCTGCGGACGCGGGGTCGGTGATGCGGGCCGTCCGCGATCTGTCCGCAGGGGCCCCGGCATCACTCAACGTGTTCGTGAACTCGATGCGCATGCCCGACGCTCCGCAGCTTCCCGAGGAGATCCGTGGGCGCAGCTTCCTCACCGTGCAGGCGCTGTCCACGGTCGGAGCCGCCGATGAGCTGATCGAGCAGGTGCGGCGAGCGGGCACGGTCCGTCGTGAGGTGTCGGGGGCCACATCTCCGAAGACCGTCGCGGCGTCGAGTGGCGAACCGACCGAGCCGACGCCGGGCAAGGGCGTGTCTGCTGCGCTGTCGTCGCTCGATGACGCGACGATCGACGATCTCTTCCGGTTCCGCGAGCTGCCGGAGCAGTGGCCGATCATGGGCATCGACATCCGGATGCTCGGTGGCGCGCTGAACGAACCTCGACGCGCGGGGTTCGCGACGCTTCAGGGCGTCGGCTGGCTGCTCCACGCGCTGGTGCCCGTCTTCCCCGGGGCGCCGAGCGACCCGGGCGATGCGAGCATGGCGGGCTTCCGGGAGGTGCTGGCGCACGCGGTCGCTCCGCACACGGTCCCGACGTTCCTCGGGCCGGGCGAGACTGTCGAGCGGTGCGGTGGTCCGGGGGCGGTCGATCGCCTGCGCGCCATCAGGGCCGCCGCCGACCCGGACTCGCTCATTCACGAGGGTCGGCTCCCGCGCTGAGACCGGGCTGATTCCGCGCTGACACCGCGCCCCATCCTGCGGAGAGGATCCGCGTCGTGCGAAAGATCGGGACGGACACGGGGGGCCGCGCGGGCGTCAGTCGGCTCCGTCGACGCGTCGGGTCCAGCGGTACTCCGTCTCGGGTCGCCCACGTGCTCCGTAACGGGCGCTGCGGGTGATGATGCCCGAGTCGGTCAGATGCTCCAGATACCTCCGCGCGGAGACGCGTGACATACCGAGCCGCGATGCCGCCTCGCTCGCCGACACGGCGGTGCCGGTGGAGCGCAGTTCTGCGGTCACCTTCTGCAGCGTCGCGGCCGACAGTCCCTTGGGAATCGGAATCGTCCCGGTCGTGCGTCCGAGAAGCGCGTCGATCTCCGCCTGGGTCGCCTCCCCGGCCGTCGACCGCGCCTGCTCGCGATGGATGCGATACGAGGTGAGGCGCTCCTGGAACACCGCGAAGGGGAACGGTTTGACGAGGTACTGGTAGACGCCCAGAGCTGCCATCTGCCGGACGGTGTCCGCGTCGCGCACGCCGGTGATCGCGATCACGTCCACGGCCGCGGATCGGGCACGGAGCCCACGGAGCACATCGATGCCCGAGCCGTCGGGCATCGTTATGTCGAGGAGGACCAGGTCGAACGGCTCGTCGTGCGGCTGCTCGAGTACGGCAGCGAGCGCGGCCCGAGCGCCGGTGCACTCCCCGCCCACGATGAACCCGTCGATCCTCTCGAGGTACGAGCGGTGGAGCTCGAGTGTCAGAGCGTCGTCATCGACGATCAGCGTGCGGATCATGGGCTCCTGCGTCCTCTCACCGGCGGAAGGATGACGGTGAAAGTGGTCGGATGAGCGGAGAGCTCCACGGTGCCGCCCACCCCGGCCACCACCGCGCGGACGAGGGCGAGCCCGACTCCGCGCCCTTGGGCGTCTGCGGGCTTGGTCGAGAAGCCCTGGGTGAACACACGCTCGCGCAGCTCGGAGGGTATGCCGTCACCGCCGTCTGACACGTCGAGAATGATTCCGCCGTCCTCCGAGGGGCGCAGCGAGACCTCCACCCAGCGCTCGGTGCCGGTGGCGGCGGCATCCATGGCGTTGTCGATCAGGTTGCCGAGCACGGCGACGCTGTCGACGGGGGAGAGCGGGGACGCTGGAGTGTCCGGGTCGATGCTCACCCGCCAGTCGATCCCGCGCTCCTTGGCCTGCGACGCCTTGCCGAGAAGCAGCGCACCGACGGCGGGGTCGCCTGCCTGGCGCGCGGTGACCTGATCGACGAGCGACTGACTCTGGCGCGAGGTCTCGGTCAGGATCTCGATCGCCTCCTGGCTGCGGCCGAGCTCGAGAAGCGCGACCGCCGTGTGCATGCGGTTGCCGTGCTCGTGCGTCTGAGCGCGCAACGCATCGCCCAGGGTGCGCAGGGATTCGTATGACGACACGGCGTCTCGCACCTGACCCGGTGGCAGGTCTCCCGCGATACCGCGTGTGAACCGACGAGCGATCCACGCGCCGAGAGCGCCGAGGGCCACGAGCCCGACGGTGATGCCGATCGAGAGCGGCAGCCGGCGCACGAGGGTCTCGGAGATGGATTCGATGGTCACGCCGGATGACACCCAGCCGAGCAGTTCGCCGCCGGAGGCGACCACCGGCACGATGGTTCGCACCGACGGCCCCAGGGTGCCGGTGAAGACCTCGGTGAGTGTGCGTGTCGAGTCGGGGATGGTGCCGAGGTACTCGCCACCGATCTGGTCGATGTCGGGGTGTGTGAGGCGCGTGCCCTCGGCCGTCATGATCGTCACGAAGTCGAGATCGGCGTCCGCGATGACATCGAGAGCGTAGGGCTCGAGCGTGCGGGTCGCGTCCGCCTGGTCCTCCGTCGCGAGAGCTTCGACGACGAGGGGGGACGAGGCGATCGTCACCGCTGTCGCCGCCGTGACCCGCTCCGCTTCCGCATGGGTGGCGCGCTGCGCATCCACCACCAGGAAGACGGCCACCAGTGCTCCCACCACGACTGCGGCTGCCAGGAGTACCAGGAAGACCCGGGAAGCCGTGCTCCTCGTGTCGCGCGCGTGTGCCATCGCGTCCTTCCGATCGTCGGTGATCGCGGAGTCCGGGATATCGGTGGTGACCAATACGACCACAAATGGTGCTGTCGGGGGAAGTCCGCGACGGTGAGCTTACCGAAGGCGAGGGCGCCAGCGGGCATGAGACGAAGACGTTCATGATCAAGGAGGAAAACATGGCCATCACCACAGGGTTCTCGCTTCCCGGTTTCCACTGGCGGCGGGGAAAGCAGGCCTGGGACCGGCACACCTGGTTGTACGTGTCGGTGATCATCGCCGTCGTGCTCGGCGCGGCGGTCGGCCTGATCTGGCCGGAGGTGGGCCAGAGCCTGGAGCCGATCGGCAAGGGCTTCGTGTCGTTGATCAAGATGATGATCGCGCCGATCATCTTCTGCACGATCGTCGTCGGCGTCGGGTCCATCGCGAAGGCGGCCACCGTCGGGAAGATCGGTGGTCTGGCGCTGCTCTACTTCATGGTCATGTCCACGTTCGCGCTCGCGATCGGACTGGTCGTCGGCAACATCATCCACCCCGGTGCAGGCCTCGACATGGCGAACTCGAGCTACGACGCGACCGAGACCGAGGCGAAGACCACCACCGAGTTCATCCTCGGGATCATCCCGACGACCTTCTTCTCGGCGTTCACGGGTGAGAGCGTCCTGCAGGTGCTGTTCATCGCCCTGCTCGTGGGCTTCGCGTTGCAGGGGCTCGGCGATAAGGGCGCCCCGATCATGGACGCGGTCAAGAACCTCCAGAAGCTGGTGTTCCGCATCCTCGGCATGATCCTGTGGCTCGCCCCCCTCGGCGCGTTCGGAGCGATCGCTGCGGTGGTCGGCAAGACGGGCATCGCCGCGATCTGGAGCCTCGGTGTGCTCATGATCGCGTTCTACATCACCTGCTTCCTGTTCATCGTCGTGGTACTCGGTACGCTGCTCTTCGCCGTCACCCGGGTGAACATCTTCAGCCTCGTGAAGTACCTGGCACGTGAGTACCTGCTCATCGTCGGCACCTCGTCGTCGGAGTCCGCGCTCCCGCGCCTGATCGCGAAGATGGAGCACATCGGAGTCTCGAAGCCGGTCGTCGGGATCACGGTTCCCACGGGGTACTCGTTCAACCTCGACGGCACGGCGATCTACCTGACGATGGCGTCGCTGTTCATCGCGACGGGCATGGGGCAGCCGATGACGATCGGAGAGCAGATCGGACTGCTGGTCTTCATGATCATCGCCAGCAAGGGAGCCGCCGGTGTCACAGGCGCAGGCCTCGCGACGCTTGCCGGTGGGCTGCAGGCCTACCGTCCCGATCTCGTCGACGGCGTCGGAGTGATCGTCGGCATCGACCGGTTCATGTCGGAGGGGCGCGCGCTCACCAACTTCACCGGCAACGCGGTCGCCACGCTGTTGATCGGCACCTGGACCCGTCAGATCGATCGTGACCGGGTGCAGCAGGTGCTGAGCGGCGCGCTTCCGTTCGAGGAGTCGCAGCTCGATGGGATCGACGAGCACGGGATGGCTGATGAGCGGAAGGCCGTCGACGTCCAGGGCCTCAAGGACTCCGCCCTCGACGAGATGGCGGCGAAAGAGGAGCGGGCGCGTCTCCGCGCCGCACAGAACTGAGCCTCGGGCCGGGAAGAAGAAGGATGCGGGAGTCGGCAGTCGCCGGCTCCCGCATCCGTGTGGTCAACCGCTCTTGCGTCGGAACTCGCGCCGCGTCTGCGGAGCTGCCGCGCCGTGGACGGCGGAGTCGCCGTCCAGGTGGGCCTCGCCCTGCCTGTGGTGCGCGTTCTTCTTCTCGAGCGCTTCCTTGAACTTGCGCTTCATGTCCTCGCTGGAGGAGGCGCCTTCTTCGGTGCTCATGTTCGCCAGCCTAGAGCACGCCTCTGACGGGTGGGGAGATTACCTCCGTGCCCGGCGGGAGACGAGGTCGATCACCGCACCGAGAGCGAGCGCCACCGCCACGGACACGACGACGGCCACCACAGGGCCACCGGGGACGACAGCGGCGACGACGGCGCCTACGGACGCCTGATAGGCCGCCCACCCGAAGGCTGCCACACCCACCAGACACAGATACCGGCCGGGAGGTATGCGCGAGGCGCCGGCGACGAGGTTGATGGCCAGGCGTGCGAAAGGAACGAAGCGGGCGGTGAACAGCACGGTGGCCGTTCCGCCGTCGAGTCGTCGCCCTGCCCAGCCGAGCGCCTGACGCACGCGAGGCACCCGCATCCACCGCCACCGTTCCGTCCCGACCGTGCGACCGATCAGATAGCAGGCGGTGTCTCCCACGGCGGCCGCGACCCCCGCGCAGACGATCACCGCCCACAGGGGTGGCGCCCCCGATGACTGAGAGATCGCCGCGAGAGCGGTGACCGCGATCTCCCCTGGTACGACGACGAAGAACGAGTCACCGAGGACCAGGAGGCTCATGACGGCGAGGGCCCAGGGGCCGGCGAGCAGATCAGACACGGCTCCAGAGTGCTCGGCGCAGGTGAACGGGAACCAACGACCGGATAGCCGGTGACGCGCGATCCAGCATCCGGTGAACTTCTGGTGCGCTGAGGGGTTTCGCGCAGTCGACACCCGTCGTCGACGGCATCCTGGGCATGTGAGAGTCGCGATCGTGACAGAGTCCTTCCTTCCGCACATGAACGGTGTCACCGGATCCGTCCTGCAGATCCTGAAGCACCTCGAGCGCACGGGCCACGAGGCGCATGTGATCGCGCCGGATGCCGTCGGCATGCCCACCGAGGTCGACGGTGCCGTCATCGAGCCCATACCGAGCGTCGCCCTCCCCGGGTACCGCAACGTGCGGGTGGGGACCTCGTCGGCGCACCGCGTCGCCGCATCCCTTCGTCGCTTCCAGCCCGACGTCGTGCACCTCGCCTCGCCCTTCGCACTGGGCTGGCGGGGAGCGCTCGCCGCAGAGCGTCTCGACGTCGCCGCGGTCGCGGCGTACCAGACCGATGTCGCCGCGTACACCGAGAGATACCGGGTACCGGTGACGACCGGTGTCGCGCATGCGCACATCGCCCGGCTCCACCGTCGCTCGACCCTGTCGCTCGCACCGTCGGCCGACTCCGCGCAGCGCCTCGCCTCTCTCGGAGTCGATCGGGTGCGTCGGTGGGGCAGAGGAGTGGACGCCGAACGGTTCCAGCCCTCCCGACGCAGCGAGACGCTGCGAGCGGAGTGGGGCGGTGACGTCGTGATCGGATACGTCGGCCGCCTCGCGCCCGAGAAGCAGGTCGAGGACCTCGCGATGCTGCAGAGCATCCCCGGAGCAAGACTCGTGATCGTCGGGGACGGGCCCAGCCGCATGAAGCTGACCGCCCTGATGCCCCACGCGCTCTTCCTCGGCCATCTCGAGGGAGACGCGCTCGCCGCGGCGACCGCATCGTTCGACGTGTTCGTGCACCCGGGGGAGAGCGAGACGTTCGGTCAGACCCTGCAGGAGGCGCACGCGAGCGGGGTCCCCGTCGTAGCCACCGGACGTGGTGGTCCGCTGGATCTGGTGCGGATGGGGATCGACGGATGGCTGTACCGACCCGGAGACCTGGCGGATCTGCGGATGAGGGTCGCCGACCTCGCCGGAGACGGTCGCAAGCGCAGGGCCTTCGGCGAGGCAGGACACCAGGCGGTGCAGGGGCGCAGCTGGTCGAGCGTGTGCGACCAACTGCTCGGCCATTTCGACGAGGCACGGACGCTGCGCGCCGTGGACTCGGGGCTCCGCGCGCGTCGCCTGACCCGCCCTGAGATCGCTGCTCCCGTCGATCCTCGTCGCTGGCACCGCTACGTGGCGATGGGCGACTCCCTCACCGAAGGGCTGTGCGACCCGGCGCCGGACGGAGCCCTGCGCGGTTGGGCGGACCGCCTCGCACTGCTGCTCGCCGCTCGCGGTGGACTGCACTACGCGAACCTCGCGATCAGATCGAAGCGGGTCCGGGACGTCTGCGAGATCCAGCTCCCGCGCGCCCTCGAACTCGAACCGGATCTCGTGTCAGTCCTCATCGGGGCGAACGACCTGGTGAAGCCCACCGCCGACGTGCCCGCGCTCGCCGCAGAGGTCGAGGGCGCGGTGCGGCGACTCCGCGGCATCGGAGCCGATGTCGTGCTGGTCACGCCGTTCCTCCCTCGCCGGCGGGCGGCGGGGATCTACTCCCGCCGATTCGCTGCGTTCGCGACGGCGCTCGCCGGCATCGCCGCCCGCACCGGGGCGATCCTGATCGACACCGATCTGCATCCCTCCCTTCCCGACCGATCGAACTGGGGCGAGGACCTCGTGCATCTCAGCAGTCGCGGTCACCGCTTCCTCGCGTACCGAGCGGGCGAGATGCTGGCCGTCCCGCACGCGGACGCGCTCGGCGCTCTCGACGCGTCGCTGCACGAGAACGAGCCGATCGGTGCGGGCCTGTGGTGGCGGAGACACGCACTGCCGTGGGTGTGGCGTCGCCTTCACGGCCGCGCGGCCGGCGACGGGCGCAGCGCGAAGCACGACGACTACGTGTACCTGGGGCGGTCGACCTCGCGCAGCGGGGTGCGGGTGAGCTGACGCGACCCGGGCGAACGCGCCAGAAGGCTCAGGCGGTCGGGTCGGCGAAGCGCCCGATCGCGCGACCCTGCTCGATCAGCGGCGTCCCATGCCGTGGTAGGCCCAGCCCGCGGCGCGCCAGGCAGCGGCATCGAGGCAGTTCCGGCCGTCGACGATGACGCGGCCTGCGACGAGCGACCCGGCGTGCTCGGGAGTCATCTCGCGGCGGTACAGATCCCACTCCGTGACGATCACCACGGCGTCAGCGTCGCGGAGGGCGTCGTCGCGTTCGGTCGCGTAGCCGAGCTGGGGGTGCGCCGCCGCGGCGTTCTCGAGAGCGGCCGGGTCGGTGACGACCACGTCCGCTCCCAGACCGCGCAACCGCACGGCGACGTCGAGAGCGGGCGAGTCGCGGATGTCGTCGCTGAACGGCTTGAACGCGGCACCGAGCACCGCGATGCGGCGTCCGAACACCAGACCCCCGAGGGCGTCTACGACGATCTGCACGACTCTGTCGCGTCGCCGGAGGTTGATCGAGTCGACCTCGCGGAGGAACCCCACGGCCTCTCCGCGCCCGAGCTCCTCGGCGCGGGCGGCGAAAGCGCGGATGTCCTTCGGGAGACAGCCGCCGCCGAACCCGATGCCCGAGCCCAGATACCGTCGTCCGATGCGGGTGTCGTGCCCGAGGGCGTCCGCGAGGAGCGCGACGTCGGCGCCAGAAGCCTCGGCGATCTCGGCCATCGCGTTGATGAACGAGATCTTGGTGGCGAGGAAGGCGTTGGCCGCACCCTTCACGAGCTCGGCCGTCGCCAGATCCGTCACGAGGAACGGCGTGCCGGCCTCCAGTGCGGGGCGATATGCCTCACGGAGCGCATCCGCGGCACGTTCACCGTCGACACCGGACGTCACACCCACCACGAGGCGGTCGGGTGAGATCGTGTCGTGCACCGCCCAGCCCTCGCGGAGGAACTCGGGGTTCCACACGAGGGTCGCGCCGGACTCGGCGACCGCCGCGCTCAGCCGCTCGGCCGTCCCCACGGGCACCGTCGACTTTCCGGCCACCACGTCTCCCGGGTGCAGGTGGGGGAGCAGTGCGGCCACGGCAGCGTCGACGAACCGCAGATCTGCGGCATGCCCGCCCGCGATCTGCGGAGTGCCGACCGCGATGAAGTGGATCGCCGCTCCGCTCGCATCCGACATCTCGGTGCTGAATCTCAGTCGTCCTGAGGTGAGGCCCTCCTGCAGGAGTTCACCGAGCTGCGGCTCGAAGAACGGTGCGGTGCCGCTCGCCAACGCCGCGACTTTCCGTGCGTCGACGTCGATCCCGACGACGTGGTGTCCGATCGAGGCCATCGCTGCGGCGTGCACGGCACCGAGGTACCCGCATCCGATCACTGACATGCGCATGGTGCCAGGACACCGGATGCTCCTCACGAGCCGGCATCCGATCCGTGAACGACGCGTGTCCGACGCGTGTCCGAACGTCCGGATGGCGCGGTCGCGGGGCTTTTCGGGGTGCCGCTGGTAGGCTGGACGAGGTCGACGACTGTCGGCTGCACAACTTCATATCGACTCATGGAGCGATCGGCGGAGAGCTGGTCCCCTGTGGTGGGTTCCTCGGCGGGTCGTCGGGTGGCTTTCTACTGGTGGCCAGCGCAGGTGACATTCGCGGGATTGCCCGCGCGCCCGTATCCGGCTGCATCCGCTCCTTCATGAACACGCTCGCGCGTCATACGGATTCGCGAGTCTAAACAAAGAAGGAGAGACCTCTTGGAAGGTCCTGAAATCACCGCCACCGAGGCCGTTCTCGACAACGGCCGCTTCGGCACCCGCACCATCCGCTTCGAGACCGGCCGCCTCGCGCAGCAGGCTCAGGGCGCAGTCGCCGCCTACCTCGACGGCGAGACCATGCTCCTCTCGGCCACGAGCGCAGGCAAGCACCCGCGTGAGGGATTCGACTTCTTCCCGCTGACGGTCGACGTCGAAGAGCGTTCGTACGCAGCAGGCAAGATCCCCGGCTCGTTCTTCCGTCGTGAGGGTCGTCCCTCGACCGAGGCGATCCTCGTCTGCCGTCTGATCGACCGTCCGCTGCGTCCGTCGTTCGTCGACGGCCTGCGCAACGAGGTCCAGATCGTCATCACCGTGCTCTCGATCGCTCCGGGCGAGTTCTACGACGCTCTCGCGATCAACGCAGCCTCCGCGTCGACGCAGATCTCGGGTCTTCCGTTCTCGGGCCCGGTCGCCGGCGTGCGCCTCGCGTTCATCCCGGGTCAGGGCGAGCACGCCGACCAGTGGGTCGCGTTCCCGACCGCCGAGCAGGTCAGCGAGGCCGTGTTCGACCTGATCGTCGCCGGTCGTGTCGTCACCAAGTCCGACGGCACCGAAGATGTCGCGATCATGATGGTCGAAGCTGAGGCCACCGAGGGCAGCTGGAACCTGATCAAGGCCGGCGCCACGAAGCCCGACGAGGCCGTCGTCGCGCAGGGTCTCGAAGCGTCGAAGCCCTTCATCGCGCAGCTCGTCAAGGCTCAGGCCGAGCTCGCAGCCACCGCTGCGAAGGAGCCGGGCGTCTACCCGGTCTTCCCGCCGTACTCCAGCGAGGTCTACGACTTCGTGGCCGAGCGCTCCTACGACGACCTGGTGAACGTCTACCAGATCGCTGACAAGCTGGAGCGTCAGGGCAAGGACGACGAGGTCAAGGACCGCGTCAAGGCGCAGCTCATCGAAGCGGTCGAGGCCGGCAACCTGCCCGCTGGAGCCCCGCTCGAGTTCTCCGCGGCGTACAAGTCCGTCACGAAGAAGATCGTCCGCGGCCGCATCCTCACGGAGAGCGTGCGCATGGACGGCCGCGGTCTGGCGGACATCCGTCCTCTCGACGCAGAGGTGCAGGTCATCCCGCGCGTCCACGGCTCGGCGATCTTCCAGCGCGGCGAGACCCAGATCATGGGCATCACCACGCTGAACATGCTCAAGATGGAGCAGCAGATCGACTCGCTGTCGCCCACGACGAGCAAGCGCTACATGCACCACTACAATTTCCCGCCTTACTCGACCGGTGAGACCGGCCGAGTCGGTTCGCCGAAGCGTCGCGAGATCGGGCACGGCTTCCTCGCCGAGCGCGCACTCGTGCCGGTGCTGCCGAGCCGCGAGGAGTTCCCGTACGCGATCCGCCAGGTCTCCGAGGCGCTGAGCTCCAACGGCTCGACGTCGATGGGCTCCGTCTGCGCGTCGACCCTGTCGCTCCTGAACGCGGGTGTGCCGCTGCGCGCAGCCGTCGCCGGTATCGCGATGGGTCTCGTCTCCGACGAGGTCAACGGTGAGACGCGCTACGCCGCCCTCACCGACATCCTCGGCGCCGAGGACGCGCTCGGCGACATGGACTTCAAGGTCGCCGGTACCAGCGAATTCGTCACGGCGATCCAGCTCGACACGAAGCTCGACGGCATCCCGTCGTCGGTGCTCGCCGGCGCGCTGACCCAGGCACGCGACGCGCGTCTGACGATCCTCAACGTTCTGAACGCCGCGATCGACGCTCCTGACGAGATGGCGCCGACCGCGCCGCGCGTCATCAGCGTGCAGATCCCGGTCGACAAGATCGGTGAGCTGATCGGCCCGAAGGGCAAGACGATCAACGCGATCCAGGACGAGACGGGCGCGCAGATCTCCATCGAGGAGGACGGCACCGTCTACATCGGCGCGACCGACGGCCCCTCGGCCGAGGCCGCCCGCGCCCAGGTCAACGCGATCGCCAACCCGACCAACCCCGAGGTGGGCGAGCAGTTCCTCGGAACCGTCGTGAAGATCGCGACGTTCGGTGCGTTCGTCTCGCTGCTCCCGGGCAAGGACGGCCTGCTGCACGTCACCGAGGTGCGCAAGCTCGCCGGTGGCAAGCGCGTCGAGAACGTCGACGACGTGCTCTCCGTCGGTCAGAAGATCCTCGTGAAGATCACGAAGATCGACGACCGCGGCAAGCTGTCGCTCGAGCCCGTGCTCGACGACGCTCCTGCAGCGGACGCAGCTCCTGCTGAAGAGGCCGCAGCCGAGTAATCGCAGCGCTTCGACACGACGCCCGGGTCTGTCTTCACGGACGGCCCGGGCTTCGTCGTATCCGACGTGATCAAACCGTTATGGGAAGTTCTTGCGCCGTTCCCCGGAATGGTCGGCTGGTTCGCGGATGTCGCTTACTCTCGAAGTACGCACCGGGGGGTGCAATCACAGGCAGTGACGCAGGTCGGTACGCACCGACTGACGCGGGGGTGAGGATATGCGGTTGTTCAGCGTAGGCGCAGGTACGTCGCCCGAACGCGCGCAGCAGGGCGCGGCAGAGCACCCGTCCGCTCCCATCCCGATCGTCGGACCCGGAATAGGGGAGAGCATCCGCGTCCCGCTCGGCGAGACCGGCCTCGACACCTTCCCCCTGATGCTCGGAGCGGCGGAGTTCGGCTGGAACGTCGATCTCGAGACGAGCCACGGAATCCTCGACCGCTACGTGGAATTCGGCGGCAACGCGATCCATACGGCCGACGGCTTCTCGGGCGGACGCAGCGAGCACATCATCGGCCAGTGGTTGCAGACGCGCGGACAGCGCGAACGCGCCGTGCTCAGCGTGCGCATCGGCGCGCACGCCGACAACCCCGGTCTCGGCTCCGTCAACCTCGTGCGCGCGGTCGAGGGGTCGCTGACGCGTCTGGGAGTCGATCGCATCGATGTGCTCTACCTCGACGCGACCCTCGACAAGACGACGAACCTCGAAGACACGCTCGCGACCGTCGAGTGGATGGTCGATGCGGGCAAGATCGGTGCTCTCGGCGCGTTCGGATTCGCACCGGAGCGACTCGTCGAGGCGCGTATCCTCGCCTCGGCCGGATATCCGCGCATCGAGGTCATCGACTCTCCGTACAATCTCATCCGTCGGCAGCCGTTCGAAGGCGATCTGCGACTCGTGGCGGGTGCGCAGAGCCTCGCCGTCACGCCGTCGCATGCCCTCGAACACGGGTTCCTCTCCGGCCGGCATCGCAGCAAAGCACTGACCTCGAGAGGCGTGCGCGGCGAGCAGCTCCGCGGTCATCTCAACCGTCGGGGTACCAAGATCCTCCGAGCCCTCGACCAGGTGGCCACCGAGCTCGAGGTGCCGGTCGCCGCCGTCTCGATCGCCTGGTTGCTCGCGCAGCGCACGATCGCGGCGCCGATCGTCAACACGTTCGCGACCGATCATGTCGACGAGCTCATGCAGGGTGCGGGCGTCACCCTCTCGCGCACACAGGTCGCTGAGCTCACTCGCGCCGGCAACTGAGCGTCGTAACGCCTCTGTCACAGACCTGGCATAGGGTGGAGTGAATCCCGGCAAGCGCTGTCGATGAAGCGAGCGAGTTTGTGACGCATTACATATATCTGGTCCGACATGGTGAACATCAGGATGCCGAGCACGGTCTCGCCGACGGACCCCTGTCGCCACGGGGCCAGCGTCAGGCAGAGCTGATCGCGGACCGGCTCTCCGGGCTCCCTCTCGATGCGGTCTGGCATTCGCCCCTGCTGCGTGCGAACGAGACGGCGCGAGCGATCGCCGCCCGGCTCCCGTCCGTCGACCCCGCGCCGACCGCCCTGCTGTTCGACTGCGTGCCGACCGGTATGACCGACGAGACCCCAGCAGCCTACGAACCGTTCTTCGGCTCGATCACAGAGGCGGAGCTCGATGCGGGGCGCGCCCAGATGTTCGATGCCGTCAACGAGTTCCTCGTGCGCAAGCCAGGCGACGTGCACGAGGTGCTCATCACCCACAACTTCGTGATCTCATGGTTCGTCCGCGAGGTGCTCGGAGCTCCTGAGTGGCGGTGGATGACCCTCAACCAGGCACACTGCGGTCTGACCGTCATCGCGCAGAAGCAGGGCCGTCCGTGGACCCTGCTCACCCACAACGACACCGGGCATCTCCCGGTCGAGCTCAGAACGGGAATCCCTGACGCCATGCCGGTCTGATTCGGCAGTCAGCGGCCCGCCGCGGAGGGCGGCGAACACCTGCGAAATAGACTGAACGCATGACCACGCAGGTAGCACTCGTCGGCGGCACCGGAAAGCTCGGCTCGATCATCCACGCGGTGATCGATGAGCTCGAGGGTTTCGAGGTGAGTCGCGTGCTCACCTCCGGTAGCGACCTCGCTGAAATGGACGGCGCGGGGCTGGTGATCGATGCGACCACGCCACAGGTGAGTGTCGACGTGGTTCGGGCCGCGGTCGAACGCCGGATCAATGTTCTGGTGGCCACGTCCGGCTGGTCGTCGGAGCGCATCGCCCTCGTGCGGCCGCTCGTCGAGAATGCAGGCACCGGCATCGTCTTCATCCCGAACTTCTCGCTGGGGTCCGTGCTCGGGTCCGCTCTCGCTGCTGCGGCTGCACCGTTCTTCGGCTCCGCCGAGATCATCGAGGCGCATCACGAGGCGAAGGTCGATTCGCCGAGCGGTACGGCGGTCCGCACCGCCGAGTTGATCGCAGCCGCACGCGCCGAGCAGGGACCGGTCAGCGCCCCGCATGCCGATCAGCGCGCACGTGGACAGCAGGTCGGCAGCGTGCCGATCCATTCGCTGCGTCGCCCCGGTGTCATCGCGAAGCAGGAGGTCATCCTCTCCGGGCCCGGAGAATCGCTCACCTTCACGCACGACACCGTCGACCCCGCCCTCGCCTACGCTCCGGGCATCCGTCTCGCCGTTCCCTTCGCAGCGAGTGCCACCGGTGTGTTCGTCGGTCTCGAGAGCATGATCGACATCGGCCTCCGCTCGTGATGTCGCGAATCGGCGTGGGCCTGATGGGCGCAGCGCTTCTCGTCTATCTGGCGGTCGCCGTGTGGCTGGCTGTGATGTTCTTCGCCGTCGGGACCCCGGTATCGATCGGAATGGGGATAGCGCTCATCGTGCTCGCCCCGATCGGCGCGTGGGCTCTCGTGCGCGAGATGCAGTTCGGCTTCGCGGCGGACCGGCTGGGGCGCGAGTTGGATGCTGAGGGCGGCATGCCGGAGGCAGAGACCGAACTCACCCCCAGCGGGAGGATCGCCCGTGCAGACGCCGATCCGATGATCCAGCGGTACACCGCGGATGCGGATGCGGTGCCGGAGGACTGGCGGGCTCGCTACCGCTTGGGTGTCGTGCAGGATGCGGCCGGGCGCCGCAAGGACGCCCGCGCCAGCATCCGCGAGGCGATCCGCATCGCGAGGGGTTGATCCGACTCAGGCGAGCGTGGCCTCGAGTGTGATCTCGATGCCGGCGAGAGCCTGAGACACGGGGCAGCCGACCTTGGCCTCGGCCGCGATCGTCTGGAACGCCTCGGGCGTGAGGCCGGGAACGACCGCGTTGACGTTGAGGTGGCTTCCGGTGATTCCGACTCCCGGCTTGAAGGTGACCGACGCGCTGGTGTTGACGCGCTCCGGCGGGGTGCCGTTCTCGGAGAGAGCGTGCGAGAGGGCCATGCTGAAGCACGAGGCGTGAGCCGCGGCGATGAGCTCCTCCGGGGTGGTGGTGGTGTCACTGCCCTCGCTGCGGGCCTTCCAGTTGATCGGGAAGGTGCCGAGCTTCGACGAGGAGAATGCGACGGTGCCCGAGCCCTCCGTGAGGGATCCGGTCCAGGTGGTGGTGGCTTCGCTGGTGACGGGCATGATTCCTCCGGTTCTCGCGCCGCGGGATGTGCGCTCGCGTGTGGGGCCCAGCCTATCGACCGGGTGCGTCGGGCGGAACCGCGCTCAGGCCGCGGAGGGCGTGCGGCCGAGGATGCCTGCACGCTGCAGAAGCAGGTAGATCTGGCAGCCGAGGCAGAACGAGAACGCGGCGTTGAGGAAGGCGGCGATGAATGCGGCGGCCGTCGCGATCGGCAGCGCCCACGGCACGCCGACCAGGTGCAGGACGAGTCCGATCGTGACGACGAAGAGGCCCACACCCTGCGCGAAGCGCGGCGGACGGGGATCCTCCAGCTCGGTGGGCGGGGCGAGTCGTGGCCGCACGAACCGGCGGAACACGACGCCCCACGGTGCTGTCGCGGGGGAGAGCACGCTCCACAGGAAGAGCAGGGCGATCACGACCGTGAGGAGGAAGCCGGGATCGAGTGCGCGCTGGGCGGGGGATGCCGCGACGATCGCCCACGTGTCCGAGGCGAAGTCCGCCGCCGCGAGCGGTTGGTAGGCGAACCAGCCGAAGGACCGCGCCGTCGAGATGCCGATGAGGCCGAGGAAGGTCGCGGCAAGCAACAGCACCGTCGTGATCGTCGCGGCGAAGCGCGGGCCGCGGGGGTCGATACCTGCGGGAGTGGTCATCTACTGCTCCAGTCGTTCCCGCCTCAGACGGCGGAGAGTGCTTCGGTGAGTGCGTGGCGGTGCGGTACACCGTGGAATCGTGCGCGGACGGCACCGGAGCCGTCGACGACGAACGTCGTCGGGGTCTGCAAGACCTTGTAGCGTGTCGAGAGATCGGGTCGATGCGTGAGGTCGACCTCGAGGTGATGCAGGCCGTCGGCATCTGCGACGTAGCTCGACAGCATCCTGCGCACCTGGGGGCAGCGCGCGCACATCTCGGTGCTGAACTGCACGAGCGTGGCGTGCGAGCCGAGCCGATCGGCGTCCGCATCGGCGGGATCGAATCGGAGGTGGCCTCCTCCTCGACGTCGCCCGTCGAGGAGCCGCAGCACGATCCCGACGGCGGCGGCGATCACGAGGAGCGCTCCGATCACGGCGAGGGCGATTCCAGGCGACATGGATCGAGAATAAGGGTCACTCGAACACGCCGGGGCTGATGTGTCGCATCGTGACGAACGGACTCTCGGTCCTCGCGGGCGGGTAGTCTGGCAGACATGAGCGCAGCCGTCCCGACGCCGTACGAAGACCTGCTCCGCGACGTGCTGGAGTCCGGCACGCACAAGTCGGATCGCACCGGCACGGGGACCACCAGCGTCTTCGGCCGGCAGATCCGCTTCGACCTCTCGCAGGGCTTCCCGCTGATCACGACGAAGCGCGTGCATTTCAAGTCCATCGCCTACGAGCTCCTCTGGTTCCTCAGAGGTGACTCCAACGTCAAGTGGCTCCAGGACAACGGCGTGACGATCTGGGACGAGTGGGCCGATGCCTCGGGTGATCTCGGACCCGTCTACGGCGTGCAGTGGCGGTCCTGGCCGACGCCCGACGGCGAGAGCATCGACCAGCTGAGCGACGTGATCGAGCAGATCCGCAAGGCTCCCGACTCCCGACGCCTGATCGTCTCGGCGTGGAACCCCGCGGACATCCCCGACATGGCACTCGCCCCGTGCCACGCGCTCTTCCAGTTCTACGTCGCGGACGGCAAGCTCTCGTGTCAGCTCTACCAGCGCAGCGCGGATCTCTTCCTCGGCGTCCCGTTCAACATCGCGTCCTACGCCCTGCTGACGCTGATGGTGGCTCAGCAGGTCGGGCTCGAACCGGGCGACTTCGTCTGGACCGGCGGCGACTGCCACATCTATGACAACCACCTCGACCAGGTGCGCGAGCAGCTCAGTCGCGATGCGTATCCGTACCCGTCACTGCGCTTCGCGCGGAAGCCGGAGTCGGTCTTCGACTACGCCTTCGACGACTTCATCGTCGAGGACTACCAGCACCACGCCCCGATCCGGGCGGCGGTGGCGGTGTGACGTGGGTCGGCCTGATCTGGGCCGAAGCGCAGGGTGGAGTCATCGGCGCCGAAGGCGGTATGCCGTGGAGCGTCCCTGAAGATCTCGCGCATTTCAAGGAGAAGACGCTCGGCGCGCCGGTGATCATGGGGCGCAAGACCTGGGACTCCTTGCCTGAGCGGTTCCGCCCGCTCCCCGGCCGCGAGAACATCGTCATCACGCGCCAGCAGGACTGGACTGAAGACGGCGTCAGGCGCGCAGCCAACGTCACCGATGCGGTGCGCGGACACGAGAGGGTCTGGATCATCGGAGGAGCCGAGATCTTCCGACTCGTGATCGCCGATGCCGACCGCCTCGAAGTCACCGAGCTCGACATCGAGGTCAGCGGCGACGCCTATGCCCCGTCGAAGACCGGGTGGCGTCTGGTCGACGAGGGGGAGTGGCAGACCTCCCGCTCGGGAGTCCGCTTCCGCTTCCTGGGGTACGAGCGCTGATGCCCACCGCACTGATCACCGGAGCGAGCGCAGGGCTCGGCGTCGAGTTCGCCCGCCAGCTCGCCCGTCGCCGCGCCGACCTCGTGCTCGTGGCCCGGTCGGCGGATGCTCTCGAGAGCGTCGCGGCGGAACTGCGCAGCGAATACGGCATAGCGGTCGAGGTCCTCATCGCAGATCTCTCCGAGGGCGCCGATGTGGACCGCGTCGCCGACCGTCTGCGTGACACCTCCGACCCGGTCGATCTGCTGATCAACAACGCCGGCTTCGGCCTGCCGCTGCAGTTCGCCGACAATGACATCGACGACGAGGTGCGGCACCTCCGTGTCCACGTCGAGGCGTCGATGCGCCTCATGCACGCGGCGCTCGGGTCGATGCGAGGCCGCGGTGGCCGCATCATCAACGTCGCGTCCGTCGCCGGATTCATCTCCCGCTCGACGTATTCGGCCTGCAAGAGCTGGCTCATCGGCTTCAGCCGCTGGGCGAACGTCGAGTACGCCCCCGACAGAGTGAGCGTGACCGCGGTCTGCCCTGGCTTCACGCACACGACCTTCCATGAGCGGATGGGGCTCGCGCCAGGACACGAGGGCGTCCCGGCGTTCATGTGGCTCGACGCACGTGATGTCGTGCGCGAAGGGCTCCGAGATGCGGCGCGAGGCAAGGCCGTCTCGGTCCCCTCACTGCGCTACAAGGCGATCGTCGCGATCGCGCGCCTGCTGCCGAGCTCGGTGACGTCCGGCGTCGCTCGACGAGGTCGCGTCTGACCTGAACGCCGCGCGCGCCCCGCCGCGCGCGCCCCGCCGCGCGCGGCGTCCGCGAATCAGGGCGCTACGAGATCAGCGGAATCTGCCCAGACGGATGCCGGCGTGCGCGATCGCAGCGACGGTCTCTCCATCGGTGATCCGGCCCTCGGCGATCATGCCGAGCACGTCGGCGAACGGTACCCAGGTGACGGCGTCGATGCCCTCCTCTGCCTGGGTGTGCGTGGAATCGTCAGACGGAGTCAGGCTCCGAGCGAGGAACACGTGCTCGGGCGCGTGGGCGATCCCGTTCAGGGCGTTCATGGTTCCGAGTGACGTCCAGTCCTCTGCGACGAAGCCCGTCTCCTCGACGAGCTCGCGCTGCGCGGCCACGAGCGGATCCTCGCCATCGCTTCCTCCGGCGGGCACCTCGATCGAGACTCCCGTCGTGTAGCGCTCGAGCGTGACGAGGCAGACGCGGTCCTCGTCATCGAGCGCGACCACGAAGACCGCCGGATGCCGCATGGTCACCACCCCGTAGATTCCGTCGCCCCCGGGGCCGGTGACCTGGTCCTCCCGCACCTCGATCCACCGGTTCTCGTACACCGTCGACGACTCGCGTGTGACCCATGACATGGAGTCGAGCCTATGCGGATCCCCAGGATCGACGAGATCGCGGTCGGCGAGCTGGCCGGGCTGGTGCTCCGCGAGAAGATCGCGGTCGCGCGCGGAGATGTCATCGGCCGTCCCTCGTCTGGGTGAGCGGCACGCGAACCGATACGCTGGGGGCATGACGCACTCGGGCAACCCTTTCGGACAGGTTCTCGTCGCGCTCGTCACTCCCATGACGGCCGACGGCGAAGTCGATTGGCCCGCCGTCGAGAAGCACATCGATGATGTCATCACCGCCGGTGCTGACGGAATCGTCGTGACGGGAACGACCGGCGAGACCTCGACCCTGACGGACCCCGAGAAGCTCAAGCTCGTCGAGATCGGAAAGTCGGTCTCCGCCGGCCGCGCGAAGATCATCACGGGTGGCGGATCCAACGAGACCGCGCACGCGATCGAGCTGTACAAGGCCAGCGAGAAGGCCGGCGCCGACGGCATCATGATCGTCACGCCGTACTACAACAAGCCCACGCAGGCCGGCATCCTGACCCACTTCCGTCTGGTGGCCGACGCCACCGACCTCCCGGTGATCCTCTATGACATCCCGGGACGGACGGGCGTGCCCATCAAGTACGAGACGATCCTGCGACTCGCGAAGCACCCGAACATCCTCGCCGTGAAGGACGCCAAGGGCGACTTCTCCGAGGTGAGCCGCGTGCTCAACCAGACCGACCTGATGTACTTCTCGGGCGACGACGCGAACGTGCTTCCACACCTGGCCATCGGCGCGACCGGTCTGATCGGCGTGACCGCGAACATCGCCGCGACCCCGTACCGCACGATCATCGACGCCGTGAATCGCGGCGACCTCACCACGGCGACCGCGGAGCACAAGCGTCTCGAGCCGCTGGTGCGGGCCGTCATGACGCATGTGCCCGGCACCGTCGCGGCGAAGTACATCCTGCATGGACTCGGCCGAATCTCGAGCCCGCGCGTCCGTCTGCCGCTCGTCGGTCCTGAAGAGTGGGAGGCCGCCCTCATCGAGGACGAGCTCGATCTCGTGAAGGACGTCCCCGGCGCCGACTTCTCCAACTTCCGCCCCGACCGCAACGCGGCCGCGGGCGGCGCCCTGCCGAAGGTGCACGGCACCACTCGCTGACACCGGGCGCGGTGAGCCGCGCCACAACGAACGAACGGACGCGTCGAGTGTCCGACTGAGGAGACAGCATGTCCATCCCGCTCGCAGAACCCGCAGCACTCGACGAAGGAACGCTGCGGGTCACTCCGCTCGGCGGCCTCGGCGAGATCGGCCGCAACATGACGATCTTCGAGTTCGACGGCAAGATCCTGATCGTCGATTGCGGCGTGCTCTTCCCTGAGGAGCACCAGCCGGGTGTCGATCTGATCCTGCCCGACTTCGAGCCGATCAAGGGACGTCTCGACGACATCGTCGGCGTCGTGCTCACGCACGGTCACGAAGACCACATCGGCGCGGTTCCGTACCTGCTTCGTCTGAAGAGCGACATTCCCGTGATCGGGTCGGGGCTCACGCTCGCACTCGTCGAGGCGAAGCTCAAGGAGCACCGCATCAAGGCCTTCACCCTCACCGTGAAGGAAGGACAGCGCGAGCAGGTGGGCCCCTTCGATCTCGAGTTCGTCGCGGTCAACCACTCGATCCCGGATGCCCTGGCCGTCGCGATCCGCACGCCCGCCGGGCTCGTTCTCGCGACCGGCGACTTCAAGATGGACCAGCTGCCGCTCGACGGTCGTATCACCGACCTCCGAGCCTTCGCGCGCCTCGGCGAGGAGGGGGTCGACCTGTTCCTCGTCGACTCCACGAACGCGGATGTTCCCGGCTTCACGCCGACCGAGCGCTCGATCGGACCCGTGCTCGACCAGGTGATCGGCAAGGCTCCGCGCCGTGTGATCGTCGCGAGCTTCTCCAGTCACGTGCACCGAGTGCAGCAGGTCCTCGACGCGGCCCACGCTCACGGACGCCGTGTCGCGCTGCTCGGGCGGAGCATGCTGCGCAACATGACGATCGCCGAGGACCTCGGCTACCTCAAGGTGCCGAGCGGCCTGCTGATCGACTACAAGAAGGCGCGGGATCTTCCCGACGACAAGATCGTCTACATGTCCACGGGCTCGCAGGGTGAGCCGATGGCCGTGCTCAGCCGCATGGCCAACCTCGATCACGCGATCGAACCCGGCCCGGGCGACACCGTCATCCTGGCGTCGAGCCTGATCCCCGGAAACGAGAACGCCGTGTACCGCGTGATCGACGGCCTCACGAAGCTCGGCGCGAACGTGGTGCACAAGGCCAATGCCAAGGTCCACGTCTCGGGGCACGCCGCAGCCGGCGAGCTGATCTACTGCTACAACATCCTCAAGCCGAAGAACGTCCTCCCCGTGCACGGCGAGTACCGCCACCTGATCGCCAACGCGAAGCTGGCCCAGGACACGGGGGTCGAGGCCGAGCGCACGATCATCGCATCGAACGGCACGGTGATCGACCTGAAGGACGGCGATGCCCGGGTGGTCGGGCAGCTCGACCTCGGCTTCGTCTACGTCGACGGCTCCACCGTCGGTGCCATCACCGACGCCGATCTCAAGGACCGCCGCATCCTCGCCGAAGAAGGGTTCGTCTCGGTCATCGTCGTCGTGGATGCCCAGACCGGGCGGATCATCTCCGGCCCGGAGATCCACGCACGTGGCATCGCGGAGGACGACTCGGTGTTCGACGACGTGACTCCGAAGATCATCGCGGCGCTCAAGGAGGCCTCCGGCAACGGCGTCCGCGACACGCATGCGCTGTCGCAGGTCATCCGCCGGACGATCGGACGCTGGGTCAACCAGAAGCTCCGCCGTCGCCCGATGATCGTCCCCCTCGTCATCGAGGCCTGAGCGCAGCGGTCGCGCGTTCACAGTCGGACGACACCCGGCTGTAACGCGCGCACCGTAGGCTCTGGACATGTCCGACGCCTTCTCGATCAGGCCCGCCGCCCAGGCTGACGGGAGCTTCCTCGGCGACATGGTCGTGGAGGCTGCGAACTGGCGTTCGGGCGGAGCGCGGGCTCGTCACGAGATCCTCACCGCGACCGAGCATCGACGATACGTGGCCGGGTGGATGCGCCCCGCGGATGCGGGCTTCGTCGCGGTCGATTCCGATGACAGACCGATCGGGGCCGCCTGGTATCGGATGCTGTCGCAGGACGACCCGGGGTTCGGATTCGTCGGAACGGCGGTGCCGGAGCTCATCATCGGCGTGCAGCCCATCTGGCGCGCCCACGGTGTCGGACGTCTGCTGCTCCGCCGGCTCGTGACGCACGCACGAGAGCAGGGGCATCCGCGCCTCAGCCTGAGCGTCGAACGCGACAACTTCGCGCGGACGCTCTATCGGTCGGAGGGGTTCGTGGTCACGGACATCGGAGAAGTCCGCGACACGATGGTTCATCGGATGTCCTGAGCGCCGCCCTCGGACCCGGGCGAAGACTTCGGAATGCCGCGTCATTACGGGGAATGTCGGCCTCTGGTCGTAACGTGAGAGCATGGCCAGGAGTACCACGAAGTCAGCGCGCGCGTCCGAGAGCGCCACGCCTCGCCCGAAGAGGCAGGCCGCTCCAAAGGCTCAGGCTGCGCCGAAGAAGTACATCGACGAACTCGATAAGCCTCCCGTCGCTGTGCGCGCGTGGGCGGGTCTCGCCCACGGCGTCGGCGGACTCTTCCGCGCGTTCGGTCCCGAGACCCTCGAGAAGGACGATCGGCGCGACGGCTTCCCGTTCCTGCTCGTGTTGCTCGCGATCGCAGGCGCGGTCAACGAATGGTTCTTCATTGGCAACGAGGTCGCTGCCAACATCAGCGCCTACTCGGCGGGAATGCTCGTAGGACGCGTTGCATTCGTCCTTCCGCTGTTGCTCATCGTTCTCGCAGGGTGGTTGTTCAGACATCCCGCATCGGTGCACGACAACGGACGGATCGGCTTCGGGGTCGGCCTGCTATTGATCACGCTGTCCGGCTTCTGTCACGTCGCGGGCGGACAGCCGCAGCCGCAGCCGCAGATCACCGCGCTGAGAGATGCCGGTGGCCTATTCGGCTGGTTGATCGGGGAGCCCCTCTCGTACCTCACCCCCGTGGGCGCCTACATCGTGCTCGCCCTCCTCGCGGGGCTCAGCGTGCTGATCCTCACCAAGACGCCGCCGAACCGTATCGGCCAGCGACTGGGCGACCTGTACGCGTGGATGTTCGATGCCGAGCGCACCGAGAAGCCGACGAAGGATGCCGCCGCGATCGACGAGGCCGACAAGGTCGACGATCCTGATGTCCTGCCCTGGTGGCGGCGCAACAAGACCGGCCGTGAAGAGGACCCCGACGAGGGGACTCTCGGCTCCGACGACATCACCGCTCTGCTCACGACCTCCGAGCCGACTCCGGCCTACGACCAGGCCGTCGTCGTCGAAGACCCGTACGACGCCGCGACCGAGGTGCTCTCCGACGTCCGGTCGGTGACGGAGTCGCTGGCGGGGCAGCAGACGACCGCTCTCCTCGACGACGAGTCCGACACCGGCGAGGTTCCCGAGCTGCCAGGACTCGACGGCTTCGGAACCGACGGACCGGGGGAGCGGGGCCCTCAGGCGCCTGTGGCTCCGTACATCCTGCCCTCGCCTGGGTTGCTGGTCGAAGGACCACCTCCGGTTGCCCGCTCCGAGGCCACGGACAAGGTGATCGAGCAGATCACGAGTGTGCTGACGCAGTTCAAGGTCGACGCGAAGGTGACCGGCTTCTCTCGCGGTCCGACAGTCACGCAGTACGAGGTCGAGGTCGGGCACGGGGTCAAGGTCGAGAAGATCCTCCAGCTGAGCAACAACTTCGCCTATGCCGTCGCGTCCAACGACGTGCGCATCCTCTCGCCGATCCCCGGCAAGAGCGCCATCGGCATCGAGATCCCCAATGCTGACAAAGAGATGGTCGCGCTCGGCGACGTGCTGCGGTCTCCGGCTGCGCACAAGAGCACCCATCCGATGACGATCGGCGTGGGCAAAGACGTCGGCGGCAACATCGTCATCGCGAACCTCGCGAAGATGCCCCACCTGCTCGTCGCCGGTTCCACCGGATCCGGTAAGTCGAGCTTCGTGAACTCGATGATCACGAGCCTTCTCATGCGGGCACGCCCGACGGACGTCCGGATGGTCCTCATCGACCCGAAGCGCGTCGAGCTCACGAGCTACGCCGGCGTTCCGCACCTGATCACACCCATCATCACGAACCCGAAGAAGGCGGCCGAGGCGCTGCAATGGGTCGTGAAGGAGATGGACATGCGGTACGACGACCTCGCGTCGTTCGGCTTCCGTCACATCGACGACTTCAACCGCGCGGTGCGCGCTGGCGAGGTCGAGCTGCCGGTGGGGAGCGAGCGTGTGCTCAAGCCCTACCCGTACCTCCTCGTGGTCGTCGACGAGCTCGCCGACCTCATGATGGTTGCCCCGCGCGACGTCGAGGATTCGATCGTGCGCATCACGCAGCTGGCTCGTGCGTCCGGCATCCATCTCGTCCTCGCCACTCAACGACCGAGCGTCGACGTCGTCACCGGTCTCATCAAGGCCAACGTGCCGTCACGGCTCGCTTTCGCGGTGACCAGCGTCACCGACAGCCGCGTGATCCTCGACAGCCCCGGCGCCGACAAGCTGATCGGTCAGGGTGACGCCCTTTTCTCGCCGATGGGCTCATCGAAGCCGTTCCGTCTGCAGGGGGCGTGGGTCGACGAGAAGGAGATCGACGCGGTCGTCAAGCATGTGACCCGTCAGGCGCGCCCCGACTACCGTGCTGACGTGCAGGAAGCGATGGAGCCGGCCAAGAAGAAGGAGGTCGACGAGGACATCGGAGACGACCTCGAGCTCCTCCTCGCTGCCGCCGAGCTGATCGTGTCGTCGCAGTTCGGGTCGACCTCGATGCTGCAGCGCAAGCTGCGCGTCGGCTTCGCGAAGGCCGGTCGACTGATGGATCTGCTGGAGTCGCGCGAGATCGTCGGACCCTCGGAGGGATCGAAGGCACGCGATGTGCTGGCCACGGCCGAGCAGCTCCCGCAGGTCATGGCGAAGCTCCGAGGCGATGACGTCCCGGCGAAGCCGGCGGCGGCCACTCAGTCGGCCACTGCCGCGGGAACGCCGCACGATCCGGTCGAAGCCCAGTTCCAGGGGCTGCCGGTCGTCGAGGCCGACGGAGACGGCGACGAAGACGCCTGGGGCTTGACGGGGCGCGACTGATGGCGATTCCCCGGCAGCTTCCCAACGCGATCACCGTCGCGCGCATCCCGCTCGCGGTCATCTTCTTCGTCCTGCTCCTCCTCGGCGGAACGTACGGTGTCGACGACCTGGTGATGAGATGGATCGCGGCGGTGCTCTTCATCGTCGCGATCTCGACCGATTGGGTCGACGGCTACCTCGCTCGCAGGTACGACATCGTCAGCGACTTCGGCAAACTCTGGGATCCGATCGCCGACAAATTGCTCACCGGCGCGGGCTTCGTCGGTCTTGCGGTGCTGGGCGAACTGAATTGGTGGCTGGTCATCGTGATCCTGATCCGTGAGGTCGGCATCACCGTCCATCGGCTCATCGTCGCGAAGGAGCATGTGGTCGCGGCGGCCTGGATGGGCAAGGTGAAGACGGCGGTGCAGGCAGTCGCGCTCTCCTGGGCGCTTCTCCCGTTGCACGTGCTCATCGGACTCGGCCCCTGGATCATCGTGACGGCGTTCCTGATGATCGTCGTGCTGATCCTCACGGTGGCGAGCGGGATCGACTACATCGTCGCGCAGGTGCGAGGTTCTCGGCAGCCGTCGTGACCGCTGCGTCGGAGGCTCTCGACGAGCTGGTCGCCCGCGGATGGACCCTCGGGGTGGCGGAGTCGCTGACCGGCGGTGCCGTCGCGGCCGAAATCGTCTCCGTCGCCGGGGCGTCCGCGTCGTTTCTCGGTGCGGTGGTCGCTTACGCGACGCCGGTGAAGCACAGTCTGCTCGGAGTCGATGCTGACCTTCTCGCAGTGCACGGTCCCGTGCACCCCGAGGTCGCTCGGCAGATGGCCGACGGGGTCCGCAGTGCGGTGAGTGTCGACGGGCGTCGTGCCGACGTCGGAGTCGCGACCACGGGGATCGCCGGACCGGAGTCGCCCGACGGTCAACCGGTCGGCACCGTGCACATCGCCGTCGTGACGCCGACCGCATCCGTCACCGAGCCTCACGTGTTCCCCGGCGATCGCGCCGAGATCCGTGCGCAGGCGGTCGACGCCGCGCTCGCCCTGCTCGTTCGACTCGTGCGGGAATAGGTGGGCGATGAGTTCCGTTGTCATCGATGTGCTCACACCGAAAGCACAGCGTGCGAAGGTAGATTTTGTGAAGGTCGGTAGGACTAGACTGGCGGTCTCCTCGAGGGAGACCTCGAGAAGACGATCTGGGAGGAGGTTCCGATGATTCTTGTACGACAGGAAATCGGCGATGTGCTGAGGGACTTCCGCCTGCAGAAGGGGCGTACGCTCCGGCAGGTCGCAAGCAAGGCCTCTGTGGCGCTTGGCTACCTCAGTGAGGTGGAGCGGGGCCAGAAAGAGGCATCGAGCGAGATCCTCGCTTCCGTGGCGGACGCACTCGACGTTCCCATCTCGATCATCATGCGCGAGGTCGGCGATCGTATCTCCGTCCTCGAGGGCATCCAGGTGTTCCCGGACGTCGTTCCCGACGACCTGGTCGCCTCGATCGAGCCCGAGCTCTCGCTCCACTGAACGTCGAGGGTTCCCGCTCTTCATGCGTCGCAGTGAGTTTCTCCGCGCCGTAGACGCGGAATTCGGAGGCCGGGGTTCGTCTCTCGTCAGCGACCTCGTCCTGACGGAGCTTTCGGGACGCACCGCCGACGAGGCTCTGGATGCCGGTCTCCCGCCGCGCGACATCTGGCTCGCGCTGTGCGCAGAGACGGACGTGCCACTCGAGCGCCGTCATGGCGCCGGGCGCCTCGAACCCCGCAAGAAGTGAGGGTTTGACGCGTTCGACGCGTCCAGTCTCCCGACACGCCGATCCGGCGTGTCATCGAAGATGTGTTCGAAAAGGGCGTAGTCTTCTGCACAAGTGGTTCAGAGATCTTGTTCTCCCTGATTCCTGGTGCTGACGACTCAATGTCCGAGGTGCCTCGTACGGTGAAGACAAGCCGAAGAGCCATACGCCTTGTCGGAGAGTTCCGCCCAGCCGGGAGGACCGCGACAGCCTACAGGCGGCACCACGCGAGCATAAGGAGCCCGTCATGCCATCACCCGCTGACCGCGAGAAGTCCCTCGAGACCGCACTCGCCCAGATCGATCGCCAGTTCGGAAAGGGTTCCGTCATGCGACTGGGCAGCGACGAACGCGCCCCTGTCGCGGTCATCCCGACCGGCTCCATCGCCCTCGACGTCGCTCTCGGCGTCGGTGGCCTCCCGCGTGGCCGCATCGTCGAGATCTACGGGCCCGAGTCCTCGGGTAAGACGACTCTCACACTGCACGCGATCGCCAATGCCCAGCGCGCCGGTGGTATCGCTGCCTTCATCGATGCCGAGCACGCGCTCGACCCCGACTACGCAGCCAAGCTCGGTGTCGACATCGATGCCCTCCTCGTCTCGCAGCCCGACACGGGTGAGCAGGCACTCGAGATCGCCGACATGCTCGTTCGCTCCGGTGCCATCGACCTGATCGTGATCGACTCCGTGGCGGCTCTCGTGCCGCGCGCAGAGATCGAGGGCGAGATGGGCGACTCGCACGTGGGTCTGCAGGCTCGACTCATGTCGCAGGCTCTGCGAAAGCTCACCGGTGGGCTCAACCAGACGAACACCACGATGATCTTCATCAACCAGCTGCGCGAGAAGATCGGCGTCTTCTTCGGATCGCCGGAGACGACCGCCGGCGGAAAGGCGCTGAAGTTCTACGCGTCGGTCCGCATGGACATCCGACGCATCGAGACGCTGAAAGACGGCACCGACGCGGTCGGAAACCGCACCAGGGTCAAGGTCGTCAAGAACAAGATGGCTCCGCCCTTCAAGCAGGCCGAGTTCGACATCCTGTACGGCGTCGGCATCTCGCGCGAGGGCAGTCTGATCGACTTCGGTGTCGAGCACGGCATCGTGAAGAAGTCCGGATCCTGGTACACCTACGACGGCGATCAGCTCGGCCAGGGCAAGGAGAACGCCCGCACGTTCCTGCTCAAGAACCCGGACATCGCACTCGCGATCGAGACCCAGATCAAGCAGAAGCTCGGGATCGGCGGCGCCGTCGAGGCTCCCGCTGACGAGCTCGCCGAGCGTCGCCCGGCGTGATCATGACGGTTCGAGGTCGTTCCGCGATCGGAGTGGGCCATGAGTGATGACGGGGGCGGGCGGGATCAGCTCGCCCCCGTCATCCCGTTGTTCGGCCATAACGCCTCGCGCGAGCGTCCGGCCGGCAGAGGCTCGGCGAACGCGACGGAGCGAACGGCGCCCGAGTCGCCGGAGGGCGGTCGCTTCGAGCGGCACGCCTCCGCGGATGCCGGGCTCACAGCCTCTGGGCGACCCAGTGGAGATGGGCCCGCCCCAGCGGATGACGCCGCGGCGTGGAACTCGACGTGGGGTGACGCCGGGCCGAAGACAACCGTGACCCCGGCAGCGTCGATCGATTCTCGCGATCCGAGCGACCGGCATCCGGCGCGCGGAGCGGCGGCACGGTCTGCGCCGCGGTTGCGGGCGCTGCACCCGCAGAGCGACCTCGACGGTGACGTCGGGGGTGGGGTCGACCCGGCACGCGTACGAGAAGCCGCAGAGGAGCTGCTGGTGAGAAAGCTGCGCTCTCGGTCGCTCTCGATCTCAGAGGCACGGATGGTTCTCAAAGGGTATGAGCAAGACGGCACCCGTCTCGATTCCGGTGCTGTAGATGACATCCTCGACGATTTCTGTCGAAGAGGGTATCTGGATGATGCTCTGCTCGCCGGTCAGCTCGTCACGTCGGGCGTCGAGCGAAAGGGGCAGGGCCGTGTCGCTCTGTCCAGGGCTCTCGCGCAGCGGGGAATTCCCCGTGACGTGGTCGACGCAGCGCTCGACGACCTGCCGGACGACGACGCCGAGCGCGCGCTCGAGTATGCGCGCACCAAGGCGCGGGGGCTGTCACGTCTCGACGGTGACACAGCGCTGCGGCGCCTTGTCGGTCAGCTCTCCCGCCGGGGTTACAACGGCTCGGTCGCGATGACCGCGGCGAAGTCCGCTCTCGCGGAGGCAACGTTCGGGAGGCCGACGTCCGGTGTGCGTTTCGTGGACTCCGACTGAGGCCGACCGCCTGATCATCGATCTCTGCGACACATCGCTTCGCCGCTGACCGTGGCCGGATGCGCTCGTAGAATGGTGGAACCATGACTATCCCGCGCAGTGAGCCGACGATCATCAGTTCGTCGTCGGCAGCAATCGACGCCGACGGACGCAGCCGCTCCTACGAGGTGCGCACCTTCGGATGCCAGATGAACGTCCACGATTCCGAACGGCTGTCTGGGTCACTCGAGAGCGCAGGCTACGTCCGCGCCGCAGCGGGCGACGAGGCCGATGTCGTGATCATCAACACGTGCGCGGTGCGAGACAACGCCTCGGGAAAGCTCTACGGCACCCTCGGTCAGCTCGCAGGGGTCAAACGCCGCAAAGACGGCATGCAGATCGCCGTCGGCGGATGCCTCGCCCAGATGGACAAGCAGGCCGTGCTCGACAAGGCCCCTTGGGTCGATGTCGTCTTCGGCACCCACAACATGGGCTCCCTTCCGGGGCTCCTCGAGCGCGCGCGTCATAACGGCGATGCCGAGCTCGAGATCCTCGAATCGCTCGAAGTGTTCCCCTCGACTCTCCCGACCAAGCGGGATTCTGCGCACAGCGGCTGGGTCTCCATCTCGGTTGGGTGCAACAACACGTGCACCTTCTGCATCGTGCCCAGCCTCCGAGGCAAGGAGAAGGATCGCCGCCCCGGCGACATCCTGAACGAGATCCGCTTGCTCGTCGAAGACGGCGCCATCGAGGTCACGCTGCTCGGACAGAACGTCAATTCCTATGGAGTCGAGTTCGGCGACCGACAGGCGTTCGGAAAGCTGCTCCGCGCCGCGGGCGAGATTGCCGGACTGGAGCGTATCCGCTTCACGAGCCCACACCCCGCGGCCTTCACCGACGATGTGATCGACGCGATGGCTGAGACCTCCAACGTCATGCCTCAGCTGCACATGCCACTACAGTCCGGCAGCGACAGGATCCTCAAGGCGATGCGCCGCTCCTACCGGAGTGAGAAGTTCCTCGGGATTCTCGACCGGGTGCGCGACCGCATCCCGAACGCCGCGATCACCACGGACATCATCGTCGGGTTCCCCGGCGAGACCGACGAGGACTTCGAGGACACGATGCGTGTCGTCGAGAAGGCTCGCTTCTCGAGCGCGTTCACCTTCCAGTACTCGATCCGCGAGGGCACGCCGGCGGCGACGATGGAGGACCAGGTCCCCAAGGCCGTCGTGCAGGAGCGGTACAACCGCCTCATGGCGCTCCAGGATCAGATCTCCCTCGAGGAGAACCAGAAGCAGGTGGGCCGCGAGGTCGAGGTGCTGGTCTCGACGGGCGAGGGCAAGAAGGATGCCGAGACACACCGCCTCACCGGTCGTGGCGAGGACAACCGCCTCGTCCACTTCGAGGTCACTGCAGGCTCGGCGGTGCCGCGCCCTGGTGACGTGGTCTCGGTGACGATCACCCACGCCGCACCTTTCCACCTTCTCGCGGACGATCCGACCGGAGCGCCCCTGCGGATCCGCCGTACCCGCGGCGGAGACGCCTGGGATCGGGCGCAGGCGGATTCGTGCGCTGTTCCTGCCCCGAGCACCGGAGACGGCCTCCGCGCTGTCTCCCTCGGCCTGCCGACGCTTCGCGTCGGCGTGTGACCGCAGCTCCTCGTATGAGCGTGTCGGAGGCGCGTGGAGTTCGTCGATCGCCACGCCTGTGGGCCATCGTCGGCGCGACGGGAACGGGCAAGAGTGACCTCGCTCTCGACCTGGCCGAGACGCTGCGCGAGAGAGGCAACCCCGCGGAGATCGTGAACGCGGACGCCATGCAGCTCTACCGCGGCATGGACATCGGTACGGCGAAGCTCGCGCCGAGTGACCGAAGAGGGATCCCGCACCACCTCTTCGACGTCCGCGAGGTCGACGAGGACGCCGCGGTGGCCTGGTACCAGCCTCTCGCCCGCGCCGCTGTCACGGGCATCCAGGAGCGCGGTGGGGATGCGATCCTCGTCGGCGGCTCGGGTCTCTACGTCTCCAGCATCGTCTTCGACTTCGCATTCCCCCCGCGCGACCCGGTTATCCGCGAGCGCCTCGAGCGAGAGCTCGCGACCGACGGCATCGGTTCTCTGCTCGAGCGGCTCAGAACCCTCGACCCCGCAGCAGCCTCGAAGGTGGATCCTCGGAACGGCCGGCGCGTCATCCGCGCGCTCGAAGTCCTTGAACAGGGGAGCGCGACACACGGCGCTGCGCTGCCCGAGCAGCCTTCTCTCTGGCAGACCGACACGCGACTGATCGGTCTGCACGTGGACCGCGGCGCCCTGGTCGACCGACTCGACGCTCGAGTGGACAGGATGTGGGAGGTCGGGCTCGTCGACGAGGTGAGGGCGCTGCGTGAGCAGGGGCTCGAACGTGGTGCGACGGCTCCGCGGGCGATCGGATATGCCCAAGCTCTCGGAGAACTCGACGGGCGACTGACCCGTGCCGAGGCGATAGAGGAGACGCAAGCACTCACGCGCCGGTACGCCCGCCGCCAGGTGTCGTGGTTCAAGCGCTACCCCGGACTGACCTGGCACGAACCGCCTGTCGACGCCGCCGCGCTCCTCGCGACGTGATGTGCGTGCGCCGCCACGTCCGCAACCAATGCTCGATGTCGGTGGTCGATGAGAGGGTGAAAGCATGGCCACTCACTTCTACACGGCAAGCAGCCTCGACGGCTTCATCGCGACCGACCAGCATTCGCTCGACTGGCTCCTGAAGCAGGACATCGACCACGACGGCCCGATGGCCTACGCAGCATTCGAGAAGACGATCGGCGCTCTCGCGATGGGTGCGTCGACCTACGAGTGGGTCATGCGACACGAAGACGGGCGTTGGGGGTACACGCAGCCCACCTGGGTCTTCACGCACCGTGCCCTCGATGTGCCGGAGGGCGCCGCGATCCGCATCGCACAGGGCGACGTCGCGGATGTCCACGGCGAGATGGTCGACGCGGCGGACGGCAAGGATCTCTGGGTCGTCGGTGGGGGAGACCTGGCGGGGCAGTTCGCGGATGCGGGCCTGCTCGACGAGGTGTGGGTGCAGTACGCACCGGTCACACTCGGGTCCGGGGCGCCGCTCCTTCCGAGACCCGTAGATCTCGAACTCATCGACGTCGCGCGCAACCGCAACTTCATGTGCGGACGATATCGCGTGGTGCGTGGCTGATGCGGCATCGATCCTAGAATTGCAGGCATGAGCTGGGCGGTGCGGGCGTTCGATCGCGGCGACACGGAATCGGTGGTCGCACTGTGGGACGAGGCGGGGCTCACCCGTCCGTGGAACGACCCGCGACTCGACATCGAGCGCAAGCTCACGGTGCAGCCCGATCTCTTCCTCGTGGTCGAAGATTCTTCGTCAGGCAAGGACGAGCCGACGATCGTCGGGTCGGTCATGGCCGGATACGACGGCCATCGCGGGTGGCTGTACTACCTGGCGACTGCCACATCGCACCGGCACCGGGGGATCGCCCGCGCGCTCGTCTGCGAGGCCGAGCGACTTCTTCTCGCGCTGGGGTGCCCCAAGGTGCAGCTCATGGTCCGCGAGGGCAACGACACCGTGCTGGGTCTGTACGACGCCCTCGGGTACGAGCGGTTCTCGGTATCGAACACGGGAAAGCGTCTGATCGTCGACGCATAGCCGGGATCTCTAGACTGGTCGAATGGTCGCATTCACCAAAGGACACGGCACGGGCAACGATTTCGTCATCATCGCCGACCCCGACGGCGCTCTCGATCTGAGCGCTGAGCAGGTCTCCGTGCTGTGCGACCGACACTTCGGCATCGGGGCAGACGGCGTCCTCCGCGTCGTGCGCTCCGCCGCGATCGCCGACGGCCAGGCATCGCTCGCTGAGGAGCCCGACGCCGAGTGGTTCATGGACTACCGGAACGCCGACGGGTCGATCGCCGAGATGTGCGGCAACGGAATCCGTGTGTTCGCGCACTACCTCGTGCGGTCCGGCCTCGCCACCATCGAACCCGGATCGACGCTTCCGATCGGCACCCGCGCGGGAGTGCGTGATGTGACGCGCAGTGAGACGGGCTACCAGGTCGATCTCGGGCTGTGGAAGCTCTCCGGCGACGACCCGCTGGTCACGGCCGACGGCCTTCCGGTCACACGCCCCGGGTTGGGCATCGACGTCGGCAACCCGCACGTCGTGGTAGCTCTCGCATCCGAAGCCGAACTGGCCTCGCTGGAGCTGCACCGCGCGCCGGCGCTCGAACCGGTGCTTCCTGCAGGAGCCAACGTCGAGTTCGTCGTCCCCGGCGAGCCGCTCGTGCGCGATGGGATCGGTCACGTCAGCATGCGCGTGTCCGAACGCGGTGTCGGAGAGACGCTCAGCTGTGGCACGGGTGTCGCGGCCACGGCTCTCGCCGTCCGCCATTGGGCAGGTGAGAAGGCTCCTCACAACTGGCGCGTCGAGGTGCCGGGAGGCACTCTCGGGGTGCGTATGTTCCCGGCGGAGGACGGCGAGCACGTCGCGCTGTCCGGGCCCGCCCAGCTCGTGTTCAGCGGCGAGGTCGACCTGATCTGATGCGGCCGATCGAACCGATCGAGCCGATCGACCTGGTCGAGCCGATCGACCTGGTCATCTTCGACTGTGACGGAGTCCTCGTCGACAGCGAGAGGCTCTCGATCGAGGTCGACCGTCGGGTCCTCGCCGATCTCGGCTGGCCGCTGTCGCGAGAGCAGATCCTGCACCGCTTCGTGGGACGCTCGTCCGTGCACTTTCGCGCCGAGGTCGAGGCATACCTCGGCCGACCGCTCCCGGACGACTGGGAGACGCCCTATCAGCCCTGGTACGTCGACGCGTTCGAGCGCGATCTGACGGCGGTGCCGGGAGTCGAGGCTGCGCTGGATGAGATCCGGGTCGCGACGTGCGTCGCATCGAGCGGGACACATGCGAAGATCCGACGGACGCTGGGATTGACGGGACTCCTCCCGCGCTTCGAAGGTCGGATCTTCAGCGCAGACGACGTCCAGAACGGCAAGCCCGCTCCGGACCTCTTCCTGCACGCGGCCGAGCAGCTCGGTGTAGTACCGAAACGATGCGCGGTGGTCGAGGACAGCCGTTTCGGTGTCCAGGCCGCGTGCGCTGCGGGGATGCGGGTCTTCGGCTACGCCGGCGGGCTCACTCCAGCCGACTGGCTGGAGCGAGAAGGAGCGACCGTCTTCACGGACATGCTCCAGCTGCCGGGGCTGATGCGCCGGTGAGCAGCATGCCGCGGTCGGTCAGACGAGCGTGATGGGCTCGGTCGGAGGGGTGCCGTGCCTGCGGACCTTCAGCACCCGGTATCCCTTGGCCGTCGCAGTCCGGTGGACGCTGAAGCCGGGGTGGAACGTCGCGCCGATCCATCGCTGGAGTGAATCCGCGCCGAGATTGCGCTGCACGACGAGCCAGGCGTCGCTGCGCTCATCGAGTCGGGGGATCCACTTCTCGAGCAGTCCGTGCAGTTCGTTCTTGCCGACGCGGATCGGCGGGTTCGAGCGTATCGACCGGAACGTGACGTCGGCGGGAACATCCTGAGGCAGGGATGCGTTGACATTAGTGAGACCGAGAGCCGAGGCATTGCGACGAACCAGGTCGAGTGCTCGTTCGTTCACATCCACGGCCCACACCGTCGCATGAGGCGCGGCGAGTGCCATCGACAGCGTGATCGGCCCCCACCCGCTTCCGAGGTCGAGAAGATGACCTCCCGGCGGTACGGGAGGCATGTTTGCGAGAAGGACGGCAGTACCGGCATCCAGCCGATCCGGGCTGAAGACGCCACCAGCGGTGGTGAGGTCCAGCTCACGGCCTGCGAGCGTCACATGGATCGATCGCAGGTTCTCGGGGCTTGCCGGGGCCGCGGTGAAGTAATGGTCGGACCCCATACCGTGAGCGTAGCGGACAGCGCGGGCTAAGGTTAAGGCTCGCAACAAAACCCAGAGATAAGGGACGGATGACGGAGACCACCACACACTCCACCGGTGACGAAGCAGTCGATCGCGTGCTCGCGAATGCGGAGAAGCGCACCGAAGCGCGTGTCTTCGGTGACGCGCAGGCGCTGCAGGATCGATCGACGGCGTCTCACGCGTCGTCGGACGGCGACCAATGGGACCTCGAGGATCGTCATGCGCTGCGGCGCGTGGGCGGTCTCTCGACTGAGCTCGAAGACGTCACCGAGGTCGAGTACCGCCAGCTGCGGCTCGAGAACGTGGTGCTCGTCGGTGTATACCCGCAGGGCGCCCAGGAGGATGCCGAGAACTCGCTCCGGGAGCTCGCCGCTCTGGCCGAGACAGCGGGAGCGGTCGTGCTCGACGGCGTGCTGCAGCGTCGCCCGCACCCGGATGCCGCGACCTACATCGGACGCGGCAAGGCTCAGGAGCTCAAGGACATCGTCGCCGCCACGGGTGCCGACACGGTGATCGCCGACACCGAACTCGCGCCCAGCCAGAGGCGCGCCCTCGAGGACGTCGTCAAGGTCAAGGTCATCGACCGGACCACGGTGATCCTCGACATCTTCAGCCAGCACGCCAAAAGCCGTGAGGGCAAGGCTCAGGTCGAGCTCGCGCAGCTCGAGTACCTGCTCCCGCGTCTGCGCGGCTGGGGCGACTCGATGAGCCGTCAGGCCGGTGGCCAGGTCGGCGCCGGCGGTGCCGGTATGGGCTCACGTGGCCCCGGTGAGACGAAGATCGAACTCGACCGTCGCCGCATCCGCACCAAGATGGCGCTTCTGCGGCGTCAGATCCGCGACTTCGGTCCGGCCCGAGAAGCCAAGCGCGCCGAGCGCAAGCGCAACACGATCCCATCTGTCGCGATCGCCGGATACACCAACGCCGGCAAGTCGAGCCTGCTCAACGCGCTGACGAGCGCGGGTGTGCTGGTCGAGAACGCTCTGTTCGCGACGCTCGATGCGACTGTGCGCCGCTCTGAGACCTCGGACGGTCGCGTCTACACGCTCACGGACACGGTCGGGTTCGTGCGCAACCTCCCGCATCAGCTCGTCGAGGCCTTCCGGTCGACGCTCGAAGAAGTCGGTGACGCCGATGTCGTGCTGCACGTGGTCGACGGCGCGCACCCGGATCCCGCCGGTCAGCTGCAGACCGTACGCGACGTGATGGGTGACGTGGGTGTGCGAGACATGCCTGAACTGGTCGTGTTCAACAAGGCCGACCTCATCGACGACGACGAACGACTCGTGCTGCGCGGACTCGAGCCGAAGGCGCACTTCGTCTCGTCGCGATCAGGTGAAGGCGTCGAGGAGCTGCGAGCAGCCATCGAGGAGGCGCTTCCGAAGCCTGCGGTCGAGGTGCACGCGGTCGTCCCCTACGACCGAGGCGATCTCGTCGCCGCGATCCACGAGACCGGGATGCTGCTCTCGGTGGAGCACCAGGAGAACGGCACCGCCGTGCATGCTCGGGTGTCCGAGCGTCTGGCGGCCGACCTCGCCCCCTACGCAGCGGACGCCTGAGCCGCCTCAGCGCGCGAGAAAGCGTGCCTCGACGGTGGCGGAGATGACGATCTCGTCCGGCTCGTACTCCATCGATGCGTTGCCGGCATCGGCGGACGCGAGCGCGGATCCTCGTGCCTTCGCCATGCCGGCGAACGGCGGCGCGGGCGTCGGGGCGATCAGTCCGACATCCGCGATCTCGATCGGCACGACGTCACCGAGTCCGAGGGCGGTCGCGTACGCCTGAGCTCGCGCGACGGCCACCCCGACCGCCTCGGCGGCGACCTCGCGCTCGATCCGGGAGGTCGTCTCAGGGGTGAGGTGCCAGTTGACCCAGCCGACTTCGACACCGTCCCAGGGCGACACATCCGACACCCAGATGGAGAGCTCGGATGCCTCGGCGAACGTCGCGGTCAGGTCGATGCTCGCGTAGTACACCGGGGCAAGCCTCTTGCCCTCGTTGTTCCATGGCCGCTCGGCGCGAACCGAGAGGCGCTTGCTCGTCCACTCGACGACGGTTTCGGCGTCTTTACGCGTGATGATGCTGTCGCGGACAGGTTCGGCCAGTCGCATCACCCGGTCGACCACAGAGGCACGTTCCGGCCCCTCGGCGCGGACGCTCACACGAATGGTGGCGCGCTCCGGCGCGACGCGCGCCTCGTGCTCGCCGCGGACGGTGACGGTGACTTCGCTCATGGGGCGACTCTACGCCAGCGCCTCGCGCACGAGCGGAATGGCGAAGCCGCGACGAACGTTGTAGTCTGTGATGCTCGGGTACTCCGGTTCCCGGGTTGGAAATTCCACAGAGTGACAGCGGCTCCTTCGAGAGAAGGACCACGGGGCTGATCGGTTTCGACAGCGCCTGTGAATCCACGAGAAGCGGGCCGAGGATGCAGAGTTATCTCGTAAACGCTCTCTGCAAAAAAATAGTTGCCGAAACCAAGCGCAACGACTTCGCCCTCGCTGCATAAGCGAGCCCGATAGTCCGTCAGGCCGTATGTGATTCCGATACGGATCCTGGCGTCATCTAGGAATCTTGCTGCGTGATGGCGTCTGGACGTCACGTGGGACTCTTCCCAGGCTGGGCTTGTCGACTTAGGTGTCTGTGACAAAGGTCGGAGCCGAGTAGAACGTCTGCACAGACTGCGCCCGGAGAAGGCGTGGAGACTCAGCGTTGGACGGGGGTTCGATTCCCCCCAGCTCCACCAGGTCGCTGTCACGAGAGGGAACCCCGAGTTCGTCACGCCATGTGATGAACTCGGGGTTCTTCTGTGTCGGGACGCAGTGTGGACGGCTCGGCTCAGGAGCCGCCGAGGTCATCCAGCGCCGCCTGTGCGGCCTGCAGGGTCGCCTCAGTGTCGCCGATCCGCTGAGCGAGTTCCTGCTGCTCCTCGCCGGCGTGCTGGACCTCGGCGCGAGCGCGCTTCGCGTCGCTCCGGACCGTCGTCAGCTCGGCCTCCAGGTCGCGCTCGCGCCGGTCCAGCTCCTCTACCCGCAGTGAGGCGACGCGCAGAGTGCGGTCCGCCGCAGCGGCGTCGCGGACAGCGCGCTCATGCGCCCTGTCCGCATCGCGCACGGCTCGTTCGGCATCGCGACGATCACGGCGCGCCTTGACCTCGTCGACCGGCCTGGCCGGGGTCTCGGGCAGGGCGGGCGCACCTCCGCCGACGAGGCTGTCCGCGATCTCGGCGAAGTCGCCCGAGGGTTCCAGTTCGCGGACGAGTCGCCGGGAGGCGACGGCGGCCGCGGCCGTCCGGTCGAAGAACGCGGCGGTGATCGTCTGCTGGACCGCTTCCCGCGTGGAAGTCGTGATCCGCTCTCCGCGTGCTTCGGCGAGCTCGATGGCTGCAGTCGCGAGCCTGTTCGTCAGCGCGCGGCGGTCTCGGCCGAGCTGGGAGAGCGCCCGAGCATCCAGATCCTCCTGCGCCTCTCGCAGCTCCTGTGCGAGCTGCAGTGCCTCGCCCAGCTGGGCGGCGCGCTCGTGCGCGAACACATTGACCACCCACGCGGCCACCGATGGCTTCTTCAGTGCGCGGATCTGAACTGCCAGGGCGGTGTCCGCGGTCTCCGCCGCGCGGGCATTGCGTGCGGCCACGAAGTCCGCCGGAGGCCCGACGTAGAGCTCGACGGCGATGTCGGCGAGGGAGGGCTCCATGCGAGAGACGATACACCGCGGGAATCCGGGTATCGGGCGTGCGCGATATCTGCTCGGTACGACGGGCGGCAACCAGTATTCTGGGCGGATGGCCACGCTGTTCTACGGAGCATCCGATGTTCCGATCCATATCGAGGACCGCGCGCTCGCGCACCTGAAGATCGTCATCGCGACGAAGCTCCGCAGGCAGGAGAGCTTCACCCTGTCGTGGCGTCACCCCGAGGGCGAGCCCGGCGGGCGATCCACGATCTGGATCCACCCGTCCATCCCGCTCCGCTTCACGTTCGACGAGCCGGAGCAGCCTCAACTGAACGCGAGGTGGATCGAAGACCTCATGCAGTCGGTGAACTCTACGGGTGGGATCCTTCTGGTCGACGAAGTCATCGACACGCCTGCGCCGTGATCGAGCGCTGGTCCGAGCAAAGACCGAGCGCCCCGGGAGAGGCGAGCGCGGTCAGCCGGCCCATTCGATGAGGATGAGTCCCTGACGGGTGTCGGCGAACTTCACCCAGCCGTCTCCGAAGAGGTACGTCATGCCGTAGCCGTCTTCGTCGGTGCCCATCGAGAACTGGGGATTCTCTGTGATGTAGATGCCGTCAGAGCCGTCCTCGCGTGTCCACCCCTGCGACAGGAGCGATGACTGCGCCTGCGTCGCGTCGTCGGCGGAGATCTCCGACCACCCGTAGAGCTGACCGTGGTCCGAGGCGACCGTGTAGTCCGCCCAGAAGCAGAGCAGTCCGTCGGAGAGCGTGACGTCACCGATCACGAACTCCTTCTCCTCGAACGTCCACCCGGCATCCGTGAGTGCCTGCACGGTGCCGGCGGACACGATCGTGTCGCATGTCGGCTCCGTCGCGGTCTCCGGAGGCTGCGTCGCGACGGGCTCAGCGGTCGCGGTGGGGGAGGGCTTCGGAGCCTTCGGAGTCGGGGTCGCCTCTGCATCGGGTGTGCCGGCGCAGGAGGTGAGCGCCACTGCGAGCAGCAGTGCGCCGAATGCGGCGGAGGTCGTGCGTGTGATCATCGCGGTGCCTTCGTCAGTCGTGGAGGAGCTCGAGGAAAGCGTCGTGGAGGACGCCATTGCTGGCGAGTGCCGACAGGTCCGAGATCGTCTCGGTGCCGTCGAACCCGGTCATGCGGCCTCCGGCCTCCCGCACGATCGGCACGGCCGCTGCGACGTCGTACTCCTTGACGCCGAACTCGGCGACCATGTCGATGCGTCCCTCTGCGAGCAGCATGTATGCGTAGATGTCTCCGTATGCGCGGTCCCGCCAGACACGGTCGGCGAGCTTCAGCAGTTGATCGAGGTGGCCGGACTCCGCCCACTGCGCGATGCTCTGGAAGCTCACGCTCGCGTCGTCGAGAGACGACACCGAGGATGCGCGGATGCGGCGGGGCTCGGCATCCGTCGCCGTCCACGCGCCGGATCCTGCGGCTGCCCACCAGCGCCGGCCGAGCGCCGGCATGCTGACGACTCCTACCTGCGGGACGCCGCCGACCGCGAGCGCGATCATGGTGCCCCAGAGGGGGACGCCGCGGAGGAAGTTCGCCGTGCCGTCGATCGGATCGATGATCCACTGACGATGTGTGCTGCCCTGTGCGCCGAACTCCTCGCCGAAGATCCCGTCTTCCGGGCGCTCGGACGCGAGGACCTCGCGGATCGCTCGTTCCGTCGCGAGGTCGGCGTCGGTCACGTGAGAGTGGTCGGCCTTGGTCGATACCTCGAGGTCGGGGCTGTCGAATCGCGGCAACGACTGCGCGTCGGCGGCGTCGGCCAGTCGGAGGGCGAGCTCGAGGTCGCGGGAGAGGTCGTCGGCGCTGGGGGAGGCGGTCACTCTCTTAGGATAACCGGCCCGATGGCGGCCTCAGAGAGGGGCGGACTCGGGGCGACACGCGCGGCGGTCGCGATGTACCCGCCTCGATTTCGCACGGCGGCCATCGGCTGGTAATGTAATTCCTTGGCCGGGGGATTCACCGGGCCACGCACCTCTAGCTCAATCGGCAGAGCAACTGACTCTTAATCAGTGGGTTCTCGGTTCAAGTCCGAGGGGGTGCACGGATCAGCCTCGATGACTCTCGCCAGTCATCGGGGCTTTTTCGCGTCCGCGGTGCTACTGCCTTGATCGCGTCCTGTGCGCTAGTTTGATGCAAACGCTAAGGGGATGGCGATGCGGATACTGGTGGCGAGGTTCGCCGTCGTGGCTGTCACGGCGGTCGTCGGGCTGGGGCTCAGCGGCTGTTCTGCGGTGATGGAGAAGACCGTCGACCACACGACGTCCTCCGTGACGCTGGCTCCGGGTGAGGCGCTCGTCGTCGATTTCGGCGAGGTGAATCACACCGTGGGCGACGAATGGATCATCACCCAGGAGCCCGACCCGGAGGTGCTCGGGCCCGGAGACGAACGCTCCCGTTACCTCGGTGAAGAGGGCGAGGCTGGCGCTCCGAGCGAGCTGTCGTATCGCTTCGCGCCGGTCGGCGACGGCACGACGGTGATTCAGTTCGAGTACCAGTTCCGTGGCTCGGTTCCCGAGGATGTGAGCGATCAGGAGACGGCGGAGATCACCGTCACGGTGAAGTGACGCGGTCAAGTGACGCGCTCAGGCGACGGCGATGACCTCGCCGTCGGTGAGCGCCCTCAGGCTCTCGAAGGTGAGCGGCATGACCGTATGCGGGTGGCCCGCGGCAGCCCAGATCTCCGGGTGGTCACCGAGCGCGTCATCGATGTAGGTGCGCAGCCGCACCGGGTGCCCGACCGGTGCGACGCCGCCGATCGCCTGTCCGGTCGCTTCGCGGACGACGGATGCCGGTGCCATCCCGATGGCGTCTGCGCCGATGCTCCGGGCGAGGACCTCGAGGTCCACGCGGTGCCCGCCGCTCGTCATGACGAGCACGGGGGTTCCATCCGCGACGAACACGAGGCTGTTCGCGATCGCTGCGACGTCGCATCCGATGGCGGCTGCGGCTTCGGCGGCGGTACGGGCGGAGTCCGGGAGGACGCGGATCTCCGACTCGACGCCCGCTTCTGCGAGATGCTGCTGGACGAGTCTGCTGCGTTCGGGGAGGGCGCTCATGGGCCCACGGTACCGAACGCAGCAGACTCGCGGATCAGGCGGCGTCGCCGATCAGGATCGCTTCGGCGTCCTCGGCCGTCGCGTCTTCGGGCTCGTCATCGATGTGCGAGAGGATCCTGCGCCCGAGGAAGACGGTGAGGGCTGCGATGAGGACGGCGACCGCGGCGACGACGTAGGGGATCGTGGCGTTGAATGCGTGCCAGAGGGCTGCGGCGAGCGGCGGGGCGATCGCGCCGCCGAGGAACCTCACCGAGGAGTATGCGGAGGATGCGACCGAACGCGGCAGGTCGGTCGCCTCCATCACCGCTTCCGTGAGCACGGTGTTCATGATGCCGAGGAGCAGTCCGCCGATGACGATGCACACGACGAGTGCGGCAGCGGATTCGACCAGGAACCCCGCGACGATCAGATCGATCGCGAGGAGGGGCAGGACGCTGAGGATGACGCTGGTACGCGACATCCGGCGCATCAGCAGGGGAGCCACCCAGACGCTGGTGATCGCGAGCGCCAGGCCCCAGCCGAAGAAGGTGAAGCCGATGCCCATCGCACCGAAGCCGAGCGGGAACGGCGAGAAGGCGAGCAGGATGAAGAATCCGATGTTGTAGAAGAACGCGGCCACGGCGAGGATCGCCAGCGCGGGGCGGCCGAGGGCCTTGAACGGCGCCGAGAACGGGACGGGCGTGCGCTTCTCGCCGGGGCCGCGGAGGAGGACGAGGACGGCCAGGAAGGCGACCGCCATCAACACGACGACTCCGAAGAACGGGGCACGCCAGCTCTGCTCGCCCAGCAGTCCGCCGAGGAGCGGTCCGATCGCGATGCCGAGCCCGAGGGCGGCTTCGTAGAGGATGATCGCCGCGGAGCTGCCGCCCGATGCCGCGCCCACGATGGTCGCGAGCGCCGTGGAGATGAACAGCGCGTTGCCGAGCCCCCAGCCGGCGCGGAAGCCGATCACGGCATCGACGCTGCCGCTGAGCGCGCAGAACAGGGCGAACACCACGATGAGCGCGAGTCCGATCAGGAGCGTCTTCTTCGCTCCGATACGGGACGAGATCCAACTCGTCACGAGCATCGCGAGTCCTGTCACCGCGAGGTAGCTCGTGAACAGCAGCTCCGTCTCGAACGGGCTCGCCTGGAGCGACTCGGCGATGGCAGGCAGGATCGGATCCACCAGGCCGATGCCCATGAAGGCGACGACGCACGCGAAGGCGACCGCCCATACCTGCGCTGGCTGCTTCCACACTGAGGTGGTGGTGGTGCTCACTCTGATGCTCCTGTCGAGTCGGTTTCGGTGTGCGCTGCGAGGATCTCCGCGGCGCGGGTGAGGATGGTCCACTCGTCGTCGTCGAGGCCGGCGAAGCGGGGGGCCAGGATGTCGCGGAACTCCGCACGCCAGGCCTTCAGCGCGTCCGAGCCCATCGACGTGATCGCCACGGCGATCGCCCGGGAGTCCTCGGCGACGGGGGAGCGGAGCACGAGGCCCTCGCGCTCCAGGGCGCCGATCAGTCGGGTCATTCCCGGTTGGGTCGTCCGCGCCGCGGCCGCGAGCTCTCCCACGCGTCTCGGGCCGGACTGCTCGAGCAGGTTCAGCACCCGCCACTGAGCGGCCGGCGCGTCATTGCCGGCATCCTTGGCGGCTATTCGGCCCAGGGCGTACCCGGACAGCACGAGCGAGGGAATGACATCCTGGCGTTGCATACCATCGAGTATATACCTGATGGTATGTAAAGGGTGCGCGAGCTCAACGCCGTGAGCCTGCGATCCGTGCGGAGAGCTGGTGCGCGTGAGCGAGCAGCGTGCGCCCCAGGTCGGCGATACGATCGGGGCCGAACCGGAAGCCGACCCCCGTCAGGCTCAACGCCCATTCGGGGCGGCCGGACCGGTCGAACACCGCGGCGCCGAGGCCCCAGCTGCCCTCGACGATCAGCCCGGGGTTGACGGCGTACCCGCGTTCCTTCGTCTCGGCGATCCTGGCTCGAAGCGGGTGCTCTCGGTGCTGACGCCCCCAGGTGGTCTCGAGGTCGGGATGTCTCTCCAGATACGCGTCCACATCGTGGTCAGGAAGGAAGGACAGGATGGCGAGCCCTGCGCTGGCGACGCCGAGGGGGAAGCGCACGCCCTCACTCAGGACGAAGGAGCGGATCGGGAAGGACCCTTCCTCGCGCAGCAGGCACACGGTCTCATCCGCGCGCCGCACCGACAGGAAGGCGCTCTCCTCGGTCTTGACCGCGAGTGACCGCACGATGTCGCGAGCCAGTGCCGTCACGTCGTAACGCGCTGCGGCGACGGAACCCATGAGGAACAGCTCAGGCCCCGGCATCCACCTCGTGCTCTCGGCATCGCGGTCCACGAGGCCCTCGGCACGCAGCGCCGACAGGAGTCGATGGGCCGTCGATCGCGACAGATCCGCAGAGCGGGCGAGGTCCTGCAACGACGCGCCGTCAGGGCCGCTCGCGGTGACCAGCCTCAGGAGCGAGGCGGCCCGTGCGATGGCCTGGGCGCCGGGGACGCTGCGCGAAGCGGATTCCATAATGTGGACGCTACGTCGTGAAGCGTCCACATCGCAAGAGTCGCCTTCCGGTGAGGGCGCCCGCGGGCGGATGCTGGACTCAGGCACGTCTTCGAAGGAGCACGCGTGATCGACAAGCAGTGGGCATCGGCCTCAGAGGCCGTCGCGGACATCGAGGACGGTTCCTCGCTCGCGGTGGGCGGATTCGGGCTCTCCGGCAATCCGATCGCCCTGATCGAGGCCCTTCTCGCGCAGGGAACCCGCGACCTCAGCATCGTGAGCAACAACTGCGGTGTCGACGACTGGGGGCTGGGGGTCCTGCTGGCCGCTCAGCGCATCCGCAAGATGACGTCGTCCTACGTCGGTGAGAACAAGGAGTTCGAACGCCAGTTCCTGTCGGGTGAGCTCGAGCTCGAGTTGACGCCCCAGGGAACGCTCGCCGAGAAGCTCCGCGCGGGCGGATCCGGGATCGCCGCGTTCTACACGCAGACCGGAGTGGGGACCCAGGTCGCCGAGGGCGGGCTGCCCCGACGCTACAATCCGGATGGCACGGTGGCAGTGGCATCCCCTCCCAAAGACGTGCGCAGCTTCGAGGTCGCGGGAGAGTCGCGTGAATACGTGCTCGAAGAGGCGATCAGCACCGACTTCGCCCTCGTGCACGCCCTCGTCGGCGACAGGCACGGCAACCTGATCTTCAACAAGGCCGCGCGCAACTTCAACCCGCTCGCCGCGATGGCCGGGCGGATCTGCATCGCTCAGGTCGAGCAGCTGGTCGAACCCGGCGAGCTCGATCCCGATCGCGTCCACCTGCCCGGCGTCTTCGTGCATCGGGTCGTCGAGGTCGGCGGCGACATCGAGAAGCGCATCGAACGGCGCACGGTCGCCGCGGAAGGAGCCTGACATGGCGCTCACGCGTGACGAGATGGCCGCCCGTGCAGCGGCCGAACTCCAGGACGGCTCGTACGTCAACCTCGGCATCGGTCTGCCGACGCTCGTGCCGAATCATGTGCCGCACGGGGTGACCGTGGTGCTGCAATCGGAGAACGGGATACTGGGCGTCGGTCCGTATCCGCAGGAGGACTCGGTGGACCCCGACCTCATCAACGCGGGCAAGGAGACGGTGACCGTCCTTCCCGGTGCGGCGTTCTTCGATTCGGCGCTGAGCTTCGGGATGATCCGCGGCGGCAAGATCGATGCCGCGATCCTCGGAGCGATGCAGGTGTCGGCCACGGGTGACCTAGCGAACTGGATGATCCCTGGAAAGATGGTGAAGGGCCCGGGCGGAGCGATGGATCTCGTGCACGGCGCGGCCCGCGTGATCGTGCTCATGGAGCACGTCGCCAAGGACGGCTCGGCGAAGATCGTCCGGGACTGCTCGCTGCCGCTCACCGGGAGGGGAGTCGTCGACCGGATCATCACCGACATCGCGGTGATCGACGTCACACAGGAAGGGCTCGTGCTCGTCGAGCTGGCGCCGGGAGTAACCGTGGAGCAGGTCGTGGCAGCGACCGAACCGCCGCTCCTCATCGCCGATGCGCTGCATCGGGCATGAACGACAGGGCGCATGAACGACAGGACAGAGGGACAGAGATGACCGCACACGATCACACCGACCGCGAGGATGTCGTCATCGTCGCGGCAGCCCGCACTCCACAGGGGCGGCTGAAGGGTCAGCTGGCGAGCTTCACCGCGCCGCAACTCGGGGCGTTCGCGATCCGCGGCGCCCTCGAGCAGGCTTCTGTCGATCCGACCGATGTCGACGCGGTGATCGTCGGTCAGGTGCTCGCCGCGGGCTCAGGACAGAACGCCGCGCGTCAGGCCGCGGTCGGTGCGGGTATCGGCTGGGACGTGCCAGCGCACTCGGTGAACAAGGTCTGCCTCTCCGGGCTCACCGCGATCATCGACGCGGCCCGGATGATCCGCACGGGAGACGCGGAGGTCGTCGTCGCGGCGGGGATGGAATCCATGACTCGCGCCCCCCATCTGCTGATGGGCTCTCGCGACGGCTGGACGTACGGCAGCGTCGAGGTGCTCGACCACATGGCCTACGACGGTCTCACCGATGCGTACGACCGCGAGAGCATGGGGGCCTCCACCGAGCGACACAACTCCCGCTACGAGCTGACGCGTGAGGCGCAGGATGCGGTCGCCGCGCTGTCTCATCAGCGAGCGGCCGCGGCGCAGAAGGCCGGGGTGTTCGACGACGAGATCGTCGCTGTCTCGGTGCCCCAGCGCCGGGGCGAGGACATCCGGGTGTCGGCAGACGAGGGCATCCGTCCCGACACGACCGTCGAATCGCTGGGCGGCCTGCGGGCGGCGTTCGCCGAGGGAGGCTCGATCACCGCAGGCAACTCGTCGCAGATCTCCGACGGTGCATCAGCGGTCGTCGTCACCACCCGTGCACTGGCGGAGTCCAGGGGCTGGCCGGTGCTCGTGACCGTCGGTGCGAGCGGGCAGACCGCGGGCCCGGACAACTCGTTGCAGGCGCAGCCGGCGCGAGCCATCGAGAAGGCCTGTGACAAGCAGGGGATCTCACCCTCGGATCTCGACCTGGTCGAGATCAACGAGGCCTTCGGCGCTGTCGTGGCGCGGTCCCAGGTCGAACTGGGGCTGTCGAGCGAAGTCGTCAACATCCACGGCGGGGGGATCGCGATCGGACACCCGATCGGCGCGTCCGGCACTCGCCTCGTCGTGCACGTGGCGCACGAGCTCGCGCGGCGTGGTGCGGGGAGGGCGGCTGTCGGCCTGTGCGGCGGCGGCGGTCAGGGAGAGGCGCTGATCCTCACGCGCTGAGCGCCGCTCCGGCGTCAGCGCTTCGAGGGCGTGAAGTCCCGGGGATTCTTCTTCGCTTCCTTCTCGTAGGCCCTCTGCTGCTTCGCGTAGACGGGGGAGTCGGGCGATACGGGGCGTCCCTGCCTGGCGCGTCGTGTATCGATGACGGCGCCGATGGCGAGCGCGAGGCTGATGCCCCAGCTCACCCAGGCGAGGGCGGATCGCCACGTGATCTTCGTCTCGCGAGAGCCGCGGAGCAGGGTGACGCCGGTCATGATCGCGCCGAGGAGTCCGGTACCCGAGAGGTAGTTCATGCCTTCACGCTACCCGGCGTCGGCCATGCCGCGCCCAGCCTTGACAACCCGGTGCGGATTCTGTCAGGCGCATACGTGGTGAACGACAGCCGCAGCGCACGCTCGTCGGGTCGCCCGGCGAAGAACGGTGCCCCCGGCACGTACGCGACATCGTGCTGCAGAACTCGGGGGAGGGCCGCCGTGGCGTCCATCCCCTCGGGAAGGCGCGCCCAGACGAACATCCCGCCGTCCGGGCTGTTCCAGGTGCTGCCGCCCGGCAAGGCCTCGGGAAGCGCCGCGAGCATCGCATCTCGCCTTTCGGAGTAGGCGGAGCGGATGCGGTCGAGTGCGCCCATCGCCCGTCCGGACATGAGGTAGTGGGCCGCGGCCGCCTGGTCCACGGTGGAGGTGTGCAGATCGGCGGCCTGCTTGGCGATGGTCACGGTCGGCCGGATGTCGGGAGTCGTGCGCACCCATCCGATCCGGAGCCCGGGTGCGATCACCTTGGAGAAGCTCCCGAGGCTCAGCACATGCTCGGGTGCGAACGTCGCGAGAGAGGGCAGCGCTTCTCCGTCGTAGCGGAGCTGACGATAGGGCTCGTCCTCGATGATCCTGAATCCGTGCCGCTGGGCGGCGGTCGCGATCCGCTGGCGCTCCACGACACCATGAGTGCGGCCGGTGGGGTTCTGGAACGTCGGGACCGTGTAGAAGAACTTGGGGCGGTGCTCGGCGGCGAGCCGCTCGAGCTCCTCGATGTCGAGGTCGTCACCGACGTAGGGGACGCCGATGACACGGGCTCCCATCAGCGCGAACGTCTGCAGCGCCGCGAGATAGCAGGGCTCTTCGACGAGGATCACGTCGCCAGGGTCGAGCAGCGCGGTGGAGAGCAGGCCGAGGCCCTGCTGCGAGCCGGTGGTGACGATGAGGTCCGAGGCATCGGTGGGGAGACCGTCGACGGAGTACTGCCGGGCGACCTCCTCGCGCAGACCGGGATCGCCCTCGGAGGTCGAGTACTGGAGTACGGCGGGGGAGCGGAGCACCTGGTCGTAGGCCTCGCGGATCCCATCGAGATCGAACAGCTCCGGCGCGGGCAGTCCGCCGGCGAACGAGATCACCTCGGGTCGCCGGGTGAGCGCGAGCAGGTCTCGCACCGGAGAGGTCTTGGCTGATCCGGCGCGCTGCGAACGCTCGGGAAGAGCGGTGAGGGTCTCGGGGGCAGGCATGGGATCCTCCTCGTAGGTCAGGGTGCCACCACAGTACTGCCGACGTCCAGGCGCCGTTCACGACGGCGCGGTACCATGGAGACGTCGCGGCTGGTCCGCGGCCGCAATCCGTGTATCTACCGGCCGCCGGCATTCCGGCGGACAGCGGCGGCACCCGACCCCGCGTCCCCCGGGCGCGCGAGAGCCATGACGCACGCAACGACTCCCACACCAGAGCATCACTCCTCGACTCCTACGCCGGGGGGGCCTGGTCTCCTCCGTATCGCGGGGCTTCCGTATTTCCTCATCGCCTTCATCGCGCGGCTGCCGTTCGCGATGATGGTCGTCGGCGTCCTCACGGTCGTCGTCTCGGCGCGAGGCTCACTCTCGCTCGGCGGACTCACGTCCGCCGCCGTCGGCCTCGGGACGGCGTGCTTCGGGCCGCTGCTGGGTGCAGCGGCCGACCGCTTCGGACAGCGCATGGTTCTGCTGATCCTCGCGATCGCCAACGGTGCGATGCTCGTGCTGTTCACCGTCGTGGTCTACGCGGGTGCTGCGGACGCGCTCGTGCTCGTCGCCGCCTTCGGCATCGGGGCCACGGCGCCGCAGGTCGCTCCGATGTCGCGATCCCGGCTCGTGACGATGATCACCGACCGGATGCCCGAAGCCGTGCGCAGCCGCACACTCTCAGGCACGATGGCCTACGAGTCGGCGGCGGACGAGACCGTGTTCGTCTTTGGCCCCTTCATCGTCGGCATCCTGGCATCGGCGCTCTCGCCCTGGGCCCCGCTCGTGGGCGCTGCTGTTCTCACCGTGGTGTTCGTCGGCGCGTTCGCCCTGCACCCGAGCGCGCGGGCCGTGTCCGTGCACCGAGGCAGCGACGGCCGCGCGCCGTCATCCGTCTCCGAGCTCTTCACTCCGAAGGTCGTCATCGTCGTCATCGGCATCCTCGGTGTGGGGATGTTCTTCGGCACGATGCTCACCTCGCTGACGTCCTTCATGGCCGACCGTGGCGCACCGGAGCAGGCGGGCCTGCTGTATGGGGTCATGGGCGTGGGATCGGCGATCCTCGCGCTCGGTGTCGCGTGGCTCCCCGTGCGCTTCTCGCTGCGTGCGAGGTGGCTGGTGTTCTCCGGCATCCTGCTATCGGGAAGCGTGCTGCTCCTGTTCGTCGATTCTCCGGCGATGATGATGGTGGCGCTGGCAATCATGGGCATCGGCATAGGACCGACGCTGGTCACCCAGTACAGCTTCGGCGCGGCTCGGAGCCCGCTGGGGCGCTCCGCCACCGTCATGACGATGCTCGGTTCCGGCATCGTCGTCGGCCAGTCGCTCGGAGCGGCGGTGGCGGGAGAACTCGCCGAGAACGTCGGCACCGGAAGTGCGCTGATCCTCCCGATCATCGCCGCGGCGATAGCGTTCGCCGCCGGGCTTGTCAACTGGCGACTGAGCATGCCCGGACGTCGCGTAGCCTCGGATTGAGCCTCAGCAGTCTGAGGAGCACCACCACTGCAGCGTCAGGAGCACCCACCCATGTCAGACGCAGATTTCGTCGTCGTCGCCAATCGACTCCCCGTCGACCGCGTCGTGGGGCCTGACGGGGAAGAGGAGTGGCGGACCTCTCCCGGCGGACTGGTCGCGGCTCTCGAGCCCATGATGCGCAGCGCGCGCGGTGCCTGGGTGGGGTGGCCCGGTCAGCCGGACGTCGAGCTCGAGCCGTTCGAGATCAACGGCATCGATCTGGTGCCGGTGTCACTGAGCGCCGACGAGGTTGAGGACTACTACGAGGGCTTCGCCAACGACACGATCTGGCCGCTCTACCACGATGTGATCGCACCCCCGCAGTACCACCGCGAGTGGTGGGAGGCGTACGTCAAGGTGAACCGGCGCTTCGCCGAGGCCGCCGCGGCGGTCGCGGCTCCGAACGGCACGGTCTGGGTGCACGATTACCAGCTGCAGCTGGTCCCGCAGATGATCCGTGAGCTGCGTTCCGACGTGACGATCGGCTATTTCCACCACATCCCTTTCCCCGCCCACGGACTGTATGCGCAGCTGCCCTGGCGCGATCAGGTGCTCCGAGGACTCCTCGGCGCCGACGTCATCGGATTCCAGCGTGCACAGGACGCCACGTACTTCCTGACTGCCGTGCGCCGTCGTCTGCGTCATGACGTCAAGGGCTCCGCCGTCACGATCCCGACCGACGACGGCGGCACACGCACCGCCGTAGCCCGAGCGTTCCCGATCTCGATCGACACGGCCCCGTACCTCGAGCTCGCAGCTCGGCCGGACGTGCGCGCCCGGGCCGCCGAGATCAGGGCGAGCCTGGGCAACCCGAAGAAGATCCTCCTGGGCGTCGACCGGCTCGATTACACCAAAGGCATCCGTCATCGCATCAAGGCCTACGGTGAGCTTCTCGAAGACGGCCAGCTGAGCGTCGAGGACGTCACGTTCGTGCAGGTCGCGAGTCCGAGCCGCGAGCGCGTGGACGCCTATGTGCACCTCCGGGACGAGATCGAGCTCGCGGTCGGGCGCATCAACGGCGACCACGACACCATGGGGCACACGGCGATCCGGTACCTGCACCAGGGCTACCCGCGTGAAGAGATGGTCGCGTTGTACCTCGCCGCGGACGTCATGCTCGTCACGGCGCTCCGAGACGGCATGAACCTCGTCGCGAAGGAGTACGTCGCCACCCGCGCCGACAACCGCGGAGTGCTCGTGCTGAGTGAGTTCACAGGTGCCGCGGACGAGCTGCGCCAGGCGGTGCGGGTGAATCCGCACGACATCGCGGGACTCAAGGACGCGATCATGACGGCGGTCGCGATGCCGCCCGCGGAGCAGGGCAAGCGCATGCGGTCGCTGCGGCGTCGAGTGCTCGAGAACGACGTCGACGCGTGGTCGTCGTCGTTCCTGCGCGCCCTCGACGAGGTCCGCAAGCGCTGATCGGGGCGGTCATACTGGGAGGGAACCCGCCTCGATTGGAGACCCCTGTGACCCGCACCTGGACCCCCGGATCCGCTGACGCGGCGCTGAGCGCCATCGCTGCGACCCCGAGACTGGTCGTCGCCCTCGATTTCGACGGCACGGCATCCCCGCTCGTTCCGGATCCCATGGCCGCACGGGCTCTGCCCGAGGTTGCGGTTCAGGTCGCACGGCTCGCAGCTCTTCCCGACACGGTCGTCGCGTACGTCTCCGGACGCAGCATGCACGACCTCCGCGTGATCACCGAGCACACGGACGATTCGCCGATCGCTCTGGCCGGTTCGCACGGCGCCCAGTACTGGTACCCCGGAATCGGCGACTCGGACGCCACCGGACCCGACACGGCAGAGGGTGACCGAGAGGAGCTGTGGGCGGCGGCGCGGCCGATCATCGACCGACACGAGGGTGCGGAGTTCGAGCCCAAGACGTTCGGGATGGGCGTGCACACCCGCACGGCCACGCGCGAGGTCGAGAAGGAGGTCTTCGCCGAGATCGACGCTCTCGTCGCCGAACGCTTCCCGCACTGGCGCCGACGTGCGGGCCACCGCGTGCTCGAGTTCTCGTCGAGGAACGAGGGCAAGGATGCCGCGATGGCGGCGCTCCGTGAGCATTTCGACGCCACCGGCATCCTGTTCGCGGGCGATGACGTCACGGATGAGGACGCGATGCGGGTGCTCACAGACGGCGATCTCGGCGTGCGTGTCGGCCCGGGGGAGAGCGCCGCCGTGCTCCGTGTGGAGAATCCACAAGAGATGGCTCAGCTTCTGGAGGCCCTCGCGGACGAGCGCACCTCTCAGCGGGAATAGACTTCCGTCATGTCCTCGCATGATCCCTCCACCAGCGCGCCCATCGACATCAAGCCCCGCAGCCGCGTCGTCACCGACGGTATCGAGGCGACGACCTCCCGAGGCATGCTCCGTGCCGTCGGTATGGGCGACGCCGACTGGGACAAGCCGCAGATCGGCATCGCCTCCAGCTGGAACGAGATCACCCCCTGCAACCTGAGCCTCGACCGACTCGCCCAGGGCGCCAAAGAGGGAGTGCACTCCGGCGGCGGGTACCCGCTGCAGTTCGGCACCATCTCCGTCTCCGACGGCATCTCGATGGGCCACGAGGGCATGCACTTCTCGCTCGTGTCGCGCGAGGTCATCGCCGACTCGGTCGAGACCGTGATGATGGCCGAGCGCCTCGACGGTTCGGTGCTGCTCGCCGGATGCGACAAGTCGATCCCGGGGATGCTGATGGCCAGCGCCCGCCTCGACCTGTCGAGCGTGTTCCTCTACGCCGGCTCCATCGCACCCGGATGGGTCAAGCTCTCGGACGGCACCGAGAAGGACGTCACGATCATCGACTCGTTCGAGGCCGTGGGCGCGTGCCGTGCCGGCCTCATGAGCGAGGAGGACCTCAAGCGCATCGAGTGCGCGATCGCCCCGGGCGAGGGCGCCTGCGGTGGCATGTACACCGCCAACACGATGGCATCTGTCGCCGAGGCCCTGGGCCTGAGCCTTCCGGGCTCGGCTGCGCCGCCCGCGGCTGACCGTCGTCGTGACTACTTCGCCCACCGCTCGGGTGAGGCCGTGGTCAACCTGCTCCGTCAGGGCATCACGACCCGCGACATCCTCACCAAGGAGGCGTTCGAGAACGCGATCGCGCTCGCGATGGCCCTCGGTGGCTCGACGAACGTCGTGCTGCACCTCCTCGCCATCGCTCGCGAGGCCGAGGTCGAGCTGAGCCTGCACGACTTCAACCGCATCGGCGACAAGGTTCCGCACGTCGCGGACATGAAGCCGTTCGGGAAGTACGTCATGAACGACGTCGACCGACACGGTGGCATCCCGGTCATCATGAAGGCGATGCTCGACGAGGGTCTCCTGCACGGCGACGCTCTCACCGTCACAGGCAAGACGCTCGCCGAGAACCTCGCAGACCTCGATCCTCAGCCGATCGACGGCGAGGTCATCCACACGTTCGACAACCCGATCCACGCGACCGGCGGCCTGACGATCCTGCACGGGTCGCTGGCTCCCGAGGGCGCCGTCGTCAAGACCGCGGGCTTCGACGCTGCGGTCTTCGAGGGCTCGGCCCGCGTCTTCGAGCGCGAGCGCGCGGCCATGGATGCCGTCGCCAACGGCGAGATCGAGGCCGGCACGGTCATCGTGATCCGCTACGAGGGCCCCAAGGGCGGACCGGGTATGCGCGAGATGCTCGCGATCACCGCGGCCATCAAGGGCGCTGGGCTCGGAAAAGATGTACTACTCTTGACTGACGGACGATTCTCAGGCGGCACAACCGGCCTGTGCATCGGCCACATAGCACCCGAAGCGGTGGACGCAGGTCCTATCGCCTTCGTGCGCGATGGTGATCTGATACGGGTCGATATCGCAGCTCGCTCTCTCGACCTACTCGTCGACGAGGCGGAGCTCGCCTCCCGCCGCTCTGGCTGGGAGCCGCTACCCCCGCGCTATACCCGTGGCGTTCTTGCCAAGTACTCGCGTCTCGTGCGGTCCGCCGCCGAGGGCGCGACGACCGGCTGATCCGCGTCGGCTCCGGCATCCGCCTCCGACGTCGCCTACAGACCATCAGAAGGAGTGTCATGACTGCTGACACCGTCTCGGCTGTGCCGAGGCCGCCCGCACCCAAGTCCGCCGCACCGGAGATCTCCGGAGCCGAGGCCGTGGTCCGCACGCTCGAGCTCCTCGGCGTCAAGGACGTCTTCGGCCTCCCCGGCGGCGCGATCCTGCCCGTCTACGACCCGCTCATGGACGCCTCCGAGCTCCGGCACATCCTGGTGCGTCACGAGCAGGGCGCCGGCCACGCGGCCGAGGGGTACGCCTCCTCGTCCGGCAAGGTCGGCGTGTGCATCGCGACCTCGGGTCCTGGTGCGACCAACCTCGTGACGGCCATCGCGGATGCCTACATGGACTCGGTGCCGCTGCTCGCGATCACCGGCCAGGTGTTCTCGACGCTGATGGGCACCGACGCGTTCCAGGAGGCCGACATCGTCGGCATCACGATGCCGGTGACGAAGCACTCGTTCCTCGTGAAGGATGCTTCTGAGATCCCCGGCGCCCTGGCTGCCGCCTACGAGATCGCCTCGACCGGTCGCCCCGGCCCCGTGCTCGTGGACATCACCAAGGATGCTCAGCAGGCCATGGCACCGTTCATCTGGCCGGCGAAGTTCGACCTCCCGGGCTACCGCCCGGTGACCAAGGCGCACGGCAAGCAGATCCAGGCCGCCGCCGCGCTGCTCGCCGAAGCCAAGAAGCCGGTGCTGTACGTCGGCGGCGGAGTGATCCGCGGTCGCGCATCGGCGGAGCTGCTCACCCTCGCCGAGACGACCAACGCGCCCGTCGTGACGACTCTCATGGCGCGCGGCGCGTTCCCGGACTCGCACCAGCAGCACCTCGGCATGCCGGGTATGCACGGCACCGTCCCCGCAGTGCTCGCGCTGCAGGAGGCCGACCTCATCGTGTCGCTCGGCGCTCGCTTCGACGACCGTGTGACCGGCAAGGCCGCTCTGTTCGCCCCGAACGCCAAGGTCGTGCACGTCGACATCGACCCCGCAGAGATCTCGAAGATCCGCACGGCCGACGTGCCGATCGTGGGAGACGTCCGCGATGTGCTCGTCGACCTGGAGTCCGCCTTCCGCACGGCGACGACCACGACCACGCCCGACACCGAGGAATGGTGGTCGTACCTCGACGGACTCCGCAACGAGTTCCCGCTGGGTTTCGCGCCGACGACCGACGGTCTGCTCGCGCCGCAGTACGTGATCCAGCGGATCGGCGAGCTGACGGGCCCCGAGGGCATCTACGCCGCAGGCGTCGGACAGCACCAGATGTGGGCCGCGCAGTTCATCAAGTACGAACGTCCCAACGCCTGGCTGAACTCCGGGGGAGCGGGAACGATGGGCTACTCCGTCCCGGCCGCCATGGGCGCGAAGGTGGCGGAGCCCGACCGCGTCGTGTGGGCGATCGACGGTGACGGATGCTTCCAGATGACGAATCAGGAGCTCGCCACCTGCACGATCAACAACATCCCGATCAAGGTCGCGATCATCAACAACTCGTCGCTCGGCATGGTGCGCCAGTGGCAGACGCTGTTCTACGACGGACGTCACTCGAACACTGACCTCAACACGGGGCACGGAACCGTGCGCATCCCCGACTTCGTGAAGCTGGCGGAGGCCTACGGCTGCCTCGCCATCCGCGTGGAGAAGGAAGAGGAGGTTGATGCCGCGATCAAGCTCGCCCTCGAGACGAACGACCGCCCCGTGGTCATCGACTTCGTCGTCAGCGCGGACTCCATGGTCTGGCCGATGGTTCCCCAGGGCGTGAGCAACAGCTACGTCCAGTACGCCCGCGAGCACGCGCCCGCATTCGACGAGGAGGACTGACCATGTCGACTCACGTGCTGAGCCTCCTCGTGGAGAACACCCCGGGTCTGCTGACCCGAGTCGCAGGGCTCTTCGCCCGCCGCGGCTTCAACATCGACTCGCTCGCGGTGGGCGTGACCGAGGTGCCGGGAATCTCGCGCATCACGGTGGTCGTCGACCTCGAGGACCTCCCTCTCGAGCAGGTGACCAAGCAGCTCAACAAGCTGATCAACGTCATCAAGATCGTCGAGCTCGATTTCCCGACGTCGGTGCAGCGCGAGCACATGCTCGTCAAGGTGCGCACCGACAACGCGACCCGCTCGAACGTCATCGAGGTGGCGAACCTGTTCCGCGCATCGGTTGTCGACTACGCGTCCGACGCGCTGGTGATCGAGGTCACGGGGGACCGGGGCAAGGTGGACGCCATGCTGCGCGCCCTCGAGCCGTTCGGCATCAAGGAGATCGCGCAGTCGGGCCTCCTCGCCATCGGTCGCGGCGGCAAGAGCATTACCGAGCGCGTACTGCGCGGCTGAACCCAGACATCACAGACGTACACGAACATCAATCAAGGAGAAAACCAGTGAGCACCGAGATCTTCTACGACGCAGACGCCGATCTGTCGATCATCCAGGGCAAGAAGGTCGCCATCGTCGGCTACGGCTCGCAGGGTCACGCGCACGCGCAGAACCTTCGCGACTCGGGTGTCGAGGTCGCGATCGCCCTCAAGGAGGGGTCGAAGTCGGCGCCCAAGGCGGAGGAAGCCGGATTCGCGGTCAAGACCGTCGCCGAGGCCACGCAGTGGGCTGACCTCATCATGATCCTGGCGCCGGACCAGCACCAGCGCACCATCTACAGCGAGTCGATCGCGCCGAACCTCACCGAGGGCAAGACGCTCGCCTTCGCGCACGGCTTCAACATCCGCTTCGGCTACATCGACGCACCCGAGGGCGTCGACGTCATCCTCGTCGCTCCGAAGGCCCCCGGTCACACCGTGCGTCGTGAGTTCGTCGCCGGTCGCGGCATCCCGGACATCATCGCCGTCGAGCGCGATGCATCCGGCAACGCCTGGGCGACCGCGCTCTCGTACGCGAAGGCCATCGGTGGCACGCGCGCCGGCGTCATCAAGACCACGTTCACCGAAGAGACCGAGACCGACCTGTTCGGCGAGCAGGCAGTGCTCTGCGGTGGCGTCAGCCACCTCGTGCAGGCCGGCTTCGAGACCCTGACCGAGGCGGGCTACCAGCCGCAGATCGCCTACTTCGAGGTTCTGCACGAGCTCAAGCTCATCGTCGACCTCATGTGGGAGGGTGGCATCGCCAAGCAGCGTTGGTCGGTCTCCGACACCGCCGAGTACGGCGACTACGTCTCGGGCCCCCGCGTCGTCACCCCCGAGGTCAAGGAGTCGATGAAGGCGATCCTCGCCGACATCCAGAACGGCGCCTTCGCGAAGCGCTTCATCGACGACCAGGACAACGGCGCCGAGGAGTTCCTCGCGCTGCGTGCCAAGGAGGAGACGCACCCCATCGAGGCCACCGGCAAGGAGCTGCGTTCGCTCTTCGCATGGAAGCAGCAGGACGAGGACTACGTCGACGGCAGCGCTGCGCGCTGACGCTGACTCGATCCGACGTCAGTGCGCTGCGCTGACGCTGATTCGATACTCGAAAGAACGGGCATCCCTCCGGGGGTGCCCGTTCTGCTGTATATCCTTGCTTCGCTCGCGCTAGACATCCGATGTCTGTGCCAGGATGGAGGCATGCGACAGGAATGGTTTGACGACGCCCGGTTCGGCATGTTCGTGCACTTCGGTCTGTTCAGCGGGGCCGCCAGACATGAATGGGTGCAGAACTACGAGCGACTGACCGACGACGACTACCGCCAGTACTTCGAGCATTTCGACCCGGATCTCTTCGACGCCGCAGCCCTCGCGCGCACCGCGAAGGAGACCGGCATGGGCTACGTCGTGCTCACGACGAAGCACCACGAGGGGTTCTGTCTCTGGGACTCTCAGCGCACGGACTTCACGTCGGTCGCCGCGACGGGGCGCGACCTCGTGCGCGAGTATGTCGACGCGCTGCGCGCGGAGGGGATCAAGGTGGGCTTCTACCACTCGGTCATCGACTGGCATCACCCGCACTTCACCGTCGATTGGAATCATCCGCGACGGGACGACGCCGATGCGCACGAGCTCAACGTGGGCAGGGATATGGGCGTGTACCGCGAGTATCTGCACGCGCAAGTGCGCGAGCTGCTGACGGGGTACGGCGACATCGACTACCTGTTCTTCGACTTCACGTATCCCGAGGAGAAGGACGGCTGGGCGGGGAAGGGACCCGATGATTGGGACGCGACCGGTCTTCTCGCGCTGTGCCGCGAGCTGCAGCCGAACATGCTGGTGAACGATCGGCTGGGCATCCCCGCGGACTTCGTCACGCCGGAGCAGTATCAGCCCACGGCGCCCATCGTCCGGGATGGTGTCGCCCTGACATGGGAGGCGTGTCAGACGCTCAACGGGTCGTGGGGCTACGACCGCGACAACACGGACCAGAAGTCGGCGACGCTCCTGACGCAGATGCTCGTGGACTCCGTGTCGATGGGCGGCAACATGCTCCTCAACATCGGCCCCGACGGGCGGGGAGCGATCGCGCCGCGAGATGCGGTGACGCTCGGCGAGATCGGCGAATGGATGCGGCTGCACCGCGATGCGGTGATCGGGGCAGGACATGCCGACCTCACGCCTCCCCGGGAGGGCGTCTATACACGACGGGGCGACCGCCTCTATCTGAGTCTGTTCTCGTGGCCGATGGGCTTCGTGCATCTTCCTGATCTCGCAGGGAGGGTCACCTATGCGCGCCTGCTGAACGACGGCTCCTGGCTCAAGACGAGCAGGTCGGATCCGCAGCAGCAGGCAGACCTGATGACCCCGGCGGGCGAAGCCGAGGGGACGCTCACCGTGCACCTGCCGGTGCGGCGCCCGGACGTGCTGATCCCGGTGATCGAGCTGACGCTCGCGGGGGAGTAGCGGATGTGGCGGCGGTTCAGGCCGCTGCCACATCCATGCCCTCGAGGGCGAGCCGTGCCGCTCCGCGGAGGATGGCGTCGGCGCCCGTGGACGCGGATTCGATGCGGAGGTGCTGGGTGGCGAGCGGATGGCACGCCTCGTAGACCCGGCTGCGCACCGCGGCGATGAAAGGTTCGGAGGCGCTCATGCTCCCGGTCAGGAAGACCGCGTGCGGGTTGAAGAAGTTCACCACGCCGGACAGCGCCTGTCCGAGATGAGTGCCGGCGGTGCGCACGAGTGTCGTGGCGAGCGGATCCGCGTCCCTCGCGAGCATCAGCACGTCAGAGGTCGTGCGCACGGAATCTCCACCGCGCTCCCGCATCTGGCGGACGAGGCTCGCGCCACTGGCGACCGTCTCGAGGCATCCGGTGTTCCCGCACGAGCACGGGATGTCGCCGCTTCCGTCGATCCGGGTGTGCGTGATGTCGCCGGCGGCGCTCGTCGCGCCCCGGTGGATGCGTCCGTCGACGATCACTCCGCTGCCGATCGCGGTGCCGGCTTTCACGGTGATGCTGTGATGCGTGTGTCCGAACTGCTCGCGATGCTCGCCGAGGGCTGCGAGGTTCGCATCGTTGTCGACCGAGACATGGGTGTCGAAGCGCGCTGCCAGATGCTCGCCGACTCGGAAGCCGGGCCACCCCGGCATGCGGGAAGGCTGATCCACCGAGCCGGTGACGGTGTCCACGGGCCCGGGGAGGCTCACCCCGATCGCCTGGATCCTGGCGTCTGCAGCGAGGCGGACGAACGCGGCGGAGATTCGCTCGAGCGTGGCCTCGGGCCCGTCGGTGAGGTCGATGGCGAGTGACTCGGTGCCGAGCAGGGAGCCGCTGAGAGTGTGGCGCCCGATGCGGGCGTGCCGGCCGCCGATATCGGCGGAGAGCACCACTCCGTCGCCGGCGATCTGCAGCACCCGTGGTCGCCGCCCTCCGCGCGACGTTCCGTCGCCTGCCTCCTGAAGTACACCCGCGTCGAGGAGTGACTGCACCTTGATCCCCACGGTCGACGCCGCGACACCGAGCGCTGCGGCCAGCTCGCTCCGTGACCTCGCCTCGCCACGGGCGACGAGATCGAGGATGCGTCGTGCGTGGGTGTCCTCGGCGAGGTGGGGCGAGGTGTCGGGCATGAAGCTCCTTCGTGGTCGAAGCAAGGTCAGCGTATCGGTGCGACCGTGCGTTTCCGGCTCATTACGAAATATCAAGCTCCGATAAACATCGGATGTTCGGCTTGCGGGGCATTGCGAAGTGTGACAGCCTCACTTCATACGAAATCCTACTAGGTTGTTTCGATACTCGAAATAACCGCATCCTTCCCGAGGAGTCATTCAATGAAGAAGTTGCGTGTGGGGGCAGCCATCGCTGTCGCCGGCGTCGCGGTGGCGATGACCGGTTGTGCAAGCGGTGACGCCGGTGGATCGGCCGACGGAGACGCGATCGTCGTCGACATGTGGGCGGGCAGCGAGTCCGACGTCGACGCGCTGGAGGCGCAGATCGCCTTCGCTCAGGAACAGAACCCGGACATCGAGATCAAGCTGCAGACGTCGCCGTGGAGCGACTTCTTCACGAAGCTCACGACCAACATGGCCAGCGGCAACATGGCCTGCATCACCGGGATGAGCGGTGCTCAGCTCGGTGGATACACGCAGGGGTTCCGCGAGCTGAGTGCGGACGACCTCGAGACCGCGGGGATCGACTGGTCCGAGTTCAACCCGAGCGCCGACGGCATCCTGAGCTTCGAGGGCAAGGTCTACGGGGTTCCGTTCGACGTCGCCACGATGCTCGTGTACTACAACCAGGACATGCTCACCGCCTCCGGTGCGGCCACTCCGGAGGTCGGCTGGACCTTCGACGACTTCGACACGATCGCGGCCGATGCGACGAAGGACGGAAAGTACGGCTTCGCCATGGGTATGGGCGGCTATCAGTGGATGTCGATGCCGATCGCGTACTCGGCGACGCAGCCGGCATCCGAGGACGGCACCCTTCACATCGACGAGAAGGCCTTCGTCGACGCGGCCTCCTGGTACGCGGGACTCGTGGACGACAAGAAGGTCGCTGCACCCGTGGCATCCGCATCCGACACCGGGTGGGGCGAGAACCAGTACTCGGGCGGCAACGCCGCGATGGCGGTCGACGGCACCTGGAACGCCGTCACCTACCTGAACAACGAGTCGGGCTTCGCGGCCGGAATGGCGCCGCTTCCGGCAGGTGTCGACGGCAACCCCGGTCCGATCCTCGGCTCCGGCTACGGCATCTCGGCCAACTGCGAGAACCCCGAGGCCGCGCTCAAGGTCCTTGGCTCGCTTCTCGGTGAGGACGCCCAGGACTACATCGCGTCGTCCGGTCGCTCCTACCCGGCCCGCATCTCGTCGCAGCCGCTCTACTTCGAGTCGATCGACGAGCAGTACCGCGACCAGGTGAAGTCGGTGTTCGAGGCCGCCTTCGGCGACACTGTGCCGCTGTACATGACACAGAACTGGCAGAAGCTCGACAGCTACATCCAGCCCAACCTGGTGAGCGTCTACAACGGCCAGATGTCTATGGAGGAGCTGCTCTCGAACGCGCAGGCGCAGTTCGGCGAGTGACCCGGTTCGGGTCACTGCAGCAGTAATCGACGAAAGAAACTGAGATGACGATCACGACGAGACGTCGAGGATCGCTCGCCAAGGTCGAGGCCCGCCAGGCGCTGGGATTTGCCAGCCCAGCCCTGGTGGGGCTCGCCCTGTTCACGATCGTGCCCGTGGGGCTCTCGATCGTGATGAGCGTCTTCGACTGGCCGACCTTCGGCGAGCGAAGCTTCAACGGTGTGGACAACTACATCAAACTGTTCACCAGCAGTCCCGACTTCTGGCCGGCCCTGCGCAACTCCGCGGTGTACACCCTGCTCTATGTACCGCTCAGCGTCGCCCTCTCGCTCGTGCTCGCTCTCGGGCTCGGGCCGCGGATCCGCGGCCGGGGCGCCCTGCGCGTGCTGTTCTTCATCCCTGTCGTGACTCCGATGGTCGCGAACGTGCTGGTCTGGAAGATGATGCTCCAGCCTCAGGGGCTGTTCAACGGTCTGTCCGAGACCTGGTTCGGCATCCAACTCCCCAACTTCCTCGCCGACCCCTCGTGGGCGATGATCATGGTCGTCGCGATGAGCGTCTGGCAGGGACTCGGCTACAACATGCTGATCTTCTCCGCCGCCCTCGAACAGCTCCCGGAGAGTGTGCTGGAGGCCGCGAGCATCGACGGAGCCCAAGGGTTCCGTCGGGTGTGGAGCATCGTCATCCCGATGATCTCTCCGTCGATCTTCTTCGCGACGATCATGACCATGATCACCTCGCTGCAGGTGTTCGTCCAACCGCAGCTGCTGACCGGCGGAGGCCCGGGCAACGCCACCAAGCCCCTCGTGATGTTCATCTGGGAGCAGGGCTTCACCTTCGGCGACCTCGGCCTCGCCGCCGCGGCCGCCTGGATCCTGTTCGCGATCATCATCGCGATCACCGGCCTGCAGTTCGCCGCACAGAAGAAGTGGGTGCACTATGAGCACTGAGACCCTCACCACGCCCACATCCGCTATGCGGACGCCGCGAGAACTGCGCCGCGCGCGCGGCGCCGCGACCACTCCGGCAGCACGTGTCCGCCTCGTGATCGCGCACGTGTGCATCTACATCGCCGCGCTCGTGTTCGTCTCGCCGATCATCTATGCGTTCTTCTCGGCGCTGAAGCCGAACACCGAGATGTTCTCGATGCCGCCCACGCTCATCGGGTCGGAGCTTCGGTGGAGCAACTTCGTCGACGTCTTCGCATACGGCCCCTTCGTCACCTACATCGCGAACTCGTTCATCGTCGCGATCCTCGGCACCCTCGTCGTGCTCGTCGTCTCGACGACGGCGGGGTACGCGTTCGGTCGCCTGCGCTGGAAGGGGCGGGACGCGGTCTTCATCCTCTTCCTCGCGACACTGATGGTGCCCGCCGAAGTGCTCGTCATCCCGATGTTCCAGGTCATGCAGTGGTTCGACTGGGTGGACACGTACCAGGCGCTCGTGCTGCCGTTCGCGTTCGGCGCGTTCGGCACCTTCCTCATGAGGCAGTTCTTCCGGGGCATCCCCTACGAGCTCGAGGAGGCAGCCAGGGTCGACGGTGCAGGCCCCATCCGCTCGTTCCTGCAGATCATCCTCCCGCTGTCGAAGTCGGCGGTCGCCGTGCTCGCGGTGTTCACCTTCCTCACCTTCTGGAACAGCTACCTGTGGCCGCTCATCGTGACCGTCGACTACAACGCGCACGGAACGCTGCCGGTCGGTCTCGCGAGCTTCGCCGGCCTCACGGGCACCCGCTGGGACCTGCAGATGGCTGCAGCGATCATCTCGATGATCCCGACGACGCTGCTCGTGATCATTCTGCAGAAGCACCTCGTCAAGGGGATCGCGATGGCGGGGCTCGGCGGACGATGACGATGATCGGTCAGGAACAGAGGACGAACACGCCGGATGCGGATCCGCCCGGATCGTCGGAGGGCATCGTCGGCATCGACATCGGCGGCACGAAGATCGCCGGGCTCCTCGTCGACGGAACAGGCACGGTGCTTGCCAGAGGGAGTGTCCGTGCCCCGGCCGACCTGGGCGGCGACGCGATGGCGGACGCCGCGGCTCGGCTCGCGCTCGATCTCGCATCCGAGGCTTCCGCTCAGATCGTCGCGGTCGGCGTGGGCGCGGCAGGAGTCGTCGACCACGCCACCGGGACGATCCGGGCGGCCTCGGCGACGTTCGTGGGCTGGGCCGGCTTCCCGCTGGCTGACGCGCTCGTGTCGAGGCTCTCGGTTCCGGTGAGCGTCGAGAACGATGTGAACGCCTTCCTCCTCGGTGAAGTGGCCGCCGATCGACGCGCCGACGACGACGTGCTCGGCGTGATGCTGGGAACGGGGGTCGGAGGCGCGGTCATCATCGATGGCGACCTGAGACATGGCCCGAACGGCGCGGCCGGGGAGATCGGCCACACGCCCGGTTACAGCGACCTCGTCTGCACCTGCGGGCAGGTCGGCCACCTCGAGACCCTCGCGTCAGGGACATCGATCGGGCGACGATACGCGGAGCGCTCGGGTGATCCTGAATCGGATGCCCGCGTGGTCGCCGATCGCGCGCGCGCCGGAGACCCTGACGCCGTGGCCGTCTTCGCGGCCGCCGGCCGCGCGGTGGCGCTGGCGTGTGCGAGCGCCGCGACGCTCCTGGACCTGCCTCGAGCGATCGTGGGCGGGGGAGTGGCGGCAGCCTGGGATCTGCTCGAACCGGCGATACAGGCGACCCTGCTCACGGATGCGCCCGTGTCCGGTCTGCCGATCGTCATCACCCCGGCGAGGCTCGGCTCGGATGCCGTGGCCCTCGGAGCGATCGAAGCGGCACGCCGCACCCTGGCGCCGAAGGCGGCGCGATGATGACCCACGAGGAGGAACGGGCAGTGACAGAACGACCAGAGGCGAGTGAGATCTGGATGGGCGCCCTTCCGGGCCTGCAGACCGGCGGTCTCGCCCGACCGAGGATCGGGATCGCCGGCATCTCGATCGAGTCGAGCACGTTCTCCCCGCACGTCTCGGGAGACGAGGCATTCACGGTGCGGACGGGATCGGAACTGCGCGCCTACTATCCGTTCCTCACGGAGGGGCGTGAACTCGCAGAGGCGGCGGAGTGGGTGCCGCTCACCCATGGCCGATCGCTGCCCGGCGGTGCGGTGGATCCGGATACCTATCGGCGGATGAAGACCGCGATCGTCGACGGCATCCGCGCTCACGGCCCGTTCGACGGCTTCTTCTTCGACATCCATGGCGCGATGAGCGTCGTGGGCCTCGATGACGCCGAGGGCGATCTCGCCACTGCGGTGCGCGAGGCGCTCGGCCCCGACGCGCTGGTGTCCACCTCGATGGATCTGCACGGCAACGTGTCGGAGGTGCTTCGCGATGCCGTCGATCTCCTCACCTGCTACCGCATGGCACCGCACGAGGACTGGCTCAACACCAAGGAGCGTGCGGTCTGGAACCTGCTGGCCCGACTGCGGGGGCCTCATGGCGGCGATCCGCTCGGTCGGCGACCCCTCGTCGCGTGGGTGCCAGTGCCCGTCCTGCTCCCGGGTGAGAAGACGAGCACCCGCCTCGAGCCAGCTCGGGGGATCTACGCCGAGCTTCCGGGGATCGAAGCGCTGCCCGGTGTCGTCGACGCCTCGGTGTGGATCGGATACGCCTGGGCAGACGAGCCGCGCTGCCAGGCGTACGTCGTGGTCACGGGGGACGATCGTGCGGTCATCACCCGCGAGGCCGAGCGTGTCGCGCGGATGTTCTGGGACGCTCGAGAGGACTTCGTGTTCGTCGCCGAGACCGGTTCGCTCGATGAGGCCCTCGCGAAGGCCCTGACGCCGGGAGCCGCGCGACCGTACCTGATTTCCGACTCGGGCGACAACCCGACGGCCGGCGGCGCGGGAGACGTCACCTGGACGCTCGCACAGCTGCTCGAGCGGCCGGACATCACCGACGGCACGATCACGACGCTGGTGGCTTCGGTGTTCGACCCCGATGCGGTCTCGCAGGCGGTCACTGCGGGAGTGGGTGCCACGGTGTCGCTGTCGGTGGGGGCGCGCGTGGACGACGGTCCGCATCCGCCTGTCGATATCACCGGGACGGTCTTCTCCCTCACCGGCGGGGACCCTGATGCCGGTACGCAGGTCGTGATCGCGGTGGGCGGGCTGCACGCCATCATCACCGAGCGTCGCAAGCCCTTCCACCGCCTCGAGGATTTCCGCATGCTGGGACTGGAGCCCACGACCGCGGACGTCGTGGTCGTCAAGATCGGGTATCTCGAGCCTGAGCTCTACGATCTCGCCGAAGGGTGGACCCTGGCGCTCACGCCCGGAGGCGTCGACCAGGACCTGCTCCGTCTCGGGCACCACCGGCTGCGCGCCGGTGTGTACCCGTTCGATCGATCCGGCTCGCCGGATCTCACCGCCGTGGTGGGACGACGCGGCGACACCGAGGAGATAAGCGCATGATGAACTTCGAGAAGCGGACCGGGCCGGACCTCGGCACCGCGGCTCCTTCCTATCCGACCCACGGCGTGCCCGAGTGGTACCGCGACGCGAAGCTCGGCTTCTTCGTGCACTGGGGCCTCTACTCGGTACCGGCCTGGGCCGTGCAGCACGGCGAGGGTGTGAACATCCCCACCGAGAACGCCTACGCGTGGCACCAGTATGCGGAGTGGTACGGAAACACCGTGCGCATCACCGGCAGCCCGACGTGGGAGCGGCATCAGCGTCTGTACGGTCCGGGAACGTCGTATGAGGACCTCGCCGACCGATGGGACGCGTCGGCGTTCGACGCGGATGCCTTCGTCGGCGAGCTGGTCGACGCGGGCGCTCGGTACATCGTGCCGACGACCAAGCACCATGAGGGGTTCTGCCTGTGGGGCACCGAGACCACCGGATTCAATGCGGTCGCCCGTGGTCCTCGGCGCGACCTCATCTCCGAGTTCCATGACGCGACGCGCAGGGCGGGCGCCAAGTTCGGCGTGTACTACTCCGGAGCCCTCGACTGGCACGTCAGCGACTTCCCACCCATCGAGTCCGACACCGACCTCTTCCGGTACCGGCGCAACGACGAGCACTTCGCGCGATACTCCGCCGCTCAGCTCGACGAACTCGTGCAGCGCTTCTCGCCCGACCTGCTCTGGAACGACATCGAGTGGCCGGACGGCGGCAAGGCCGGTGACGACTTCGCGGTCGCCGCGCTGTTGCATCGGTATTTCGACGCGGTGCCCGACGGCGTGGTGAACGATCGATGGGGAGTGCCGTATCACGGCTTCCTGACGCGCGAGTACACCGACATCCCCGAGATCATCGCGGAGCCGTGGGAGTCCACGCGCGGGCTCGGATACTCGTTCGGGTTCAATCAGGATGAGGACTCCCGGCACTCTCTGTCAGGGGCGTCGCTCATCCGGCTCCTGGTCGACGTCGTGGCGAAGAACGGCAACCTCCTCATCAACGTCGGTCCTGCATCCGACGGAACCATCCCCGAACTTCAGCGCACCGCGATGCGCGAGCTCGGAGCATGGCTGCGCGCGAACGGAGACGCGATCTACGGAACCCGTCCGTGGATCCGAATGGGGGAGCAGGGCGGGGCGCCTCGCCGCTACACCCGGTCTGCCGACGCTGTGCACCTTCACCTGCTCGACCCGGCGGTCGGCGAGGTCGAGCTGCCCGCAGAGTTCGCCGGAGCGGATCTGCGCTGGTCCGACGGCAGCGTGGCGGAGACGGTCGTGGTTCCCGGCGCCGAAGGAGTGGCCATCGTGCCTGCAGGACTGCGCTCCGATTCGGTCGCCGTGCTCACGGCATCCGGCATCTGAACCCGTCGCATCGCACGAAGGGGCCCGGTGCGAATCGCACCGGGCCCCCTTCGACATCCGCGAGGAATCACTCCGACGGAGCGGCGTCCTCGACCTCGATCGGCGCGTCGGTGGGGTCTGCCCACACGGGAGCGGGAAGCAGCGTGTCTACGGCACCGCCCTGGATCTCACGCAGTGCGTCCTCGATCTCGTCGGCATTCTCGGGCACTGCCAGACCGCAGGCCCTGAGCTCCGACGCGAACTTGAGGGTCAGGCGGCTCTTTCCGGCCTCCACGGCCTCGGCTGTGGTGCCGGTGCGCTTCTCGCTGCCGGTCTGGATATCGGAGACCTCGTCGCACACGTGGTAGACCGCACCGCCGTCGACCCACACCACCTCGTCCTTGCCGAGTAGTTGAATCACCGCGGACTGGTCGGCGGTGTACTGCTCGACGGACGGCGGGGTGAAGTCCACGCCGATGACCGTGGCGAGGACGGCGAGGGCGATGCCGACGATGCCGGCGGTCGCCTTCTGCCCCTTGTCCATGTCCTTGTTGAGGAAGATCAGGATGATCAGCGGGAGGAAGGCGATGATCGCGATGATCGCGCCCAACTGGTTCTGCACGAAGAACCGGAGAGTCTCGGACTTCCGGGCCGGATCCAGGCGGTTGGCCTTCTTCCAGAGGATCGAGCCCGTGATGGCGAGCGCGGCGATGACGACGAGCAGCACGAGAAGCGTGATGAACGCCCACTGCGGGAACTGGGCAGTGACACCCTGCTCCTCGAGGAGTCCGGTGTCGGGGTCGCGCACGAGGGTGCCGTCCTCGCCCACGTACTCGCGCTGGCGGAGCAGCCAGAAGATGCCGACGGCCTCGGCGGCGATCGCGATGACCCACAGCGCGACGGCGATCCAGCGGAAGGTGGCCGCCTTCGACTTTGCGGCGGCGGTCGGCTTCCACCCTGCGGCGGGCTCGTCGACAGAGCCGCTCGGTGTGCTCTTGGCGACGTTCTCGTTCTGCTCTGCCACGGTGGTCCCTCCAGGCCGGGGCCGCTTCTGGCCCAGATGCCCCCGAGCATAGTGGACGCCGTGTCCTACGCTGGGGACATGACTTCCGATTCCGACGACGCCCTGAGCTGGGACGGCGACGAGGGCGGTGCTCCCACGGGGCGTGCTCCTAAGAAGCCCGCACAGCCGCGCTCGGCGCCGGCGGCGGCCGGTCAGGCCGAGCGCTCGGCTGACGACCCCGCGTTGCCGGAGGGCTGGAATGCCGTCGGCAAGGGGAGCGCTGCGGTCGTACGCCCCGGCGACGACGACGATGAGGAACACCAGCCGTTGAGCACCGCGATGCTGCTGATCCTGGGCATCGTCGGGGGTGTCTACCTCCTCTACAGTGTCGGTTGGGTCGTCGGCGGGCTGCGCCTCAAGCCGCTCGCGAACTTCTTCGTCGCGGACGCGATGTTCCTACCCTGGTTCGTCCTCGCCGTCGCGGCACCTCTGCTGTGGTTCCTTGCAAGTTGGGTGCTCACGCGTGGCAGGGCCGGGTGGATTCGAGTGTCCGCGCTCCTCCTCGGAGTCGTGCTCCTCGTGCCCTGGCCCTTCGTGACGGTGGGAGCGATCGGACTATGAGCGAGATGCAGATGTCACAGTCGACCCCGGCGGTATCGCCTCGATGGCTCACCGGGCTCGTCCTCGGGCTGGCGGGGCTCTTCTACGCCTACGCGATCTGGAACGCCGTGGCGCACCTGATCACCATGGCGCAGGTCGGGCTGAGCGGCGTCGGCTGGGCCACCCTGCTCTTCGGCGTCGTCTTCCCGGCGATCGTGTTCGTGTTCGCCTACCTCATCGGAAGACGGCGGTCGGCAGGGGAGCTCGCACTCGTGCTCCTGGCGGGCCTCGGCGTCGTCGCGGTGTTCTGGTTGAGCCTGCTCGCATACAGCCTGACACTCGCAGGGTCCTAGCGATTCTGCGGTCGCTCGACGTCACACGGCACGGAGCAGCGGAGCCGCTCGGGTACAGTTGAGGTGATCGCGCCCCCACGGTGTGCGGCGCATCGGCCCCCTGTCGCGCTGCCCCGAAGGATCCCTGTGCCGAAGCCCGTCGTGCTCCTCGCCGAAGTTCTCTCACCCGCCACGATCGAGGCCCTCGGTCCCGACTTCGACGTTCGCACCGTCGACGGCACCGACCGCGAGGCGCTCTTCGCGTCGCTCGCGGATGCCGACGCCGTGCTGATCCGGTCGGCGACGCAGATCGACGAGGAGGCGCTGACCCACGCGCCGAAGCTGAAGGTCGTCGCCCGCGCAGGTGTGGGCCTCGACAACGTCGACATCAAGGCGGCGACGACCGCCGGTGTCATGGTCGTCAACGCGCCGACGTCCAACATCGTCTCCGCCGCAGAGCTCACCGTCGGTCACATCCTCAGCCTCGCCCGTCGCATTCCCGCCGCGCACGCGTCGCTGTCGGCAGGTCAGTGGAAGCGCAGCTCCTTCACCGGGGCCGAGCTCATCGAGAAGACCGTCGGCATCGTCGGCCTCGGCCGCATCGGCGCTCTCGTCGCCGCGCGCCTCGCCGCCTTCGACATGCGCGTCGTCGCCTACGACCCCTACGTCACCTCGGCGCGTGCCCAGCAGCTGGGTGTCCAGCTGCTGACGCTCGACGAGCTCGTCGCCGAGTCCGACTTCCTCACGATCCACATGCCCAAGACGCCCGAGACCACCGGGATGATCGGTGCCGAGCAGTTCAAGGCCATGAAGCCGACGGCGTTCGTCGTCAACGTCGCTCGTGGCGGACTGATCGATGAGGAGGCACTGCACGCAGCCCTCGTCGCGGGTGAGATCGCCGGTGCCGGCCTCGACGTCTTCACCTCCGAGCCCCCGGCCGAGGGCGGCACGGCGCGTCCGCTCCTCGACCTTCCGAACGTCGTCGTCACCCCGCACCTCGGAGCGAGCACCGAGGAGGCGCAGGAGAAGGCCGGCGTCTCCGTGGCCCGTTCGGTGCGCCTGGCTCTCGGCGGTGACCTCGTGCCGGATGCCGTCAACGTGGCGGGTGGCGTGATCGACCCGTACGTCCGCCCCGGTATCTCGCTCGTCGAGAAGCTCGGGCAGATCTTCGCCGCTCTCGCGACGTCGCCGCTCACGAGCCTCGACGTCGAGGTGCACGGTGAACTGAACGACTATGACGTGAGCGTTCTCAAGCTCGCCGCCCTCAAGGGCGTCTTCACGAACATCGTCAGCGAGACGGTCTCGTACGTCAACGCACCGCTGCTCGCGGATCAGCGAGGCATCGCAGTGCGCCTCCTCAAGGACGACGTCAGCGACGAGTACCGCAACGTCATCACCCTCAGCGGTGCTCTCTCCGACGGTTCGCAGCTCTCGGTGTCCGGCACGCTCACCGGCCCGAAGCAGGCCGAGAAGCTGGTCGCCATCAACGACCACGCGCTCGAGCTGCCGATCGAGAAGCACCACGTCGTGATGCTCTACACCGACCGCCCCGGAATCGTCGCGGTCTACGGTCAGAAGTTCGGTGACGCCGGTATCAACATCGCCGGCATGCAGATCTCGCGTCTCGGCGCCGGAGACCAGGCGCTCAGCGTGCTCACGCTGGACTCGCCGGTGCCGGACGACCTGCTCGACGACCTGCGCGGATCCATCGACGCAGATCTCTTCCGTCAGATCGAGATCACCGAGGTCTGAGCAGCGCAGACCCGGATCAGCGGAGCGGGAGGGCAGGCCGAAAGGCGGCCCTCCCGCTTTCTGCGTGTGGAGCCGGGAGTCAGGGTGCCGTCGCGCGGAGCACGAGAGCGATCAGGTCCGAGAGCTCGTCGCTGCGGGGGACCAGTCGCTCCGGTCCGTGCACGTCGAGCGAGTTGTTGAAGTAGAGCCCGTCGCTCAGCAGCATCACGAGGTCGAGGCTCGCGGCATCCCGCACATGGGGGCGGATCGTGTCCTCCCACCGGTCTCGGTTCCTGCGGAGCGCGTCGGCTGCCGGGGCTGAGCCACCCTGGGCGAGTCGCGTCGCAGCGATCAGCACGCGATCCAGCGCGTCGTCCTCCATGACGGAGGTGCGCACGTAGTACGCCACCGGCCCCTCTTCGGCCGTCGTCATGCGCTCGAGATCCGCCGTCGTGAGCGCGTCGAGGCGTTCGATCAGCCCTGCGGCAAGATCTTCCTTCGATCCGAAGTGGTAGAGCAGCCCGCCCTTCGAGACGCCGGCGGCCTTGGCTGTCGCGTCGAGGGTGGCTGCGCGCTCACCGTCTTCGATGACGATCGCTTCGAAGGCGTCGAGAACGCGTTCTCGGGCCAGGGGAGGTCGGGGCATCGGGGTCCTCTGTTCGTCTTGCATCACAGTAGCGCGGCAGTGTGACGATTCTGTTACTATACCATCTGGACGGTTTAGTAACGAAGCCGCCGTGATCCTGAGAGGTGTTCCATGACCCGTACTGCGTCGATCCCGACGACAGAGACGGATGCTCCCCGCGTCGGAGCCCGAGGCTGGGCGGCGCTCGTCGTCCTCATGCTGCCGGTGCTCCTGGTGTCGGTGGACAACACGGTGCTGAGCTTCGCGCTCCCCGAGATATCGATCGCGCTCGCGCCCACGGGCGCCGAGCAGCTGTGGATCATCGACGTCTACCCGCTCGTGCTGGCCGGACTCCTCGTGACCATGGGCACCCTCGGCGACCGCTTCGGACGTCGGCGGATGCTGCTGATCGGCGCGACCGGCTTCGCCGCGGTGTCGGCCCTCGCGGCCTTCGCCCCGACCGCCGGCCTGCTGATCGCCGCCCGCGCCCTTCTCGGATTCTTCGGCGCGATGCTGATGCCGTCGACTCTGTCGCTCCTGCGTTCGATCTTCCAGAACCGGGACCAGCGTCGCCTCGCGATCGCCGTGTGGGCGTCGGCGTTCTCCGCCGGTTCCGCTCTCGGGCCGATCGTGGGCGGGTTCCTGCTCGAGCACTTCGACTGGGGATCGGTGTTCCTGATCGCCGTGCCCGTGCTCATCCCGCTTCTCATCGCCGCGCCGCTGCTCGTGCCCGAGAGTCGCGACCCGAACCCCGGTCGCATCGACATTGTCAGCATCGTGCTGTCGATGGCCGCGATGATCCCCGTGGTCTACGCGATCAAGTCGCTCGCGGTCGAAGGACCGAGCCTCACGGCCGGCGCCTGGGCGCTGCTCGGCATCGTGATGGGCTACCTGTTCGTGCGGCGACAGCTGCATGCCGAGGTGCCGATGCTCGACATGGCGCTGTTCCGCCGGGGCTCCTTCTCGGGAGCGATTCTCGTGAACCTGCTGAGCGTCGTCGCGCTCGTGGGCTTCCTCTACTTCGTGTCGCAGCATCTCCAGCTGGTCCTCGGTCTCTCGCCGATGGCGGCCGGCGCAGCACTCGTGCCCGGAATGATCGCGATGATCGTGGCCGGACTCTCGGTGGTGCCCGTCTCGCGTCGGGTGCGCCCGCACATCCTGGTGCCGGCAGGGCTCGTCTTCTCCCTCGCCGGATACCTGCTCGTCGCGTTCACGACCTCCGATCACGGTGTCGCGCCATTGATCATCGCCTTCGTGGTACTCGGCATCGGCATCGGCGCGGCGGAGACGATCTCGAACGAGCTGATCCTCTCCAGCGCGCCCGCAGAGAAGGCGGGGGCCGCGAGCGCGGTGTCCGAGACGGCGTACGAGCTCGGTGCTGTGCTCGGCACCGCGGTGCTCGGCGGCCTGATCACCGCGTTCTACCGCGGGGCGCTGGTCATTCCGCCGGGCATACCGGCAGATGCGGCGCACGCGGCGAAGGAGACGCTCGCCGGCGCCTACACCGCCGCCCAGGAGTTGCCGGCACAGCTCGGCGATGCGCTCTGGGATGCCGCATCCGCAGCCTTCGGCTCGGGCGTCCTGGTGACCTCGCTCATCGGCGCGGGGCTCGTCGTGCTGGCGGGCCTGATCGCGGCCGTCACACTGAGCAAGACCCCCACGCACTGACCAGTACGCTGGGAGAACCGGCCCGCTCGGCATCAGCCCGAGCGCTGGCCGGTTCATCCCGATGCAAGGAGTGTCATGTCGCGTGTCGTGAAGCTGGCTGTCATCCCCGGTGACGGAATCGGCCCAGAGGTCGTCGCCGAGGCCGAGAAGGTCCTCGATGCGGTCACCGCATCCAGTGAGGTGACATTCGACAAGACCCGCTTCTCGCTCGGCGCCGCTCGGTACCTCGAGACGGGCGACACCCTCACCGACGATGACCTTCAGGCGATCTCGGAGCACGACGCGATCCTGCTCGGAGCCGTCGGGGGCACGCCCGGCGACCCCCGGCTCAAGGACGCGAACATCGAGCGCGGGCTGCTGCTCAAGCTCCGCTTCACGCTCGACCACTACGTGAACCTGCGTCCCTCGAAGCTCTTCACCGGAGCTGCGGGGCCACTCGCGAACCCGGGAGACATCGACTTCGTCGTCGTCCGAGAGGGCACTGAAGGCCCCTACGTCGGCAACGGCGGCGCGATCCGCAAGGGCACCCCTCACGAGGTCGCCAATGAGACGTCGGTCAACACCGCCTTCGGCGTCGAGAGGGTCGTGCGCTACGCCTTCGACCTCGCCGAGCGGCGCGGCAAGAAGGTCACGCTCGTGCACAAGACCAACGTGCTCGTGCACGCGGGGGCGATCTGGCAGCGCATCGTGAACGAGGTCGCGTCCGAGCACCCCGACGTCGCCGTCGACTACCTGCACGTCGATGCGGCGACCATCTTCCTGGTCACCGACCCCTCTCGTTTCGACGTGATCGTCACGGACAATCTGTTCGGCGACATCCTCACCGACCTCGCGGGAGCGGTCACCGGCGGAATCGGACTCGCCGCCTCGGGCAACATCAACCCCGCAGGCGCGTTCCCGTCGATGTTCGAGCCGGTGCACGGATCGGCCCCCGACATCGCGGGGCAGCAGAAGGCCGACCCCACCGCCGCGATCCTGTCGGTGGCGCTGCTGCTCGACCACCTCGGGCTCACCGAAGAGGCTGCTCGCGTGAGCGCCGCCGTCGAGTCCGACATCGCGTCTCGCACAGGGGCGCGCACCACAGCGGAGGTCGGCTCCGCGATCACCGCTCTGCTCTGAGCGACAGGCGTAGGCTGAGACGGCGCGAGGTTGCGCGCCGCACGAGGAATGGATGATGAGATGACGACCATCGACGCCGAGACCACCGTGGCTCCGCTGGAGTTCGCTGTGACGAAGAACTTGACCGCTGCGACGCCCGGTCGCGTTGCCGAGGTTCACGAGAACCCGGGCTTCGGTGTGGTCTTCACCGATCACATGGTCGACATCTGCTGGTCCGTCAAGGGCGGATGGCACCGCCCGCGCGTGCAGCCGTACGGACCGATCCCGCTCGACCCCGCAGCATCCGTGCTGCACTACGCGCAGGAGATCTTCGAGGGCATCAAGGCCTACCGTCACGCCGACGGATCGATTCACACCTTCCGTCCCGATCGCAATGCCGCCCGTCTGCAGGCCAGCGCCCGCCGCCTCGCGCTGCCGGAGCTGCCGACCGAGTACTTCATCCAGTCCCTGCGTGAGATCGTCAAGGTCGACGGACGTTGGGTGCCGTCCGGTGAGGATCAGAGCCTGTACCTCCGCCCCTTCATGTTCGCCAAGGAGGCCTTCCTCGGTGTCCGCGCGGCGCAGAAGGTCGCCTACTACGTGATCGCGAGCCCCGCAGGCGCCTACTTCAGCGGCGGCGTGAAGCCCGTGCGCATCTGGCTCTCCGAGGACTACGCGCGTGCGGGCAAGGGTGGCACAGGCAAGGCCAAGACGGGTGGCAACTACGCGTCGAGTCTGCTGGCTCAGAGCGAGGCGTCGTCGAAAGGCTGCGACCAGGTCGTGTTCCTCAACGAGGAGCGCAATGTCGAGGAGCTCGGCGGCATGAACGTCGTGTTCGTCTTCAAGGATGGCCGAGTCGTCACGCCCGAGTCCGACAGCATCCTCGAGGGCATCACGCGGGACTCCCTGCTGCAGCTCGCGGAAGACCGCGGCTACACGGTCGAGAAGCGTCCGATCTCGATCGACGAGTGGCGCGAGGGCGTGGCGTCCGGCGACATCGTCGAGGTCTTCGCCTGCGGCACCGCCGCTGTCGTGACGCCGATCGGCGCCCTGGTGGGCGAAGGATTCGACGAGCCGCAGCCGCTGGGCGAGCTCGCTCTGTCGCTGCGTGAAGAACTCACGGACATCCAGTACGGCCGTCGCGAAGACAGGCACGGCTGGCTCCTGCGCCTCGACGCCTGACCGCCTCAGCGAACTCTCGAGACCCCGTCGCGCCAACTCCGCACGACGGGGTCTCGTCGTCCGTGACGCTGGCTAGGCTGGATGCCATGAAGATCGCCCGATTCAGCCATGACGACGCCATCCTCTTCGGGATCGTCGATGACACCGACCTCGTCGTCCTCTCGGGCGATCCGCTCTTCGCCGGGTACGAGCCGACGGGCGATCGCGTGCCGATCGCGGACGCGGTCATCCTGGCGCCGGTGATCCCGCGCTCGAAGATCGTCTGCGTCGGCAAGAACTATCACGACCATGCCGCCGAGATGGGGGGAGCGGCCCCTGAGGAGCCCCTGCTGTTCCTCAAGCCCAACACCGCGGTGATCGGCCCTGGCGATGCGATCGTGCGCCCGTCGATCTCGGACCAGACCGAGTACGAGGGCGAGCTCGCCGTCGTACTCGGCAAGGTGGCCAAGAACGTGAACCAGGCGAATGCTCTCGACCACGTGCTCGGGTACACGATCGCCAATGACGTCACGGCCCGCGACCTGCAGCGCAAGGACGGCCAGTGGTCGCGTGCGAAGGGCTTCGACACGTTCTGCCCCCTCGGCCCCACCATCAGCACGGACTTCGACCCGTCGGTCGCGACGATCGAGACCAGGGTGAACGGAGAGGTCCGCCAGAAGGCGCCGCTCACCGACATGATCCACTCCGTCGCAGCGATCATCGAGCATGCGTCAGCCGTGTTCACCCTGCTGCCCGGCGACGTCATCCTGACGGGCACGCCCGCGGGTGTCGGCACCTTCGACGCCGGTGACACGGTCGAGGTCGAGATCACCGGACTGGGGATCCTGCGCAACACCGTGCGCGACGCCGTGCGCGCTTCATGACCGTGGTCGCGCTGACGGCGACCCAGCAGGCAGCCGTCCAGCGACGCACCGTCCTGGTGCTGTCACTCGGACAGGTGCTCGGCGGGATCGCCTTCGGAGCGACCGTGTCGCTCGGCGCGCTGCTCGCCGCCGACCTCTCGGGGAGCGACGCGCTCTCGGGCCTCGCCACGGCGTCGGTCACCCTCGGTGCGGCGCTGTGTGCGATCCCGCTCGCCCGTCTGGCCGCCAGGGTCGGCAGACGGCGCGCACTGTCCCTCGGCAACCTGTTCGCCCTCGTCGGTATCGCCGTGGTGATCCTGGCCGCGTCGCTGCGCGTGTTCCCGCTGTTGCTGGTCGGCATCCTGATGATCGGCGCGGGCAATGCCGGAAACCTCCAGTCCCGTTTCGCCGCGACGGATCTCGCCGCCCCGCAGCACCGAGGGCGCGATCTCTCGATCGTCGTGTGGGCGACGACGATCGGAGGCGTGGCAGGACCACTGCTGCTGGGGCCGGGGGAGATCGTCGGCGAGGCCATCGGCATGCCGCCGCAGACCGGCTCCTACGTGTTCTCGTTCGTCGCCCAGTGCGCGGCGCTCATCCTCTACTTGATCGCGCTGCGGCCCGATCCGCTTCTCGCAGCTCAAGGCCTCGCCAGAGCAGCGGCAGCGGTGACCGGGCAGGTGTCGGTCGATCGTCCGTTGGTGGCTCGATACGCGATCTTCGCGGTCGCCGGCTCGCACGTCGTGATGGCATCCGTCATGGCGATGACTCCCGTGCACCTCGCGCACATGGCGCATGGCAGCGAGGGCATGGCACCCACGCCGGCTGATGTCTCGGCACTCGTCGGCATCACGATCGCTCTGCACGTCGGCGGCATGTACGCGCTCTCTCCGCTCTTCGGCATCCTCGCGGACCGCTGGGGACGGTTGCGGGTGGTGCTGCTGGGACAGGCGCTCCTGGGCGGCGCTCTCGCCTTCGCCGTCTTCGTGAACGATCAGGAGTGGGGCGTGATGGTCGCGCTGATCCTGCTGGGCCTGGGATGGAGTGCGGCCACGGTCGCCGGGGCGGCGCTTCTCACCGAATCGAGCGCGCCCGAGCTGCGCACACGACGACAGGGTCGGAGCGACTCTCTGATGAGCCTGTCGGCTGCGGCGGGCGCGGTGCTCGCCGGAGTGATCCTGTCGAACTATCAGTACGCGGGCCTCGGCATCGCGGCATCCGTGCTGGTGATCGCGATCGTCGCGCTCTCGCCGCTCGCCCGCTCCCGAGCGCGATGAAGGACTGGGCGGGCACGGGGCGCGCATACGCGGACTCATACGCCGCGTTGTGTGTCGGGACTTCAGGCTTCGTGCTCGACGAGCTCGGGGAAGCGCGTGGACGCTCCCTTCTCGATGTGGGGTCCGGCACAGGATCGCTCTCCGCGGCGTTCGCGGGCGCCGGCTGGAACGTCACCGGATGCGAGCCGGAGCCGACGATGCGGGAGATTGCGGTACACGAGCACGCGGGGATCCCCGTGGTCGACGGTGCGCTGCCGCAGCTGCCGTTTCACGACGGCGTCTTCGACGCGGTCGTCGCCAACTTCGTGCTGAATCACGTCGCCGAACCGCGGAGGGCGGCTCGAGAGCTCTCGCGAGTGTCGGCCGACGTCGTGGTGGCGACCGTCTGGACGAACTCGCCGACGTGGCTGTGGCGTGAGGTCTGCGACCGGGCGGGACTCACACCGTCGGCGGGGGAGCGACTGCCCCCGGAGCAGGACTTCGAGCGGACGGTGGACGGCTTCGCACGGATGCTGGACGACGCGGGCTGGAGGGGCACTCGAGTGTCGGAGATCACGTGGACCTGGTCCGCCGGTGTCGAAGCCCTGTGGGTCTCCGCAGAAGGCGGTGTCGGGGGAGCCGGCCAGTTCTACCGTGCGCTCGACGGGTCGAACCGCGCCGCGTTCCGAGCGGCCTTCGACGCGGTGTGCTCCGAGCGGACCGTCGACGGTCGCGTCCCGCTGGAGCACTCCGCTGCCATGGCGATCCGCTCGCGTCGCTGAGACCCGCCCGACGCGATGCGGCCGAGCCTCTGAACCGCTGAAGTATGCGGTGACGTACGGACTCCCCGGTGCCGCGTCCGCCTGTGTCGGCGCGACACCGAGGGTGAGAAGTCAGACCGCTCAGGTGTACCAGGTGGGCTCGGGCACCTCGTTCTTCAGCACGTACGTGCCGACCTCGCGCTTCTTGTACGCGATCGGATCATGAAGGCTGTGCGTGCGCAGGTTGCGCCAGAAGATGTCGAGTCCGACCGCATTCGCCGATGCGCGTGCCCCGGTCAACTCGTAGACCTTCGTGGCGACCTCCAAGCCGTCGTCGACGATCCGGAGCTTTCCCGCTGCGATCCGGACAGCGATCTCACCGCGTCGTCGCGCTGTGAGATCTTCGCGGGGCGCATGCAGTACGGCGCTGATCTCCGCACCCGCGGCGTCCAGCAGCGCCTCGTCGGCCCACAGCTTCGACGCGAGCTCGCCATAGCCCTCGAGCAGGTACCACTCGTCCGTCGCGTGCTGCTTGTCGTCTCCGCCGTAGGGCCAGGGGCGCGTCGTGGTGCGCGTGTAGGCCGACGCCGTCTCGAGAGCGCCCTGTGCGATGCCGAGATAGAAATTCGCGAACACGAGCTGGATGGCCGGTACGTTCAACGTGTTGTAGGTGAGCGGCTGGAACTCTTTGTCGACGAATCCCGCAGCGGACGCCCAGGGGACGCGCACGTCGCGGATCTCGACCGAGCCCGACTCCGTGAGGCGCTGACCCAGGTTGTCCCAGTCATCCGCGAACACGATCCCCTCCTGCACGGTGGGGACGATGGCGAAGACGTGGGTGTCGGTGCCCTCGAGGATGCCTTCGAGCACGGTGAGATCCGAGACCTGCCCGCCCGTTGAGAACGACTTGCGTCCGGAGAAGATCAGGTCGTCGCCGTCTTCTCGGATCACGAGATCGGAATCCCGAGGGTTGACGGCGCCGCCGAAGAGGAAGTCGTTCGTCGTGTACAGCTCTTCGACGGCGGCGATCTGGTCGTCCGTGGCGACGAGCCGCGCGGCCCATGCCCACAGGTAGTGGTAGCCGAGCAGCTGACCGATCGAGCCGTCGCCTCTCGCTACGGTGCGGATCACCCGGTACGCCGTGTCCCAGCTCTCACCGGCGCCGCCGTGCGCCCGGGGACCCAACAGCGTCACCAACCCCGATTCCTTCAACAGCCTGACTTCGGCTCGTGGCGTCGCGTTCGCCCGATCACGGTCGATGGCGTCCGCTGCGAGGATGTCCGCCACCTCCTGTGCTCGGTCGAGCCAGTCGGCGCTGCTCTGTGGTCTTGCTGCGTCCCGCCATCGATAGCCGAGACCTTCCGTCACTGCATCCGTCGTCACTGCATCCGTGAATGTCACGTTGTTGCCCTTCCGTGTGGGTTCGGTGTCCGCCCGTCCTCCGGCGTTGCGGCAACGATAGGAGCAGGTCGGGACGGAACGCGGGTTGTTTCCCACGGTGAGTGACTGTTACCCACAGTGACCCCCGGTCGCGCCTTTCACCGCCCCCGCCGTGAGCCCCTGTGGAGTGCCGCACCGGCAACTAGAATCGGAGGGATATGGCTACTCCGCACCCCCTCACCACGACCGCCAGCGGCGCCGACGTCCGCGTCCGCTTCTGCCCCTCGCCGACCGGACTGCCGCATGTCGGCATGGTCCGCACCGCGCTCTTCAACTGGGCCTACGCCCGCCACACGGGCGGGAAGATGGTGTTCCGCATCGAGGACACCGACGCCGCCCGCGACAGCGAGGAGAGCTTCCGCCAGCTCGTCGATGCGCTCACGTGGCTCAAGATCGACTGGGACGAGGGCGTCGAGGTCGGCGGACCGCACGCCCCGTACCGGCAGTCCGAGCGTCATGACATCTATCGCGGCGTCATCGACAAGCTGCTCGCCACCGGTGCGCTCTATGAGAGCTACTCGACGGCCGAGGAGATCGACGCCCGCAACGAGGCCGCCGGCCGCGCGAAGCAGCTCGGTTACGACAACTTCGATCGCACCCTGACCGACGAGGAGAAGGCCGCATTCCGGGCCGAGGGACGTCAGCCCGCGCTTCGTCTCCGCGTGCCAGAAGAAGACCTCACCTACGTCGACCTCATCCGTGACGAGGTGACCTTCCCGGCCGGGTCGTTCCCCGACTTCGTGGTCGTGCGGCCCAACGGCATCCCGCTGTACACCTTCGTTAACCCGGTCGACGATGCCCTCATGGGCATCACGCACGTGCTCCGCGGTGAAGACCTGATGCCGTCCACGGCGCGTCAGCTCGCGCTCTACGCCGCGCTCATCGAGGCAGGCGTCACCACGTTCGTGCCGCGCTTCGCCCACATGCCGCTGGTGCTGGGGGAGACCGGCAACAAGAAGCTGTCCAAGCGCGACCCGCAGGCAGACCTCTTCCTGCACCGCGACCGCGGCTTCATCCACGAGGGGCTGCTGAACTATCTGGCCCTTCTGGGCTGGTCGATCGGTCCCGATCGCGACGTGTTCTCGCTCGAGGAGTTCACCGAGGCGTTCGACATCGTGAACGTCAACCCGAATCCGGCCCGCTTCGACCAGAAGAAGGCCGAGTCGATCAACGGCGACCACATCCGCACGCTGGGGGAGAAGGACTTCGCCGAGCGGACGATCCCGTACCTCGCGGCCGCAGGACTCTTCGACGAGCCCACGCACGAGCAGCTCGTGATGGCGTTCCGCGTCGCACCGCTGGTGCAGGAGCGCGTTCAGCTGCTGGGTGAGGTGCCCGGGATGGTGGGCTTCCTGTTCACCGACGACGTGTCCTATGACGCCGACGCGCTCAAGGGGCTCCCCGCCAACGCGGCCGAGGTGCTCGACGCCTGTGTCGCAGCGCTCGAGCCGGTGGCCGATTTCACTCCGGAGAAGGTCCAGGAGGCCCTCGCCGAGGCTCTGGTCGAGAAGCTCGAGCTCAAGCCGCGGATCGCCTACGGTCCGCCGCGCGTCGCGATCACCGGCCGTCGGATCTCGCCGCCGCTGTTCGAGTCGATGGAGCTGCTGGGCAAGGACGAGTCTCTGCGACGACTTCGTGCTCTTTCGGAGTTCCTCGCGAACTGAGGTCGAGCGGCAGTGAAGAGGGAGAGCCTCCGAAAGGGTGCTCTCCCTCTTGCGGTCGTGATAGCGGTGGTCATGCAGCAGCGGCGATCAGGGGCGACGCGCCCGGACGGAGCGCGGCGTTTTGGCATTCGGGCCGAGGCTCGGGTAGGCTTGACTCTCGGTGCGAGGCTCCGGTTTCGCCCTTGGGGTATGGTGTAATTGGCAACACGGCGGTTTCTGGTTCCGTTGTTCTTGGTTCGAGTCCAGGTACCCCAGCAAGACAAAAACCCCCGCGAGAGCGGGGGTTTTGTCGTATCCGGCAGGCTTCTTACTCGCACTCTCCGATGAACTCGAGATAGCACACGGCCTCATGGGTCACCGCGGGCTCGTAGTCGTCGTTCGAGACCTGGCGTGTGTCCATCTCCGGTGTGCGGGTGAGATTGCCGTAGCTGCCGAGGGTGGCCACGTAGTATCCGTCGCCGTCCAGCGCCCTCATCTCGTCGATCGCTCCGCTGTAGTCGGTGCAGAGCAGTGTGGCCGTCTCGGTGAGCTCGACGCCGACGCAGGCTGCCGTGTAGGTCGCGACCATGAGGTTCGTGCAGTCCGTCCAGTCCTGGTTGACCGTGCACGGGTTCACGGCGTCCATCGAGACGTCGTAGCGTCCGGTTTCGTACTCCTCGCTGTGGAACGTCTCCGGCTTCTCGGGGACGTCGGTCTTGGTCCAGTGCCGGGCGGTCGTGAAGGCCACGACGACCACGACGGCAGCGATCAGCAGCAGGGCGCCGAGGATCGACAGCGTGACCCAGAGCCCGACCCTGCTCTTCTTGCGCGGTTCGGCGTCGGCCGCCGGAGCGAATCCGGGGTAGACCGCTGTTGCGCCAGCGGCACCCTCGTAGCCCGGGTACGGAGCCGTCGCGGCGTACGCAGGATCTTGAGCCTGCTCGGAACCCGGAGCACCTACGTACGCGGGCGGCGGCGCGCTGTATGTGGGAGGCGGTGCGTTGTACGCGGGAGGCAGCGCGTTGTACGCGGGAGGCGGTGCGTCGTATGCCGGGGGCGGCGTCTCGTCCGACGCCGGCGCAGGCGGCGGGGGAGTCGGGATCGTGGTGAGCCAGTAGGAGTACCAGCTCTGCGTCGACGCGGGATCGGCCGCGACCTGCTGCGCCTCGATGTCGGTGAGCTGTAACCCGAGGGCGCCGCGCAGATCGGATCTGGTCAGGGACTCACGGAATTCCTCGAGTGACATCGTCATAGTCAAGAGAATGGCAGACCTATGTACCGGTCGACAATCCGTGGGGTTCGCTTAGCAGGTCGCCTCCCCGCAGCGCCATGCCCTTCACGCGCCGGGTCGGTCGCGGCATCGTGGTCGCACACGAGCCCACACTGCCGACAGGAGTCAGACGGATGGCACTCAGAAGAGTCGTGCCCGGAGAAGAACCCGGTATCCGTCGTCGACGTTCGGGGTCGGGCTTCCGCTACCTCGATGCCGGCGATGAGACGGTGTCGGAGGCCGATCGTGAGCGGATCCATGACCTCGCGATCCCGCCGGCGTGGACGGATGTCTGGATCGCCGCCGATCCGCTGGCGCACATCCAGGCTGTCGGCACCGACGACGCGGGAAGGCGGCAGTATCTCTACCATCCGCTGTGGCGGACAGGGAGGGATCAGCGGAAGTTCGCCCGCGCGCTGCGGCTGGCCGAGGCGCTGCCTGCGGCCAGGGCCAAGGTGACGCGCGCGATCGGGGAGTCCGGTCTCACACGCGGACGCGCACTCGCGGTGTCTTTCCGGCTGCTCGACGACGCCGCCTTGCGGATCGGTTCGGAGCGCTACCTCGTGAAGCACGGCAGTCGTGGCCTCAGCACGCTTCGACGCCGCGATGTCCGTATCGACGGAAGCACGGTCGCCCTGAGCTTTCCCGCCAAGAGCAAGCAGCTGGCGTCGATCGAGATCACCGACGCTCCGCTGGCCGAGGCTCTGTCGGAGTTCTCTGTCGGGTCCCCGCGCGCGCCTCTACTGGCATACCGGAAGGGGCGGCGGAGGGTGCGCCTGACGTCGGGCGAGGTCAACGACTATCTGCGCGAGGTGGCGGGAGCCGCCTTCACGGCGAAGGACTTCCGTACGCTGCACGGCACCATCCTCGCCGCTGATGCGCTGGCGCGTATCGGTCGGCTCGACACGAAGAACGAGCGGCGGCGTGCCGAGCGCCTGGCAGTGCAGGCCACGGCCTCGGCGCTCGGCAACACCCTCGCGGTGGCGCGAGGAAGCTACATCGACCCGCGTGTGTTCCGTCTCTACGCGCGAGGCCGCACCCTCGATCTCACGGTGTCACCCGAGACCGCGATCCGCAGGCTGCTCGGGCGCTGACGACGGCTCAGCTCTCGCGCGGGTAAGTGTAGAAGCCCTCGCCGGTGGCGACGCCGAGCTTGCCCTTGTCGATGTACTGCTCCTTGAGCAGATCGGCGAAGCGCTGCTGCTTCTCGCCGCCCATGCGCGAGATGTTGTAGGCCGTGGTCAGACCCACGATGTCGTAGATCTCGAACGGGCCGGCGGGAGCACCGGTGCCGATGCGCCAGGTCGCGTCGATCGCCTCAGGCTCGGCGATCCCGTCGACGAGGAGTTCGGCGCCCGCCTCGAGGAACGGCACGAGGAGGGAGTTCAGCAGGTATCCGGCCTTCTCCTTCTTGATCTGGATCGGGACCATGCCGATCTGCGTGGCGAACTCCACGACCTTCTCGTAGACGGCAGGGTCGGTATTGGGCGTGCCCATGACCTCCGCGGTGTTGTGCGACCAGATCTCGTTCGCGAAGTGCAGTGCGAGGAAGCGATCCGGCCGGCCGGTGGACTCCGACAGGGCGCTCGGCAGCAGAGTCGAGGAGTTCGTCGCGAAGATCGTCGTCGCGGGTGCCGCGTCCGCAAGGGTGCGGTAGATGCCCTGCTTGAGCTCCAGGCTCTCCGGGACGGCCTCGATCACGAGGTCGGCTTTCGCAGCGGCATCCGCGAGGTCGGAGGTGAGGCGGATGCGGCCGACGGCCGTCTGCGCGCCACCGTCAGCCGCGTTCTCGACGCCGTCTGCGACGTAGCGCGCGGCGAGCGCTTCGAAACGCTTGGCAGCACGGTCGAGCGCTGCCTGATCGATGTCGTACGCGACGACGTCGAATCCGTGGAAGGCGGTCTGGAACGCGATCTGCGATCCGAGGACGCCGGTGCCGAGAACGGTGATGTTCTTCATTTCTCTTCCTTCTCTGATGGCCTTGTGGGCCGGGGTCATGATGCGGCGTCGCCGCGGTCGAAGCGCTGCAGGTCGTGCGCGAAGCGCGACACCTCCGCGTCCGACCAGTGCGCGAGATGGGTGTCGATCACGTGCTGCAGCGTGTCGAGCGTTCCACGGAAGGCTTCTTCGCCCCCGGGGGTGAGTGCGAGCGGGCGCCCGCGTCCCGCCGTCGCAGGCATCTCCTGCACGAGCCCGAGGGCGATGAGGGACGACAGCTGCCGGGACACCGTCGAACGGTTGAGTCGGAACATCTGCGCGATGTCCGTCGAGCGGATGCCCGGCTCATCGGCGATGGCCATCACGATCGACTGGTCGGTGATCGAGAGTCGCGTCTCTCCGGACCGGGCATCGACCAGACCCCGGCGGGTGATCGCCAGCAGGGACCGCAGTACCGTCGCGCTGCCCTGACCTCGTGCGTCCGTCTCGTCGAATTGTTGCATACTGCAACTCTAGACCTGTCTGTTGCATAATGCAACGCAGGCGCGGTGGATCGTGGTCTTCGGTGCCGGATGAAAGGATGGGAGACATGCACACCGCCAACCTCACTCGAGAGGAGACCGCGGCGCGATCCGCCGCCATCTCCGTTCGCAGCATCCGCGTCGAACTCGATCTGACCGGAGCGCCCGAGCGGGCTCGCAGTGGGTTCCCGACGGTCACGACGCTCGACTTCGCATCGACGACCTCGTCGACCTGGCTCGACTTCATCGGCGAGAGGGTGGAGCGGCTCGTCGTCAACGGCGTCGAGCAGGAGGTCGTCTACGACGGCGCCCGGATCGCCGTGCGCGATCTCGCGGACTCGAACACGATCCGCGTCGAGGCGGTCGGGGCCTACAGCCGGTCGGGTGAGGGGCTGCACCGTTTCCACGATCCTGTCGATGACCGCACCTATCTCTACACGCAGTACGAGCCGGCCGACTCGCGGCGCGTCATGGCGTGCTTCGAGCAGCCCGACATCAAGGCTCCCTACACGTTCGTGATCGACGCGCCGGCAGGGTGGGAGGTCCTCTCGAACCAGTCCGCTGCAGCCGTCGACGCCGGCGTCGGAGTGCAGCGCGTCGAGTTCGCCCCGACGCTGCCGATCTCGAGCTACATCACCTCCGTGGCGGCCGGGCCGTATGCCCGAGTCGAGGGGGAGTGGGCGCGTGATGATCAGCGCATCGCGCTCGGTGTGTTCGCGCGACAGTCGCTCGCGCAGTACCTCGAGTCCGACGAGATCCTCGAGATCACGCGTCAGGGCCTGGACTTCTTCACGGATGCTTTCGCGTACCCGTATCCCTGGGGCAAGTACGACCAGATCTTCGTCCCCGAGTACAACCTCGGTGCGATGGAGAACCCTGGACTCGTCACCTTCACCGAGGCCTATCTCTCTCGCGGCGCTGCGACGGACGCCCAGCGGGCGGCTCGGGCGAACACGATCCTGCACGAGATGGCTCACATGTGGTTCGGCGACCTCGTGACCATGAAGTGGTGGGACGACCTGTGGCTCAAGGAGTCCTTCGCCGACTACATGGGTTCACACGCGTCCGCAGTCGCGACGCGCTTCCACGACGCCTGGGTGAAGTTCGCCGCCAACCGCAAGGCCTGGGCGTACCAGCAGGACCAGCTGCCGACGACCCACCCGATCGTCGCGGACATCACCGACCTCGAAGCGGCGAAGCTGAACTTCGACGGGATCACCTATGCCAAGGGTGCGGCCGTGCTCAAGCAGCTGGTCGCCTTCGTCGGCGATGGCGCGTTCTTCGACGGCGCGCGCAGGTACTTCGCCCAGAACGCGTTCGGTAACACGACACTCGACGATTTCCTCGTGCAGCTCAGCGCGGTGTCCGGCCGCGACATGTCCGAGTGGTCGCGCGCCTGGCTGCAGACCACCGGAGTCTCGACGCTCTGGATCGAGAAGGATGCCGACGGAGCATCCGTGCTCGTGCAGACGGACCCGCGCCCGCACCGGTTGCGCATCGGTCTCTACGACGACATCGACGGCCGCGTCGTGCGCCGCGACCAGATCGCGCTCGACATCCACGACGAGCGGACTCCAGTGGAGCTGCCTGACGCCTCCCTCGTGCTGCTCAACGACGACGACCTCACCTACGCCAAGGTGCGGCTCGATGGCGCATCGCTGGCGACCGTGCAGAACTCGCTGTCCGCCGTCGAGGATCCGCTCGCGCGAGCGGTCATCTGGTCGTCTCTCTGGAACGCCACGAGGGACGGAGAGCTCGCCGCGACGCGGTACACGTCGATCGTGCGGGCGCATGCACCTCATGAGTCGAACATCGGCCTCCTGGGCGGCGTGATCGCGAACGCGCTGTTCGCGATCCGGCACTATGTCGCCGAGGACGACAGGGCACAGGAGCAGAAGCAGTGGGTGGAGGCGGCGTGGAGCGCGCTCCAGTCGGCGGATGCCGGCAGCGACGCGCAGCTCTCGTGGGCACGCGCTCTCGCAGCGGCATCCGCCTTCGACGACGCACGCGCCGGGGACATCCGCGCGCTTCTCGACGGTGAGACGCCCGAGGGGCTCGTCGTCGATCCAGACCTCCGGTGGCAGCTGCTGACCGCTCTCGTGACGACGGGTCATGCCGGCGTGGCGGAGATCGCGGCGGAGCAGCAGGCCGATGACACCGGGAGCGGCCGTACCGCCGCGCGCCGCGCCCTCGCATCGGTTCCGGACGCCGCCGTGCGCGCCGAGGCCTGGGAGCACGCGTGGAACGACGCGTCGCTCAGCAACGATCATCTCGACGCGGTCATCAGCGGATTCCGCGCAGGTGGACGACGCGACCTGATCGCGGGCTTAGACGACGAGTACTTCGCAAGGATCGGCGACGCGTGGTCGGAGCGGAGCATCGAACTGGCGCGGCGCCTGGTGGTGGGGCTGTTCCCTGCCGCGCCGAGCCTTGCGCCGGTGGATGCCTGGATCGCCGACAACGCCTCGGCAGCTGCGGCTCTGCGACGTCTCGTCGTCGAGCAGCGCGATCACCTCGACCGGGACCTTCGAGTGCGAGCAGCGCAGGCTCAGTCGGACTCGAGCTCTTCGGCGGTGCTCTGACCCACGGCGAAGTGGTCGGGTCGGTCGTCGCTCTGCGTCAGCAGCACGAGCGCGATGTAGGCGGCCCACGCTCGCGCGCGCACCCATGTCGCGTCGTCGTAGCGGGACCGTGTCGCAGCCCGGAACGCCTCGCGTCCCGGCGCATCGAAGAGCATCCATGCCGACGCGAGGTCATAGGCCGGGTCGCCGACGCTGACGTCTCCGAAGTCGATGAGTGCCTCGAGTGAGCCCTCGCGCACCAGGATGTTGCCGGGGTGGAGATCCCCGTGGATCCAGACCCGTTCGACACTCGGCGTCGCCGCCAGCCCTCCGGCCCAGGCATCGCGCAACGCAGACCGGGGCGGGAGGGCATCGAGGCGAGGACGCATGGCGCCGTCGCGTGTGGTCAGCTCCCGACCGCGCACGGGATTGACCGGGGCGTCGTCGGGGGCCGGAGCGTGCAGGGCCCGAAGCGCCTCTGCGAGCCGTGGTGCCCAAGACGCGTTCTCGACCCGCGACGACGCGAGAGCGTTCGACCCCTCGATCCAGGGGATCACCGACCATGGCCGGGGAAACACGTCGTTCGGAGCGCCGGCGAGCACGGGAGCAGGAGTCCGGATGCCGAGCACCGCCAGCGCCGGTCCGATCTCGGGCAGGGCGCGCTGCTCGTTCGCGATGAGCGGCACTGCGAGAGCGCGCCTGGGCACCCGCACGACGAGATCGGCACCCAGGCTCCACATCGCGTTGTCCCATCCTTCGGCGAAGAGACTGAGCGGAAGATCGGCCAGCTGCGGCGCCGCCGCGCGGAGCAGCGCGCGGACGCCGTCCTCGTCGAGCGAGTACTCGGCCGAGGGAGAGTCGCCCATGCTCAGATGTCGAGCGACTCGCCCGGCTCGAGCACCGAGAACTCGCCGCCGCCCTGCTCGGTCGCCCACTGCAGTCGCTGACGGTGCATCGTCTTTCCCGCCACGGAGAGCGTCATGTCGTGCGTGCCGAACGCGCGACGCGGCTTCACGGCCAGGACGTAGTCCATCGCTTCGCCGATCTTGAGCCACGGAGCGCCGAGGGGAGCCGCGAGGGTGCCGACCTCGATGCCCTCGGGCACGGCGTAGGAGTCTCCGGGGTAGTAGAACTCGTCGTTCACCAGCACCCCGACGTTCTCGACAGTCGGGAGAGACGAGTGGATGACCTCGTGCGTGCCGCCGAAGAAGCGGAGTGAGAACGCTCCGACCTCCACGGTGTCTCCCGGCGCGACGACCGAGATCTCGTACCCGTCTGCCCCGCGCGCGACGCCGGCCGGTGCGTAGATCGGCGTGCCGGGAGCCGCGCGGAGGATGCGGTCGAGGTGCTCGGGTGTCCAATGGTCGGGGTGCTCATGGGTGATGACGACGGCGACGAGCCCGGCGAGATCGTTCAGGGGAGCGGTGAACGAACCCGGATCGACGAGGAGGATGTCATCGCCCTGCTGGATGCGAAGAGCGGCATGTTCGAATTTCGTGACGCGCATGGGATGAGTCAACTCCTTCAGGGCGTCCCTGGCAAACCGTCGAGTGGCCGCGCCACGCCCGGGAATCGAGCAGGGTCGGGCTCGATTTGGCGACGCGAGAATCGTCGTGGCATACTTGAACAGTTGTCGCGGCACGGAAACGTTCCGCCAGACGGCCCCATCGTATAGCGGCCTAGTACGCTGCCCTCTCACGGCGGTAACGCGGGTTCGAATCCCGCTGGGGTCACACAACACACGAAAGCCCTCGGTTCTCCGAGGGCTTTCGTCGTATTCGGAGCGCATGGCCGCCGCGGAGGTCAGATCGCGCCCGGGCGCGCCCCCGTCAACCACAGCGCGAGACCGGTGCACCCGAGCGCGATCGCGGCGAGCGGGAAGTCGAGGCCGTACGCGGTGATGGCGATGATCGGTGCGATGAACACCAGCACCGCGGCGACCACGGCGGCCTTCGACGAGAAACGAGCCGGGCCCGCGGCCGGAGCCTTCTCGAACCGGATCAGCCAGAGCGACAGGACCCAGACGGCGGCGAGGACGACGATGAGGAACAACGGTCGAGTCCACCACCAGGCGGCGCTTCCGGGTGCCGGGAGCGGGAAGGGGAGTGCGAGCTGGATGCCGATCAGCACCATGATCATCGGCAGATGCCACAGGTAGATGGTCATGAGTCGTGAGCCGATCAGGAAGACCACGCCCTGGGCCGTTCGATGCCTCATGAGCGCCGTCAGGGGTGCGTGCAGCAGCGTGAGGGCGGCGGCCTGGATGACGGCGAGCATGACCATGGCTGTGGTCGGAGGCCACTGATTGCCGAGCATGTTCCACGAGTATCCGCCCATCGACACGAGGCCCCAGAGCGCCGCGTAGCCGGCGCCGATGAGCAGCATCAGCTGCCACCAGCGGCGCGCACCGAACCAGCCGTCGAACAGGAAGAACCCGATCTGCTGAGCGAACAGCCAGACGAACACGATGTTCGGGATGCCGAAGAGCTCCTGCCCGAGACCGTAGCCCGTTCCGGCGACAGGCTGGATGCCGAGGAACCCGCCGATCACGGTGAACCGGAACGTGTCCACGAGCACGGCGCCCGCGAGGAGGCCGAGAAGCACCCACGCGCCGAATCTCTCGTGCAGCCGCATCAGCGCCGGGGCGAGTGCCTGGACGATCATGTACGCGGCGAGGAACCACAGCGGAGATCCGACGCCGATCGCGACCGTGTCGACGAGCGCGGGATCGACCCCCATCAACCGCGTGGCACCGAGAACGACGGTGAAGAAGACGAACAGGGGGAGCGCGGGGCGCGCGAGCCTCAGCAGGCGCACGCGCACGAAGTCCTCCGCGGAGTCTCCGCGTGCCGACGCCGATCGCCATCCGGCACGTGCCGCGTATCCGCCGACGACGAAGAACAGCGGCATGATGTTCGCGATCCAGGACGCCGCAGTGAACCAGGACTGGGCTTCGACGGTGCGCTCGATCAGCAGCGTTCCATCCGGCGCGCGGCCGACACCCGTGAACAGGATGTGCACGAAGACGACCAGGACGACGCAGACGACGCGCGCCAGATCGAGGGTGAGATCGCGACCCGCAGGGACGGTGCGGGTCGTCGAGTCGGTGGCGGCGCTGCTCATGCCGATGACTCTAGCGCTGACGGGAGACTGTCGACGGGAGCGACCGCAGGCGCGCGGTCAGGTCGTCGGCGAGAGGGTGAGCCGCCGGAACGTGCGGTTGCTCAGCGGCAGAACCATGAGCGCCATCATCGTGCCGCCGAAGAGAGCGAACGGCACCCAGACCGCCGTGATCGAGGCGAGCAGACCGAATCCCGCCATGGCGACGGGCATGAGACAGTCGTCTCCGAGACGGGTGATCGAGCCCATCCGGCCGAGGTAGGCGGTGTCGACCGTGGCTGAGAATGTGGCGCTCAGGAGCACCGAGGCGTACCCCGCGGTCGCGCCGATGACGAAGGCCGCTGTCGCGACCGTCCACGCCGGTCCCCAGCCGAGCGCGATGATCCCTGCTCCCTGCACGACGAGCGCCCAGAAGCCTGCGAACGCCTCTCTTCGCGGTCGCCACTTCACGACCGAGACGGCGCCGAGCGCCGCACCCAGTCCGAGCAGCGCCTCGAACAGTCCCACCGCCTGGGCGCCCCATCCCTCGTCGTGCGCGCGCAGCGCGAGCCCGATCCCCACCGCTGGACCGACAGCGAGGTTGAGTCCTGAGAGCGCGATGACGAGGGTGCGGGTCGTCGGGTGGCTGCCGAGATGGGTGAATCCGCGGGCGATGCCGTGCAGGGTGGACTCCTTCGCCGCACGGGCGAGCAGGAAGCGCGGCCGGAGCCAGACCGCGATGAAGGCGATGACGAGACTGAATGTGAGGGCGTTGACGGCCGCGCTGCCCACGAGCCCCGTGTAGGCGACGAGCACGCCGCCGATCGCCGCGCCGGTCATAGTGCCGAGGCGCGACGCGGTCTGGGCGAGCGCACCGTAGGAGGGGAGATCGCCCGGGCGTACGAGCTGGCGCGCGACGGTTCCCGCCGACGGCTCGTAGAACGCGTCGCAGACTCCGAAGGCGATCGCCGCGAACAGCAGCACGCCGACGGTCGGCGGGGTCGCGAGGACCCAGAGGGCCACGGAGACCAGCACTCCGACCCGCAGGACGTTGAAGAGGATCATCACCCGCCGGGCATCGGAGCGGTCGGCGATCACCCCGCCGAAGAGCAGCACGACAGCCCGGGGGATCGTCCCTGCGGCGACGATGAGCCCGGCGACCGCGGGCGAGGCCGTCTGCACGGCCGTCCAGGCCAGGGCGATCGTCCACAGGGCATCCCCGGCGTCGGAGAGCGCCTTGACGCCGATCCAGGCGTGCACACGGCGGTCTCGTCGGAAGGGTGGCGGCTCCGACAGCTGCACGGGTTCGGCCGTGGCGCTCATGGCATCGTCGGGAAGGCGTGCGCGAAGAAGAAGATCGGCGTGCGCTCCTGCCCGTCCTCGAGGTCGACGGAGGCCCGCCATTCCTCCATCGTGCGCAGAAGGCGCGCGCTCAGATCCCGGAGTTCGTCAGGAGACGCCCAGGCGGTCGTCTCGGTGTTCGAGGCGTCGTACGCGGCATAGGCGGGATCATCATGACGGCGCTGCCACCGCTGAAGGCGATGGATCTGCATCCGGATGCCCTGGCGCTGCGCCTCCCGCGCGAGCAGGGCGTCTGCGGGGGAGTCGATGTAGTCCTCCGCCGACCAGGTGAGCCCGCGTCGAGCGAGCTTCCACCAACTGGTACGACGGTCGCCGGAGGGGTCTTCGACGCGCTCGACGAGCCCGGCTCGTTCGAGCATCCTCAGGTGATGGCTGATGCTCCCGACCTGGCTCCCGAGCGATCGTGCGAGCGTGGTGACCTGCGAGGTGCCGTAGAGCAGCAGGTAGTCGTAGATGCGGCGGCGCAGAGGGTGGTGCACCGCCGTGATCACCGAGATGTCTTCCATGAACGTAACGGTAGAACCGGTTCCGACTCTCCACAAGACTTCTTGTATACCCCGGAAAGACAACGAAAGGGCCGCCTCTCACTGGGAGCGGCGGCCCTTTCGGAGGATGCGACTCAGTCCTCGGCAGGCGGTTCGCTGACTGCCAGACGAGTGCGCCGTGCTCGCCGGAGGAGCCAGATCACCAGCACGACCGCGCCGGCGAGGGCGAGCCACGGCAGGATGAAGCCGACTGCCACGACCAGTGCGTTCAACGACACCACGAGGCCGTTCCAGCCGGCGAGGAGGCCGTCTGCGAAGCCGGCCGGATCGGCGGTCGTCGGCGGCGTCGTGCGGGTGAGCTGCACCTGCAGGCTCGACATGGCGACCTGGTCGTCGAGAGAGGCGAGCTGCTGCTCGTAGGACTCGAGCTGCGCCTGGCGATCCGTGAGCGCGACCTCGGCCTCGATCAGTTCCGCGACCGTCCCGGTCTGGGACATCAGCTCGGTGAGTCGCTGCACCGATGCCCTGGTGGCATCCACGCGCGCACGCAGATCGATCGCCGTGGAGGTGACATCCTGCTTCGAGATCGACGACGAGAGCACGTCGCCCGAGTCGGCGAGGTCGTCGATGACGGCGGCGAGCTCGGCCGAGGGCACGCGGACGCTGATCCAGCCGTACCCGGGGTCGGAGGGCGCAGGCTCCGAGGTGCCGTCGACGGCGACGCTCTGGCCGATCTCGGTGCTCTCGACGTAACCGCCACGAGACTCGGCGAGTGCGGAGATCGCGGCGGCGGCGTCGCCGATGTCCTTCACCTGCACCGTGGCGTTCGCCGTCGCGATGATCTCGCGGTCGATGACGTCGACGGCACCCGGCACCAGGCTCGAGGACTCCGCCGAGTCGGATGCGGCTCCGGGTGCGCTCTGATCGACGGAGTCGGACCGCGAGTCCTCCAGGGCGACGCCGGTGGGAATCTCTCCGCCCCCTGCAGTGCTCATGGCGCTGCCCCCCACGATGCCGAGGATCGGGGGAGTGACCAGGACGCCCACGACGAAGGCCGCGGCTATCCCGGTGCCTGTCAGCCAGCGGCGGCGTCGCGCTCGGGAGCGGGCGGCCGCGGGGGTCTCACGGGGGCGCTCGGTCGCGATCTCCGCGAACACCGCGCGCTCGATGCGGGTCACCGCGGCATCCGAGAGCTCGGGGAGATCGTCGGAGGTGGTCTTGTCGTTCATGCGTCGCTCGCTTCCTTCACGGCATCGCGCAGTCGGGTGCGGACTCGGGAGAGACGGTTCCGGACGATCGCGTGGCTCACGCCCAGCTCCTCGGCCGCGGCCTGGTAGGCATAACCCTCTGCGGCGCAGAGGCGAAAGATCTCGCGGTCCAGATCGCTCAGGGTGCCCACCTCTGCCGCGATCCGCGCCGCCAGGGCTCCGGTGATCACCTGCTCCTCGACGCTGATCGTCGAGGGGATGGTGTCATCGACGGCATCCGTCGTGTTCGCCTGGTCGCGTCTGCGTTGTCGCAGCCGGTTCGCGGCCTGGAATCGGCAGATCGTCGCGAGCCACGGCAGCAGGGACTCGCTCTGCAATTCGAGCCCCGGCAGCTTGCGCCACGCGGTGACGAACGTCTCCTGGGTCACGTCCTCGGCATCGGCGGGTGAGCCGAGCAGGCCGTGGGCGATCCAGTAGACCGGTCTGACATGTGCGCGGTACAGCTCGCGGAAGGCGCTCTCGTCACCTGTCGCGGCCTGCGCCACCCATTTCTGATCACTCGTCTGCACGGGCATCCTGTTTCCGTTCGGTGTCTCTCACCTGGGAAGTGTCGACGGATGCCCCATCGTCTCAGATCAGTGTGCGGGGGCGGCGTGCGCCTTCGCGAGCGTCTGCTGCGACATGCGGTCGATCCACGCCAGCGCGACGGCCGAGACGATGAACACCATGTGGATGACGACCTGCCACAGGACGCCGGTCGGGGTGTACTTCTCGCCGTCCGTGCTGATCCCGCTCTCGCTCATGCCGCCGACCTCGATGAACGTCTTGAGCAGATGGATTGAGGAGATGCCGATGATGGCCATCGCGAGCTTGACCTTGAGCACGTTGGCGTTGACGTGCGAGAGCCACTCGGGCTGGTCGGGGTGACCGTCGACGTTGATGCGCGAGACGAACGTCTCGTAACCGCCGATGATGACCATGATGAGCAGGTTCGCGATCATCACGACGTCGATCAGGCCGAGCACGGCGAGCATGATGACCGCCTCGTCGAGATGCGAGATGTCGCCGATGACACCTTCGATCAGATGCCAGAGCTCCACCATGAAGACGACGACGTAGACGAGCTGGGCGACGATGAGGCCGATGTACAGAGGGGCCTGCAACCAGCGGCTGACGAAGATGAGCGATCCGATCGACCGCGCCCACGGATTGCGGGGCGGAGTGTCGAGGGGAGCGAGGCCGTGTTCTGCAGTGGAAGAGGGGGGAGTCGCGGTCACGCCACCATTCCACCATGCCGCCTTCGCTCCGCTACAATCGGTGACGCGAGAGGGAGTATCCCGCAAGCGCATCCACCGTCATCACGAGCACCGTCACCGCTGCTCCGGTCGTGCGACGCATTCCATGCGTGGGAGAGACTTTCGGCCTTTTTCCGACCCCTCCCGAAAGGTGCAGAGCACCCGTGGAAATTCCTGTCTGGTTCGAGATCACCTCGATGATCGTGCTCACGATCATCCTGATCGGCGACCTGCTCCTGATCCGACTCCGTCCGCACATCCCGTCGACGAAGGAGTCGACGCTGTGGGTCGTGTTCTACGTCGGCCTCGCACTCCTCTTCGCGGTGGTTCTGGGGAACGTGGCGGGGTGGCGCAACGCAGGGGACTTCATCACCGGATGGGCGCTGGAGTACAGCCTCTCGATCGACAATCTGTTCGTGTTCGTGCTCATCATGGCGCAGTTCGCCGTGCCGCGGCGCCTGCAGCAGCAGGTGCTGATGTTCGGCATCATCATCGCGCTTGTCCTGCGCGGAGCGTTCATCCTGGTGGGTGTGGCCGTGATCGAGCACTTCTCGCCGATCTTCTACATCTTCGGCGCCTTCCTCATCTACACCGCGATCAAGCAGGCGATGCCAGAGGGGGAGCACGAAGACGACATCAAGCGTGAGAACTTCATCGTGCGTCTGCTGCGCCGCCGTATCGACATCAGCGAGACCTACGACGGCGCCAGGCTCCGTACGACCGTCGACGGCAAGCGCATGTGGACGCCGATGGTCATCGTGTTCATCACGATCGGCGTCACCGACCTGATCTTCGCGATCGATTCCATCCCCGCGATCTTCGAGATCACGACCAACGGATTCCTCGTCTTCGCGGCGAACATCTTCGCCCTGATGGGTCTCCGTCAGCTCTACTTCCTGCTGGGCGACCTGCTCGATCGCCTGCGCTACCTGCACTACGGCATCGCGGTGATCCTCGGATTCATCGGCATCAAGCTCATCCTGCACGCGCTGCATGAGAACGAGCTGCCGTTCATCAACGGCGGTCAGCACGTCGAGTGGGTGCCCGAAATCGACAACCTCGTCTCTCTCGGCGTCATCGTCGTGTCGATGACGGTCGCGACCGTGGCGAGCCTCATCGCTGCGTCGCGCGAGAAGTCGTCTGCGAAGAAGGCGGCGATCGTCGAGTAGGAGCGGAGCCCCTCACTCAGCCGACCAGAGCAACTCGGCCTCGAGTGTGAGGTCGATGACCTGACGCAGCAGTGCGCCGACGGTCGTCGACCTCAGCAGCACGTGCCGGTCGTACTCTCCGAGCGGCGCGATGGCGGCGAGCTGCCACGACGCCGCGAGCGGGTCGTCCGACAGCTCTGTCTCGGGATCCCACGGCCCCTCGACACGGGCGAGGACGCGCCGCACGATCGCCTCGGCTTCGGTGCGCAGCGGGGCGAGCGCGTCGTTCCAGATCAGCTCCGACAGCGGCGAGACCTCGGCGCGGGGGTAGGGCTCGTCGTCCATCCACTGCTCGACCGTGAAGCGGTCGGTTCCGATGGCGACGATGTGCAGCACGTCGGCATCCGCCGAGACGGTGGCGAGCCTGGCCGTCGTGCCGATGCTGCTTCGGCGATCACCGCCGCCGACCTCGTGACCGCGGTCGATGAGCACGACGCCGAACTGCGGATCGTCCTGATCGAGGAGCTGTCCGATCATCGTCAGATACCGCGGTTCGAACACCCGGAGCAGCAGCGGCGTGTGAGGAAAGAGCACCGAGCCGAGCGGGAACATGGGGAGAGCGACCATGGCCTCAGTCAACACCGCACGCTCTCGTCTGAACAGCATCGATCGATGAGCGGCGCCGAGCGATGGACAGCGCCGTACAGTGAGGATATGCGCAGACCCGACCCGATCACCCCTGCTCCCGGACAGGAATCCGTGTGGGACTATCCTCGTCCGCCGAGGGTCGAGCGGGTGCCCGAGCATGTGACCATCCGACTGGGCGGCGAACTCATCGCCGACACACACGATGCGGTTCGGGTGCTCGAGACGAGTCATCCCCCCGTGTTCTACCTGCCGATCGCCGACTTCGTCGACGGAGCGCTCGCGGATGCCCCTGGCTCGTCGTTCTGCGAGTTCAAGGGAGCTGCCCGGTATTTCGACGTGCGCGGCGGATCCCTCGTGGCTGCGGGAGCGGCCTGGAACTATCCGAATCCCACCGCCGGGTTCGAGGTGCTGGCGGATCGGGTCGCAGTCTATGCAGGCCCGATGGACGAGTGCACGGTCGGGGGCGAGACCGTCGTCCCGCAACCGGGCGGATTCTACGGAGGGTGGGTGACGTCCTCGGTCGTCGGGCCGTTCAAGGGCGTGCCCGGCTCCATGGGCTGGTAGTCGATGCGCTGGCGCCGTTCGCTCAGAACGCGCGCAGATTCGCCTGCAGTCCGCCGTCGACGTACTCACGGCGCAGGATCCCGCGGCGTCGCAGTACCGGCACGAGCTCGTCGAGCGTGCGGTGCAGCGACACGGGATGGAAGTCGCCCCACAGGAGCACGCCGTCGTTGCCCCAGTCGCCGAGTTCCTCGACGAGGTCGGCGAACTCCTCAGCCGTTCCGACGAACCCTGACCGGTCGGCGATTCTCCCGGTGCGGGCGAGAGCCGTAAGATGCGTGCGCAGCGGGGCATCGTCGCCGCGGTCGCCGATCAGCCGCCGGATGCTGCCCTGAGAGACGTGCTCTCCGAAGATCGACCGGTCGAGCGGTCGATCGAGGTCGAGCGCCGTCAGATCTGTCTCGAGATCGCTCGACTGCTTGCGAGCGATCTGCATCAGGGCCGCGTCGTCGGGATGGGCGGATGCGGCGACGATGCGATCCGCCTCTTCCGGCGACGCCGTGATGACCGGCTGGATCGCGAACAGGATGGTGATGTCGGCGGGGGAGCGGCCCGCAGCGATCGCCGCCTCATGGATCTTCGCCCGATAGGCGCGGACCGAGGTCTCGTCCAGCGGCGCGAGTGCGAGCTGCACGTCGGAGTTGGCGCCCGCGAATCCGAGTCCGCGGCCCGAGCCGCCGGGGGAGACGATCGCCGGTTCGCCACCGGTGAAGGGGACGGCGTTCAGGGGGCCGTCGAACGCGAAGTGCTCGCCGCGGTGCCTGACGGCGTGCAGCTTGGATCCGTCGGCGAACACCCCCGTCTCGCGGTCCTGCACGAGCGCGCCCTCGGCCCAGCTGCGCCAGAGCGATCGGATGCCGTCGAGCCACTCCTCGGCGCGGTCGTAGGCGGCGTCGTGGCCGAGCTGGTCCGCGGCGGAGAAATGGCGCGCGCTTCCGGTGTCGGTGACGACGTTGAGCCCGAGCCGGTGCTCGCTGAGGTGCTGCAGCGTCGAGAACTGTCGTGCCGCGGTATAGGGGAGGTATGCCGCGGGGTTGACGGTCGGCACGACCCCGAGATGGCGGGTTGCCTGGAAGAGATAGGGAGCGAGGAGGAGCGGATCGTGCTTCGGGCCGCCGAACGCGTGCCGCACACGCAGGTCGATCGTCTCGACGGATCCGAGAGAGGGCGCATCCTCGATGATGACGAGGTCGAACCCGGCCTGCTCGAGTGTCCGAGCGGCCTCCTGGTAGATCTCGGGACGGGTCCAGTCATAGTCCCAGTCCAGCGACGGGTATCCCCAGCCCTGCGGTCCGAAGCCGCGCGCCAGGAACCAGCCGAAGTGCTGGGGCCTGCTCATACGACGGCCTCCCGTGCGGGCTCGAGCACACGGGTGAGATCCGAGATGAGGTCGGCGACGTCCTCGATCCCGATCGAGAGGCGCAGAGTCCCGGGCCTGACGCCCAGGAGGTCCCGCTCCTCCTGCGTGCGGTGCGCGTGGCTCGTCGTCCCGGGATGCAACACGAGCGAGCGCACATCGCCGATGTGGGTCATGTGTGTGAAGACGTCGACGCTCTCGACGAAGTCGCGCGCCGCGTCGAGTCCGCCGCGGAGCGTGAACGTGAAGATCGAGCCGTGGCCGCCGTGCAGGTACTTCTGGGCGATCGCGTGATCGGGGTGGGTCTCGAGGCCCACGTAGTCGACGCTCTCGACGGCATCCTGTGCCGCCAGCCACCGTGCGACCTGGAGAGCGTTGCGGGACTGGCGCTCGACCCGCAGGCCGAGCGTCTCGGCGCCCTGCCCGATCAGGAAGGCGTTGAGAGGAGACGGCGACGCCCCGAAGCGCGGTGCCACGGATTCGCGCGCATAGGCGATGCGGGCCTTGCCGCCGTGCCGGGAGGCGACGCTCGGAAGACCCCCGCGCCCGGGGAGCACGAGGTGCGGTGCGTTGTGGCCAGCCTTCTCGGCGTCGAAGCGTCCGTCGTCGACGATGACGCCGCCGAGGACGGAGCCGTGGCCGGCGAGGAACTTCGAGGCTGAGTGCACCACGATCGCGGCACCGTGCTCCAGAGGACGCACGAGGAAGGGCGTGGCGAGGGTGTTGTCGACGATGAGTGGGATCGCCGCGTCGTCTGCGACGGCGCTCACGGCGGCGATGTCGAGGATGTCGTTGCGGGCGTTCGCGATCGACTCGGCGAACAGCGCTCTGGTGTTCGGGCGGATGGCGTGTCGCCATGCCTCGGGGTCGCCGATGTCGTCGATGAACGTGGCGTCGATGCCGAGGCGGGCGAGATTGTCGAGCAGGAGCCCGCGGGTGCCCTCGTAGATATGCGTGGACGAGACGATGTGGTCGCCTGCTCCTGCCACCGTCAGGAGTGCGGTGACGACCGCTGCCTGGCCACTGGCGACGAGAACCGCGTCCGCTCCGGACTCGAGCGCGGCGAGCTGGCGTTCGACGGCATGGATCGTGGGATTGCCTGTGCGCGTGTAGCCGAAGCCTGCACCGGTTCCGAAGTGGTTCGCCGCGTGATCGAAATCGTCGAACTCGAAGCCCGCGGTCAGATAGATGGGAGTCGCCCGAGACGATGCGGCACCCTGATTCCTCGCGGCGTGGACGGCCCTGGTGGCGAAGCCGGTGGTGTCGTCGGTCATGCGGGTGCCTCTCGAAGGTGCGGGTGACAGTAGCGTGTCACGCGGCGACTCGGCGCGCTGAAGCGGTGGTAATCTGACGTCATGCGGATCGTGCTCCTTCTTAGCGGCCGCGACGAGACCTCGTTCTGAGCCCCTCCTCGTCGCGGAGTCCATCGTGGGCCGAACCGCCAGCTTCAGGAGACACGCAATGAACATGCCCGCAGCAGACACTGCTCCCGCACGCCGCAGGACCCTCGCCGAGAAGGTCTGGGACGACCACCTCGTCGTCAAGGGCGAGAACGGCGAGCCGGACCTCATCTACATCGATTTGCACCTCGTGCACGAGGTGACGAGCCCGCAGGCCTTCGACGGCCTTCGTTCCGAAGGTCGCCCCCTGCGTCGGCTCGATCTCACGATCGCCACCGAAGACCACAACACCCCGACCTGGGACATCGACAAGCCCATCGCGGACCTCACCAGTCGCACGCAGATCGAAACGCTGCGCCGCAACGCCGCGGAGTTCGGCGTGCGTCTGCACTCGCTCGGCGACGCCGAGCAGGGAATCGTGCACGTCGTCGGCCCGCAGCTCGGGCTCACGATGCCGGGAATCACCGTGGTCTGCGGTGACTCGCACACGTCCACCCACGGCGCTTTCGGGGCCATGGCGTTCGGCATCGGCACGAGCGAGGTCGAGCACGTGATGGCCACCCAGACGCTGCCGCTGAAGCCGTTCAAGACGATGGCGATCAACGTCGAAGGAACCCTGCGTCCCGGTGTCACGGCGAAGGACATCATCCTCGCGGTCATCGCGAAGATCACCACCGGTGGCGGTCAGGGCTACGTCCTCGAGTTCCGCGGCAGTGCGATCCGTGCGCTGTCGATGGAGGGCCGGATGACCATCTGCAACATGTCGATCGAGGCCGGCGCCCGCGCAGGCATGGTCGCCCCCGACGAGACGACCTTCGAGTACCTGAAGGGGCGTCCGCACGCCCCCAAGGGTCAGGACTGGGACGAGGCCGTCGCGTACTGGCGCACGCTCCCCACCGACGAGGGGGCGACGTTCGACGCCGAGGTCTTCATCGACGCCGACGAGCTCGAGCCGTTCGTGACCTGGGGAACCAACCCTGGTCAGGGCAGCTCCCTCTCGGCCGCCGTCCCCGACCCCGCCGAGATCGTCGACCCGAACGAGCGCGCGGCAGCCGAGCGGGCCCTCGAGTACATGGATCTGACACCGGGCACGCCTCTCAAAGAGGTTCCCGTCGACGCGGTCTTCATGGGCTCGTGCACGAACAGCCGCATCGAGGACCTCCGCGCCTTCGCATCGATCGTCGAAGGCAAGAAGAAAGCCGACGGCGTCCGTGTCATGGTCGTTCCCGGCTCCGCCCGTGTGCGGTTGGAGGCCGAGGCCGAAGGGCTCGACAAGATCATCAAGGACTTCGGCGCCGAGTGGCGATTCGCCGGCTGCTCGATGTGTCTCGGGATGAACCCCGACCAGCTCGCTCCGGGGGAGCGCTGCGCGTCGACCTCCAACCGCAACTTCGAGGGCCGACAGGGCAAGGGCGGGCGCACGCACCTGGTGTCCCCGCTGGTCGCTGCGGCGACCGCGATCCGCGGCACGCTCTCGAGCCCCAGCGACCTGAACGAGATGGCGGAGGTCTGACCATGGAGAAGTTCACCACACACACGGGTATCGCCGCTCCGCTGAAGCGATCGAACGTCGACACCGACCAGATCATCCCCGCGGTGTTCCTCAAGCGGGTCACGAAGACCGGATTCGAGGACGCGCTGTTCCACGGCTGGCGCCAGGATCCGGAGTTCGTGCTCAACCAGCCCGTCTTCCAGGGCGCTTCCGTCCTCGTCGCAGGCCCCGATTTCGGCACCGGGTCGAGCCGCGAGCATGCCGTCTGGGCGCTGCGCGACTTCGGCTTCTCGGTGGTCCTGAGCCCGCGTTTCGCGGACATCTTCCGGGGCAACTCGGGCAAGCAGGGACTCCTCGCTGCGACGATCTCTGAAGAGGATCTCGAGCGGATCTGGGCCGAGATCGACCGGAATCCCGGGGCATCCATCACCGTCGACCTCGAGGCGCGCACCGCGTCGATCGGTGAGATCCAGGCTGACATCGGGATCGACGATTACACTAGATGGCGGCTCCTCGAAGGGCTCGATGACATCGGGCTCACGCTGCGCAACGAAGACAAGATCGCGCAGTTCGAGGCCCGTCGCGAGTCGTGGCGGCCCCTGACCCTTCCCGTTCAGCAGTGAACGGCGGGGCGGGGGAGCCGAGGGCGACCCCGCCCCGAATTCCGTTGAATGAAGTGAGGCTCCGAATGACGACACCTGTGCGCGACGCTCTTCCGGACGGAGTTCCCCCACTCACCGGAGACGTCCTCGCCATTCGCGGAGGGCGCCCGCTGCGCGGCCGCGTCGACGTCAAGGGCGCTAAGAACCTCGCGACCAAGGCGATGGTGGCCTCCCTGCTCGGCGAGACCGTCAGCGTGCTGCGCGACGTCCCGGCCATCAGCGACGTCGCGGTCGTCCGCTCGCTGCTCGAGGTCCACGGCGTGCGCGTCTCCGACGGCGATGAGCCCGGTGCACTCGTCTTCGACCCGAGCGACGTCGAGTCCGCTCACTTCGAGGAGATCGACGCCCACGCCGGCGCGTCCCGCATCCCGATCCTCTTCTGCGGACCTCTGCTGCACCGTCTCGGTCAGGCGTTCATCCCCGACCTGGGCGGATGCCGCATCGGCGACCGTCCCATCGACTTCCACCTGGATGCGCTCCGCAAGTTCGGCGCCATCGTCGAGAAGCTGCCCAGTGGGATCCGCCTCTCGACCGGTGGGGCCCGACTGCACGGCGCGAACATCCACCTCCCGTACCCGAGCGTCGGAGCGACCGAGCAGGTGCTGCTCACCGCCGTCCGCGCCGAGGGCACCACGGAGCTTCGCAACGCCGCCATCGAACCCGAGATCATGGACCTGATCGCGGTGCTGCAGAAGATGGGCGCGATCATCTCGTACGAGCCGAACCGCGTCATCCTCATCGAGGGCGTCGAGACGCTTCGTGGATACGACCACCGCTCGATCTTCGACCGCAACGAAGCCGCATCCTGGGCGTCCGCCGCACTCGCCACGGACGGCGAGATCTTCGTGGGCGGGGCGAAGCAGCAGGAGATGCTCACGTTCCTCAACGTGTTCCGCAAGGCCGGCGGATGGTTCGACATCCAGGAGGATGGGATTCTGTTCCGTCGCGACGGCGAGCTCAAGCCGGTCATCGTCGAGACCGACGTGCACCCCGGATTCATGACCGACTGGCAGCAGCCTCTCGTCGTGGCGCTCACTCAGGCCAAGGGCCGTTCGGTCGTGCACGAGACGGTCTACGAGAACCGTCTGGGCTTCACCGAGGCGCTCGTCAAGATGGGCGCGGACATCGTCGTGCACCCCCGCGGACTGCAGGACGGAGCCCGTCGCGTTCCGCGCCGGGACCTCGAGCAGGCCGCGGTCATCACCGGACCCACCCCGCTGCACGCCGCAGACATCGTCGTGCCGGACCTCCGCGGCGGGTACAGCCACGTGATCGCGGCGCTGACAGCTGAGGGCGAGTCGAGGGTGTCCGGAGTCGACATCCTCAGCCGCGGGTACGAGAAGTTCCTCGCCAAGCTCGATGCCGTGGGCGCCGACTTCGACGTCATCCGGTGACGCCGATGGGTTCCCGCTCGACGGAGACCACGCGACCGAGCTTCTTCTGGCCTGTCGCTGCGATCGCCGTGCCCTTGATCTCGCTGGTGGCGAAGGTGCGGATCACGGGGGCTGAGAAGCTCCCCCGTGACGGTGCATACGTGCTCGCACCGAACCATTACTCGGAGTTCGATCCGCTCGTGGTCGCTCTCGCGGTGTGGCGCATCGGTCGGGCTCCACGCTTCATGGCCAAGGAGAGCCTCTTCACGGTGCCCGTGCTCGGGTGGATCCTCCGTCGCACGGGGATGATCCCGGTGGCACGTTCGTCGTCCGCTTCGGCTGCGAAGCAGACGTTGAAACAGTCCGCCGAGCTCGTCGAACACGGGCGGGGCGTGATCGTGTACCCGGAAGGCACACTGACCCGCGATCCCGATCTCTGGCCGATGCGGGGCAAGTCCGGCGCCGTCCGGCTCGCTCTCACCGACGGCATCCCCCTGATCCCGATGGCCCACTGGGGCACCCAGGAGATCATGGGTCGCTACCAGAAGGGGCTGAGCCTCTGGCCGTTGCGCAAGCCCGTCGATGTCATCATCGGTGATCCCGTCGACGTCTCCGACCTTCGGGGACGGGCAGGCGAGGCATCGGCGCTGAACGAGGCGACGAACCGACTGATGAACGCGATCACGGCGCTTCTCGAAGATCTGAGAGACGAGAAGGCGCCCGCCGAGCGCTGGAACCCCTCGACCCACGGACAGAAGGAGACGGGCCGCCTTGACTCCTAAGCGCAACGCTCCCGCAGGACCACGCGTCGCGGTGATCGGTGCCGGCAGCTGGGGCACCACGTTCGGAAAGATCCTCGCCGACGGTGGGGCGCAGGTCACTATGTGGGCTCGCCGCGCCGAACTCGCCCACGAGATCGACGAGGCCAAGCGCAACTCCCGCTATCTGCCCGGCATCAATCTGCCGCGCACGATGGCGGCGACGCATGAGCTGGCGATCGCACTGCGTGACGTCGACCAGGTCTACCTCTCGGTGCCGAGCCAGTCGCTGCGAGAGAACCTGAAAGCCCTGCGTCCGCTGCTGGCCGACAACGATGCCAAGATCGTCAGCCTCATGAAGGGCGTCGAGCGCACCACCGGGCTCCGCATGAGCCAGGTGATCGAACAGGAGCTGCGCTGCGACCCCGACCGTATCGCCGTGGCATCCGGCCCGAACCTCGCTCTCGAGATCGCCCGTGAGCAGCCGACCGCCGCCGTGATCTCCTCCCGCAGCCAGGAGACGGCCGAAGAGGTCGCCAGGGCTGCTCGCAACAGCTACTTCCGCACCTTCGTGAACACCGACGTGATCGGCACGGAGTTCGGCGGGGTGCTGAAGAACCTCATCGCCGTCGCGATCGGAATCGTCGACGGCGTCGGATACGGCGAGAACACGAAGGCGTCGATCATCACGCGCGGTCTCGTCGAGATGACGGACTTCGCGGTCGCGAACGGCGCCCACCCCGAGACCCTGCAGGGTCTCGCGGGCCTCGGCGACCTGATCGCGACCTGCCAGTCGCCGCTCAGCCGAAACAACACCGCCGGGCGCCTGCTCGGCCAGGGATACAGCTTCCAGGACGTCGTGAAGCAGATGCAGCAGACCGCTGAGGGACTCGCGTCCGTCGCGCCGGTGCTGCAGCTCGCCCGCGAATCCGAGGTGGACATGCCCATCGTCGAACAGGTGAAGATGGTGCTCGACGGGAAGATGAACCCGCGCGACATCGCACCCCACCTGACGACGGACGACGACACCCCTCAGGGTGAGAGGACCAACCATGGACAAGCAGACGGTGGTGGTGCTCTTCGGAGGGCGCTCCAGCGAGCATTCGATCAGTTCCGCAACGGCGGGCGGAGTGCTGGGCGCGATTGATCGCGACCGCTACGCGGTGATCCCTGTGGGGATCACCCGTGAGGGTGCATTCGTTCTCGAAGACGACGACCCGGCGAAGTTCCCGCTGGATGCCGCGCATCTTCCCGAGGTGGCGGACAACGGATCCCGCGTGCTCTGGCCCGAGCCCGGCGGAGACCGGACCCTGCGTGTGGTGCGTCCCGACGGCGGAACCGAGACCTTCGGCGAGATCGACATCGTGCTGCCGATCCTGCACGGTCCGCACGGCGAGGACGGCACGATCCAGGGGTACTTCGACACGCTCGAGGTTCCCTACGCCGGCGGTGGCGTGCTCGACTCGGCTCTGTGCATGGACAAGCACTTCATGAAGATCGCGCTGCGTGCCGCTGGGCTCTCCGTGGCTGCCGGACTGACGGTTCGTGCGCGGCAGTGGGCGCAGGACGCGGCCGCCGTCCGGGCTGCCGCCGCGGAGCTCGGACTGCCCCTGTTCGTCAAGCCCGCAAGAGCAGGGTCGAGTGTCGGCGTCTCGAAGGTCGAACAGCCTGACGAGCTCGATGCCGCTCTTGCGATCGCTTTCGCCGAGGACGACAAGGTCCTGATCGAGACCGGCGTGGTCGGCCGCGAGATCGAGGTCGCTGTGCTCGAGGGCGCAGACGGCGTGCGTGCATCGCTCCCGGGCGAGATCGTGCTCACCTCGCGCGGATTCTATGACTTCGAGGGCAAGTACCTCGGTGGCGACGGTGTGGATGTGGTCTGCCCCGCCGAGCTCGAGGAGTCCGAGATCGCCGCGATCCAGGACGCCGCGATCCGCGCGTTCGAGGCCGTGGACGGTCGTGGCCTCGCCCGCGTGGACATGTTCCTCACGCCCTCCGGAGAACTCGTCGTCAACGAGCTGAACACCATGCCGGGGTTCACGCCGATCTCGATGTTCCCGAAGTGCTGGGTCGCGTCTGGCCTCAGCTACGGAGACCTGATCTCCGAGCTGATCGAGGCGGGACTCCGCCGCTTGCGGATAGGCGTCGACTAGCCTGCGTGCGGGGGCTGCGGCGGGTACGTGCCGTTCGTCGGCGCAGCCGGGCCCGCTTGCGGCGGGTACGCGTAGGACCCCGTCGTCGAGTGGTCGGTCGCTGCGACCTGTGCGGTCCGGTCGAGCGCTGTCGGAGCGGGCGCCGCTCGATGGATCAGGGCGACGATGAGCGCGGCCAGCCAGCCCCAGGTGAGTCCCCACGACACACCTGCCGTCGCGATCTGGTAGTACTGCGTCATCGCGTACTCCGCCTGCTCCGTGGGGAGCCTCAGCGCGATGACCACGAGCGGCGCGCGTGCGGCCCCGGCGATGGCGGCCGCGACGATCACAGCACCCCAGGTGCCGAAGAAGACCGCGGCGCCTCGGCCCGGCAGCGAAGCACGAGTGACGGACCGGACGAAGATCCACGTCAGTCCTGTCAGGGCGAGGAGTGCGACGAACATCGCGACGAGGGCCATGGGCTGCGCGTTCGGTCGCAGCGCGAAGCCGATGGGATCTTGCAGGATGAACACGCGGGGGACGTTCGGAAGCCCCCACAACAGGGTGAGATAGCTGATGAAGCTGTTCAGCAGCGCCCCCGCCCCGACCAGGATCGCTGCGACGACGGAGGTTCTGCGTGCGGGGTCGGTGTTCATGCGGCGAGTCTAGGGGCCTCTCGGCAGTGCCTGAGCGGCATGCTCTGCGCGTCGTCGGTTCGCCGGGTGGAGTCCGCTCAGCCCTCGTCGGACTCGTCGGCCGTGGGAACCCGGTCCGTGCAGCGCGCGGTGGCGGGTTCGAGACCGGACTGGATGCTGGTGGAGAGACTCTCGACGACGGTGCGGAAGTCGATCTCCTCACCGCGCCGGATGATCACCTCGACCGCGGGGTCGCGACCGTAGGTCACCAGACGCTGACGCTCCTCCTCCTGGTCGAGGACGAGCCAGTCGACGCTGCCGATCGTGGTGCACACCTCGGTGGACGGCGCTGGGGGCTCGACGCCGCAGCGGAGCACCACGGTCGGATCTCCCCACGCCCCGGTCGCCTGGGCGTCGGTCCAGACGCGGTCGAGGTCCCCGACGGCATCCGGGAGCAGGACGGACACCTCGGCGCACGCGGGATCGTTCGCGTCGTCTGCCGGTTCCAGATGGACGGTGGTGGAGCATCCGGAGAGAGCCGCGACGAGGGCCAGCGAGCCCGCGACGACGGCGAGACGGCGAGAACGGGGCATGCTTCCAGGCTACCTTTGACTGCATGCCCTCCCGACCTCGCGATGACGATCCGACCCTCGGCGACCTGTCCGAGGGGGAGATCCTCGGAGCGATCCTCGCGCGGACCGCGCAGGCCACGCACACGCTGATCGGCCCGGGAGACGACGCGGCGGTGATCGCGGCCCCGTCGGGTTCCGTGGTCGCGACGACGGACACGCTCGTGCACGGACCCGACTTCCGACTCGCGTGGTCGTCGGGGTACGACCTCGGCTGGAAGGCCGCCGCGGTGAACCTCGCCGATATCGCAGCGATGGGGGCGCGACCGACGGCTCTGCTCGTGGCGCTGGCGGTTCCTCGCGACCTGAGGCTCTCTTTCATCGAACGGCTCGCCGACGGGTTCCGCGAGGCGTGCGCCGCTCTCGCTCCCGGGTGCGCGGTCGTCGGAGGCGATCTCACAGTGTCCGACGTGCTCACCGTCGCCGTCACGGCGCTCGGCGACCTCGAAGGACGGCAGCCCGTGACCCGCTCCGGAGCGCGCATCGGCGATGTCGTGGCGGTCGCGGGAGAGCTCGGCCACGCAGCTCGCGGACTCTCGGTGCTCTTCGGCAGGTTCCGCGACGGAGAGAAACCGGTGCCGGTGGATGCGGACGCACTGGCAGCGGGAGAGAGAGCCGCCCTCGATGCGCAGTTGAGGCCGTCACCGCCCATCGGTCTCGGCCCTTTCGCCGCCACGGCCGGCGCCACCGCGATGATGGACATCTCCGACGGGCTCGCTCTCGATGCGCGGCGGATGGCTGCGGCATCCGAGGTCACGATCGCCCTGGACGGCGCTTCGCTGGGCGGAGACCCGCTGCGTGCCCTCGCCGGGGGCGAGGATCACGCCCTGCTCGCGACGTTCCCGCCGGGGGTGCTGCCCCCGGGTTTCCGGATCATCGGTGCGGTCACCCCCAGGGGCGACCATGATCTGCTGGTCGACGGTGATCCCGCCGATGTGTCCGGCTGGGATCCCTATAGAGACTGGGACTCGACGTCGGGCTGAGCGCCGTCTGCGGACTGTGCGGGCTCAGCCCACCACAGCGCTGTGTCGCCGTACGTCTTCTCACGGATCAGGTCGAGTCCTGCCGCGACGAGATCGGGCGGCGTGGAGCGTCGCGCCCGCTCGATGACGACCAGGGCGTCGGGGGAGAGCAGCGGAGCGAGAGCCACGAGGTCGGCGGTCATCGCGTCGTCGTCGATGTCGTAGGGCGGGTCGGAGAACACGAGGTCGTACGGCCCCGTCGCATGCTGCAGAAAGGCTCGCACCGCACTCTGATGCACTCGGGCGGTGGGCAGACCGGCTTTGGCGAGCACGGCGGCATTACGGCGCACGACGGCTGCCGCCTCACGACCCTTCTCGACGAGATCGGCACTCACCGCTCCGCGGCTGAGAGTCTCCAGACCGAGCGCGCCCGATCCGGCGTAGAGGTCGAGGACGCGCGCTCCGGCGATCGCATCCATCGACTCCAGCGCTCCGAAGAGGGACTCGCGCACGCGGTCGCTGGTCGGTCGTGTGCCCGTGTGCGGCACGTCGAGTCGCGCTCCTCGTGCCTTGCCGGCGATGATCCTCGTCACCCGTTCACGATACGACAGCTGCGGCGCACGCCGTGTCCGTGCGGCCTTCTAGACTCGGAGCATGTCGCTCACGCTCGATTCGTCTCTGGAGGAGGCGCTCGGCGTCACCCCGGCGAAGACCCTCGACAGGGCGTTCCGCATGAAGACCGTCGGCGATCTGCTCTCGCACTATCCGCGGCGGTACGCCGATCCTGGCGAGCTGACCCCGATCCGCGAACTCCCTCTCGGTGAGACGGTGACGATCGTCGCCGAGGTGCTGTCCTCCAGTGCCAGGGCCATGCGCAATCGCCGGGGCGCCATGGTCGACGTCGTGATCGGCGACGGCATCGGCAAGATGTCCCTCACCTTTTTCGCGAAGAACCTGGGGGCAGCCAAGTGGCGTTCGGAAGACCTGGCCGTCGGGCGCCGAGGCGTCTTCTCGGGCAAGGTCGGCGAGTTCAACGGCATGACGCAGTTCGCGCACCCCGAATACGAGCTCTTCGATGACGAGGATGCGGCACGGCGTCGGGCCGATGCTCGGGCGGCCGTGCTGATACCCATCTACCCGGCCACGGCGAGCCTGCAGACCTGGCAGGTCGCGAAGTTCATCACGCGCGTGCTCGACGGACTCGGAGAGGTGCCTGAGCCGCTGACCGCCGAGGTCCGCACCAGGGAGGAGCTGTTGACGGCGCGCGAGGCGCTCGAGCAGATCCACCGTCCTCAGACGCGCAACGACATCGATCCGGCTGTCCGCACGCTGCGCATGCACGAGGCGCTCACGCTGCAGACGGCGCTCCTGCAGCAACGCGATGCCGTCAGGGCGCTCTCGGCCACGGCTCGACCGGCCACGCCCGGCGGGCTGCTCGAACGCTTCGACGCCTCGCTGCCTTACGAACTCACCCCGGACCAGCAGACGGTCGGAGCGCAGGTCGCCGCGGACCTCGTCGGATCCTGGCCGATGAACCGGCTCGTGCAGGGCGAGGTCGGCTCGGGAAAGACACTGGTCGCGCTGCGGGCGATGCTGCAGGTCGCCGAGTCCGGGGGACAGGCTGCTCTCATCGCGCCCACCGAGGTGCTCGCAGGGCAGCACCTGCGGTCGATCGCGAAGATGCTCGGACCGCAGCTGGGCCCGCTGGTCATGCCGACGCTGTTGACGGGCCAGATGCCGGCGGCTGAGCGCCGCAAGGCCGCGCTCCGAGTGGCGTCAGGGCAGGCGCTGATCGTCGTCGGCACCCATGCGCTGCTCGGAGAGAAGACGACCTTCGCCGACCTCGGTCTCGTCGTCGTCGACGAGCAGCACCGGTTCGGAGTCGAGCAGCGTGAGGCGCTGCGGGCCAAGGGGTCGAGCCCGCATGCGCTCGTGCTCACCGCGACACCGATCCCGCGCACCGTGGCCATGACCGTTTTCGGCGACCTCGACACCTCGGTGATCCGGACGATGCCGAAGGGGCGAGCGGGAATCGAGTCTTTCGTCGCTCCGTTGGCCGAGCACCCGGGATGGTTCAACAGGGTGTGGGAGCGCGCGGCCGAGGAGATCGCCCAGGGACGCCAGGTGTTCGCAGTGTGCGCCGCGATCGATACGACGAAGAAGACGGCGGAGGCGGGCGAGCAGCCGCTCGTCCAGCCCGAGGGCGCATCCGGTCCCCGGTGGGGCGTTGTGCAGCTCGATGAGGCGCTCGAGACGCACCCGAAGCTGGGTGCTCTGCGAAGGGCGGTCCTGCACGGTCGCATGCCGTCGGACGAGAAGGATGCGATCATGCAGGCCTTCGCCCGCGGCGAGATCGACCTGCTGATCGCGACGACGGTGATCGAGGTCGGAGTGGACGTTCCCAACGCCTCGACGATGATCGTGCTCGACGCCGATCGATTCGGAGTGTCGCAGCTGCACCAGTTGCGTGGCCGTGTCGGACGAGGCGGAGTCCCCGGCCTGTGTCTGCTGGTCACCGAGGCCGAAGCCGGGTCCGTCGCACGCGACCGGGTCGATGCGGTGGCTGCCACCCTCGATGGCTTCGCCCTGGCCGAAGTCGATCTCGATCTGCGCGGTGAAGGCGACGTGCTCGGTTCCGCCCAGGCAGGTGTCCGCTCCTCCCTCAAGCTGCTCCGCGTGGTGAAGGACTCCGGTCTGATCGTCAGGGCGCGCGAACTGGCCGAGGGGATCCTCGCCGCAGATCCGGATCTCGAGGCGAATGCCGGCCTCCGATCGGCGATCGAGCGACGGGTGAGCGACGACGATCGTGCGGCTCTGGCGAAGAACTGACCTGCAGACGACGTGCCCTAGGCTGGTGGCATGAGCAGCCGGATCGCCGTCGTCCCGGGTTCCTTCGACCCGCCGACCCTTGGCCACCTCGACGTCATCCGTCGCGCGGCCAAGCTGTATGACGAGCTCCATGTGCTCGTCGTGCACAACCCGGGCAAAGAGGCGATGCTGCCGATCGCGCAGCGGATGTCGCTGATCGAGCAGTCGATCGCCGAAGAGGGCATCGGCGACAACGTCGTCGTGGGCTCCTGGAGCATGGGCCTGCTGGTCGACTACGCGCGAGACGTCGGTGCAGGGGTCCTGGTCAAGGGGATCCGGTCGCAGATCGACGTCGCCTACGAATCGCCGATGGCGATCGTCAACCGTCACCTCGCCGACATCGAGACCGTCTTCCTGCTGCCCGATCCCGCGCATGCGCTGGTGTCGAGCTCGCTGGTGCGTCAGGTCGCGGGGCTCGGCGGCGATGTCTCACCGTTCGTCCCGCCTGCGGTCGCGGCATTCCTCGATACGGGGTCGCGCGGCATCTGACCTTCCCGGTCGAGTCATCGCGCACAGCGAGGAACCAGCCCCGCACGATGCAGAGCCGGTACCATTGCGGGGTGCGTTCCCGAATGAGTGGCCCTTTCGTCCTCCCCGTCCGCGACATCGTCCGCAAGCCCGGCGAGATGCGCGAGCATGAGTTCTCCGTGACCCTGCGCGAAGCGTGGGGAGAGGGGATCGTGGCGTATGAAGCAGGATCCGAGTTCGACCTGGATGTGCGTCTGGAGTCGGTTCACGAGGGCATCCTCGTGTCCGGAACGGCCGACGCGGAGTACTCCGGAGTGTGCGGAAGATGCCTGATCGACATCGCCCGGCCCGTCGAAGTCGAGTTCCAGGAGCTTTTCGCGTATCCTGGTGAGGAAGAAACTGACTTCGAGGTTCAAGACGACCACGTGGATCTTGAAACTCTAGTCAGGGATGCGGCCGTGTTGTCGCTTCCATTTCAGCCGGTGTGTCAGCCGGATTGCCCCGGGCTCGACCCGGAAACGGGCGAGAGACTGACCGCGAGCACCGGAACGGAGCAGGCCGCTCCCATCGATCCTCGGTGGAGTGCGCTCCAGAACATCACAGACCAAGACGGCACGGAAGAATCTCGTGCCGTCGAGAAAGAAGAGAGCTAGTCATGGCTGGTAACCCCCCGAAGCGCAAGGTATCCCGTTCGAACACCCGCTCGCGCCGTGCGCAGTGGAAGGCGGCGCCCGTCGCGCTCGTCAAGACGATCGAGAACGGACAGGTCGTCTACAGCCGTCCCCACCAGGCGAAGGTCGTCACCGACTCGCAGGGCACCGAGCTGTTCCTCGAGTACAAGGGCCGCAAGGTCGCCGACGTCTGAGTCGCGACTTCACGACTGTGACGAAGGTCCCTGGGGGGACGAGACCTCTCCCAGAGAAGCTCCGCGTCGATATCGACGCGGAGCTTCTGGAGTTGGCACTCACCCATCGCTCCTACGCGTACGAGCACGGCGGGATCCCGCATAACGAACGCCTCGAGTTCCTCGGAGACTCCGTTCTCGGCCAGGCCGTGACCGTGATGCTCTTCACGACCCATCCCGGTCTCGACGAGGGCGAACTCGCCAAACGACGCGCGAGCGTCGTGTCGACGGTCGCTCTCGCGGAAGTCGCTCGAGGCCTCGATCTGGGCAGCCATCTGCTGCTGGGACGCGGAGAAGAGCAGACCGGCGGCCGCAACAAGGACTCGATCCTCGCGGACACGATGGAGGCGGTGATCGGCGCGACCTACCTGTCGGCAGGTCCCGATGCCGCCACCGACCTCGTGCTGCGACTGACCGAGCCGTTGCTCGCCGACCCCGAGCGGTACGGCGCTGCCATGGACCCCAAGACGAGTCTTCAGGAGCTGGCCGCGAAACTCGGAGCGACTCCGCCCGCATATTCGATCGAGGCGAGCGGCCCCGACCACGATCGCCGTTTCGTCGCCACCGTCGCGGTCGGCGACCTCGCGATGACCGGCAAAGGCAGCAGTAAGAAGACGGCCGAGATGGCGGCGGCGCTCAGCGCCTGGCGCTTCCTCAACGAGCGTGCCTGAGCTCCCTGAGGTCGAGGTCGTCCGTGTGGGACTCGCTCCCGCCGCGATCGGTTCCGTCGTCACGGCGGTCACCGTCCTCGACGAGCGCGCGCTGACGCGCCATGCTGCGGGGCCTGCCGACTTCGTCGCCCGTCTCGAAGGGCGCAGCTTCACCGATGCCTCCCGTCGAGGCAAGTTCCTCTGGCTTCCGCTCGATTCCGATGGCGCCGCTCTGATCGCCCACCTCGGGATGAGCGGTCAGATGCTGCTCCGCGCTGCGGATGCCCCAGCAGAGCGGCACGAGCGGATCCGGATGAACATCGAGCATCCTCGTCACGGTGAGCTCGCGATCGTCTTCGCCGACCAGCGTACGTTCGGGTCACTCGCGGTCGACCGACTCGTGCTCGACGGGCCGACTCCGGTGCCCACTCAGGTCGCGCACATCGCTCGCGACCCGATGGACCCCCACTTCGACGACACCGGGTTCCTCCTCGCGCTGCTGCGGCGCGGGAGTGCGATCAAGCGGGTGCTCCTCGACCAGCAGGTCATCAGCGGCGTCGGCAACATCTATGCCGACGAGTCGCTCTGGGCGGCGCGCATCCATCCGGAGACGCCGGCGAGCTCGCTCTCCGCGCAGGCGGCGAAACGCCTCCTCATCGAGGTCCGAACGGTCCTCGCCAAGGCTCTCGCCGAGGGCGGCACCAGCTTCGATGCCCAGTACGTGAACGTGAACGGCCAGGCGGGCTACTTCGCGCACTCGCTCAACGCCTACGGTCGTGGCGGGCAGCCGTGCCCTCGGTGCGGTGGACTCATCAGGCGTGAGGCGTTCATGAACCGATCGAGTCACTACTGCCCCCGGTGCCAGCGCCGGCGCTGACCGACCGTGCTCTCAGGCCGCGTGGAAGGACTGCGCGAGCAGCGGCCTGGTGACACGGGTGCTCGTCCAGACCACGGCGATGCCCACACTCACGACGACCGCGATCGTCAGCAGCGACTCGGGTGCGGTGATGAGAGCGATGCCCAGCAGCGGGAAGACCAGCACCGCAGCGCAGAGCGCCGAACCGAGTGCGGTGATCAGCAGAGGCGACATGATCGCCCTTCTCCGTGCGCTGTCGACGGTCTCCAGCGGCATCCCGAGGTGGTGCAGGCTCCGGTGCAGGTCGCGCTGATCCAGTATCGATGCCGCCTGGTTCACTCCGACCGATGCGGCGACCATGAGGAACGAGGCGACGAGGGTGATGAGAAGGCCGGTGCGCATGTCGACCGCGAGAGCGGCATCCGCGCCGTCGAGCCCCTCGCTGCCCATCACGTTCATCAGAGAGACGCCGGTTCCGGCGAACACCGCCATGAAGCTGGCCATCGCGATTCCACTCACTTGGCGCCATGCGGCTTTCGGAGAGTCGAGCACCATCCGCGCTGCGAGCAGCCGGTCCGCCCTCTCGGCGCGCCGCAGCTGACGGGATGCGACGACCTTGAGCACCCACGGGCCGATCACATTGAGGATCGCCAGAGCGACCGCGAACAGGACCGCCAGCACGACGATGGTGGTCGTGAAGCCCGCGATCGAGGGGAAGATCTTCACGAGGACGAAGACGATCGCTATCACCGAGACGCCGATGATCGCGCGGAACCAGTGCACGGACGAGGTGGTCGTGCGAAGCCGCACGCCGAGAGGCGAGATGATCACCCTCCGGAGTCCGAGTGCGGCGCTGCCGGCGGCGACGAGCAGGATTGCACCGACGACCGCAAAGACGCCGACCGGTGGCAGCAGCACTGCGTCGAGACCGAGCGCCGCTCCACGGAATGGGATGAGTCCGATGAGGGGAGAGATCGCGAGATACGCGACGATCCCCACGAGCGCACCCACGGCCGCGACGAGGACGGACTCGATCACGGTGGCCACGCTCACCCCGAGCGGAGTGACGCCGAGAAGGCGGAGGGTCGACAACCGCTCGTCCCGTCTGCGCGCGGAGAGCCGGGCCGCGGCACCGCCAAGGTTCGCGAGGGGGACGACCAGGAGCACCAGTGCGATGGCGGCGAGGGCTTGATACAGAGGACCGTAGCCGTCGGTCCAGGTCCAGAACGACTGCGCTCCGCCCACGACGGTGAGCACCAGAGCCGTGACGATCGCGAAGGCAGTGGCGGGGAGGGCGATCACAGCGGTCTGCCCCTTGGCAGGGCGGAGCAGGAGACCGAGCACCGACGTGTTCATGCCTGCACCGCCGACGTCGTGATCTGGCCGTCGCGGACCGAGACGATTCTCGAGCAGCGCGCCGCGACCTCCGGATCATGGGTGACGACGAGCAGCGTCCGGCCCTGTCCGGTGGTCGACCAGAGTAGCGCGTTCATCACGTCCTGCGACGTGTGGGAATCCAGCGCGCCGGTCGGCTCGTCGGCGAACACGAGGTCGGCGCCGGTGGCCTGGGCGCGAGCGATTGCGACGCGCTGCGCCTGCCCGCCCGACAGCTCACCGATCCGTCGATCCTCCATGCCCGCGAGCCCGAGAGCGGCGAGCCATGACGCCGCGTGCGCCACGGCATCCGCCCGTTTCACTCCGTTGATCATCGAGGCCAGCGCGACGTTCTCCACGGCGGTGAGCTCGGGGATCAGCAGGCCCTGCTGGAAGACGAACCCGAACCGCTCTCGTCGCAGCCGCGACCGTGCGGATTCGCCGAGGCCGGCGAGCTCGACCGGGCCGCCGGTGGAGGGCTGGAAGCTCACCGTGCCGGTGTCGGGGGTGATGATCCCAGCGAGCACGTGGAGGAGCGTGGTCTTCCCCGATCCGGATGCGCCCATGATCGCCACGGACTCGCCACGATGGATGGCGAGATCCACTCCGGCGAGTGCGCGAGTGCTGCCGTAGGACTTCGTGAGGGATCGGGCTTCGAGGACGGATGCGTTCATGCTTCCAGCCTCGCGGGAGGCTCCGATCGGTGCATCGGCCCGGCGGATGATCCCCGCCGAGCCGCATACACCGATCGGATGATCTCCGTCAGATCCGCTTCTGCCAGGCACCCGCGTAGGAGACCGCGGTGAACCCGATCGCCTCGTTGATGCCGAGCATCGGACGGTTCTCCTCGGCGTTGAACGTCGAGACCACCGGGGAGAGGGGCATCAGCTCGCGCCAGTGCAGGAGATTGGCGCACTTGACGAGTGCTCCGAGGCGGTGCCCCCTGTGCTCGCTCGAGACGAGCGTGCCGAGCTGATGCGTCACCCCCGTGCGGTCCGACGCGATCAGGAGTTCGTTGTAGGCGACGAGGTCACCGGTCGGGATGTGCTGCACCGCGACGACCGACAGCGCCTGACCGGCACCGGTGAGACGCTTCTCGCGTCGGACGACGCGCTCGGCGTTCCAGACCTCGGCGACGAAGTCCATCTCGCCGCTCGGTGCATCCGTCGAGAGACGGGCGAGGATCGCCGCGTAGCCCTCGCGGTGTTCGGGCGGCGTCGGAGCGAGCCACTGCAGCACTCGATAGTCGGGTCCTGCCGCGGTCTGCGCGGTCTCCATCGCCTCGCGGAGGGGAGCGGGGTCCGAGCGCAGATCGAATTCGCTGTTGCGCTCGACCTGTTCGAACTCGTAACCACGCGCTTCGAGGGCGTCGGAGAGCGGGATCGCAGGGATGCGACCCCATCCGGTTCGCGGAACGATCATCCGCTCGCCCTCGACCGGTCGGTGGAGCGTCCAGATCTGCACGAGTGAGCGACCGTGCGCGTGTGCCTCCGTCTCCGCAAGCGAGAGCAGGGCATCCTCGACGCCGCGTCCCCAGTGACGCTCCGGCACCATCAGGTCGACTTCCGCCGCGTGGGCGTCCTCCTCCTGCGCGTAGTCGATCGTGATCATCCCCACGATCTCGTCTCCGAGGCGTGCGACGAACCCGGTGTGCAGGGTGTCGGTGCTGTCCTGCCACCCGGCCAGCAGCTGTGCGGCGTCGGGCGCGATGTCGGGCAGGCCGACCAGTTCATCGCAGATCTGGCGATTGAGGTCCCCGTAGGCGCGGAAGTCCGCGCCGTCGGCATCGTCCAGTGATTTCGGGACGGTCAGCGCAGAGATCGTCAGCGCGATGGTCGTCATGTCAGTTCCCTCTTCCAGGCGCCTTCATAGGCGATGGCGGTGAAGCCCATGGCTTCGTTGATGGAGAGCATGGGGCGGTTCTCCTCGGCGTTGTACGTGATCACGTCGCCGGATTGCGGAGCGACATCGCCCCAGGCGAGAAGGGCGGCGCACTTCACGAGCTGCCCGAGGCGGTGCCCACGGTGCTCGACCAGTACGAGAGTGTCGTGCTGGTGCGTGGTCGCGGTGAGGTCCGGGCCGATTCCGAGTTCAGTGAAGGCGGTCAGCTCACCGGTGGGGATGTGCTGGGCGACCGTGACCTGCATGGTCTGGCCCATCTCCTCGATGCGCTTCTCGCCGTCGATCAGACGCCGGGCGTCCCAGGCCTCCTCATCTGTCTCGAGATCGCCTGACGGAGCGTCCGTCGACATGCGCGATTTCAGCCACGCGTAGCCGTCGATGTGCTCGGCCGGGGTGGGAAGCCCCCACTGGACCACGCGGTAGTCCGTCGAGAACGCGCGGGCCTCCTCGTACAGTGCTCGCGCGCGATCGAGAGTCTCGGTTGTGACATCGAGACGACTCACGCGGTACACCTGCTCGAGGGTGAAGCCGTGACGGGTGAGGAATCGTGCGACGTGGTCATCCGGCACACTGCCGAAGCCGGTGCGTGCCTCGAGCCGTGGACCGTCGCTCGCCGGCTGCTCCGTCCAGTTCTGGATGACGGTGCGACCGTGCTCCCGCGCGACGGCCTCGATGTGAGGCACGACGGCCGTGCCGATCCCGCGCCCCCAGACCCGTGGATGGATCTCGATCGACGCGATCGCCACTCGCGATCCCTCCTCATGGGGGATGTCGACGACGGCGCGGCCGACCGTCTCGTCACCGACTCTGACGGCCCACACCACGGTGGTGCGCTCCTTGCGGGAACGCAGCAGAGGCAGCAGCGCCTCGGGTGTGAGGTCCTGCTCGGTGCGGCCGGTGAGCTCGCGGTAGACGGCGTTGCGGACGCGGGCGAGTTCGCGGAACTCGCC